>JAZKIR010000127.1:0-37644 GCA_040384785.1 Pseudomonadota bacterium
TCGTTCATGGGAGCGCCTTTTTATTACATAATTGACGTTTACGTAAACGTCAACACAAAATGGGCATTCTAGGCGGGGCCTTTTCAGGGCACTGTCTCCCTTGTTCACACCATCCATGAGTATCACCTACAGCATTGGCGATCTGGCGCGCGAGTTCGATCTGACCACCCGCGCGATCCGATTCTACGAAGACCTGGGGCTGCTGGAGCCCCAGCGGACCGGGCCTGGTGGGCGTTCACGCGTCTATAGCGGGCGCGACCGCACACGCCTCAAGCTCACACTGCGCGCCAAGCGCCTGGGCCTGTCACTGACCGAGGCCAAGGACATCATCCAGATGTACGACAGCCCGCGCGACACCGGCGCGCAGTTGCAGAAGTTTTTGGACGTGCTGGCCGCGCACCGCCTGCAGCTGGAGTCCCAGATGACCGACCTGCAGGCCAACCTGGATGAACTGAAGGCCCACGAAAAAGAAGCCCGCGCGCTGCTGGCCAAGGCCCAGAAGCCGGCGACCAAATCCACGACAACCAAGCACGCCAAGGCCTGACCACGGCCACAACAACCCCCCTGACTTACCCACAAGGAGACAACACCCATGAACAACCTGCCCGGCCTGAACTTCCAACTCGGCGAAGACATTGACGCCCTGCGCGACGCAGTGCGCGAATTTGCGCAAGCCGAGATCGCCCCCCGCGCCGCCGAGATCGACAAGACCGACCAGTTCCCGATGGACCTGTGGCGCAAGATGGGCGACCTGGGCGTGCTGGGCATTACGGTGGGGGAGGAATATGGCGGCGCCAACATGGGCTACCTGGCGCACATGATTGCGATGGAAGAAATTTCCCGCGCCAGCGCCTCCGTGGGTCTGAGCTACGGCGCGCACAGCAACCTGTGCGTGAACCAGATCAAACGCAATGGCACGGACGCACAACGTGCCAAATACCTGCCCAAGCTGATCAGCGGAGAACACGTGGGTGCACTGGCCATGAGCGAACCGGGGGCTGGCTCTGATGTGCTGAGCATGAAGCTCAAGGCCGAAGACAAGGGCGGCTACTACCTGCTCAATGGCAACAAGATGTGGATCACCAATGGCCCTGATGCGGCTACGCTGGTGGTCTACGCCAAGAGTGAACCTGAATTGGGCGCACGCGGCGTGACCGCCTTTTTGATCGAAAAGGGCATGCCCGGTTTCAGCATTGCGCAAAAGCTCGACAAGCTGGGTATGCGCGGCAGCCACACCGGTGAACTGGTGTTCAACAACGTCGAAGTGCCGCACGCGAACGTGCTGGGCAACGTCAACGGTGGCGCCAAGGTGCTGATGAGTGGCCTGGACTATGAACGTGCCGTGCTGACCGGTGGCCCCTTGGGCATCATGCAGTCGGTGATGGACAACGTCATCCCCTACATCCACGACCGCAAGCAATTTGGTCAAAGCATTGGTGAATTCCAGCTGATCCAGGGCAAGGTGGCCGACATGTACACCGTGCTGCAGGCTGGACGCGCCTTTGCCTACACCGTGGCCAAGAACCTGGATCTGCTGGGCGTGGAACATGTGCGCCAAGTCCGCAAGGACTGCGCCTCCGTCATTCTGTGGACTGCTGAAAAAGCCACCTGGATGGCCGGCGAGGGCGTACAGATCTTTGGCGGCAATGGCTACATCAACGAATACCCGCTGGGTCGCCTGTGGCGCGATGCCAAGTTGTACGAGATTGGCGCCGGAACCAGTGAGATCCGCCGCATGCTGATTGGGCGGGAGCTGTTCGCTGAGACAATGTGAGTCTTAGGGCTACGCTGAACACGTACTTCCGTTCGGGCTGAGCTGGTCGAAGCCTTTCGCAAGTCTTTGATTTGTAAGGGCTGCGTTTCGACAAGCTCAACGCGAACGGACTTAATCAGCAAAGCCATAGCTCACGAACCGCCTAGATGAAATCCGCCATTGCCCGCACACTGACTTCACTTCTCAACGCCACCCTGCGCGGCCTGCTGCGCGCCTGGGTGCTGGTGCTGCCATTGGTGCTGGCGCTGTCCCTGATCCGTCTGGGGCAGTTGGCGTATTTCTGGCCCACGGGTTACCAGGCCTCCAACACTGACCTGGCCAGCGTGTTTGTGCAGGGCTTGCGCTTTGATTTGAAGGTCAGTGCGGTAGCGGGTTTCCTGCTACTGCTGGTGCTGCCCTGGGTGTCGAGCAAGGTGTACGGACGCATCGCTGCGGGAGCCGCTTTTTTCTATGTGATGCTGTCCCTGGTCAATCTGCATTACTTTGGCTTTTACAAGACACCGATAGATTCGCTGGTGTTTGGCCTGGTGGAAGATGACACCACCGCCGTGTTGCAAACCATCTGGCATGACTTTCCAGTGGTATGGACGCTGCTGCTGGCTGCGTTGCTGACCTTTGCTTCCGCGGCGCTGCACCGTATGCTGGTGACGCGCCTCAAGCCCGATACGGCACTGCAGAGTCGCAACGTCGCCGTCAAGCTGGTGTTGGTCTTGGTCGTTTTGTTGGCACTGGCCTTTGCCATCAAAGGCACGCTGCGCCAGATGGCCTTGCAGCGCCAGCACCTGACCGTTACCACCTCGCAGTTCCTGAATGACATGGTGCCCAATGGGCCTATCGCGCTGAAGTATGCCTGGGATAGCCGGGGTGAATCGCAAAACCTGCAGAACCCGCTGGCCGGGCTTAAGGCCATGGGTTTTGAATCAGCGCTGGCAGCCGCCGACGTGCTGGGCATGCCGCACGGCAGCGAGGCTGAGGTCAAAGCCTCGCTGACGGCACACGAGGCATTGCCTGCGGGCACGCCCAAGAAGAACCTGATCTTCTTTCTGATGGAGTCGTGGAGCGCCGAGCCCTTGCTCTACCAGGGGCCTAAGTTCGACGTGTTGGGCCGCATGGCACCGACGCTGACGGATCCGAGCAGAGCCTGCCATTTCAGCAACTTCGACTCTGCACAGCCTGGCACCCACCCCTCGTTGGAAGCGATTTTGTTTTCCACCCCTATCACGCCGCTGACCATGGGTGATGTGGGGCGCAAGCCCATCCCGTGGGCCATTCCCAAAGTGGTCAAGGACGCTGGCTACCAGACCCTGTTTGTCACCTCGGCCCGATCCGGCTGGCGCGACCTGAACCGCGTGTTGGCGGTACAAGGCTTTGACGAAGTGGTGGATGCGAATACGCTTAAAGAGCAGTACCCCGACGCCACGCTCGGCATCTGGGGCGTGTGGGACAGTTATGTCTTCAAGTACCTGACCAAGCGTCTGGCGGCCCAGCCCGCGGACAAACCCATCTTTGTGTTTGTGCTGACATCCACCAACCACCCGCCCTACGACTTGCCAGCGGATTACCAGCGTGTGCCGCGCGACATGGCGCTGTGGCAGGGCGAGACCACTTCCGACACCTTGCTGCTGAACCTGGACAGCTACCACTACGCCACCGACCTGCTGGGCGGCTTTGTGCAGGACGTGCAAAAGGGCCCACTGAAGGCAAACACCATCATCGCCGCAACCGGTGACCACAATGTGCGCTCCTTCGGTATGTATGCCGACGCATCGCGCCGTTACCTGCAGCGCCAGGTGCCGTTTGTGATCTGGGGCGAGGGATTGCAGTGTGGCCCGCAGCAGGCACTGCCTGCCAGCCACCGTGACATGTTCAATACGCTGTTGCCCTTGGTTGGCGTGGACGGCCCCTATATCAACGCCGGGCGCAACTTGCTGCGCACACCCCAGGCTACGCCGCTGGATGCCCCGCGCACCATGTTTTTCACCGGTGAGGTTCGCAATGCGCAGGGCCTGTGGCAACTGGGGAACAAGAATTCTTTCACCTGCAGTTCGGCGCCTGTTGCGGCTACATCCGCACCGGTTGCCAATTGCGAATTCAACGCGTTGGACGACCAGCAGGAGCGCGCCCGTTATGGCCTGCTGGACTGGAACGTTCGCCATTCACTTCGTAGAAAATAGCGTCTTGCGGGACAGACCGCAGCTCAACGCGCAAGCGCTGTCCCCAATTGACTCGATAGAAAGACCCCATGGCAGACAAACTCACCGACCTCTTCGCCCACAACCGCGCCTGGGCCGCCCGCATGGAGGCCGAGCGCCCCGGCTTTTTCACCAACCTCAAGGCCCAACAGAAGCCCAAGTACATGTGGATAGGCTGCTCCGACAGCCGCGTGCCTGCCAACCAGATCACGGGGCTGGAGCCAGGCGAGGTGTTTGTGCACCGCAACGTCGCCAATGTGGTCGTCCACTCCGACCTCAATGCCTTGTCCACCATCCAGTTCGCGGTCGAGCGCCTGAAAGTTCAGCACGTGATGGTGGTCGGCCACTACGGGTGCTCGGGTGTGCAGGCGGCTTTGGAGGGCGCGCGCATTGGCCTGGCCGACAACTGGCTGCGCCACGTGCAGGACGTGCGTGACCGCCATCGCCATCTGCTGGAGGTGCTGCCCGAGCATGGCCGTGCGGATGCGCTGTGTGAACTCAACGTCATCGAGCAGGTGGTCAACGTGGCGCAAAGCACAGTCATGAAGGATGCCTGGTCGCGCGGCCAGGACGTCACGCTGCACGGCTGGGTCTATGGCCTGCAAGACGGCTTGCTGCAGGATCTGCACATGACCGTGACCGGCACGGATGACCTGGACGCGTTGTACCGCCAGGCCCTGTCAGGCGTGCGCCTGATCGCCCGCCACGAGCAGGCTTAACGGATATGCAGGCCCCCACGCTTGCCCACTGCGTGTGGCGCGCTGCCCCCCCGAGGGGTGATTTCACCTTGGGGCGGCCCTGCGGTGAAATAGGCCGCTAGCCCTCGCCGATATTGCACATGTAGCTATTAAAAAGAGAGCATCATGTTTCCCACCCGGCTTGACTCTTCCATTGCCTACGACATCGCCAAGGCGATGATGGATGGCTTTAACCGCCACTACCAGTTGTTCCGCACCGAGTCGGCCCGCGCCAAGCACCGCTTCGAGACCGCGGACTGGCACGGCCAGCAGCGGGCGCAGCGCGAGCGGATTGAGTTCTACGATTTGCGGGTGATGGAATGCTCCAAGCGGCTGGAGCGTGAATTCAAGGCCGGCGACCAGTCCATGGACATCTGGCAGCAGATCAAGCTGCACTACATCGGTTTGCTGGTCAACCACCACCAGCCCGAGCTGGCAGAGACCTTCTTCAATTCGGTCACGACCAAGATCCTGCACCGCAGTTATTTCCAAAACGATTTCATCTTTGTGCGGCCGGCCGTCAGCACCGAGTACATTGAAAACGACGAGTCCCTGAAGCGCCCCACCTACCGCTCGTACTACCCGACGCGCGACACCATGACCAGCGTGCTGGTGACCATGGTCACCGACTTTGATCTGCAGCGCCCCTTCGAGAATCTGGAGCACTACTGCGGCCTGGTGCAACAGGCCATGATGGAGCGCCTGGGGGATGCCAAGCTGCGCGCCAACTTCCAGATCCAGGTGCTGACCGGGCTGTTCTTCCGCAACAAGGGTTGTTACATCGTCGGCAAGCTGATCAACGGTTTCAACGAGTTTCCGTTTGCGCTGCCGATTCTGCATACCAAGGCGCCCCCAACGGGCAGAAATGCCGCGGGTGATGCCGCCGAAGACAGCCACGGCCAAAGGTCCAGGCTGATCATTGATGCGGCGCTGTTTGGCGAGGACGACCTGCTGATGCTGTTCAGCTTTGCACGGGCCTACTTCATGGTGGACATGGAGATTCCGTCGGCCTATGTGCAGTTTCTGCGCAGCATGATGCCGCGCAAGCCACGCAACGAAATCTACAACGCGCTGGGCCTGGCGAAGCAGGGCAAGACGCTGTTTTACCGCGACCTGCTGGCCCACCAGCGCCACAGCACCGACAAGTTCCGCATCGCGCCCGGCATCAAGGGCATGGTCATGCTGGTGTTCGATCTTCCGTCGTTTCCCTATGTGTTCAAGGTCATCAAGGACTACTACCCACCGCAAAAGGAAACGACCCGTGAGCAGATCAAGGGCAAGTATTTACTGGTCAAACAGCACGACCGCGTGGGCCGTATGGCCGACACGCTGGAGTACAGCGAGGTCGGTTTTCCGCGCGACCGTTTCGACGACGAGCTGATTGCCGAGATCGAAAAGTTTGCCCCCAGCCAGCTGGAGATCAGCGACCGCGATGGCGACGGCACGGTGGAAGTCATCATCAAACACGTCTACATCGAGCGGCGCATGATCCCGCTGAACATCTACCTGCAAGAAGCCTTTGATGCCGGTGGCGCCAATGCCACGGACCAGAGCCCGGTCGCGCAGCGCGCGCGCGAGCAGATCGAGCGCGGCGTTGTTGAATACGGCAACGCCATCAAGGATCTGGTGGCCGCCAATATCTTCCCCGGCGACATGTTGTGGAAGAACTTCGGCATCACGCGCCACGGCAAGGTCGTGTTTTACGATTACGACGAGATCGAATACATCACCGATTGCAAGTTTCGCAAGGTACCGGTGCCGCACAACGAAGAGGACGAAATGTCCGGCGAGGTCTGGTACAGCGTGGGCCCCAAGGACGTGTTTCCCGAGACCTTCGGCCCCTTTCTGCTGGGTAACCCGGCCGTGCGCAGCATCTTCATGCAGCACCACGCCGACCTGCTGGAAGCCTCGTTCTGGCAAAGCCACAAGGACCGCATCCAGGCAGGGCACGTGCACGATGTGTTTCCGTATGACAAGGAGAAGCGGTTTAAGCCGCCGCAAAGCTAGCGTGCGCGACAATGGTGTGGATTGCTTTTAGTCTCTCGCCACACAAGGAAGAACATGCCCCATCTGACCGTCGAATACTCCAGCAACCTGCCCCAGTTCAACGCCGAGAGTGCTTTGATGGCGCTCAACCAAACCTTGGTTGCCTCCGGTCAGTTTGAAGACATTGACATCAAGAGCCGCGCGGTTCGGTTCGAGCAATTTTTGGTTGGCACGTCAACAGCCAACCGCGCTTTTGTACACGCCAAGCTGGCCCTGCTCAGTGGTCGTACCACGGAGACCAAGCAGGCGTTGTCCAAGAATCTGTTGGACGCGCTGCAGGCCATTTGTGTTTGGCCTGTTGGGCTGAATGTTCAGTTGTGTGTTGAAGTGCAGGACATTGAGCGCGAGTCTTACGCCAAGACGAGCATCGGCTAGTCCGCCTGCTACTGCCAGTAGCCCCCCATTCTTTTTTTGTTCAAGCCCCACCCATGACCAACACCTCCCGCCTGCACTGGCTTTTTCTGGCCAATGCCACCGTCCTCATCACTCACCAGATCGACGCCGCCTTCTGGCACGAGTGGGAATTGTTCTTGCTTCCCGGCGGCAACCAGATGAACTTGCTGCTGAACATTCCCATCATTGCGCTGGTGCTGTATGCGCACAGCCGTGTGGTGGCCAATGTTCATACCGGGATGTTCTTCTACAAGCTGCTAGCGGCCCTGGGATTCCTGACCTGTGCCATCCATTCAGGTTTCCTGTTGGCCGGCAGCGAGTCCTTTGTTCAGCCCATGTCGATCGCGCTGTTGCTGGCCACGTTTGTGCTGTCTGCCTGGCAGTTGTTGGCCCTGCAAGGTGTGAAAAAGCTGCTCGCATCCCCGCAGCCTTGATGGTATTTTCTGCACCGGTGGTTGGCCGAATTTCGCTTTGTCGTACACTCCGCCTTGCCCGGGGTGCGCAATGGTTGCGCTGAGATGGAGTCCGAACCCGCGAACTTGATCTGGTTCATACCAGCGTAAGAAGTGCTCAGCTGCCAACGGCCAAAAACCGTCCGTGCGGCGTCTTTCTCATACAGTTTGCGGGGCAGGTGTCTGTTTTGTCTTCGGGTCCATTACCCAGGAGACTTGACCGTGAACGCACCCGACAAGCTAGCCCAATTCATCCGCCTCACCCGCGAGCCGCTTCCCGCTTCCACCAAACGTTATCTGCCCGGCAGCCGCGCTGACATCCAGGTGCCCATGCGTGAAATCATGCAGAGCAATGGCGAGGCGGTCACGGTGTACGACACCTCCGGCCCTTACACCGACCCGGCTGCCGACATCGATGTGCGCCAGGGCCTGCCACTGGTGCGCCAGAGCTGGATCGACGCCCGCGGTGACACCGAGTTGTACGAAGGCCGCAAACCATTCGCGCTGGACGATGGCCTGAAAAATGGCGAGACCGACGCGCTGGCCGCGCTGCGCGCCCAGGCTGCCGGCCTGCAGCGCCAGCCGCGCCGCGCCAAGTCTGGTGCCAATGTCTCCCAGATGCACTACGCCCGCAAAGGCATCATCACCCCCGAGATGGAATACGTGGCCATCCGCGAGAACCAGAAGCTCGAATGGATGGAGCAGTACCTGGGCAATGCCGAGCGCGAGGCGCGCCTGGCCGGCAACAGTTTTGGCGCCAGCATCCCCAGGATCATGACGCCCGAGTTTGTGCGCAGCGAGATTGCGCGCGGCCGCGCCATCATCCCGGCGAATATCAACCACACCGAGCTGGAGCCAATGGCCATTGGCCGCAACTTCCTGGTCAAGATCAACGCCAACATCGGCAACTCGGCCGTCACGTCCAGCATCGAGGAAGAAGTCGAAAAACTGGTCTGGTCCATCCGCTGGGGCGCAGACACCGTGATGGACTTGTCCACCGGCAAAAACATCCACACCACACGCGACTGGATCGTGCGCAACTCGCCGGTGCCCATCGGCACGGTGCCGATCTACCAGGCGCTGGAGAAGGTGGGCGGCGTGGCCGAAGACCTGACCTGGGAAATCTTCCGCGACACCTTGATCGAGCAGGCCGAGCAGGGCGTCGACTACTTTACCGTGCATGCCGGCGTGCGCCTGGCCTTCATCCACCTGACGGCGAATCGTGTGACCGGCATCGTGTCGCGCGGCGGCTCCATCATGGCCAAGTGGTGTATTGCCCACCACAAAGAGAATTTCATCTACACCCACTTCGATGAAATGACCGAGATTTTGAAGGCCTATGACGTGAGTTATTCGCTGGGCGATGGCCTGCGTCCCGGCTCTGGCGCCGACGCGAATGACGAGGCGCAGTTTGCCGAGTTGCGCACGCTGGGGGAGCTGACCAAAAAGGCCTGGCAGCAGGACGTGCAGGTCATGATTGAAGGCCCGGGCCACGTGCCCATGCACATGGTGCAGGCGAACATGACCGAGCAGTTGAAGCACTGCGACGAGGCGCCGTTCTACACCCTCGGACCACTGACCACCGATATCGCACCGGGCTACGACCACATCACCAGCGGCATTGGTGCGGCCATGATTGGCTGGTTTGGCACGGCCATGCTGTGTTACGTCACACCCAAGGAGCACCTGGGCCTGCCGGACCGCGAAGACGTCAAGGTCGGCATCATCACCTACAAGATCGCGGCCCACGTGGCCGATGTGGCCAAGGGCCATCCGGGCGTGCGGGCGCGGGATGACGCCTTGTCCAAGGCGCGTTTTGAGTTCCGCTGGATGGACCAGTTCAACCTGTCGCTGGACCCGGATACTGCCCGCAACTTCCATGACGAAACCCTGCCCAAGGATTCGTCCAAGGTGGCGCATTTCTGCTCCATGTGTGGCCCCAAGTTCTGTTCGATGAAAATCACGCAGGAGGTGCGCGAGTACGCCAAGAACAAGGGCGTCAGCGACGAGCAGGCCTTGAGCGATGGCATGCAATCCATGTCGGATACTTTCAAAAAGGCCGGCAGCGAAATCTACATTCCCATCAGCAAGGGCTGATCCACCTCGGGCGAAGTTAACGGAGAACAGACATGCATATTGGCATTGCAGGTGCGGGCCTGCTGGGTCGCTTGCTGGCACTGGAGCTAAGCCGCGCGGGGCACCGCGTGGATGTGTTTGACCCGTCCAGTGGACCGGGTCCCAAGGCAGAATCCGGCACCGAGGCCGCGGCCTGGACTGCTGCCGGCATGCTGAGCCCGGTGGCCGAGCTGGAGTGCGCCGATGCGCGCGTGTTTGCCTGGGGCCTGCGCTCGTGTTACCTGTGGCCATCCATCGTGCACGGCCTGGGCGAGCCGGTTGCGTTAAGTCTGCAGGGTAGCCTGTTGCTGGCCCACCGCGGTGATGCGGGTGCGGCACAACGTGTGGTCGGCCTGCTGCAATCCAAGGCCGGAGCTCCGTACCAGCCCGAGTTGTTGGATGCCGAGCGCTTGGCTGAGTTGGAGCCATCCATCCATGGCCCGGCCTTGAGCTGGCTGCTCCCGTGCGAGGGCCAGATCCACACCGTGCAGGCCATGCGGGCGCTGGCCGCGCAGGCTGCGCGCCAGGGTGCGCATTGGCACTGGCGCTCCACTGTGCATGCGGTGGAGCCCGGCCTGTTGCGCGTTCAAACCCAAGCCTCGGACCGCCGTGAGCGCGTGGAAGGGCTTAGGCTGGCACAGCCCGAACAGGGTGAGAGCCTGCGCTTTGACCATGTGTTCGATGTGCGCGGCATCGGCGCTCGTCCACAGTTGCCGGTGCGCGGTGTGCGGGGCGAGGTGTTCTGGTTACATGCGCCGGGCGTCCAGTTGAGCCGCGCGGTGCGTCTGATGCATCCGCGCCACACCGTCTACATCGTGCCGCGCCCGGACGATCTGCTGGTCGTGGGCGCCACCGAGATCGAGAGTGAGGACCGCTCGCCGGTGTCGCTGCGCAGCACGCTGGAGCTGCTGAGCGCGGCGCATAGCGTGATCCCGGAGCTGGCCGAGGCGCGTGTCGTGCACTCCGAGGCCAACCTGCGCCCCGCCTTGTCGGACAACCTGCCGCTGCTGTCGCGCGAGCCTGGTATCACCCGTATCAACGGCCTGTACCGCCATGGCTGGCTGGTGGCGCCAGCGATGGTGGAAGAGGCGCTGGCGGGGGGGCTGTCGTGAACGCGCCCTTGCCTAAAAGCGCCAGCACCACGCTGACGGTAAATGGTGTAGCGCAGACCACCACGGCGCGCACGCTGGCGCAGTGGGTGCAAGAGCAGGGCCAATTGCCCAACGCCGTGGCCACCGCGCTGAACGGCCAGTTTGTGCCGCGTGCCCAGCGCGACACACACATGCTGGCCGGGGGCGACACCATCGTGACATTTCAACCGATTGAAGGAGGCTGAACCTGTGGACACGACCAATATCACGGCCAACAGCACGGTAAATGCCGCAGCCACCAACCCGGCCAACAGCGGCGCAACCGATACCTGGTCCCTGGGCGGGCGCACACTGCAGAGCCGCTTCTTGCTGGGCACGGCAGGTTACCCATCACCGGCCATACTGCAGCAGGCTATTGCCGCATCGGGCGCGCAGGTGGTCACCGTGGGCCTGCGCCGCCAACTAGCAGCCGGCGCCCAAGCCTCTGCGGAGGGTGATTTCTTCGGCATCATCAAGGCCACAGGCGCGCACCTGCTGCCCAACACCGCCGGCTGCCGCACGGCACGTGAAGCCGTCACGCTGGCGCAGATGGCGCGTGAGTTGTTTGACACCCACTGGATCAAGCTCGAAGTGGTCGGCGACGAACATACGCTGCAGCCCGACCCGTTTGAACTGGTGGATGCCGCCCGCCAACTGGTCCAGGACGGTTTTGAAGTCTTCCCCTATTGCACCGACGACTTGGTCAGCTGCCGGCGCCTGCTGGACGTGGGCTGCAAGATTCTGATGCCCTGGGGTGCGCCCATCGGCTCCGGCCAGGGCCTGGTCAACCCAGGTGCGCTGCGCACGCTGCGCGCGCGGCTGCCCGGTGTGCCATTGATCGTGGATGCCGGCATTGGCTCACCGGCGGATGCGGTGCAGGCCATGGAGTTGGGGCTGGACGGCGTGTTGCTGAACACCGCCGTAGCCAAGGCGCTGAACCCGGTGCGCATGGCGCGGGCGTTTGGGCTGGGCATACAGGCCGGGCGGCTGGCGTTTGTGTCCGGTGTCATGGCCAAGCAGGACATGGCGGTGGCGTCTACACCAGTGGCGGGTCATCCGATATTGCTATGAATTTAGAAGCGCATAAATCATATTCGACGAGGGCTAGCGCCCCATTTTGCTTAGAGGTTTCGGGAAAAACGGGCGGTTCAAGGCCCATCGTCTGGAGCATTGCCGGGTCCGACAGCGGCGGTGGCGCCGGCTTGCAGGCCGACCTGAAAGCCTTCGCCGCATTCGGCGTGCATGGTTGCACGGCGGTGGCCGCCGTCACGGCGCAAAACTCGGTTGCGGTCACACACGTGGAGCCGGTGAGCGCGGAGCTGCTGGACGCCCAACTGGCCGCGCTGGCGCAAGACATGCCGCCCCAGGCCATCAAGACCGGGCTGCTGGGCAGTGTGGAGAACATACGCGTGGTCTGCCGCTGGGTGGACCGTTTGCGTGACCAGGGAGTGAAGGTCGCGCTGGTGGTGGACCCGGTGTTGGCCTCCAGCACCGGTGCGGGCTTTGCGGATGATGTGCTCGTTCAAGCCTACGTGGCAGAACTGCTGCCACGCGCCACGCTGGTGACCCCCAATCGTAGTGAGGCGCTGCGTTTGGGGCTGGCTGTTGGGCAAGCCTGCGACAAGACGTCGGTGGTCATCACCGGCGGCGATGTGTCGCAGCAAGATGGCATGGCAAGTGACTGGCTTGGCAGCCCACAGGCCAGCGGCTGGTTGAGTCTGCCGCGCGTGAACACCGCGCACCAGCACGGCACCGGCTGCACCTTTGCATCCACGGCCGCCGCGGCACTGGCTAGCGGCTACTGCGTGGCCGATGCCGTGGTGCTGGCCAAGATGGCGACCACCCAGGCTCTGCGCCACGGCTATGCGGCAGGCGAGGGCGCCGGGCCGGTCAACGCGCAAGCTGATTTTGCAGAGCAGGCCATCAACTTGCCTGTGCTGTCTTTTAGCGCGGCGTCGGCCAGTCCACCCGCGTTTCCCAGGTTGCGCGCTGAAGCACTCGGTGTCTATGCCGTTGTCGACAGCGCGGCCTGGGTGCGCCGCGTGTTGACCGCCGGCATACGCACGGTGCAGTTGCGTATCAAGGACCCGCAGGAGCCGACGTTGGAGGCACAAATTCGGGAATCGATTGCTGCGGCGAATGCCACACCCGGCGCCCAACTGTTCATCAACGACCACTGGGCACTAGCCCTGCGCCTGGGCGCCTACGGCGTGCACCTGGGCCAGGAGGATTTGGACACGGTGGATCTGAACGCATTGCGCGAAGCCGGTGTGTGTCTGGGCCTTAGCACCCACAGCTATTGGGAGGTCGCGCGGGCCTGGGGCTTGCGCCCGTCCTACATCGCCTGCGGTCCCATCTTTGCCACCCAGTCCAAGGACATGCCGTGGATTCCGCAGGGGCTGGACAACCTGCGTTACTGGGCGGGCCTGCTGCCTGTGCCGGTGGTTGGCATTGCCGGTATTGACGCGCGCAATATCGCCGAGGTCGCCGCGCAAGGTGTTGCCAGTGCGGCGGTTATCACGGCGATCACGCGGGCGGCAGACCCAGAAGCGGCGTGCCGCCAATTGATGGCCGAGTTTGCGCGTGGGCAAGGGGCGTTGCGGCGCACGGTGCCTCTGCGCGCCAAGCCGACGTTGTAATGGCAGGTGATGCGCGCCAGGTCAGGCGCCTCGCCTGTTTGTTGATGGCCACACTCCATGGATGAAAACCTTGGTTTGACCCGTCTGGTTCATCCCTTGTGTCTTAGTTGATTTCACGAATCCACGGAGAGTCGGCATCCTGCCGGTCGGCGCACCATCCGAGTGGCAAGTCGGCGAGCGGGACCAGTGACTCGTCGCGTTTGACCATGCAGCCAAGACAAACAAGCCTCCCGTCCTCCGAGACGTGGGAGTCGTCGCCACACAAGATTTGCCAAGCCCCGTCCTCTTCGTCATGTGTTACGCGAAGGATTGGGCGTCCGTCAAGAATGTGTCGACAACAAAAGGCTGCGACATTCTCCGGATCCGCGAATGGCCACTCCCCGGTCTTGAGTGCGTGTGTGTGATCAGTCATTTAGGTTAACCTAGTTAAGGACCAAAAAACGTGGACTGCAGCAGACCGAGGTACGTTACTCTGCATAGCCATCATTCAGTTGCTCGCAGACCCGTATCCGTATCCAGAACCTCCGCGGCATCCATCCCGTCAATGCAAGCCACCATCTGGCCGCGGCACCGCTCCATCAGCTCCGGCATATCGTCCAGCGTCAGGCCGGCAGTGGGAATGGGCGGCAGCGCCTGAATGCGCAGCGTGCCGCTGTGCCAGCGGTTCAGCCGCATCGTGCGTTTGTAGTTGCTGCAGCAAACCGGGACTATGGGCACACCTGCCGCAATGGCCATCTGGAACGCACCTTTCTTGAATGGCAACAGGCCCTTGCCCAGGTTGCGCGTGCCTTCCACGAAGACCCAGATGGAGGTGTCCTGGTGCTGCAGCGTGTCGGTGGTCTTCAGCATGGCAGCCTTGGCCTTGGCGGCATTGCCGCGCTCGATCAGCACGTTGCCGGCCAGCCAGTAGATTTGCCCAAAGATGGGAATCCAGCGCAAGCTGGTCTTGCCTATCGTCACCGTGCGGCGCGGGACCACGCTGCCCAGGATGAATAAATCAAAATTGGACTGGTGGTTAACAACGATGACACAGGGGCTGGTCAGCTTGCGCAATTCGTCCACTTGCAAGCAGCTGTGCAGACCCAGAAAACGCAGTGCCGGCAGCGAATACACACGTCCACACAGGCGGCTGTTGTCGGGATTGAAAGGGCGCAGCAGCACCAGCGTCAGGTTGATGGCGCCGGCGAGCAGAAAATGAATGCCCAGCAAAACCAGACGCAAACCATACAGCATGGAGAGAGGTGCCGCAAAAGTCTAGCGGCAATCGGATAACTTGACGCTTTCCAGATCGCGGATGACCTGCCCCAGTCTGCGTTGTCCCTGGACAATGGTATTGCCACGCACCAGGGGCTGGCCCGCGGCCGCGGTTTGCAATGCGGTGTCAAAAGCTTCGATCGTCATGCAGGCCAGCGCCGAGTGGTCCGTGTCTGAGATCTTCGTTTGCACGCTGTCGGCATTGCGCTTGCTTCTGTCATAGGCTGCCTGGTCGCGGGCTCCTTGCTGGGCCAGTAGGAAGGTGCCGTAGGCCAAGCGGGTGTTGACCTCCACGCCGACGCCGTCGCGCAGCAAGACACCCATGGCGTTCAAGCCATCCGAATTGCCAAGGCTCCAGGCGGCGGCAAACCAGCGGTAGGCCAGTACATAGTCCTTGGGTGCCAGCTCTCCGGTCAAATAGGCCATGCCCATGGCTTGCGCCGCAGTGCTTTCTCCATGCTCGGCCAGGCGGGTGTAGACGGTGCGCAGCATGGCACCGTCACCGCGCTCGCGGGCCGCGCTGGCCGCTTCCATGCTGGCATAAGGGCGAAACGGCAGACTCTCCGGGAATTGTGTATTGATATGGGGCGGTACGCTGTAGTCGGTGGCTTGGCGCATGGCCTGCAGCGTTTTGCCAAATTCGGCGAACTGTTCGTAGCCCCGGTTGCCGCCCATGTTTTGCACGTCGAACTCGGGCGCCGCGTACGCGCGCAGCGCGTTTGCGCAACCCTCGGCAGAGGGGGGCTGGCGGTGGAAATGGGTCTTGGCGGTGTCCAGCATGCCATTGGACAGCGCCGTCAACAAGGCATTCGATTCGCGCTGGTGCAGTTCGGCACTGACCGACTTGGCGTGTGACAGGTACTGGTCCAGCCATACGCGGGCGCTGACGATGTCGTCCTTGTTGCGCGTGAACCAGGCCTTGGCCAGCGCGTCCACCCGTGCCGACTCCGTGGGCATCAGCGTGCCGCATTCCACCCGCAGCATTTGCAGCGTCAGCTCATGGATCTGCACAAAAGCCGCTGCTGCGTTTCGCCGTTCGATGTCGGCGGGCTGCAGCGCGCTGACCGGCGCTGCGCCAAGCGGTAATCCCGTGAGCAGCAGAAAAAAGCCGAGCAGGAGCCGGCTTGGGCGCGCGCGATGTGTGGGTTTTGACATCGGGGCAGTTTATCGCGGTCATTCGGTCTTTCTGTCACAATTGACGTTTACGTAAACGTCAACTCTTTACCACCACTGCCCACCACTGTTTAGGAGAATGAATATGTCGGATTCCATCGTTATCGTAGGCGCAGCCCGCACCCCCATGGGGGCTTTCCAGGGCGACTTTTCCAGCCTCGCGGCACACGACCTGGGTGGCGCGGCCATCAAGGCCGCCGTGGAGCGCGCGGGCATTGCCCCTGATTTGGTGACCGAGGTTTTGTTTGGCAACTGCCTGATGGCGGGCCAGGGCCAGGCGCCAGCACGCCAGGCCGGCTTCAAGGGCGGCTTGCCCAAGAGTGCGGGCGCCGTCACCTTGTCCAAGATGTGCGGTTCGGCCATGCGCGCGGCCATGTTTGCCAACGACATGTTGATCGCCGGCAGCCATGAGGTGCTGGTGGCCGGCGGCATGGAGAGTATGACCAACGCGCCCTACCTGCTGCTCAAAGGCCGTGGCGGTTACCGTATCGGCCACGACCGCATGTACGACCACATGATGCTCGACGGCCTGGAAGACGCCTACGAAGCCGGCCGCTCCATGGGTACCTTTGGCGAAGACTGCGCCGCCAAGTACAGCTTCACCCGCGCCGAGCAGGACGCCTTTGCCACGGCCAGCGTGCAGCGCGCCAAGGCCGCTACCGAGTCCGGTGCGTTTGCGGCCGAGATCACACCGGTCACCGTCAAAGGCCGCGGCGGTGATGTCGTCGTTTCCATCGACGAAGGCCCGGGCAAGGTCAAGCTGGACAAGATCCCCACGCTGAAACCCGCCTTCAAGAAAGACGGCACCATCACCGCAGCCAGCAGCTCGTCCATCAACGACGGCGCTGCTGCCCTGGTGATGATGAAGGCCTCCACGGCCGCCAAGCTGGGCTGCAAGCCGCTGGCCCGCATCGTGGCCCATGCCACGCACGCACAAGAGCCCGAGTGGTTTGCCACCGCCCCCGTAGGCGCCACACAAAAGGTGTTGGCCAAGGCCGGTTGGGAAGTGGGTGATGTGGATCTGTGGGAAGTGAACGAGGCCTTTGCTGTTGTGCCCATGGCGCTGATGAAAGAGCTGAACGTGCCGCATGACAAGGTGAATGTGAATGGTGGGGCTTGTGCGCTGGGCCATCCGATTGGGGCGTCTGGGGCGCGGATCATGGTGACGTTGATGTATGCGCTGCAGGCGCGGGGGTTGAAGAAGGGGTTGGCTACGCTGTGTATTGGGGGTGGGGAGGCTACGGCTGTGGCGTTGGAGATGCTATAAGCTTGGTAGCTTATGGCGCATGGTAGGCGAGGGCTAGAGGCTGTTTTTCCTGATCATGCTTTGGGTGAAACGGTATAGCGATTTGGGGTCGGATCCGCGTAGCGAAGCGAAGACGGCTCAGACCCCAATATCGCGGGGCAACGTGATGCAACTCTTGCGGTCCGGGATATTGGGGTCCAATATCCAACAACCCACTCTCCCCCAACCCCTCTCGCCCCGCCGGGCGAGAGGGGAGCTTTTCAACAGCCGATTTGACCGCGTGCGCCGAGTACGGAATTGCGGGCGAGGCGCTGCGATGCGGCTTTGGAGTGCGGAGGCGTTTGGGTGGCGGTCGTAGTGGTGTCGTGTCGTCTAGGTGTGCCAACGCTGGCCGCTTCGCGTGCCAGCCGGTGGAGCGCCTACGGTGTGCGGAGTCTCTACGACCGTTGGCGCTAAACCTGGAAATACACACACGCAACGCAACCTCTCTGCTGTAATTCCTTAGTCGGCGCGCAATTCCCAAATCGGCTGTTAAAAGCCCCCCCTCTCGCCCGGCGGGGCGAGAGGGGTTGGGGGAGAGTGGGTTGTTGGACTTCGGAGTCGGTTGCTCAGAAAGTTCGGTTTTAAAAAGATACGAGGAAACAAAAAATGTTATTAACCCAAGACCAGGAAATGGTCCGCGACGCCGTCCGCTCATTCGCGCAAGCCGAACTCTGGCCCAACGCCGCCAAGTGGGACAAGGAACACCACTTCCCCAAAGACGCCCACCAAGGCTTGGCCGCACTCGGCGCCTACGGCATTTGCGTACCCGAGAGCTATGGTGGCGCTAATTTGGATTACGTGACCTTGGCGCTGGTGCTGGAAGAAATTGCCGCTGGCGACGGCGGCACCAGCACCGTCATCAGCGTCACCAACTGCCCGGTCAATGCCATCCTGATGAAGTACGCCACCGAGGCGCAAAAGCAGCAATGGCTGGTGCCTTTGGCGCACGGCCAGATGCTGGGGGCGTTCTGCCTGACCGAACCGCATGTGGGCAGTGATGCGTCCAGCCTGCGCACGACGGCGGTGCTGGAAGACGACAGCTACGTGATAAACGGCGTCAAGCAATTCATCACCAGCGGCAAGAATGGCGACGTGGCGATTGTCATTGCCGTCACCGACAAGGGCGCCGGCAAGCGGGGCATGAGCGCCTTCATCGTGCCCACCAATGCGCCGGGCTACGTGGTGGCGCGTATCGAAGACAAGCTGGGTCAGCATTCCAGCGACACCGCGCAGATCAATTTCGACAACTGCCGTATCCCCGCCGAGAACCTGATCGGCAAGGAAGGCGAGGGGTATGGCATCGCGCTGGGTGGGCTCGAAGGCGGGCGCATCGGCATCGCCGCGCAAAGCGTGGGTATGGCGCGCAGCGCGCTGGACGTGGCCGTGGCCTATGCCAAGGACCGCCAAAGTTTTGGCACCGCCATCTTCAACCACCAGGCCGTGGGTTTCCGCCTGGCCGAATGTGCGACGCAGATCGAGGCCGCGCGGCAATTGATCTGGCACGCGGCGTCATTGCGCGATGCCGGTCGCCCGTGTTTGAAAGAAGCCGCCATGGCCAAGCTGTTTGCCAGCGAGATGGCCGAGAAAGTCTGCAGCGCCGCCATCCAGACGCTGGGTGGTTATGGTTATGTCAGCGACTTTCCGCTGGAGCGCATCTACCGCGATGTGCGGGTCTGCCAGATTTACGAAGGCACCAGTGACGTGCAGAAAATCATCATCCAGCGGGCGCTGGCAGGCTAAAGCGAACGCGGGGGCAGAAAGCCACCCGCTGTGAGCGAACGTGGGGGGAGCCGGTGGTTATGGCACGGGTGCCGTCCACTGCGCGGAGTAGTATCCGAGCAAAGACAGACGGCAACCATGGGGCTAGCCCCGACCGAGCACAGGAGAGCAATCAACATGCCCATCACCACATCCTCACGCGCACTGGTCGACCAGGCCATGGCGCAAGTCCGCACCTACACGGTGGCCGAGGTGCTGCCCAGGCTGAACGATGCCAAGACCCAGTTGGTGGATATCCGGGATATTCGCGAGCTGGCCGACGGCACCGTGGTCGGCGCCTTCCATGCCCCACGCGGCATGCTGGAGTTTTGGGTGGACCCCGCCTCGCCCTACTACAAGCCCCTCTTTGGCGACGAGACCAAGGAATACATCCTGTTCTGCGGCGCCGGTTGGCGCAGCGCGCTGACCGCCAAGACGCTGCAAGACATGGGCATGGCCAATGTGGCACATATTGACGGGGGCTACACGGAATGGGTCAAGCAGGGTGCCCCGACCGAGACGCTGGAAGCGCAAAAAGCTCGCCGAACGGGTAAGTAGCTCCCGACGCTGCCGGGCTGCGTTTCAGCAGTGCGCCCGCAGCAGGGCTGGGGCGAGCGCCGCCGTTCGTGTCCCCCGCAGAGGGCGTTGCCCTCTGCTCCTCCTTTACCTCACTTTGGCGCTCACCCCAGCCCTGCTGCTCGACACCTTGGCGTGGGCTTTTGCGGGCGCAGGGATGGGCGCGGCAGCCACCGCCCTCAGGCAAAAAGCCTGGATGGCGGCAATCAGTGCCTCGGCTTCCAACGGCCGCTGGTCCGCTGCCGGCCAGGACAGCGGACCCACCATGGATTCGGCAATCACGCCCACCAGTGCTGCGGCGCTGACGCTGGGCAGTTGCGGGGCAAATTCTCCGCTCTGGATGCCTTGCTCCACCAGATGCACAAACACATCGGCATAGGCCTGGCGGTAACGCAGCCGCTCGGCATCCACCAGCGCATCCACGGGCTCGGCAATCAGCGCAAACGCCAGCCGCGGATTGCGCAGGGCGCGGTGGGCGAAGGCCTGTATGCCGTGCAATAAACGCTCACTGGGCGTGCCTGGACCCAGCGCCGTTTCGCGCACCATGGCAACTTCTTTCTCGGTGGCGACGCGGAATACTTCGGCGCACAACTGGTCCTTGGATTCGAAGTGTTTGTAGACCGCACCCGTCGCAATGCCCGCCTTGGCGGCCACGGCCAGCATCGTCAGTGCCGCAAAGCCGCCGCCGCTGACCAGACCTAACGCGGCGTCCATCAGGCGTTGGCGAATTTCGGCCTTGCGGGCCTGTGTTTTTTCAGTGGGCCGGTAAGCCATGGGGTAAGACGCTGGTTTGGTGTGTTTTGAACAGGCGTCACTGTAGCGCAGTGGCGCCCCAGCCCGACTGGAAGGATGCCGGGTTGACACTCCACCGAGGCCTGTGGTGTACTGTGACAATAAAGTGAACTTGAATTCACTGTTTAAATCAACCATAGTCCACCACCGCCGCAACACCTTGCGGCACCGGGAGAAGTACAGATGCTGCAAACCGCCGCCGAAGCCACCGCCATTGCCGCTGCGCAAGGGTATTTAGCCGAAACCCATGTCGTCGAAAACCAGCCTCCACCGCTGTGCGACTACAACCTGTACCAGCAGGACGCCGCCCTGCGCGAAGCCGTGGTGCGTGAAGGCGCCGGTTGGGCCGAACCGCAATTGCAGGCCTTTGGCGCCCTGACCGGCAGCCGCGAACTGATAGAGCTGGGCTTTCAGGCAAACGAAAACAAGCCGGTGCTCTACACCCACGACAACTACGGCCACCGCATCGACGAGGTGCGTTTCCACCCGGCTTACCACCGGCTGATGCAAATCTCCATGGAGCATGGCCTGCACGCATCACACTGGCGCAAGCCGCAGCCCGGCGCGCATGTGGCACGCGCCGCCATGTCGTACCTGCAAGGCCAAGTCGACGCAGCCCATGGTTGCCCGGTCACCATGACATCGGCTGTGGTGCCGGCCTTGCAGGAGCAGCCCGCGCTGGCGGCCCAGTGGTTGCCCAAGATCATGGCCCTGCAGTACGACCACCGCAACATCCCGATGGAGCAAAAGAAGGCCATCACCGTCGGTATGGCCATGACCGAAAAGCAGGGCGGCTCGGACGTGCGGGCCAATACGCTGCGGGCGCATGCTCTGGGCGCGGGCGGCCCCGGCCAGGCGTATGCACTGGTCGGCCACAAATACTTTGTGTCGGCCCCTATGAGCGACGCCTTCCTGGTGCTGGCCCAAGCGCCCGGCGGCCTGTCCTGCTTCTGGCTGCCGCGCTGGCGGCCGGATGGCAGCAAGAACCCGATGCAGATCCAGCGCCTGAAAAACAAGATGGGCAATGTGGCCAATGCGTCCTGCGAGACCGAGTTACGCGGCGCCTATGCCCAGATGGTGGGCGAAGAGGGCCGTGGTGTGGCAACCATTTTGAAGATGGTTTCCATGACACGCTTTGACTGCATGGTCGGATCGAGTTCCGGCATGCGCCAGGCCGTGGCCCAGGCGCTGCACCATTGCGCCCACCGCTCGGCCTTTGGCAAACTGTTGTCCGAACAACCCCTGATGCAAAACGTGCTGGCCGATCTGGTCATCGAGAGCGAGGCCGCGCTGGCCATGACCCTGCGTGTCGCCCGGGCGCTGGATGCGGGCGACTCCAGCGAACACGAGACGATGCTGATGCGTGTGGCCACTGCGGTTGGCAAATACTGGATCTGCAAACGCACACCGGCCCATGCCTACGAGGCCATGGAATGCATAGGCGGCAGTGGTGTCATGGAAGATTGCATCATGCCGCGCCTGTTCCGCGAATCGCCAGTCAACTCCATCTGGGAAGGCAGCGGCAATGTGCAATGCCTGGACATGTTACGCGCCATGGGCCGCAACCCCGGCTCGGTGGACGCCTACATGGACGAGGTGCAGTCCGCCGCCGGCTCCGACGACCGCCTGGACCGCTATGTGGGCCGCCTCGGTGCGGAGTTGGTCGACCCCTCGGCGATCGAATACCGTGCCCGTGGTGTGGTCGAAAAAATGGCGCTGGCGCTGCAGGGCTCGCTGCTGGTACGCCATGGCAACCCCGCCGTGGCCGACGCGTTCTGCGCCTCGCGCCTGGGTGAGCACACCAGCGGGTTGACCTTTGGCAATCTGCCACGTGGACTGGATTGCACGGCGATCATCGAGCGGGCTACGCCGCGGGTTTAGGCGGCCACACCTCTCTTGGCGTTGACGGCGTAAAAAGAAGGGGAATGTGTACGCCTGGGCGGTGTCAAGCCAGCGGCCGAAAGGCGAAGGCACGGGTGATGGCTGGGGTGCCACCCGTACCGTGGTCGCTTTCCGTGGCACAGGTGCCGCTGCGGCGCTCCACAAATTCCTTTTTTCGCAATCCCAGGCGCTGGTCGTAGCGCAGGCGCCTGTCGGGCTTGGACAACACGGCGTAGGCGGCGTTGATAAGGGCTTGCCGCTCGACTGCCGCCGGCGTGCCCGCGTGCCTGTCGGGGTGGTTCAATTGCGCCAGGCAGCGGTAGGCCGCCTTGATGACCGCCGGACTCGCCATAGGACTGACTTCAAGCAGTTCGTACAGGTTGACTTCTGGATTCATGAACGACTCCGACGCGAATGGGCTCGCAATCCCACATCGTCCCATCTTGCTCCGTGGATACGCTTGCGTCTTGTCAAGGCTGGCGCATCGCTGGCAACCGCTCGCGGGCCGAGAAGCGTGGAGGTCAAGGGTGCCCCGGCCTCAACAATGCAAGCCAGCAGGTGGATATGGAAGCCGAGGCGCCGACCCCGCCAATACCTGGAGGTACCTCAGAGATTTACACCGAATCTGCTATATATATGGTAGCAATACTGCCATATTTCACGGGGGCTATAGATGAATTTGTCTTATGGAATTTGCTGAAAACCCCTAATTGGGTATTTATTGCCTATTTCCGCCGTCTAGCCGCATTCAGGGCCGCAAATCGGGTGCCGGCGTCGTCGGCACACCCTGGTCGATGGCCGCCTGTCGCTGCACCGCCAACGCCCGCTGGAATGCGGGGCGGGCCTGCAAGCGTGCCCAGTAGGCGGCAACGGCGGGGCTGAACTGCGCATCTAGGCCCAGGTGGCTGGCCAGCATCAGTGCATAGGCCACGGCGATATCGGCGGCTGTGAAGCGGCCAGCGCATAGGTGATCCTGTTGCTGCACGGTGGCGTCCACGGCGCGCAGCCGCGCCAGAAACCAGCGGCCATAGTCTTCTGCCACCTGCGGCTGTTTACGCTCGGCCGGTTCGAAGTGGGTGTAGCGCAGCACCAGGGTTTGCGGAAAGGTCAGCGTGGCGTCGCTCATGTGCAACCAGTTCAGGTAGGCGCCATAGGCGGGTTCGTCCATCGCCACGTTCAGGTTACCGGGGCTGTGCCGCGCTGCGATGTATTCGCAGATGCCCGCCGACTCAGTCATGCGGGTTTCACCATCCACCAGCAGCGGCACCGTGCCCAAGGGGTTCTCTTGCAGATACGGTCGTGCCAGCGCGCGGGGCGGGAACGGCAGCATTTTCAGTTGGCAGGGCAGGCCCAGTTCTTCCAATAGCCACAGAGGGCGGAAGGAGCGGGCGCTGACGCAGTGGTAGAGGGTGATCATGGTCGAGCCGTTAGCAGGCGGGGGATGGGGAACTGTGGTGGCACGGTGCTGCGGCACCTAGCCACGCTTCTTCAGCGCGCGCAGGTCAAACATGCCGGGCAGCGTGCGCGGGTCCTGGCCTTCGGGGAAGATGCGGTGCTTCTGGATTTTTTGTGTGCCGGTGGTCGGAATCTCGGTCGCAAACCACAACCAGCCGGGCGCCTTGTAATAGGCCAGATTCGCGTGGCAGAAGTCGAACAGCACGCGGGCTGCTTCTGGCGTTTCACCGGCCGTGGGGTCCTTGAGCACGACGCAGGCCAGCACCTCTTCTTCGCGCACCGCATCGGGCAAAGCCATGACGGCCACGTTCGCCACCAGCGGGTGTGTCAGCAGCAGGGCTTCCACCTCGGCGGCGGCGATGTTTTCGCCGGAGCGCCGGATGATGTTCTTGCGCCGGTCCATGAAGTGCAGCATGCCGTCCGGTGCGCGGGTCACGATGTCGCCGGTATGGAACCAGCCGCCGCGCCAGACCTCGTCGGTGGCCGAGGGGTTGTCCAGATAACCGCTGAAGAAGTGGCGGCGTGGTGTGACCACACTGTGGCGGATCACCAACTCACCGGGGGTGTTGTCGGGCACAAACTGGCCCTGTTCGTCCATGACGCAGGCATCCAGCCCGGGGCGTGCGCGGCCAAAGGCACGGGTGCCGATCTGGCGCGGTGCATGGTTGTCGCACAGTGGGCGCACCATCTCGGTCATGCCCCATAACTCGATCAGTGGAAAGCCATAACGTTCTTCAAACACGGCGTGTAATTGCGGCTCCACACCCGCGCCATAACCAAAGCGCACGCAGTGGGCGCGCTCCAATGCACTTGGGGGCTGGTTCAGCAACATGGGCACGACCACGCCCAGGTAGTGCACGATGGTGGCGCGGCTGTCCACCACTTCGGTCCACCAGCGGCTGGGTTGAAAACGGTCGGTCTGCACCTGGCAGCCACCGCTGAGCAACATGCAATAAAAAGACAGGATGGACGCGTTCACATGGAACAGCGGCAGCGGGTTGTACAGCCGCTCCTGCCCCTCGCGCACCGTACCCAGCCCGCCTTGGTGTGCATACCAGTGGCCGGCGGCCAGTTCGTAGGTGTGGGACAACAGGCAACCTTTGGGTTGGCCCGTGGTGCCGGACGTGTAGAGGATGCTGGCGGGTGTGTCGCCGGTGGGCTCACCCGATTGGGCAGGGATGGGGGTCGCTGGCAGGGGCTGGTCCGCCCAGTTTTCCAGCAGCGCAATGGGCGACTGGTGCTGCGCAAGCGCCAGCGCCGCCAGTACGGCGTCCTTGCGGCTGGTCAACGCCACGATCAAGTCCACCTTGGCGTGGTCCACCACATAGGCCAGTTCACGCGGGCGGTAGTCGGGGTTGATGGGCACGCAGCACACGCCCAGGGCGTTGAGCGCTAGCTTGTGCAGCATGTGCTCGAGGCGGCTCTCCAGGAACAGGCCTACGTGGTGGCCCAGTCCGTAACCCGCTGCCTGGTACTGCACCATCAGGCCGCGCACGGCGTCGGCAGCCTGGGCATAACTGATCTCACGACCCGCCGGGTCGTAACTCCGCGCCGGATTGGCGGGCACGGCCAGCAGGCTGTTGCCGGCGTAGCGTTCCGTGGCGCGGAAGAACGCATCGCCTATCGTGGTGGAATCGTTTATGGCAAACATGGTCATCGTGGCGGCAGTCTACGGAGTGCCGCAGTGCAGTGTGTGCCAGGAAGGGGACAAATTGCGCCAGGTGCGATAGGTCGTACCCTTTGCACACTTCTTGCGGAGGCTAGGGCTCTGGCAAGAGCCCTTTTAGCTTGTGGTACCGATGCCTCTAGGGCGCGATTGTCGAGTCTGGATCAAGTAGATTTGTCAGAAATGCAACCAATGAGCGTAAATGCGAAGACTATTTGACTTCGGCTTTCTACAGTATCCTTGCATTTTTGTGTCCGTATACGGGCGTTTTTGTATCCACTTGGGCATCACTTATGTACCTTATGAGGATCGACAAAGTAGCAAAGTTATCGAGCACAGTAGGCAAGTTCGTCCTCGTCGCCGCTTTCGCGTCGATTGCCGCGCGTGCACAGGCTCCAGTCGACATCAGAATTGCGTTGGTGATCGGCAACGCTGCTTGCCAGCAGGCTGCGCTTCTCTACAATCCAATCAACGATGCGACGGCGATGGCCGCAACGCTCAAAACCTTAGGGTTCGAGGTCGTGCAGGTGAAGGACGGTTCGCTTGTTCAGATGAAGGAGGCGGTGCAGGCAGTCCAGGCAAGACTGCACAAAAAGAATGGTATCGGTGTCCTGTACTATGCAGGTCACGGCTTGCAATTGGACTTCCGGAATTTTTTGGTCCCGGTAGATGCCAACCTGTCCAAGGCGACAGATGTACCCGCCCAAACGCTTGATGTGGCCGTGGTGATTGACGCATTCAAAGCAGCCGGGAACCGAATGAATATATTGGTGCTGGATGCCTGCAGGGACAACCCGTTTTCAGCTTCAGCAACCACCAAAGGGCTGGCACCGATTGATGCACCGAGCGGCACCTTCCTCGCCTACGCAACCGCACCAGGTAATGTTGCGGAAGATGGCGACGTGACGTCCGGCAATGGCCTCTACACGGGGCACCTTATTCGGGAGCTGCAGAAGCCCGTTACGCGCATCGAGGACGTCTTCAAACGGGTGCGGTTACAGGTTCGCCAAGACAGCGCAGGCCGTCAAATTCCGTGGGAAAGCACCAGTTTGGAGGAGGACTTTTATTTCAACGACGGGATGAAACACACCTTTCGTGCGGAGGATTTACAACGCGTTTCAAGTATGGCCAGCAACCGACGGGAGCAACTTGCGACGGAGGCCGAGCGTGCGGTGGAAGCCACCGCTAAGCAGGCTGCGGTAAAGGCGCTTGAAGACTTTCTAAACACCGAACTGCAACGGCTCAAAGGCCTGCAAACAGCACTTCAGCAGTCGAAGGAAGCTGAACGCCGTAAGGCACTACCCGTCGAGCAAGCACGTGACGAACAGTTCCGAGCGGAAAAATCCGATTGGGACCAAGTCCGATTGACCAAGAACCCGGCGGACTTATATGCGTTCCTCAAGAAATATCCCGCCGGCTCGATGAGCGAGCTTGCACAGTTCGAACTTGATCGCTTGCAACAGGTTGCGCTCAAGGTGCAAGTTGGCCGTGAAGGCGTTGTCCCCCTTGCTTCTGGGGCTCGCCGCTTCTATCTTGGAGACCAGATCGAGTACGACATTACAAATGTTATGAATGGTCGCATGGGGAGAGATCGGGAGACGGTGACCAAAGCCGACGATGGGCGCGTGGAGATCAATGACGGTGCGGAGATCTTGGACCAGATGGGCAGCAAGCAGAAAGACAGATACGGTACCTACGATCCTCCTTTGCTTCTCAGCCCTGCCGAGCTCGCTCTTGGAAAGAAATGGACGTCGAGTCAAGAGGTGACGTTCTCCAACGGGCAGCGAGCGCTTGTGACCACGGAAAGCGAAGTTCAGGCGCTGGAGGACGTCACAGTGCCAGCTGGAAAGTTCAAGGCCTTTCGAGTGGCAAGCCGTCGCAATATGGGAGATTTGCAGGTCACAGAAACACGCTGGATTGCGCCCGAGCTTATGTGGACAGTACGTGTTGATCGGATGGAGCACAGAGGGGGGCAGTTGCAGCGCAATTTGATCGTGGTAGTGCGCTCCATGAAGCGTGCGGCACGACCGACCTAGTCTTGTTTTCTGTCCGGTGCAGTTTCCGCGGGCGAGATGCGCGGTGTTGCCGTATGAGCAGCACATGTATTGATAACCACGGGCGTTCTTCCGGTGTAGCAGGGAAGCCCGGAAAGGAGCTATCCCATGTGCATTCACACGGCATGGCTCATGCCTCTCACGCCAATGGCAGCGCCTGTTTCCGAAACTCCGCCGGCGACAACCCCGTCCAACTCTTAAACGCGCGGATAAAACTCTTCTCGTTGCGAAACCCGGCCGCCTCGGCCACCTGCTTGATCGGCCGCCCGGTGCGGTGCAGCAGTTCGATGGCGCGGCCCTGGCGCACCTCGTCTTTGAGGCCCTGCAGCGTCGCGCCCTCTTCCTTCAATTGGCGGTGCAGCGTGCGCGGCGACACATTCAGCAGCGTTGCCAATGCCTCGGCGCTATGGGTCTGCTGGGCGTGGCTGGCCAGCGTCTGGCGCACGCGCTGCACCAGCAGACGGTCGCGGCGGTATTGCAGCACGGTCAAGGGCAGGGCGTGTTGCAGCATTTGTTGCAGCGCCTTTTCATCGCGGCGTAGCGGCAGCTTCAGGTACTGGGCGTCAAAACGAATGCAGGCTGGGCCGCTGCCGAAGGTGGTGGGGCCGGAGAACAAAACAGCGTAGGCGCTCGCGTGTGCAGGCGCTGCAAACGGAAACTGCGCCCCTAGCAACGCAATGCGAGAATCCACCAGCCAGCAGGCCAAGCCATGGATGTTGCGCAGCACGGAAACCAAGCAGAACTCGCGCATGGGGGCAGGGAGGCTGTGCGCTCGCGCCGGGTAGCGTGGTGGCGGAGGCTTTTGCTCCGTGTCCCCCGCCCGCTTTGCGGGCTCCTCCTCTACCTGCGCAAAATCCCCCCCCACCGCACTACCCTCTGGGCTGAGTTTGGAATGCTCAGTGATGCGAATCGTTGCCACATCATCAGCCACGCTTAGTTCCAGCGAAATGTCCGGCGCAATCAGACCGTGGTGGCGGCACCAGCGTGCCAGCGCCAGTTGCAAGGTGGGTGCGCTGATGGAAGCGCGCGCCAACATGCCGTAGCTGCCCCAGGGCAGACGCCGACTGAACCAGCCCAGGGCTTCATCGTCCAGCTCCTGCATCGCCGCGCCGGACAGGGCTTCCATCTGCCAGGCGGTGATGCGGGCATCCACCTTGGTCACCTGCTCTGGCGCAATCTGTGCCTGGCGCAGGGCCTGGGCAGGGTCCTTGCCATAGCGGTGGTACGCGGCCACAATGGCACGCACAAAGGCCATGGGCGTAGCGGCAATGGGGGATGATGCGACCATGTCCTTAGTGTGCCGCACTTTTTAGTGTGTGGCGCGATTTGCAACCTCTGTGGCCTGCACCAACAGCCCCTTCCGGCTGAAAATGCAAGCTGAATTCTGAAATCTCTTTCCTCTCTCTCCCTTCTACCGGAACCCGCCCATGTCCATTCTGGAGACCCAACTCAACGCCCGCTCGGCTGACTTCGTCGCCAATGCCAACGCCATGCGTGCGCTGGTGGCCGATCTGAACGCCCAGACCGACAAGGCCGCCATGGGTGGTGGTGATGCCGCCCGCGCCAAACACACGGCCCGCGGCAAGCTGCTGCCGCGCGACCGTGTGCACAACCTGCTGGACCCGGGCACGCCGTTTCTGGAGTTGTCGCCATTGGCCGCGATGGGCATGTACCCGGACCGCGACGGTACCGACAGCGCGCCTTGCGCCGGCGTCATCGCCGGCATTGGTCGCGTGTCGGGTGTGGACTGCATGATTGTGTGCAACGACGCCACGGTCAAGGGTGGCACCTACTATCCTGTCACCGTCAAAAAGCATTTGCGCGCACAAGAGATTGCACAGCAAAACCGCTTGCCCTGCATCTACCTGGTGGACTCGGGCGGCGCCAATCTGCCCAACCAAGATGAGGTCTTCCCGGACCGCGACCACTTTGGCCGCATCTTCTTCAACCAGGCGAACATGAGCGCCGAGGGCATTGCGCAGATCGCCGTGGTCATGGGCTCGTGCACGGCCGGCGGCGCTTATGTGCCCGCCATGAGCGATGAGACCATCATCGTCAAGAACCAGGGCACCATCTTTCTGGGTGGCCCGCCGCTAGTGAAGGCTGCCACCGGTGAAGTGGTGACGGCCGAAGACCTGGGTGGTGGCGATGTGCATACGCGCCTCTCCGGTGTGGCCGACCATCTGGCGCAAAACGACCTGCATGCGTTGTCGATTGCCCGTACCGCGGTGGCCAACCTTAACCAAAAGAAGGCGCTAGCCCCCGCACTCAAAGCACCTGTTGCTCCTAAATTTGTAGCAGAAGAGCTGTACGGCGTGATCCCCACCGACACGCGCAAGCCCTTTGACGTGCGCGAGATCATTGCCCGCATCGTCGACGGCAGTGAGTTCCACGAATTCAAACCCCGCTTCGGCACCACGCTGGTGACAGGCTTTGCGCACATCGAAGGCATGCCGGTCGGCATCATCGCCAACAACGGCATTCTGTTCAGCGAGTCGGCGCTGAAGGGCGCGCACTTCATCGAGTTGTGCTGCCAGCGCAAGATCCCGCTGATCTTTTTGCAGAACATCACCGGCTTCATGGTCGGGCGCAAATACGAAAACGAAGGCATCGCCCGCAACGGCGCCAAGATGGTCACGGCCGTGGCCACGGCCAATGTGCCCAAGTTCACCATCATCATCGGCGGCAGCTTTGGCGCCGGTAACTACGGCATGTGCGGCCGTGCCTACTCACCCCGCTTTTTGTGGATGTGGCCCAACGCGCGCATCAGCGTCATGGGTGGTGAACAGGCGGCCAGCGTGCTGGCCACGGTGCGCCGCGACGGCATCGAAGGCAAGGGCGGCGCCTGGACCAAGGACGAGGAAGAGGCCTTCAAGGCGCCGATACGCCAGCAGTATGAAGTGCAGGGCCACCCCTACTACGCCACGGCCCGGTTGTGGGACGACGGCATCATCGATCCGGCGGATACGCGCCGTGTGTTGGCCCTGGGCTTGTCGGCGACGCTGAATGCACCGATTCCGGATGTGAAGTTCGGCCTGTTCCGGATGTAATGAGGATACCTACTATGTTTACAAAAATTCTCATCGCGAATCGTGGAGACCAGCCGCAAAGCGGCGCAGCGGCGAAGCCACATTGCATGGCATGCGTAGCATGCACAGGCGATTTCGAAGCGGGAGCACTCTATGTTTAAGAAAATTCTCATTGCCAACCGCGGAGAAATCGCCTGCCGCGTAGCCGCCACCGCACGCAGCCTGGCCATCCAAACTGTGGCCGTGTATTCCGATGCCGATGCCGGCGCCAAACATGTGGCCGCCTGCGACGAGGCCATCCACATCGGCGGCAGCGCGCCCAAGGACAGCTACCTGCGCTGGGAAAAAATCATCGCCGCGGCCAAGGCCACCGGCGCGCAGGCCATCCACCCGGGTTATGGTTTTCTGAGCGAGAACGAAGAGTTTGCGCAGGCCTGCGCCGCTGCAGGGTTGGTCTTTATCGGGCCACCATCCTCGGCCATCAAGGCCATGGGGCTGAAGGCCGAGTCCAAGCAGTTGATGGAAAAAGCCGGTGTGCCACTGGTGCCGGGTTACCACGGTGCGGACCAGGACCCGGCGCTGCTGCAGCGCGAGGCCGACCGCATTGGTTACCCCGTGCTGATCAAGGCCAGTGCCGGCGGTGGCGGCAAGGGCATGCGTGCAGTGGACAAGGCCGAGGACTTTGCCGCCGCGCTTGCCAGTTGTAAACGCGAAGCCATCAACAGTTTTGGTGACGACGCGGTGCTGGTCGAAAAATATGTGCTGCGCCCGCGCCACATCGAGATCCAGGTGTTTGGCGACACGCTGGGCAATTACGTCTACCTGTTCGAGCGCGACTGCTCGGTGCAGCGCCGCCACCAGAAGGTGCTGGAAGAGGCCCCTGCACCCGGAATGACACCCGAGCTGCGCGCGCGCATGGGCCAGGCCGCAGTGGAAGCAGCACGTGCGGTGAACTATGTGGGCGCGGGCACGGTGGAGTTCATTGTCGAGCAGCCTGGTGGTTACGAACACCCCGAGCAGATGAAGTTCTACTTCATGGAGATGAACACGCGACTGCAGGTGGAGCACCCGGTTACCGAGGCCATCACCGGTCAAGACCTGGTCGAATGGCAATTGCGCGTGGCCTCGGGGGAACCCTTGCCCTTGCAGCAGGACCAATTGCGCATCCACGGCCACGCCATCGAAGCCCGCATCTGCGCCGAAAACCCGGACAACAATTTCCTGCCCGCCACCGGCACGCTGCATGTCTACGGCCTGCCCGCCTGCACCACCTTTGAACGCGCCGATGGCGCCGTGCGCGTGGACTCGGGTGTGCGCCAGGGTGACGGCATCAGTCCTTTCTACGACTCCATGGTCGCCAAACTCATCGTGCACGGTGCGACGCGCGAACAGGCGTTGGCGCGTATGGACACGGCTTTGGCGCAGACACATATCGTCGGCTTGACGACCAATGTGCAGTTTCTGCGCCACGTGGTCACCAGCCCGTCGTTTGCCCAGGCCCAGTTGGACACCGCACTGATTCCACGCGAATCGGCCGTGCTGTTCAATCAGGAAAAAGTCGGCCTGCAAATGGCGACTGCGGCCATGGTGGCGCAGACCCTGGTCAGCGAACTGGCCTTGGCGACCAAGGCGGATACCAGTGGCTGGATAGACCCCTGGGCGCAGCGTGATGGCTGGCGCTCGCATGGCGCGTCGCACCGGGAGTTCATGCTGGAGTTCCATGGCGAACCGCATACCGCGTTGTTCACCCGCCTGCACGGTGGCAGTCTGCAGTTGACGATCGACGGCAACACCGCGCCACTGCATTACATGCCGCTGGCTGGTGGCGCAGTGGATGTGCGTTATGGTGACCTGCGTTCCACGGTGCACTTGTATAAAAACGGCGAGGTAGCCCACGTATTTGCTGCACAAGGCGCTACACAAATCATAGCAATCGATGCGCTGGCCCACGCAGGAGAGACACACGCCGAAGTGGGACGCCTGACCGCGCCCATGCCTGGCAAAGTGGTGTCCTTTTCGGTCAAGGCCGGGGACGCGGTCAAGAAGGGCCAGCCCCTGGCCGTCATGGAGGCCATGAAGATGGAACACACCATTGCCGCCCCGGCCGATGGCACCGTGGCCGAACTGCTGTTTGCGCCGGGCGACCAGGTGACAGAGGGCGCAGAGTTGCTGAAGCTGGAAGTGGCCTCCTGATACTTGCGGGACAGACCGCAGCGCAAGGCGCAAGCTCTGTCCTCAACTGACTAAAAATTGCGGGGCAGCCGCCGCGCGCTGCCTTCCATGCGTGTGGCACTGCACTAGACTGCGATCCTCTTCCCATTTGGATCACCTTGTATGCGCATCACCTTTTGCTGTAGTGACACGTCGACCGAGCCCTGGTTGCAAGGCCTGCGCGCGGCGCTGCCCGGTGCCGAGGTCACGTTGTGGTCTGCGGGAGCCCCTGCCGCCGACTATGGTGTGGTCTGGGCGCCGCCCCAGCAGTTTTTTGACGAACAGTCGCAACTCAAGGTCGTGTTTAATATCGGCGCCGGGGTTGATGCGTTGCTCAAGCTCCGGTTGCCACCGCATACGCACATCGTGCGGCTGGACGATGCCGGCATGTCGGTGCAAATGGCCGAGTATGTATGCCACGCGGTAATACGCCACTTTCGTGCGTTCGATGCCTACGAGGCTGACACCCGCCAGCGCAAGTGGTCGTACCACAAGTCGCGTGCTCGGACGGATTTTCCGGTCGGCATCATGGGGCTGGGTGTGCTGGGCGAACGCGTGGCGCGTGCGCTGGGGCAGTTTGACTTTGCAGTGAAGGGCTGGAGCCGCTCACCCAAGGCGCTGGACGGTGTGCAGTGTTTCGCCGGGGCCGACGGATTAAAAGACTTTCTGGCCGCCAGCCGGGTCCTGGTCTGCCTGCTGCCGCTGACCCCGGATACGCAAGACATTCTGAACCAGGCCACCCTGTCGCAACTGCAGACCGGCGGTTATGTCATCAATGTTGCGCGCGGCGGGCATCTGGTGGATGAAGACCTGCTGTTTTTGTTGGACAGTGGCCATCTGGCCGGCGCAACACTGGACGTGTTCCGCACCGAGCCGTTGCCGGCCGAGCACCCGTTCTGGAAACACCCCAAGGTCACGGTTACGCCCCATACCTCGGCCCGCACGCTGCGCAGCGAAAGCATTGCACAGATCGCGGGTAAATTGGCGGCACTGCAGCGGGGGGAGCCGGTGGCAGGCGTCGTGAACCGAGGGCGTGGTTATTGAAGCCGCCACGCCAGGGTCACGCATTCGTTGAAAATAGCGCTCATGTCTAACACCTCCTCCTATCGCAGTTTCCTAGGCCCGCTGGGCTGGATTATTCTGCTCCCCAGTGTGCTGACCGCTGTGGGTGCTGTCTGGTTGATACTCACCGGCGCCAGTCTGGTGGGTGACATGCGCAGCGCCGAGGGGCGGGTTGTAGCCCATCAGGACGCGTTCCTCAGCCAGGGCCGGACTACTGGCAAACACAGCGTAGTCGAATTTGCCACCCACGATGGGCGAAGCTTGCGGGTCGTCGATTCGCTATTGCGCCGGGGCGGTGCGGTGCACAAGATCGGCGAAACGGTGACCGTGCGTTACCCGGCCGGCGACCCCTTGCAGGCCCAGATCAGCGGCTCCGCGTGGATCAAGACCTTGATGGGTGTTGGCCTGCTCTTTTTCAGTACCATCGGCTTGGCCGTGGGCGGGTTGCTGCTGCGCCTGCGCCCCAAGGCGGCGCCCCCTGTCGCTGGGCGCTGAACACCACCTTCCAGACATTCCCTGTATCGGAGAACTTCCATGGGCATTCCAGCCACAGTCAAAATCGTCGAGGTCGGCCCCCGTGATGGCCTGCAAAACGAAAAACAACCGGTGCCCGCCGCCATCAAGATCGAGTTGGTGCACCGCCTGCAAGACGCGGGCCTGACCGAGATCGAGGTCACCAGTTTTGTGTCTCCCAAATGGGTGCCGCAAATGGCGGACAACGCCGCGGTTTTGGCCGGCATCACACGCAAGCCCGGCGTGCGTTATTCGGTGTTGACCCCCAATCTGCAAGGGTATGAGGCCGCGGTGAAATCCCGCCCCGATGAGATTGTGGTGTTTGGCGCGGCCAGTGAGGCTTTTAGCCAGAAGAACATCAACTGCTCGATTGCGGAGAGTATTGAGCGCTTTCGCCCGGTGGTGCAGGCGGCGCTGGCACAGGGGCTTACCGTGCGTGGTGCCATTTCCTGCGCCGTGGGCTGCCCTTACGAAGGGGAGATCGCGCCCGAGCGTGTCGAGCTGGTGGCGCGGCTGATGCATGGCATTGGTGTGCAGCACGTGGGTGTGGCCGACACGATTGGGGTGGGCACACCACTCAAGGTGCAACGGGCGCTGGAGGCGGCGCTGAAGGTCTACACGATAGACCAGATATCCGGCCATTTCCACGACACCTATGGCATGGCGCTGGCCAACACGCTGGCCAGCCTGCAAATGGGCGTGTGGAACTTTGACACCTCGGTCGCGGGTCTGGGTGGTTGCCCCTATGCCAAGGGCGCGACTGGCAATGTGGCGACCGAAGATGTTGTCTACCTGCTGCACGGCATGGGCATCAACACCGGCATTGATCTGGACAAGCTGCTGGATGCTGGCAAATTCATCAGCGATTTTTTGCAGCGCAAGCCCAATTCGCGGGCTGCCACGGCATTGCTGAACAAACGATTGGATTAAGAGACACCTATGGATAACAAGGAAGTACAAGTTTGGCCGGAAGGTGTGCAGCGCGTAGCTGCCGCTTTAAAAGCCAAGAACCATCCACACAGTCCGGTGATGCTGGACGACGCCGCCCGCACGGCCCAGCAGGCGGCCGATGCGCTGGGCATTGCGGTCGGCCAGATCGCCAAGAGCATCATCTTTCGCCGCAAGGACGACGACATGGCGGTGCTGGTCATCACATCCGGTGACCGGCGTGTCGACGAGAAAAAGGTGGAGGCCCTGGTCGGTCGCATTGGCCGTGCCGATGCCGACTTCGTCAAGACCAAGACAGGCTTCAGCATAGGCGGCGTATCGCCGCTGGCGCACGCCCAAACACCGGTGACGCTGGTGGACCAGGAGTTGTTCCGCTTTGAAGAGATCTGGGCCGCAGCGGGTCATCCACATGGCGTATTCAAGCTGCATCCGCGCGATCTGGCCTTGTTGTCAGACGCGCCCACCGCCGATGTGACACAGGCGGTGCAGCTATGACGGTCGATAGTGATGCTCTCAAAATACTAGCGCACAGTGCAACGTTGGCGGGGGCTATGGCCGAGGATGTTCCATCGCCCTGTGTCTCGGTGTGCCGCATGGATGCGCAGCGTGAGTACTGCGAGGGCTGCCTGCGCAGCATTGACGAGATCCGTGTCTGGCGTGCCAGCAGCGACCAGGAGAAAAAGGCCATCTGGGCGCTTATCGCCGAGCGTGCCGCGGCGCTGGTGCTGACGGCGCCCACCACAAACGCAACGCCATCACCATGAAACGTATCAGCTTCTACCTGGACTTCATCTCCCCCTACGCCTGGCTGGCGTTTGAGGAACTGCCCCAGGCGCTGATGGGTTTGAGTTACAGCGTGACCTACAAGCCGCTGCTGTTTGCCGCGCTGCTCAAGCACCATGGGCAACTGGGCCCGGCAGAAATTCCGGCTAAGCGCGACTGGACCTACCGCCAGGTTCAATGGCTGGCCCATAACAAGGGCCGTGTGCTGGACATGCCGGCCGCCCATCCGTTCAACCCGCTGGGCCTGCTGCGTCTGGCGCTGGCCACCGACCCGCAGGGCCAACCGAACCGTTATGTCTGCGAGACGCTGTTCAAACACGTGTGGGTGGGTGGCGCCGACGCGGCAGATGCATCCCGTCTGGCCGCCGTCACCCAACAGCTTGCACCACAGCGTGACCCAGCCGACGAGGCCGTGAAGGCGCAGTTGCGCGCACATGCCGAAGAGGCGATTGCCAAGGGTGTGTTTGGTGTGCCTGCCTTCGAGGTCGACGGCAAGGTCTTCTGGGGACTGGATGGCTTGCCTATGCTGCGCGCCTATCTGCAAGGGGATGCCTGGTTTGACGGGCCGCAGTGGGCGTCGTCTCAAGCCGTGGCAAGCGGCGCGGTGCGCAACCGCCGGTAAATAGCGGACACCGACGTCTAAAAAGCTCTTTTTTTGCTTACACGTATGGGGACTTTCCCTAGGTAGGCATGGGGCTGGGCTTGCAATTTTTGGCCTGTTTCGGGGTTAAATTTCGCATCAAGAAATGCCCTATGCGGGTAACTGCCTAGTCTGTAAGTTCACGTTCAGTTCGCGGTAAGTTGCTGTTGGAAAGGTGTCAGAACTGGGTCAGAACGCGGTCGCATAGTCCGCTTCACCCACCCGCGTCGGTTGGACGCATTCACCTTTAATTGGAGACTAAACCATGGCAACAGTAGCCCCACGGCCGATGTCGGCGGAAGAGAAGAAGGTTATCTTCGCTTCCTCGCTAGGCACCGTTTTTGAGTGGTACGACTTCTACCTCTACGGTTCGTTGGCAGCCATTATTGCCAAGCAGTTCTTCAGTGGACTGGACCCCAGCGCAGCCTTCATTTTTGCGCTGCTGGCGTTTGCCGCGGGCTTCCTGGTGCGGCCTTTTGGCGCACTGGTGTTTGGCCGTTTGGGTGACATGATTGGCCGCAAGTACACCTTCCTGGTGACGATTTTGATCATGGGCTCGGCCACGTTTCTCGTCGGTATTTTGCCGTCCTATGAGTCCATTGGCTGGGCCGCTCCCATTATCCTGATTGGTCTTCGCATGCTGCAGGGCCTGGCGCTCGGCGGTGAGTATGGCGGTGCCGCCACCTATGTGGCCGAGCACTCGCCCATGGGCAAGCGCGGCGCCTACACCTCATGGATACAGACCACGGCCACCTTGGGTCTGTTCCTGTCCCTGATGGTGATTCTGGGAACCCGTACCATTGTTGGTGAGGCCGCCTTTGCCGACTGGGGCTGGCGTATTCCGTTCCTGGTGTCCATCCTGTTGTTGGCTGTTTCGGTCTACATCCGTTTGAGCATGAATGAGTCGCCTGCCTTCACCAAAATGAAGGCTGAAGGGAAGACCTCCAAGGCGCCTTTGTCCGAGTCCTTCGGCCAGTGGAAAAACCTGAAGATCGTGATCCTGGCCCTGATCGGATTGACCGCTGGTCAGGCCGTGGTCTGGTATTCCGGCCAGTTCTATGCACTGTTCTTCCTGACGCAGGC
>JAZKIR010000128.1:0-13873 GCA_040384785.1 Pseudomonadota bacterium
GCCGCATGGGCGACACCGTGGACTGGAGCCGCGAATACTTCACGATGGACCCCAAGCTGTCCAAGACCGTGACCGAGACCTTTGTGCAGCTGTACGAACAGGGCCTGATCTACCGCGGCAAACGCCTGGTCAACTGGGACCCGGTGCTGCAAAGCGCGGTGTCCGACCTGGAAGTGGAGAACGAAGAGCGCAACAGCTTCATGTGGCACATCGAATACCCCTTCAGCGATGGCCCCCAAACCGCCGCCGACGGCACGCCCATGCGCGGCATGCACATCGCCACCACCCGCCCCGAGACCATGCTGGCCGACGGTGCGCTGTGCGTGCACCCCGACGACGAGCGTTACCAACACCTGATCGGCAAGATGGTGGACCTGCCCCTGTGCGACCGCAAGATCCCCATCATTGCGGATGATTTCGTCGACAAGGCATTCGGCAGCGGCTGCGTCAAGATCACCGGCGCGCATGACTTCAACGACTACGCCTGCTCCCAACGCCACGGCCTGCCGCTGATCACCATCTTCACGCTGGATGCCAAGATCAACGACAACGGCCCCGCTGCCTACCGCGGCCTGGACCGTTATGACTGCCGCAAGGCCGTATTGAAAGACCTGGAGGCACAAGGCTTCCTAGAAAAAGCCGTGCCACACAAAAACATGGTCCCCGTCTGCGCCCGTACCGGCCAGGTCGTCGAGCCCATGCTGACCGACCAGTGGTTTGTAGCGGTGAACAAGGTCGGTGAAGGCGACGCCACCGGCAAGTCGATTGCACAAAAGGCCATCGATGCCGTGCACAGCGGCCAGGTGCAGTTTGTGCCCGAAAACTGGATCAACACCTACAACCAGTGGATGAACAACATCCAGGACTGGTGCATCAGCCGCCAACTGTGGTGGGGCCACCAGATTCCAGCCTGGTACGACGAAGACGGCAACGTCATCGTGGCCCGCAACGAGGCCGAGGCGCAAGCCAAGGCGCCGGGCAAAAAACTGCGCCGTGATGAAGATGTCTTGGACACCTGGTACTCATCGGCCCTGGTCCCCTTCAGCACCATGGGATGGGGCAACGACGGAGCTGGCGAGGGTGCCGGAGCCGGACGCTGCGATTTTGCGGGCGAAGCACGCACGAGCCAGGCCGGCTCCGGCAGCCTTGCCAGCGGGGCCAACGCCAACAACAACGCACTCAATGACTTCGACCTGTACCTGCCTTCCAGCGTCCTAGTAACAGGCTACGACATCATCTTCTTCTGGGTCGCCCGAATGATCATGATGACCACGCACTTCACAGGGCGTGTGCCGTTCAAACACGTCTACATCCACGGCCTGGTCAAAGACGCCCAGGGCAAGAAGATGAGCAAGAGTGAAGGCAACGTGCTCGACCCGGTCGACCTGATTGACGGCATCGAACTCGGCCCCCTGTTGGCCAAACGCTCGGAAGGCCTGCGCAAACCCGAAACCGCACCCCAGGTCCGCAAGAACACCGAAAAAGAGTTCCCCGAAGGCATCCCCGCCTATGGCGCCGACGCCCTACGCTTCACCTTTGCCGCGCTGGCATCGCTGGGCCGATCCATCAACTTCGACAGCAAACGCTGCGAGGGCTACCGCAACTTCTGCAACAAGTTATGGAACGCCACGCGTTTTGTGCTGATGAACTGCGAGGGCCAGGACTGCGGACTGAACGAGCACACCAAGGAAGAGTGCGCAGTGGGCGGTTCAGCCCATGGCTACCTGGAATTCAGCGCGGCGGACCGCTGGATCGTCTCCATGCTGCAGAAGGCCGAGGCCAACGTGGCCCTGGGCTTTGCCGACTACCGCCTGGACAACGTGGCCAACACGATCTATGACTTTGCATGGAACGAGTTCTGCGACTGGTACCTGGAAATCGCCAAGGTGCAGATCCAGACCGGCACACCCGCGCAGCAGCGCGCCACCCGCCGCACACTGATCCGCACACTGGAAGTTTTGCTGCGCCTGATCCATCCCATCACGCCCTTCATCTCGGAAGAGCTGTGGCAAAAGGTCGCACCCGTAGCAGGTCGCGAAGGCCCGTCCATCGCCATCGCAGCCTACCCGATCAGCCAGCCAGAACGCATTGACGAAGCGGCAATTGCCCATGTGGCCAAGCTCAAGCAGTTGGTGGACGCCTGTCGCAATCTGCGCGGCGAGATGAATGTGTCGCCATCCACCCGCTTACCGCTGTTTGTTGTGGCCCAGAACGCCGCTGAGGCCGCCTTCCTGAAGGGCTCCGCACCCGTGCTACAAGCGCTGGCCAAGCTCAACGAAGTACGCCTGTTCGACGACGAAGCCGCATGGCAAGCGGCGGCTCAGGCGGCTCCTGTGGCCGTTGTGGGGGATGCTCGCATCTGCCTGCATATGGAGATCGACGTGGCCGCCGAGAAGCTGCGCCTGGGCAAGGAAGTAGCCCGCCTGGAAGACCAGATCAGCAAAGCCCAAACCAAGCTGGGCAACGAAGCCTTCGTGGCCAAGGCCCCAGCAGCCGTGCTGGAGCAAGAGCGCAAACGCGTGGCCGACTATACGGACACGGTCGCCAAAATGCGCGACCAGTTGGCACGTTTAGCCTGATACGAATGACCCCAACTCCGGGAGCCGGAGCCATCAGCCCCAAGGGGGGCTGTTTCAGCTTGGGGCGCCTGGCGCTGAAACCGCAACAAACTTAGCGCCTGCGCATGACGTGAACAAACTCATTGTTCACCGTCTGCTGGTCAATCAACTCATTGCCGGTCTGCCGCGCAAAGGCCTGGAAATCGCGTATCGACCCCTGGTCGGTGGACACCACCTTCAGGGTTTGGCCGGTGGACATTTCCGCCAAAGCCTTCTTGGCTTTCAGAATGGGCAGCGGGCAATTCAGGCCGCGGGTGTCAATTTCTTTATCGGCTTGCATGGTGGTGTCTCAGTCTCGCTTGGGGAATTCAATGAAGTGGGGCGTGTGCCCCTTGGACGTCAGCCAGTCGGCCATCGCGTAGCCGGTCCCTGCCGGCCAGCACTTGACGTCCTGCGGCGCATACAGCCGGTAATCCACCAGCTCGGGCGACAAACGCACCTCGCCCCGGCATACCGCATGGTATGCAATGATGATCTGGTTCATACGCTGGAAGTCATAGACGCCAATCAGGTCCAGAGAATCCGTTGTCAGGTTGGTCTCCTCCGCAATCTCGCGCGCAATGCCTTCCTTGGGCGTCTCACCTGCTTCCATGAAGCCGGTGATCAGCGCATACATTTTGCCGGGCCAGGCCGCGTTGCGCGCCAGCAGTATCTGCCCGTCGTATTCGATGACAGCGGCCAGCACGGGAACCGGGTTGTTCCAGTGTGTGTAGTCACAGGCCGGGCAACGCAGGCGCGTCTTGTCGCCGCCATCCTCCATCCTCGCAATCAGTGCCAGTTCCGTGGCGCACTGCGGGCAATATTTGAAGGCTTGCATCATGCGGGAAATACTCCGGTTGACAGGTACCGGTCGCCCCGATCGCAGACCACAAACACAATCGTTGCGTCCTTGTCGCGCTTGGCGATTTCTTGCGCCACCCAGCACGCACCAGCGGCCGAAATGCCGGCAAAAATGCCCTCTTCACGCGCCAGGCGGCGGCACATTTCCTCGGCGTCCGATTGGCTCACGTACACCAGTTCATCGACATTGGACGGGTCATAAATCTTGGGCAAATATTCTTGTGGCCACTTGCGAATACCGGGTATGCGCGAGCCCTCCGAAGGCTGGGCTCCGATAATGTGCACGGCCGGATTCTTCTCTTTCAAAAAGCGCGACACGCCGGTGATGGTGCCGGTCGTGCCCATGGCGCTGACGAAATGGGTGATGCGCCCACCGGTCTGCTCCCAGATCTCGGGGCCGGTGGTCTCGTAGTGGATGCGTGGGTTGTCGGCATTGGCAAACTGGTCCAGCACCATGCCCTTGCCGTCGCGCTGCATTTGTTCGGCCAGGTCGCGCGCGTATTCCATACCGCCGCTTTTAGGCGTCAGGATCAGCTCGGCGCCAAAGGCCTTCATGGTCTGCACGCGCTCGATGGACAGGTCCTCCGGCATGATCAGCAGCATGCGGTAGCCCTTGATAGCCGCAGCCATGGCCAGCGCAATGCCGGTGTTGCCGGAAGTCGCCTCGATCAAGGTGTCACCGGGCTTGATGTCACCGCGTTCCTGGGCCCGTATGATCATGGACAGAGCTGCCCTGTCCTTGACCGACCCCGCCGGGTTATTGCCTTCGAGCTTGCCCAAAACAACGGTGTTGCGAGCCGAATTCTCTGCGTAGCCTATGCGTTGCAAGGCAATCAAAGGTGTTTTACCGATCGCGTCTTCAATAGTTGGATATTTCATGCCCTTAAATGTGCCATAATTTAGGTCTTGATAGTTCGCGTCGCCCGGGTGGTGGAATTGGTAGACGCACGGGACTCAAAATCCCGCGCCGCAAGGCGTGCCGGTTCGATTCCGGCCCCGGGCACCATAACTTCCTTGTTATGGTTTAGCGAACAACTGCTGAATTTGCATAGGTTTGCTGCAAATCAAAAGGCAGTTGATTTCCTTTCTTGCATCTCCGTACGGCCCAAATTTTGTGACCCCGCATGCTGGCGAATTTGCTAAGCTAGGGACTCGCGGAACACCCTGTGTTTCTGTTATCCCGATTGAGATGGCGGCAAGACGCCAACGTCACATTGAAAACCGAACACTTGTTGTCGTCGTCCAGTCATCGCCCGTCCACGCTTGGCCTCGGGATTGTGATGGCCCTGCTGGTGCAAGGCTGCACCTCTCTGTTGCCCCAAACCCATTCCGAATCACCAACGTTTCAAACCTTTGACGAGGCACGCCAGGCCATTGAAACGCTGGTGCCCAACCAGAGCAACTTGGCTACGCTGGCCGAGATAGGATTGACACCCGCCAAGCAACCCAACACCGCCATCCTGACCCACGCCGATGTGGTGCGCCGAGTCGTCAATGGCAGTGTGCTGAGCAAGGACGAACTGGACACCGGCATCGTGACCTGCATCAATGCCCGCAACGCCTGCCGTGGTTGGGAGTTCAATGTGGCCCGCATCACCAAGGCCCGTACCGGTGGTTTTTGGGCGGATTTTGCCAATTTCAAACGCCGCACCGAGACCACGGGCTGGCGCTTCAACGCGCTGATTCTGCTAGTCAACGATGTGGTCGTCTACCGCGGCTGGGGCGGCCTGCCGGTCGTCAATGAGGTGGAGGTGAACACCAATCCGCTTGGGCCCTTCCAGGACATGGGGCCTTCGGTCATCACCAACGGCCGTTAGCCAGTGCCGCGCAGCGTTTGCCGCGTTCAATTGGTTTTCAGGAAACGCGCGAGTTGTTTGCCGGTCTCGTCCATCAACACCAGTTGATCACGGTCCATGCGGGCCTTGCGCGTCAGCTCCAGGGCCTTGAAAAACAAATCTTCTTGCGAGCCTGGCATGCTCAGGCAGGCCCTGCCGGTGGATGCCAATGGCCCGAGGCTCAGGCTATTCGGCCCCACAACCGAGAGGCCGGTAAAGCCATTGCACCCACCGGTGCCGGCGATCTTGTCCGCACTGGTCCAGCGCAATTTCGGCTTGGGATTGGTGACCTCGGGTACGCCATTCAGCGCAAAGGCCACCCATTCCGTTCCGGCCAACGACAGGGCAGCCGGCGCAGCGGGAGAAGGCGCTGGCAGGCTGGCGGAAGGCGCCGGTGCAGGCGTGTTCAATGTTCCCTTGGGGCCGGTAGCACAGGCACTCAACAATGCTGCCAGCAGCAGCACGCACAGTCCATGTCCCGGACGCTTGGATAGCATTCTCATTTTTACTCTCCTTTGCGTGGCCCCCGCCAGATGTTTGGGTGCCAGGCTTTAGTCAAAAAAGCGGGCCGTGGCCCACAGGTTACCGGCAGCGTCTTTGGCCGATAGCTTGGGCGCAGAGCCCAGGTCAGGCCATTGGATATTCAGGAAGGGATCGTTCCAGGCAATGCACTGTTCATGCTCGGGCGCATAGTAATCAGTGGTCTTGTACAAAAACTCGGCCGTCTCTGACAGCACCACAAAGCCATGGGCAAAGCCCGCAGGCACCCAGAACTGGGCCTTGTTGTCGCCCGACAAATGGGTGCCCACCCACTTGCCAAAGGTTGGCGACGAGCGGCGGATGTCGACCGCCACGTCAAACACCTCGCCGGACACCACGCGCACCAGCTTGCCCTGTGGCTGCTGGATCTGGTAGTGCAGGCCGCGCAATACGCCCTGGGCCGAGCGGGAATGGTTGTCCTGCACAAAGTTGGTCGTGACACCAGTGGCCTCGGTGAAGGCGCGCTGGTTGAAGCTCTCGTAGAAGAAACCACGGGCGTCGCCAAACACACGCGGCTCAATCAGCATGACCTCAGGAATAGCGGTTGGCGTGACTTTCATGGGTGGCGGCCTTCCTTCAACAAGCCCAGCAAATACTGGCCGTAGCCGTTCTTGGCCAGAGGTTGCGCCAGCTTTTGCAGTTGTTCACTGCCAATGAAGCCGTTGCGCCAGGCGATCTCCTCCAGGCAAGCAATCTTCAGGCCCTGGCGGCGCTCCAGTGTGGCGATGAACTGGCCGGCTTCCAGCAAGCTGTCGTGTGTGCCGGTATCCAGCCAGGCATAACCGCGCTGCATGATTTGAACGCTGAGCTGGCCCCGATCCAGATAGGCCTGGTTGACGGCGGTGATTTCCAGTTCACCACGTGCGCTGGGTTTGACGGCCTTGGCGATGTCGACGACCTGCTTGTCGTAAAAATACAGGCCTGTCACCGCGTAATTGCTTTGCGGTTGCAGCGGTTTTTCTTCGATGCTGCGGGCCTTGCCCTTGTCATCAAATGCCACCACGCCGTAACGCTCGGGATCGTGCACATGGTAGGCAAACACCGTGGCGCCTTTTTCGTGCGCATGGGCATTGCCCAGCAATATCTGCAGATCGTGCCCGTAGAAAATATTGTCACCCAGCACCAGCGCGCTATCGCTGTTGCCGATGAACTTGTCGCCAATGATGAAGGCCTGCGCCAGACCGTCCGGGCTGGGCTGCACGGCGTATTGCAGGTTGATGCCCCACTGGCTGCCATCACCCAGCAGTTGCACAAAACGCGGTGTGTCCTGCGGCGTGCTGATGATCAGGATGTCGCGCATGCCGGCCAGCATCAGGGTGCTGAGCGGGTAATAAATCATGGGCTTGTCGTACACCGGCAGCAGTTGCTTGCTCATGGCCAGCGTGGCGGGGTGCAGGCGGGTGCCCGAGCCTCCGGCCAGGATGATGCCCTTGCGGTTGGAGGCAGTGGTGTTAGTTGCGGCCATAGTCAATCTCGTTCAACATGCGGTTAACGCCTGCCTGCCAGTGCGGCAGTTGCAGGCCAAAGGTGGTTTGCAGCTTGGTGGTGTCCAGGCGCGAATTGTGGGGGCGCTTGGCCGGGGTGGGAAAGGCCGACGTGGGCACGGCTTTGATATCATTTGCTACTATATTAATAGCAGGCTGTGCAGATTTCGCGAGGGCTACCACGTGTTTTGCATATGCATGCCAAGTGGTGCAACCGGCTGCAACCAGGTGGTAGATGCCGGCCAGTGCAACACCACCATCGGCCTGCCCGGGCTTGACTTGGCGGATTGCATGGGCCGTTACATCGGCAATCAGGTCGGCGCCCGTGGGTGCACCCCATTGGTCGTCGATCACCTGCAGTGTCTCGCGCTCCTTGGCCAGGCGCAGCATGGTCTTGGCAAAGTTGCCACCGCGCGCGGCGTAGACCCAGCTGGTGCGGAAAATCAGGTGGCGCTCGCAGCGCATGACGGCCTGTTCACCTTCGAGCTTGGTCTGCCCGTACACGCTCAGGGGTCCAGTGGCGGCATTCTCTTTCCAGGGCTGGTCGCCGCTGCCATCAAACACGTAATCGGTGCTGTAGTGCACCAGCCAGGCACCCAGCTTTTGTGCTTCATCGGCCAGCACACCGGGTGCTTGCGCATTCAGCAGGCGGGCGAAATCGGGCTCGCTTTCGGCCTTGTCCACTGCCGTGTGGGCTGCCGCATTGACAATAACGTCGGGGCGCACCGTGCGCACGGTCTCCGCCAGGGCGTCCAGCTGCGTGAAGTCGCCGCTCAGGCCGCCGGGGTTGGTCGCACGGTCCAGCCCCATGACCACCAGTTCACCCAGCGGCGCCAGGCTGCGCTGCAGTTCCCAGCCGACCTGGCCGTCGGTACCCAACAGCAGTATCTTCATGCTGCGGCCGCGGCGTCGCCGTATTGCGTTGCCACCCAGTCGCGGTATCCACCGCTTTGCACATTCGCCACCCACTCTTGGTTGGACAGGTACCAGGCAACGGTCTTGGCAATGCCGGTCTCGAAAGACTCGGCCGGCTTCCAGCCCAGTTCGCGTTCGATCTTGCGAGCATCGATGGCATAACGGCGGTCATGGCCCGGGCGGTCGGTCACGAACGCGATCTGCTCCTGGTAGGCCTTGCCATCGGTGCGCGGCTGCAGGCTGTCCAGCAGTCCGCAGATGGTGCGCACGATGTCCAGATTGGCCTTCTCGTTCCAGCCGCCCACGTTGTAGGTTTCACCGGGTTTGCCGGCTTCCAGCACGCGGCGGATGGCGCTGCAGTGGTCTTTGACGTACAGCCAGTCGCGGATCTGTTGCCCGTCGCCGTAGACCGGCAAGGTTTTGCCGGCCAGCGCGTTGACGATGACCAGCGGAATGAGTTTTTCCGGGAAGTGGTAGGGGCCGTAGTTGTTCGAGCAATTGGTGGTCAGCACCGGCAGGCCGTAGGTGTGGTGCCACGCGCGCACCAGGTGGTCGCTGGCGGCTTTGCTGGCGCTGTAGGGGCTATTGGGTTCGTAGGTGTGGGTTTCGGTGAACGCGGGGTCACCCTTGTGCAGCGAGCCATAGACCTCGTCGGTGGATACGTGCAGGAAACGGAAATCCGCCTTGGCGGGAGCAGCCAGCGTGCTCCAGTAGCTGCGCACCGATTCCAGCAAGTGGAAGGTGCCGACAATATTGTTTTGCACAAATTCACCAGGACCATGGATGGAGCGGTCCACATGGGATTCGGCGGCAAAGTTGACGATAGCGCGGGGCTCGTGCAATGCCAGTAGCGCCGGGAGCAGTGTGGGGTCGCCAATATCACCCTTGACGAAAACATGGCGCGGGTCGTCTTGCAGGCTGGCCAGGTTTTGCAGATTGCCTGCGTAGCTCAGTTTGTCCAGATTAACGACGGTCTCATCCGATTGCGCCAGCCAGTCCAGCACGTAATTAGAGCCAATAAATCCGGCACCGCCGGTCACAAGAATGGTCATGGGAGTAAGGTCCGCTTAAATGGAGTCGAGATAATACCTGCCGCTGATTTTCGCATTCAAACGCTACCGTTCTTTGTAAGCGTATGTAGTCCGATCGACTAGCGCACGGGCGTCGCGTCTACCGCCGTAAATCGCCGACAATCACGCCTCCACCGCCCCCGCACGCCCGCGCCCCGATGCAAATCAGTCAGACTCCACCGCCCTCCCGCAACCAAACCCCTGCACTCTTCTGGTGGATTCTGGGGACCTTCGTTGTGTTGTCGCTGATTCCTACCGTTTGGACGGAACTGGATGTGCGTGCTGCCGCGACCTTTCTCGGCCCGGGCTCTTACCCTGACGTGGTCCACTGGTGGTGGGTGGAGCTGATCAATCTGTATGTCCCGGCCCTGTTCCGTACCGTCGTTTTTGTGGCGTTGGGCGCCTTGGTGTGGGCCAGCGCGCGACCGATTGGCAAACGCTGGCGATTGCTGCTGGCATTTGTGGTGCTCGCCGGTGCGCTCGGCCCCGGTTTATTGGTCAATAGCGGATTCAAGGAAAACTGGCAAAGGGCTCGCCCCTACCAAGTCACCGTATTCGGCGGCACCCAGCAATTCTCACGGGCCACGGTCCTGAGCGACCAGTGCAACAACAACTGCTCATTCGTCAGCGGCCATGTGGCCTGTGGATTCTTTCTGGCGTCCCTGATGCTCGTAGATCGCAGACGCCGCGTTGTCTGGGGCACAACAGGTGTTGTGGCCGGCCTCACCATTGGCTTTGCGAGAATGGCCGATGGAGCGCACTGGCTCAGTGATGTGTTGTGGGCCAGCCCCATTACGCTGTTCTGCAGTTGGCTGGTCTGGAAGCTGCTGCTGCGCCTTTATCCCGAGTAAGGTCTGCCAGGGACTGCGCAATCTGCGTAGAATCTTCCACAGACCAAAGTGCGTTTCGAAAACAGCAGGACTTGCCCCATGGATTTGATTTTTGCCGACGAAGAATCCCCGTCCTCTGAAGATTCGACAAAGGCACAGAAGAAACCCTGGTGCATCCTGCTCGTCGATGACGACGCCGAAGTCCATGCGGTTACGCGTTTGGCGCTCAAGGGTTTTGAGTTCCAGGGCAGCGGACTGGAGCTGCTCAGTGCACATTCCGGCCAGGCCGGACGTGAAGTATTTGAAAACCGCAGCGATATCGCGCTGGCCATTGTTGATGTGGTCATGGAAACCGACCACGCGGGGCTGGACCTCGTCCACTATGTGCGCAACACCCTGGAGAACCATCGCACTAGGTTGGTCATGCGTACCGGCCAACCAGGCCAGGCTCCAGAGGATCGCGTGATACGTGAATATGACATTGACGATTACAAGGAAAAGACCGACCTGACGATCCAGAAGCTGCGCACCCTGTTGTACAGCAAGCTGCGCGCCTACCGCGACCTGTGCATCATCGAATACCAGCGCGACGGTCTGGCCCGGGTACTGGGGGCCACGGCCATGGTGCAGAACGCCCAGTCGCTGACGGTGTTTGCGACTGCCGTGCTGGACCAGTTGACCTCGTTGTTGCTGCTGGACAAATCGGCTCTGTATTGCATCGTGTTGCCGAATGCGGAAAGCGGCCAGAACGAAACCAAGACCATTGCCGCAACGGGGGACTTCGTCCAATACAGTACCGACAGCGGTAGTTCTGTTTTGCCGGAGATCGTGTCGCAACGTTTTGCCGAGGTGCTGGCCAAAAAGTCGGCCCAGCATTTTGAAGATGCCTATGTGTTGTACACCGCCGCAAAAAATGGCGGCGGCTCCCTGCTCTACCTGAAACACGCCAGTGAATTGGGCAAGATGGACCGCCAGCTGCTGGAGATTTACACCCAGAGCGTCGCCATCACCTTTGAGAACATCAACCTGCAGGACGATCTGCAGGAGACGCAAAAAGAGCTGGTCTACACGCTGGCCGACGCTGTCGAAGCCCGCACCAAGAAAACCGGCGCCCATGTCAAACGCGTGGCCTTGGCCTGCGAAATGCTGGCACGGCTATATGGTTTGACGGAGCAACAAACCACACTGCTGAAAAACGCGTCACCGCTGCATGACATTGGCAAGGTGGCGATTCCAGACGCCATTCTGCACAAACCCGGCAAACTGAATGCCGACGAATGGGCCTTGATGCGAAAACATGCCCAGTTTGGACTGGACATCTTGCAGCGCTCCAACCGACCGCTGATGCGTGCAGGCGCCGAAATAGCGCTGTCGCACCATGAGCGCTGGGATGGCACGGGCTACCCGAGTGGGCTGGCAGGCATGGCCATACCCGTGTCGGGGCGGATTACCGCGCTGGCCGATGTTTTCGATTCGTTGGGTTCACGCCTGAGCTACAAGGAACCCTGGTCGGATGAAATGGTTGTGAACGCAATAAGGGAGGGACGTGGACAGCAGTTCGAGCCGGCCCTGGTGGATCTGCTGTTGGACAACCTGGATGCCTTCAATGCATTGCGCCACCAGCACCCGGACGAATTCGTCGACACCCCATCCAGCGACGCTAAGCCAAGCCAGTAAGCACGGTCGGGTAACGCAGGGTCAGGCGCAACTCCCGCTTCATGCGGGTGTTGACCATGCGACGCGATTCATTCATAAAGCTCAGCAGGCTTAGCGGCAGGTGGGCAGCGGCACCTTCACGGGCAATTCTGGGGGGCCGGGGCAAGCCATACAGATCAGCCGCCAAGTCAAAATAATCCCCCATCTTCATTTTGCTGTCGTCATTGACGTTGTACATGCGCTGCGGCCCTCCGCGCCACAAGGCCAGACAGCAAGCACGTGCCAGGTCATCGGCATGGATGTGGTTGGTGTACACGTCGTCTTGGGACTGCAACACCGGTGTCCCCTTCAACAAGCGAGCCCGGGGCGTGCCGCCTTCACGGTCGGCTGCATAAATTCCCGGGATGCGCAATATGCTCACCGATACGCCAGCGGAACGCCCCCAATAGCGCATCTGGGCTTCCGCATGGGTGCGCCTCTGGGCCCGTGGCGTGTCAGCGTGGACCGCTCGGGTTTCGTCAACCCACTCACCGCGACAGTCGCCATAAACACCACTCGTGGACGCATAAACAACACTGATCGGCAGGGAACGAGGGCGCAGCGCACGCACCAGTGCCTGGGTCCGCAAGTCTGCCCAAGCCTCGGACTGTGGCGGCGCCAAGTGCACCAAACGGGTTGCAATGCCGGCCAGCCTGCGCAAGCTGGGCCTGGTATCGAGATTGCCCAGCAGCGGTGTCAGCCCGCTGGCGCGCAGTTCGGCTACGCGCTCGGGCTGTGAGGTGAGCGCAAACAGGCGCACGCGGTTTCGCAGGTTCTGTGCGACGCGCATGCCCACGTCACCACAACCGACAATCAACAGGCGTTCGCGCCGAAATCGTGCAGGCAAGGCGCCAAGAGGTGACTGGTTTGAAGGCAAAATCGCTGATCCGTTCCAAAATGAGTGTTCCTAGGATACCTACAAGATGACCCCAAGCAATTCAGACACCACACTTTTTTCCGTAGTGGTGCAACCCAGTGGCCGCACGTTCGACGTGGCGACCGGTGAAGCGGTGTTGGCCGCAGGTATTCGCCAGGGTATCGGTTTGCCATACGGCTGCAAGGATGGCGCCTGCGGGTCCTGCAAGTGCAAGCTCATCTCCGGCGCGGTCATCCACGGGACCCATCAACTCAAGGCCCTTAGTCTGGAAGAGGAAGCGGCCGGTTTTGTGCTGACCTGCTGTGCACAGGCGCAATCGGACCTGGTGCTGGAGTCGCGCCAGGTCACGGAACTGGGGGCCCTGCCCATCAAGAAGATGCCGACGCGGGTAATTTCGCTGCTCAAAAAATCCGCCGACGTCATGGTGCTGCAACTGCAGCTCCCAGCCAACGACAGCTTTGCCTACCGCGCCGGTCAATATGTGGAATTCATCCTGCGCGATGGCTCGCGGCGCAGCTATTCCATGGCCAGCGCACCCAGCCTGGGGCCCAGCATGGAACTGCACATTCGCCATATGCCCGGCGGCAAGTTCACCGACCATGTGTTTGGTGCGATGAAGGAGAAAGAAATCCTGCGCGTCGAAGGGCCGTTTGGCTCGTTCTTCCTGCGAGAAGACTCCGACAAACCCATCATCCTGCTGGCCTCCGGCACCGGGTTCGCACCCATCAAGGCGCTGATCGAGCACATGCAGCACCTGGGCACGGAACGCAGTGTCACGCTGTACTGGGGCGGACGCAGGCCGGCGGATTTGTACATGCAGGAATGGGTTGCGGAACAACTCCAAACCATGCCCACTCTGCGCTACGTCCCTGTCGTTTCGGACGCGTTGGCCGAGGACCAGTGGCAAGGCCGTAGCGGCTTTGTGCACCACGCCGTGATGGAGGATTTCCCGGACCTCAGCGGCCACCAGGTCTATGCCTGCGGGGCGCCCATCGTCATTGAATCGGCCCGCAAGGATTTCTCCGCGCTGGCACAACTACCGCCAGACGAATTCTTCGCGGACTCGTTCACATCCGAGGCGGACAAAGTCCAGGCTTAGAACAGCCCCCACGTTCCCCACTGCGTGTGGGTCACTGCCCCCCAAGGGGGCGCAGCCTTGCTTGGGGCGG
>JAZKIR010000129.1:0-24247 GCA_040384785.1 Pseudomonadota bacterium
GCATCCAAGCGGTTCTTGGTCATGTCATCGCACCAGATGCGAAAGATTGCTTGTAGCCCAGTGTTGGCCATAACTTCCCCGAAAAACAGTGAGCAGGAAGCGTAGCACGACCTTGGCAGAGCATGCTGCGATGTTTTACCGTCGCTGGGTTTTGAGAGACGCCGGAAGAAAGGCTTCTATCTGTGCGACAAAGTTTACAGGCGTGATGGGTTTGCCGATGTGTCCGTCAAAACCGGCCTCCAGCACTTTTTCTCTGTCACTGTGTTCCGAGGAGGACGTAACAGCAACCACTGGAATACGGCGCCAGTCAGCTTGCTGGTGCAAGGCACGAACCACTTCATAGCCACTCATCACTGGCATTTGCAAATCACAAATGATGAGGTCCGGTTTGGCATCGAGCGCCAAGCGAAGGCCCACATCACCGTCTTCGGCCAGCAGGACGCTGTATCCGACCTTGCCCAACAAGAACCGCACCGAGTCACGGCTAAAGCTGTCGTCTTCAATGATCAAGATGCATGCTGGCATGTATTACTTTGTCAGTTGAGGTGAACAGGAGCTTAAGACCTGCAAATTGTCTTTCCAATACTGGTCACGGGCCACTGATCGCAACTGGCCCAAAGCGATCCCCATGTACTTCATTCCAACGACTCGACTCCGCGACGGTTTCTTGTTTAACCTGGGTTGTCAGTAAACAGCTGGTTGGCATTGTTTTTGGCACGATTCAAGACAATTGAAACACGCGCCGAGCCACCGTATGGCCGAGTGAAATTTCCTCAACGATTCCTTGTTGGTAGAAATCGGGATCATTCCATGCGCTGGCCAGCGGTAGCCAGCCTGACAGAAAGCCGGCCCCGCCACAGATGGTGCATCCCCCGTCGCCGCCGAAGGTTTGTCCCGCTTGGGTTGTCAGTTCCATCTTGTATGGATCAAAGGCGATGTTCAGACCGAATGCATTGGCAACGCGATGAAATTCCCAGTTACGGCGAAAGCCTGCAGCCGGCGGTTTCAATTGCCCGGACGCAAGAACCCACTGGCGCCGCCACGCGGCCTCCTCTGGACTGATGTCGGTCGGGTAGCGATCGCAGGGCACATGGTCGCCCCATCTGAACAGCGTAGTCGCGCCGGTACCACAGAGGTACTCCCATTCGTCCGGAGTCGGCAAGCGAAATCCGGCCTCGGAGAAACTCAAAGCGATGGCCGCATGCGACAGGCTATTCTCATCGGCTCGCTCTGCGATGACTCTGCCGTCATCACCTACTGCCACACGTGTGGTCGTCTCACCGACGTGGGTCACACCGCGCGGGTACTCTTTCAGTAGCGCCTGTACCTCCTCGCACGCTGAATCGATCGGTCGCCAGCCTACCTCGGCGTAGTGGGTTTCAACCAGCAACGGTGCCAATGTCACGCTTCTGGTCGCGCTGGTGCGCGCGTCGACATACGCATTCAGTGGTTCTTCGATGCCGTAGGCCTGAGCGGTATCCTGCCAACTTAGAAGCATCTCTGGCGTTGGTGCCCAGTCGGCAGCGTTGAAACCCAGGTGTACCGTGTTACCCGGAATCAGGGAGAAGCGTGCGCCCCCTAGTCGGAACTGGGCGATCTCGCATTGGCGGCCGGCGAGTTCGAACGAGCGGATCGCATCGAAAGCAAAGCCGGTGGGCAGCGCCAGCGCCAGGCGGTAAGCGGCCGACTCCCGTTCGGCGGGCGAGGCCTGTTGCCACTTGGCATACGTATCGAATAGAGGCATGGGTGTTGTCTGCGGTGTTGTAAATCTTAACCCGGCGCAGATGGTACCGGGCAATTGGATGCGGGTTTCGCGGCATACAGGTGCCAGAGGTGTGGACGCCGACGCGAAATTGACCAAGTGTGCCAGTTTCAAAGTGACCAGAGTTTTCCCAATGAAAGCATTGGTCAGTTCACCATCGGCACAAACTGCAGAAAGTGATCAAAGTGGGACTGGCGACAACAACCGCTCGCCGTCATCGATCCGAGTTAGACTGCCCCCGACAACCATATGACCTTCCAAGACGACGAACCCAACAACGCCAACCCCCATGCGCTGGAAACCATCGTCCGGGCCGGAGAAAAGCGCAGCATTGTGGCGTCGGAAGACATCTTTGATGAACGAGGCACCAAGTTATTGGCGCGCGGTCAGCCTATCTCGGCAAGCTTGCAGCAGAGGCTGCTTGAACGCAAGCTCAAGCAGCCTCTGGAATCCAACCTCGAAGTGGCCGATGGTGTTAGCCCCAAAGAATTAAAGGCTGCACTGGAGGCTTTTGTATCAACCGATCACCCCCTGGCCCATGCCATAAAGCCGTGGTTCACGGGTTTGGCTACCGAAGTGGCCCACATCAAAGTGCATTCGGTGGTCCGTCTACTTCTCACCGCAGCGCAAACCGTGCGCCCGGGCGTATACGACCATGCGGTGCGAGGCATGGGCCTGGCAGGCGCCATGTGGCTCAAAGGCGGTGGCGACCGTGGCCAATTGCAAACGGTCTTGCTGGGCGGTTTACTGCACGACATTGGCGAGATGTACGTCAATCCCAGCTACCTCGATACAAAGGAGCCGCTCGACACGGCCGGCTATCGCAACGTCGCTGTTCATCCTCGTCTTGGTGCCATGGTGCTTGGTCGCATGGCCGACTACCCGCAACCACTGGTGAATGCGGTTGCCCAACACCATGAGCGGCTTGACGGCACTGGTTATCCGGGACGCTTGGTGGGTTCCGCAGTTTCGCCGCTGGGTAGACTGCTGGCAGTGGTAGAAGTGACCCTGGGAATCACCTCTTCATCCAAATTCCCTTGGGCTCATACGAGCTTTGCATTGCGCATGATCCCCGGCGAGTTTGAGGGTTCTGGGCTCGGATTTGTGACTGCTGCGGCACGTGAGGCAGCTGAGGATTTGTCCTTGGCGGGTGAGGCGTCACCAAGCAAACTGGACATCGTCAATGACCAGCTTGCCGCAGCTTTGGCGGTGGCGATGGAAACCCAGCGCAACGCGAGCACATCTGAGGTGCGAGCCGTGGCCGAGCGCGCGCACCAGTTGCTGTCGAGGCTACGCATTGGGTGGAACGAAATGGGTTTGTGGAGCCAAGATTCCAAGGAAGAGGTCAGCCGGGAAACCAGCTTTGAAATGAGGATGGCCGAACGCGAGCTCGCCTACCGTATGCGCTTTATCCGCCGCGAATGCTTGTGGACCGAAAAGGAACTGAGTGAAGCTGAGAATCAAGCACTGTTGCCAGTGTGGGACAGTTTGGAGGTCGCTGGTTCGTCAACTGTTCAACAGTAAGTTGATTCACGCAGCATGTAAATGTGTATAAAAGCAAGTGTGCATAACCGTTTACGGATGTCCACTGGTTAGCACATAGACAAGCAACCCGCCCTGGGTCAATATTGGATCGGCAGGGGGGAATGTTGAGCCTATTTTTTCTTGAAATGGTATGGGACAAGTACCAAAAAGGGCGACGACCGGAAACTATTCTGGGGTTCGTTTCTTGGGTTATTTGTGGTGCATTTTGGTGGCTCGCGGTTTCGCTTCTCAAGTAGTACAAGACGCTGCGGTCCGGGCCCAAAACCCACACCTTAGCTGTTCGGAGCTTTGCGCAGTAGCTCCCGCATCTTGATCGTGTTGTCTTTGGCTTCCTGCCGCAACGACTCAATCAGGCCCCGGGGGAGTTGGTCTGAAGTCTGCGCAGTGCCTTGTTTCTGACTCGGTGAAAGAGTCGAATCCTTGGGCTGCATTTGCTCGGTCTCCATTGGGGGCATTACGCGAGATCGTCGAACTCGGTCCCGTCCTGCATCGAGGCTGGCGGCGGAGCCGTCACCTGCCTGGACGGATAGAACCCTTGCCGTCCTCGGCTGTAGTCGTCGGTGAACTCGATGGCGTCTAAAGCACGGGCAGTGGCTGGATCCACCGCCTCGTTCTCAAGAACGATGATTTGGCCAGGGCCTTTGAAGTGCGACAGCCAACTGTAGAAGCTTGAGTTCACCGTGGCCATTGGGATATCTCGATCCGCGTTGTCTGCCGACTCTTTCTGGGAGTAGGCCTTCAGCGGCGAATCCAGCACGACCACGCCTAGGTGGGGGTGACCTTCCTTAAGTGCATGCTGCATCAACGCAATGGTCATTGCGGAAAGGAACAGGCCGCGCTTGCCCGCGCCATAGCTGAGACGCCGACGGCCGTCGATGACCAAGTCGCACGCCGCCGGGTCGACGTACACCGATTTGATAGACGCGAACCCCCAGTCGTTGAGCATTTGACGGGCCAGTTCCCCGACCGCATCGCCATGAGCCCCCACGTTGCGTGCGAGGGCTGTTCTTTTCTGCTTTGTTTCCTGCTCAAGAAGGGCAATGTCGCCCTTCAGCCGATCGGCTTCGTCGAAGGCGTCGATCAACGACGAGAACTTCGTGTGGGACTCGGCGAGCTCGCGCGGGTCCGCATCAAACTCCTGCCCAGCGGCCCGCAGGACCAACGTCTCCTGGTACTCCAGGTCCTTGAGCGACGCGGTCAGATGTTGCACATCAGCAGTGGCTGTGGAGATGCGCGCCAACTCATGTGCCAGAGACGGCTGCAGGCCGCGCCGAAGTTCGCGAATCTTCTCTGCCTCGGCTGCAATGGCAGCGCGATACTTTGTCGGCGCCTTTGGCTTTAGATTGCCGGGTTCGACGTGCTGCTCTACCGGCGTACCGCAGAGCGGGCAGGGCGTCTCCTCCAATGCCTGAAAGAAGGCAATGCTCTCGTCCGTGGCTCCGATGCGGGCAAGGTCGCTTGAATACTTGAGGTCCAGCAGCTTGAAGCGCTCGAGCATCGCTGTCGCGCTGGCGAGACGTGTCGTTGCGGTACTGAGAGCATTTCCATTTGCAGCGATCTTTTGTCGCAGTTCCTTCAGAACAGTGGAGCGCACTTGGAGTTGCGTGGCGAACATATCAAGACGCTCGTCGACCCGTGCCAGTGAGGCAACAGCGGATGGCCGATCTGCATCGGCCGGAATCAAGCTTTGCAGGCGTGCCAATTCCAGCTCGGCGGCGGCCAGCTTACCCTTGGCTTGGTCTTTGAGGGAGCTGCTCTTGTAGAGCTCCACCGCGGAGTCATCAAGCCCGCTGAGGAACAGCGAGTAGGAAGAGACGCGCTTGTCCGAGCCATGACCTTTGCCCTTGGTCGCATCTCGGGAAATCATCCCCGGCTGAGAGAGTAGCGCCCAATGCCTCAGGTCGTCACCGGTGATCGCGCCTTTCTTACTTCGTGTGTGAAGCACCTTCTTGCCTTCAGCGCCCGACAGTTTGACGAGCAATTCGCCAAGATCCTGCGCGACGTCTTCAAGCGGGTTCGGTACGTCATCCGCGACCCAAATATCGTCCAGCCGCACTAGCACGCGCGCAGCGCCGCCTGCCCTTGCTTTGCGTACAAAGTATTCATGCTCATCGTGCAGGAAGGCGAGCTCCAGAGAGTCGTAGCCTTCTGACTCTGGGAATTGCTCCAAAATCCCCGTACCGCCCAGCAGAAACCAGATGCAGTCCCAGATGTGCGACTTGCCTGTATCGCTTGGACCGCGTATGAGGGTGCGATAGTCGTTGAACGGCACCACGGCCGGCAACAGGCCCGGACCGTGCACAGACAAGTGCTTCAGTTTTATTGCCATTGGTCCCCTCTTGCGCTGGCACCCTCAAACTCGGCGCCCCACAGGTGCCCTTGGTGGGCGAATTGTTCGGTCATGTCTCGCGAGCTGAGCGTTGCGAATTTCGCTGCAGCCCACCGACACCGGCCTTCCAGTTCACGCAGGTAGGGTGATGTCAGCGCGCCAACCATGGTCCTTGCGATGTCGCCAGCGAAGTACGTGATGCCGGTCTCGTCCATGGCAACGGCCACGAGACCGCGTGTGCTCATAAGGTAGAGGCCCTGGGCGATGAGGTCGCGGCGGCTCAGGTACTCGCTGCCACGGTACGGCACCGGAGTGTGAAGGCTGGGCGGACCGCCCAGATCGTCGGAATACACGATGGCGTAGTCGAGCAGGACGAGCTTCTGCAGGTCGGCGCCTGAAGGCTGCAGGGAATTAAGCAGATAGACCATTCGAACTCCTAACTCGAACGGGGAGTTGAAGGTGGCGAGGGGCTTTGGCTTCTTCATTTGACCCATTTGAGCCTGCCCTCGTTGACAAGGTGATGGCAGGTGCCAGGCAGGTCACCCCCACGAATCTGGGGCGACAGGCGGCTCTCCTGAACTTGCAACGTCGATGCTTTGTCAATGGCCGCGTCGACACGGTCAATCCCCGTCTTATGACGGAGTTGGGCGACCGTGGGACGGATGCCTGCATAGACCATGTCCAGCAATCTCTCAAACTCCTCTTCGTGTGGGTAAATGTCACGACTAAAGCGCTGTAAGCCCTCGGCGCAGTAGAAGGTCTGCCGCTGGGCAGTGAAGTGTTCATCGTAGTCGCTGCCAGGCACGTCGACCCGAGTCACAGGCGACGCCTTGTGCTCGGTGTAGACACGAAGAAGCTCGTCGAGATACAAGTCTTCATGTTTGGCGGGATGAATAGGCATCGGGTCATCGTCGCCGCGTTCGGGCACGATGCCGAACATGTCATGGTGGGCAGCCCTGTCGAGTGCGTGCCAAGTCAGCAGGTCGTGCACAGGGCACTCAATAAAGCGGTAGAAATCGAAATCGTCGATGGCGGCATGAACGTCTTGCGTCAGCTCGGACGCCTTGCCTTTCATTCCAGTGTGCTCGTTCTTCCAAGCATCAAGGAACTTTGCCTTGAAGGCTGCGGCTCCCGATGCCATCGTATTGTGAAGGTCGTTGCCAACAGCCCGTGGGCAGCAGAAATAGTAGTAACTCGGGCGAGGGTAGGTCTTTAAGGCCAACTGCTTGAAGAACTTTGCGATTTCCGGAAAGGCGTCAGAGTGCGTAAGCCCCTGTGCGTAGTGCTTGGCCTGGTAAAGGTCCCACCCGTCACGCACCAGAGCCTGACCATACCGCGCCTCAATATCGCGGCCACCGTCGCCGGCCCCGCCCAGACGTTTGACGATCGCATAGTGGGTGCCGCCAGGAAGATCGCGCTGGCGCGCTGCGGTCAGGATGAACTCTTCCCATTGATCAGGGTTCAGTAGCAGGATTTGCGACGACGGCTGAATGACCCCGCCCTTGGCGACGTACTGGGTCTTTCGCGACTTGCGGATTGTGCCTAGTTTTGGTGGCATGGAATTGGTCTACTCCCTAGCACGTGATTCTCAGCGATCCCACAGTACGGAGCCAGCGGGGTAGCACGGAGTTTAGGCGAGACTGGCAACCCCGGGCAAAATGGCCACAATAAACACAACTACTAAAAAAGTGACACCAATCGAACTGACCAGAACTTTCTCGCCTGCGGCGGACAAACAGGACGATGGCGACAACTGGAGTGACTATTTTGGCTTGGCAAGAGGTGGGCTCAAGTGGACAGACCTGCAAGACAAGCCTCTTTCGGTGATTCTTGGCCAAGCAGGAATCGGGAAGACGGTTGAATTCGAACTTGAGGTCCAGAGACTGCGAGGCGCAGGTAAAGCGGCATTCTTCATTGCGCTGAATCAACTGGTGAATCCGAACTCTTGGAACCGCGCTCTGGGTGATTCAATCGATGGTTACGAACAGTGGAAAGTATCAAACGATACGGCGTTCTTCTTTCTCGACGCGGTGGATGAAAGTCGCCTCAAAGGGCAGGCCGACTTTGAACAGGCACTCTCGGAGGTTCTCTTGGCTTTGGGAAAGTGCATGTCGCGAGTGCGCTTCGTTATATCCTCCCGCCCGACGGACTGGTCAATCGACGGTGTAAGAGCTGCCGTTGAAAAGTACCTCGCCAAGCCTATTGCAACCTCCCTTTCTGCATTGAAGCAGACGGCGGCCGCTGCAATTGCCACGGGCGGCACTTCGGTCAACGTCGTGCGGTTGCCGAATGCGAATGCCATAGAGCCGCTTGTTGCCTTTCTTGAGCCACTTTCCATTTCAGAAGCGAAGAGACTTGCTGATGCATTTGCCGTTCAGGATGCCAATGCATTCTGGAATGCGGTCTCTGATGGAAGCTATGCTTTCATGGCCACTCGCCCCCTTGATTTGGGATGGATGGTTCGCCTGTGGAATGAGCAGCGCAACCTTGGAACCTATCTTGAACTCATTGAGTTCAACATCGAAAACAGGTTGACCGAGTTGAATTCGAACTACATCGCGGTAGGTGCTGTGCTCTCTCTAGATAGATTGCGCGAGGGCTCGGAAGAGCTTGCAGCCGCTGCGGAGCTTTCCGGCCGTGCCTATATTGCAACTGAATATGCACCAACGACCAGGAAAGACGAAGTTGCACCAACGTCTGTTCTCTCAAGCTGGAAACCGAACGAGGTCACGCGACTGCTTGCCGCCGCAGTTTTCGATGAAGCAAGTTTTGGGAGGGTTCAGTTTCACCATCGGACCACACGTGCGTACTTGGCAGCATGTTGGGTGAACCGCCAGCTCGTCATCGGGGTTCCGTTACATCGTCTGCTATCTCTCTTTGTCGCTTCCCCCTTTGGCACTTCGGTGCTTATTCCTAGTCGCCGGTGGGCGCTATGTTGGCTTGCGGCGATCAATGTAGAGGTACGTGAATGGCTCACTCAGAACTTTCCAGAAATGCTCCTGTTTGACGGAGACCCACAAGCTTGGGACTCTCTGACCGCAGACCGAGCCTTCATGGCCTATGTCCAACGACTGATGAGTGGATTCAAAAAGGACTGGAACAACGACCAAAGTGAGTTTCGCCGCGTCGGTCGGGCTCTTTCGCCGGGCCTCGTCGCTGGCCTGCTAGCCACGTCTGGTCTACCCATCCGGGTTACGACTTCGCTGCTGCCCATCGCGAAGTACGGTCGATTGACAGATTGCGCGGAGGTCGTGTTCGCCATCTACAAGAACGTCGCTGCGAGTCAGCGTGAGCGTCGAATTGCGCTTGAAGTTCTGGAGACGATAGCGACGACCAAGCAGAGAGAAGTCGTCAAAGTAGATCTTGTTTCGGGCCTTCTCACGTCCAACGATCTTATTGCAGCGGCACTGCCCACTATTGACTGGCAGGGGCTGAGCATCGCTCAAATGGCCGCAATTTTCATGCACACCAAGTCCGACGGCCGTTATGTGGCAGGGGCTTTGGCTCAGACCGTCAAGGATGACCTGCTTCCTGTGGCTGATGCTCCCTCAACGGAGATGCTCTTGCGTGCGGTGCTTGAGGCGCTGCCGAAGCCGGGAGCGGGAAAGCGATTTGCGCGATTTTCGGACTCAGACCAACCCGATCGGGCATGGCTCTTGGAAGTATTGCCGGATTGCTTTGAGCGTTTGCTCACCTTGATTCCTCGTAAACACACCAGCTATCCCGAAATCTGCGTTGAAGCAGCCGAACGACTTGAGGCGTTACGTGACACCGGCTTCGTAGACCGTGAGGAGTTCCGGCGCATTCACATCCTCATCGCCGAACACCCGATGCTTCGCTGGCAAATCGCGCTAGAGATTGCGCAGTCCGAAACCATCATCCATTCGACAAGCCGGCTCACCTGGGGAACGAATTGCCTTGTGAGTTTTGAAGCCGCCGATGTACCTGAACTAATTTTGCGGGCGAACGATACGGGCACCAGCCTGGACGTGCGCAATATTTGGTTCACGATTGGCGTGGAGGTGACCTTTCGAGGCCTAAGGGGCCGCAATCGTATAAATGCACTGACGGCCTTGGCCGCAGGCCCTGACTGCGAGGCGCGAATGTCAAGAATTCATTCTCAGCGCGCTAACTGGGTGAGTGGAGCGATACATCGTCGTGAATCGAGGGCAGAGGACGCGCTTCAAAAGCGAGAGCGACAGGTCCAGCATGACGCCAACAGGGCGAATTTTTTGACCTATGTAGAGTGCATTCGCGACGCGAGTCACATGGGGTCACTTCAGTGGCTGATGCACTACTCCTATGAGCACGCAGGCCGTACATCATTTACCCGCGTCAATTACGAAGTGATTTTGAGAGATTTCGGTCAAACCGTCGCAGTTGCGCTCGCCGTCGGCCTAAAGGTGGTGTGGGCTGCTGTCGACCCCCCGAACCCAGCGGATTCCAAGGATGGTGTGCTACCTTGGGAGGCGCTCACAGCGTTAGCTGGGTTGTATACGCTGCTGGACGAAGGCATGAATATCGCGTCACTCACGGACGCGGATGTGGAACGGGCAGCCAAACTGGCTGTATGGGACTTTGACGGGCCACCGAGCTGGTTCGAGCCACTGGCAATAGCGCACGGGTCCGTGGTTTCAAAAGCCCTGCGCCCGTGGATTGAAAGTGAAGCGCTACTTAGAGCCGATTCACCTCATTTGCGGAGCGTGCTCGAAATGGTACTTCGATGCTCCACGGCGGTCCGTGCCTCACTACTGGCTCCCTTGATTCCTATGCTCACGGACGGGCGCATCGGGCGCGCAGAAACACTGAAGGAGCTTACGAAGGCTCTTCGTGTGGGTGGACTTCTCTCTGCCTCCGCCCTCTCCAACCTCTGTCGTTCCAGGGTTGTCACTTCAATATCGCCTGAGGGTTTAGTTCGCGAAACGTATTGGCTGCATACTTGGTTAGAAGTAGATCCTGCGTCTGCGTGGGTTTGGTTCGAGCGACACGTCGCCGGTACTCCCGGTGTAGCAGGGGAGGTCGTGAAAGCGTTTGCCGAGATGGCTCAAGATTGCAACTGGGTCAAGCAACCTGCCGATGCAGCGTCGATTGATGTTCTACTTCGACTTCATGGTGTTCTCACCCAATACCAGCCGTCACCCGGCTCTCCGGTCGAACCCAAGGGCGCAAGAGCGTTTGGTCAAGTTGTTGCCGAGCTTCGCTCAAGGATTCCGGAAGTACTCGTCCGCTCAAGGGGAACTGCATCGCACCTAGCCTTAAAACAATTGATGGCTGCAGAGGTTGACCCAGATTCAAAGCAGTGGCTTGCTGCCCAAGTTACCGAGCACGCTGCGCTTGAGGCCTTGGAGTTGTCGCTGGTTGAGCCGCATTACCTGCGTGCAATCAGCTCTCCGTTCATCGCTGCCCCGAAGAACGAAGCACAACTCTTCATTCAGGTGATGGCTCGGCTGGAAGAGGTGCGCAAAGGCACTGAAGAGGGACCATACAGCGACAGAGACTTGTTCAGTCCGGGTATGCCGGAGCCACATCTACAAAGTTGGCTGGCGGCGCGCTTTTCTGAAACGAAAAATCGGCGGTTCACCGTCACTCGCGAAGAACAGGTGGACGACGACAAGGAGCCGGATATTCAGCTTGGCTGCCCGCATGGTAAGGTCTGCGTCGAAATAAAGCCGGTGGATAGAGAACGTGGCTACTCTGCGAACTCACTGACTGAAACGCTACGAGTGCAAATCGTGCAACAGTATCTAAAGGGATTCAACAGTAACCACGGCATCCTCGTGCTTTTCAAACTGGACAACAAAACTTGGAACATTCCCGGCGGCAAATCCAGGCAGTCGTTCTCTGCGCTCGTTGAGTATTTGCAGTCGCAGGCCGACATCATTAAAAGTGAGTCTCCCAATGTGGTTGCTCTGCAGGTTATTGGTATCAATTGCGTGATCTAGGTTTACTGTTTCCCTTTTGACTGCGGAATGTTTCATTTTTCGAAGGCTGAAGATGGTTCATTGGGCTCACATTAAACTTTTAGCTTTGCTGCATCCCCAGCATGTAACGTGCCTGCGTAGCCATGGTGTCTGTGTCCTTGAGCCCAAAGAGTGCTTTTTGGGGTGTCCAGAGCCATAGGCACAGCACGTAACATGCTCAAGGCGCCTTCACGGACAGGAGCCGCCACAAAAAGAAGCATCAAAATGCCTTTACATGCTGCAGACATCGCTGTGCCCCCCAGTTTGGGTACCAATTGACCCCACTCAACTGAACCAAAAAAAGGGATGGAAAATGGAAGTCTTGAAGGATATCTGGTCATCCATGGTGAGTGGTGCGAGGGAGCGAACTACAAACCCACTGACCTTTGCATTTCTTTTTAGCGCTTGCATCTGCAACTACAGGTTTCTCCTAATTCTTACTGGTGACGGGAAGGTATGCTGATCCACTTAGAAGTTATCTTGTAATCTCTTTATTTACAGCCACATTTGGCCTGAACTGGCATGTGCTTTCCCGTGATGAAGGCTAATTGCCACCTCTGCACTGGCTACTGACCCGGATTGGTTTCCATTCGGGTTCCGTCGAGCAGATTGGACTTGCCAGGTCAATTGACCAATGCCAACCGACGCATGAGAACTCTTGGCGATCAATAGCCGGAGGAGTCTCATTTCGGCAACACACGAAGGTAGGCAGCATCAGTTCACTACAGTGGGCCGTAAATATAGGGTGTTTGCGAGTGGTCTGAAACGTTGTTTGTCAGTGACAATGTAGAAATAATGGCAAAAAGTGAGCAACTCAAGGCGCTGCTGCGCTCGTACGTGGAAAACGACGAGCCGCAGTTCTATGCCGTGGCAATGCAGATGGCGGCCCACGAGGCACGCCAAGGCCATGGGAAGTTGGCTGAAGAGTTAAAGGCCCTTATTGATGCGGCCAAAACACGGCGTCACGGAGCTCATGCCTCCGCCGTCGTTCCCATGGTGCGTCCTAGGGGTGAATTGGCCGGCCTGCTCAGCGTAACTTATCCGTCGAAACACCTGTCCGACATGGTGTTGGCTGAATCCGTCGGGAACTCCCTGCAACGATTGCTCAAGGAACAACGTCATTTGGTGAAGCTGCGCAGTCATGGCCTGCATCCACGGCGCAAGCTACTGTTGGTTGGTCCATCGGGCACTGGCAAGACCTTGACCGCAACGGCCTTGGCTGGGGAACTGCGTATCCCATTGTTCGTCGTGCGCCTAGATGCCTTGATCACGAAGTTCATGGGCGAGACAGCCTCGAAGTTACGTCAAGTATTCGATGCGGTATCGGCGACGCGAGGTGTTTATTTCTTTGACGAATTCGATGCAATTGGCAGTCAGCGTGGATTGACCAACGACGTCGGGGAGGTCCGACGTATCCTAAACAGTTTCCTGTTAATGATCGAGCAGGACGAATCGGACAGTGTGATCGTTGCAGCCACCAACCATCCGGACATTCTCGATGAGGCACTGTTTAGGCGTTTTGACGATGTGATTGAGTATCACGCGCCAACCAACGAGGAGATTCGGTCACTTCTTCAACTTCGCCTGGCGGATTTTTTCGCCAACGTCAAATCGCTGGACAAATTCGTCGATGTAGCGAAGGGACTCAGCCATGCCCAGGTTTCCAACGCAATCGACGATGCGATCAAGGAGGCGGTCATGCAAGATCGAGCGACCGTTCAGCCTGAGAGTTTGAAGCAACTGCTGGAACAACGGCAGACAGTCCGCCGACGAACATCAGCAAACAAGAGTTAGAAAGCCTATTTCACGCTTTATATGGCTACTCAGGTTATTGATCGCCGCCCACACCTCTTCCCCAGAGATAGCAAATTAGAGCAAGATTACACCGCCCGAGGCAGTGGTGGTGGCAATGGTGACAAGGTACCAGAGCAGCCACGTGCGCAGCACGCCACAGCGCTTCGCGCCCAGCTTGCCGCTATTGCACTTGCCCAAGAGTCGCAGGTTACTGAGCAGCGTGCTGCAGGCATACGCAGTGCGATTGGTTTGCAGGTTGAGTTCACCAGCCTTCAGGGCGTTGTGCTGGCGACCGAAAGCCTCGCGCGTGACAATCAGGGCATTGAGTTGCTCAATGTCCGCAAAGATGGCACGCAAATCTTTGCTACCGTATTCGTGCCAGAAGGCAAGCTAGGTTTTTACGATGGGTTGATCAACGACTATGTATCGTATAGAACCAAAGCTAACGGGGACTCGTTCGACAATCAGTCCCTGATTGATGCTGTTGCACGGGTAGACGTCGCGACGTTTGACTCCCTCTGGACAGATAGCGCTGATGCACTGCCGACCCGAGACGACGAGCCCATTTGGTGGGAAGCTTGGTTGCCCGCTCGCGAGCCGCAGGCGCAACGTTTGTCGGAGTTCAGGCAAACGGCTGCAGTGGCGGGCTTTACGGTCAGCGAGAAAACGCTGGTCTTTCCCGAACGAATCGTGCTCCAGCTACATGGCACCAAGCAGCAGTGGCTTGCTGCACCGCTGTTAACTGGGCTGTTGGCAGAGTTGCGCCGCGCCAAGACAACCGCCGCTTTCTTCACATCTCAGAAACGCGAGCAGCAGGCTGATTGGGTAGCAAACCTGGAGGCACGCTTGCGCGTCCCAGACAATAGCAACCACTACGTAACGCTGCTTGACACCGGAGTCAACCACGGTCATCCGCTTCTCGCGCCGTTTGTGCGAACCCTCGACCTGCACACCGTTCAGCCGGCCTGGGGCGTACACGACGGCAAGGGCCACGGAACTGAGCTAGCTGGTTTGGCCTTGTTCGGCGATTTGACTGGCCCGTTGGAAGGGCAGTCTGAATTGGTGATTGGACATCGCCTGGAGTCTGTCAAGATCCTTCGTGATGAGGGGGACAACCAGGGGGAGTCGTTCGGAGCAATCACTGCTGAAGCAGTGTTCCGGGCTGAATTGACCGCGCCTGACCGTCGACGAGTGTTCTCTATGGCCGTCACATCGACCGACGGTAGGGACCGTGGCCGCCCTTCATCGTGGTCTGCACAGGTAGACCGTCTGGCCAGCGAACGAACGGACGACAGCAATCAACAACGACTGTTTGTTCTTAGCGCCGGCAACACGATGGATGCTGGAGACTGGAAGCAACATCCCAACCACCTTTCGGTCAGCAGCATTCATGATCCCGGCCAGGCATGGAATGCGCTGACAGTCGGCGCATTTACCGAGCTGACGATTGTCGAGGCGGCGGATCTTCCCCACTGCTCTGCCATAGCCGCAGCCGGTGCGTTGAGCCCGTATAGCTCCACATCCCGATCCTGGCAAGATGAATGGCCCTTCAAGCCAGACATCGTCATGGAGGGGGGCAACGTAGCGCTAGATAGCCGCATGGGCTTAGCTACCAGGATGCCGAGTCTTTCGCTGCTGACCACCAGTCACCAGCCTCAGGAGCAGTTCTTTGCGTGCAGTTGGGCGACAAGCGCAGCCTCTGCTCTTGCGGCCGGTATGGCGGCCCAGATCAGCACCGCCTATCCGGTGTTCTGGCCCGAAACAACCCGCGCAATCATGGTGCATTCCGCACGTTGGACGCCGGCGATGCTGAAGGCATATCTTCCAGGTGGTCAAGGCAAAGGCGATGCGCTGAAGAACATCCTGCGTCACTGTGGTTATGGCGTTCCCAGCCTGGAGCGTGCTCTGTACAGTGCATCGAACTCGCTCACGCTGATCGTTCAGGATGAGTTGCAGCCTTATAAGAAGACTCAGAAGGGCATCAAGACCCATCAGATGCATATGCATAGCCTCCCTTGGCCGAGAGACATCTTGTTGGCGTTGGGAGCGGTCGAAGTGACTTTGCGAGTCACGCTTTCGTACTTCATTGAGCCAAACCCTGGCGATCGCGCCGGAGTAGACAAATACGCTTACCAGTCACATGGCCTTCGCTTCGCGGTAAGACGCCCGCTGGAAGGTGAAGAAGATTTCGCGGAGCGCATTAATGCGGCGATCAATGCGGGTGCGGTGCGCCCCACACCTCCCGTCGATAACGACTGGCTCATTGGTGAACGGCTACGCACTCGTGGCTCCCTCGTGAGTGACTGTTGGAGGGGGACAGCCGCCGACCTCGCGGTACGCGGTCAACTGGCGGTTTTTCCAATCAATGGCTGGTGGCGCACGCGCTCGGGCCTGAATTCGCATTCACGCAAAGCCCGCTACAGTCTAGTGGTATCAATTGAAGCCCCGGCTGTCGAGACCGATATATACGCGGACGTTGACCAGAGGATTCGTTTGGCCGCGGAAATCGTCACCTAAGGGCCTACTTTACAGTCCTGGCCGTAACGTGCGCTGCATAGTTTGTGGATAAGGCAGTCAGTAAGCTGCCAGTGAGATCAAGCTGGTTGGTGTGAGACTCAGCCGCAAACTCTTTGGCCACAAGTTCCTTTGCACAAGGCGTGAATTCCCAGACATTGACGCACCTGCCTAACCCAATTTCAGGGCTAAATCAGAAGCACGTGGGTGGTAGTACCTCACAAGCATTCGACTGGTTTTATGTCCGGTTACTTTCATTAGCTCATGCATTTGGAGTTTTTCGGCCAGCCTAGATGTCGCCTCGTGGCGGAGGTCGTGAAAATGCAGATCGACCAGTGTCTTGTCCTCAGAGTCGAGCTTGGCCAGAATTTCTAGCGTAACTTCAAGCGGTTTTCGCTTTTTGTATTCAATGGCGCGTACTTCACGATTTTGAGATTCCTCATCAAGTCCAGCTTGTCCAAGCTTGATTCTGAGGAGGTCATAGACATATGCCTTGCGTCCGGCCTTCAAAGATCGCCCCCAGGCAATCTGAAGAGCGTTTTGTGAGAGGGGGAGCACCCTTCCGGTTGTGGACCGGGGGAGGGCTTCTAAAAGCCTCACAGCAGCGCTGGAGAGAGGCACATCGCGCCACTCGTCACCATTCTTGGTGACACCGCCTTCCCTCCCGCGCAAACGGGCGGTGCGGCGCACCAGGTCAACCTCGGCCCATTTCAGCGCAAGCAGCTCGGACATGCGCCCGGCCGTTTCGATGGCCAACAATGCTGCTGCCAGCGGCCAATGGGACTCTCGACCATGAAGCGCTGTCCTGAGAAGTTGTTCTTCGCCGTCAGCAAGTCGCCGATCTCGGTCGTTGGAAATCGACGGTTTGCGGGTTAGGGAGACTGGATTGCCTTTCGGTAGCGCAATTCCCCAGTCCATGGCGGCTGTTTTAAATATCCTAGACACCATGCCCAGCTCGTGGCTTACTGTCTGCGCGCTAACTTCCTTGAGGCGACTGTCTCTGTAGTCGGCCAACATGGCTGGCGAGATGCCACCCAAGGAGTGCTTGCCAAACGTCTCAACTACGCGCTTCAGTACATACTCTGCCTGAGCTTTTCCCCGCAGTCGGGGGAGAACTTCTGTTTCGTATCGTTCGGCGGCTTTGGCGAATGTTGTTCTAACTGCCGCATCGGAGGGGATGAAGGAGTCAGTATCCATAGCTCGTTCCACAGAGCGTGCCCAAGCTTCTGCGGCGGTTTTGGTATCAAATGTTTTACTGGCGGGTGGTTGACCGAGTCGCCGCACTTTGGCTTGCCAGCGACCGGAGTCCCTTTTGGTGATAACTGCCATTTTTTTCCTTCACTGTCCCCATAGTGTCCCCGAAGGATTCGAATACGGCAAGAATTTGATATTAAGCCGCATAAAATATAGGTAAAAGTAATGGGGTATTTTAGGCCTGTCACGCCGGGGGTCGCGGGTTCGAGTCCCGTCCGCTCCGCCAAAATTGAAAAGCCATCAGTCGAAAGATTGATGGCTTTTTCTACTTGTGCGCCCAGCATGGGCGCACTCCTGTATTTAATCGGGTTTTGCGGCCAGACGCCACAGCGATGTGACTTCGGCGGCGCGTGCAGCATGCAGCGGGTCTGTTGCATCCTGCGCTTTGGGATGCAAGGGTTTGGCATCCAAGCGGCTGACCACTGCCAGACCCGCATGCTCAATAGCCGCCAGCAGTTCCGCACGCGAGCGCAGACCCAAGTGCTCTGCCAAATCGGACATGATCAGCCAGCCTTCGCCACCCGGCGCCAGGTGCGCGCGCAAACCATTCAGAAACCCCAGCAGCATGCGGCTGCCTTCGTCGTACACCGCGTATTCAATCGGTGAACTGGGGCGTGCCGGCAACCAGGGTGGGTTGCACACAATCAACTCGGCCTGGCCTTCGGGGAAGAGGTTGGCTTGCACCACCTGCACGTGGTCTATGACTCCGAGCCGGCTCAAGTTGTCGCGGGCGCAGGCCAGCGCACGCGGGTCCTGGTCAGTCGCAACCACTTGTGCAATGCCATTACGCGCCATCACCGCCGCCAGTACACCGGTGCCGGTGCCAATATCGAACGCCGTACCCACGGCGGGTTTTTTGGCGGAGCCCTTGGTGGATGATGCCTTGAGTGCGTTTGCGACCAAGTCCACGTACTCACCCCGCACGGGTGAGAACACACCGTAGTGCGGATGGATGCGGTTGTTGGGTGCGCCGCCCAGTGCCGCAATCTCAACGCCTTTCTTGCGCCATTCATGGGCGCTGATCAGGCCTAGAAGCTCACGCAATGAGACGACAGAAACACCGGCAGCCGGGTCCGCCGGCCCCCAGGCCTCGGTGCAAGCCTGGCGTGCATCGGGTGCGCGCCGCAGCGGTATGCTTAAGTCGGCAGCGACCGGTATCAGCAGCATGCCCAACACGCGTCCGCGTTGCGCCTGGGCTTGGCGGTGCAAGTTGAAGGCGCTCTCCACGGGTTTTGTCGATGTGCCTTCGGCCGCCATGGAGACCTTGGCGCTTTGTTTACGCTGTGTGCGTTTGGCGGGTTGCACCACCCGGCGCACCAGGGCTTGCAACAGCTGGCGGGCGTTTTGAAAATCACCCTGCCACAGCAGGGCCGTGCCTTCGCAGGCCAGGCGGTAGGCCGCATCGGCGGTGATGGTGTCGTCGGCCACGATGACTTTTTTGGGTGGTGGTGCGCCGCGCTCCGAGCGCCATTGGGCAGAGCAGGGCACGCCAGCATCGGTCCAGCGCAGCGTGTTGGGGTGGTCAGCAGTAGGGGTGTTGTTGTCGGAGCCGAAGGCAATAGGGGAAGCAGGCATGGGTGTAGGGGTACCGGTAATAGCCATCCTTTTAACAGATGCAAGACCTGCCCGATTAAACTGGGGTTCAACCATTCCCTGTATCGCCGTGCCCAAGCCCACCCCCACGTCCCACCAACCGCTTGCCGAACGGCTGCGTCCCAAAACCCTGGGCCAGGTGATCGGGCAGCAACATCTGCTGGGCGAGGGCATGGCGCTGCGGCTGGCATTTGAATCGGGCCAGCCCCATAGCTGCATCATGTGGGGTCCACCCGGCGTGGGCAAGACCACCATCGCGCGGCTGATGGCAGACGCGTTTGACGCGCAGTTCATCAGCATCAGTGCCGTGCTGGGTGGTGTCAAGGACATCCGCGATGCGGTGGAGCAGGCCCAGGTTGCGCTGGGTCAGGGCCGGCGCACCATACTGTTTGTCGACGAGGTACACCGCTTCAACAAGAGCCAGCAGGACGCATTTCTGTCGCATGTGGAAAGCGGCCTGTTCACGTTCATCGGCGCGACCACGGAGAACCCGTCGTTTGAAGTCAACTCGGCCCTGCTGTCGCGCGCCGCGGTTTATGTGCTGCAGCCCCTCACCGCCGAGGACCTTAAGCAAATCGTGGCGGTAGCCCTCGCACAATCTGCATGTCCCGCTATCGAAAGCATAGCGATTGATCGCTTGGTGGCGTATGCGGATGGCGACGCCCGCAGGCTGCTGAACACGCTTGAAACGCTGGCCGTGGCCGCGCAGCAGGAGCAGCAGGAGTTGGTCACGGATGTCTGGTTGCTCAAGGTGCTGGGCGAACGTATGCGGCGCTACGACAAGGGTGGGGAGCAGTTCTATGACTCCATCAGCGCGCTGCACAAGTCCGTGCGCGGCTCCGACCCCGATGCCGCCCTGTATTGGCTGGTGCGCATGCTCGATGGTGGTGCCGATCCGCGCTACATGGCCCGCCGGCTGATCCGCATGGCCAATGAGGACGTTGGCCTGGCCGACCCCCGAGCGCTGCGCATGGCGCTGGATGCTGCCGATGTTTATGAGCGCCTGGGCTCGCCCGAGGGTGAGTTGGCCCTGGCCCAGTGTGTGGTGTACCTGGCCGTGGCGCCCAAATCCAATGCGGTCTACACCGCCTTCAAGGCCGCCCGTGCGCTGGTCAAGCAGGATGGGACGCGGCCCGTGCCCATGCACTTGCGCAATGCGCCGACCAAGCTGATGAAGCAGCTGGACTATGGCAAGGGCTACCGTTATGCGCACGATGAAGAAGATGGCTTTGCCGCCGGTGAGAACTACTTTCCGGATGGCATGCAGACGCCCGTTTTCTACAGCCCGGTAGAGCGGGGCCTGGAGATCCGCATCGCTGAAAAACTGCGGCAATTGAAGGCCCGCAACACTGCGAAATCGCACATACGTGCAGATGATGCTGCGTAAGCTGCATACATGTTTCGGTCCGAGTATTAGCTGCGCTTACTCTGTCTTGTTTCGACTGATGGACCCCCTCTGCTAGGGGTAAACCCAAGGGATTCAGACCCCGACAGGTACATGCCCGTGGCTACAATCCCTTTCACTCGCCTGCCGTACCACTGAGGTGGCAGGCTTTTTGCTAACGGAGTGGTGTCGCTCACAAGGTTGCACTACCCGTTGTCAAATTGCAGTTCGACAAATCGGTGACTTGCGCGCCAGCCAAAAAATCGGAGAACCCTTATGGATATTTTGTTGCAGCAGATCATCAACGGTCTGGTGTTGGGTAGCATGTATGCGCTCATTGCGCTGGGCTACACCATGGTGTACGGGATCATTAACTTGATCAACTTCGCCCACGGTGAAGTCATGATGGTGGGGGCTCTGACCAGTTGGACCATCATCGGCATGATGCAGGAATCCATGCCGGGCACGCCCGGCTACATCATCCTGATCATTGCCCTGATCATTTCCTGTGTGGTGGCGGCAGTGCTGAACTTCACGATTGAGAAGGTGGCTTACCGCCCACTGCGCAACAGTCCCAAGCTGGCGCCCATGTTGACGGCGATGGGCATGTCCATCCTGCTGCAAACGCTGGCGATGATCATCTGGAAGCCCAACTTCAAGTCTTATCCCACACTGCTGTCCAACACGCCGATTGAAATTGGTGGCGCGGTTATATCGCCCACACAGGTCATGATCCTGGGCTTCACCGCCGTGTCTCTGGCGGTGCTGATGTGGCTGGTCAACTACACCAAGTTGGGCCGGGCCATGCGTGCCACGTCCGAGAACCCCCGCGTCGCTGCTTTGATGGGTGTCAAACCCGACATGGTGATCTCGGCAACCTTTGTTATCGGCGCTGTGTTGGCCGCCATTGCCGGCGTCATGTACGCATCCAACTACGGTACGGCCCAACACGCCATGGGCTTTCTGCCGGGCCTGAAGGCCTTCACTGCTGCAGTGTTTGGTGGTATCGGCAACCTGGGTGGTGCCGTGGTAGGCGCCATCCTGCTGGGGCTGATCGAATCGATTGGCGCGGGCTACATCGGCGCCTTGACCGGTGGTGTTCTCGGCAGCCACTATTCCGATATTTTTGCGTTCATCGTCTTGATCATTGTGTTGACCTTGCGGCCTTCCGGCTTGCTGGGTGAACGCGTGGCGGACCGGGCTTGAGGAGCACATTCACATGAAACAACAACAAAAGATTCTGGTATTTCTGGCGGCCGCCGTTGGCCTGCTGATACTGCCTCTGCTGCTGCAAGGCTTTGGCGATGCGTGGGTGCGTATTGTCGACATGGCGCTGCTGTTTGTGCTGCTGTCCTTGGGCCTCAATATCGTGGTGGGTTATGCCGGCTTGCTGGATCTGGGTTATGTGGCTTTCTTCGCGATTGGCGCGTATACCTATGGTCTGATGGCATCACCCCATCTGACCGAAACCTTCCCAGCCGTAGCAGCCATGTTCCCTGACGGCCTGCATATGTCGCTGTGGGTCATTCTGCCGCTCGCTGCCGGGATTGCAGGTCTGTTTGGTGTGCTGCTGGGGGCTCCCACCTTGCGCTTGCGCGGTGACTACCTCGCCATCGTGACGCTGGGCTTTGGTGAAATCATCCGCGTATTCATGAACAACCTGGATCACCCGGTCAACATCACCAATGGTCCCAAGGGCCTCCTCGGTATCGACTCCTTGCATTTCTTTGGCATAGACCTGGGCAAGAAGCTGTCGGTGTTCGGTTTTGAAGTGGCGTCGGTTTCGCTGTACTACTACTTATTCCTGGCTTTGGTGGTGATTAGCGTCGTGATTTGTCACCGTCTGGAGTTGTCACGCGTGGGTCGCGCATGGATGGCGATTCGTGAAGATGAAATTGCCGCCAAGGCCATGGGCATCAACACGCGCAACCTGAAACTGTTGGCTTTCGGTATGGGTGCCACCTTTGGTGGTGTATCCGGAGCCATGTTCGCCGCGTTCCAGCGCTTCATCTCGCCCGAGTCTTTCAGCCTCATGGAATCCGTGATGATTGTCGCCATGGTGGTGTTGGGCGGCGTGGGTCACTTGCCTGGCGTCATCTTAGGTGCCGTGTTGTTGTCGGGTTTGCCCGAAGTGTTGCGCTATGTTGCGGGTCCTTTGCAGGAAATGTCGGGCGGGCGTCTGGATGCCTCCATCCTGCGCCAGTTGCTTACGGCGCTGGCCATGATCATCGTCATGCTGGCCCGTCCCCGCGGACTGTGGCCATCGCCCGAGCATGGCAAGTCCCTGCAGAACGTGAAGAGCTGAACGGAACCACACAACATGACAGATACAGTACTCAACGTCTCCGGCGTTTCCAAGCGGTTTGGTGGTTTGCAAGCCCTCAGCGATGTCGGCATCAAGATCGAACGCGGCCAGGTTTACGGATTGATCGGCCCCAACGGCGCCGGCAAGACCACATTCTTCAACGTGCTGACAGGCTTGTACACGCCCGACAGCGGCAGCTTTGAGCTGGCCGGCAAGACCTACCACCCCACCGCGGTGCACACCGTGGCCAAGGCCGGCATTGCTCGCACCTTCCAGAACATTCGCCTGTTTGCCGAAATGACGGCGCTGGAAAACGTCATGGTCGGGCGGCATATCCGCACACATTCGGGCCTGATGGGCGCGGTGTTCCGCACCCCCGGCTTCAAGGCCGAAGAAGCCGCGATTGCCCAGCGTTCGCAAGAGCTGCTGGAATATGTCGGCATCGGAAAATTTGCGGACTACAAGGCCCGCACACTGAGCTATGGTGACCAGCGCAGGCTGGAGATTGCACGCGCCCTGGCCACCGATCCACAACTGATCGCGCTGGATGAACCGGCTGCCGGCATGAACGCCACCGAAAAGGTCATGCTGCGCGAACTGATTGACCGCATCCGCAACGACAACCGCACAATTCTGCTGATCGAGCACGATGTGAAACTGGTCATGGGCCTGTGTGACCGCGTGACGGTGCTGGACTACGGCAAACAAATCGCCGAAGGCACACCGGCAGACGTGCAGCGGAATGAAAAAGTGATTGAAGCGTATCTGGGCACCAGCGGCCACTAGGCGGCTTCAGGAGAACAAGACAATGACAACAAAGACTTTGCTCAAAGTAACCGGTTTAAAGGTTTCCTACGGCGGCATTCAGGCCGTCAAGGGTGTGGATTTTGAAGTGCATGAGGGCGAGCTGGTTTCGCTGATCGGCTCCAATGGCGCCGGCAAGACCACCACCATGAAAGCTATCACCGGCACACAACCTATCAACGCTGGCGACATTGAGTACCTGGGCAAGAGCATCCGCGGCCAGGGCCCCTGGGACCTGGTCAAGCAGGGCCTGGCCATGGTGCCGGAAGGCCGTGGGGTTTTTACCCGCATGACCATCATCGAAAACCTGCAAATGGGCGCCTACATCCGCAATGACAAGGACGGCATTGCGGCGGACATGGAAAAGATGTTCACCATCTTCCCGCGTCTGCGCGAGCGCAAGGACCAACTGGCTGGCACCATGTCGGGTGGCGAGCAACAAATGTTGGCCATGGGCCGCGCGCTGATGAGCCGCCCCAAGGTGTTGTTGCTGGATGAGCCGTCGATGGGTTTGTCGCCCATCATGGTGGACAAGATTTTTGAGGTTATCAAGGACGTCTACGCCCAGGGCGTCACGGTTTTGCTGGTCGAGCAAAATGCCAGCCGCGCGCTGGGTATTGCCAACCGTGGTTATGTCATGGAGTCCGGCATTGTGACCATGGGCGGCAACGCGGCCGAGATGCTGACCGATCCACGCGTACGCGCAGCCTACCTGGGCGAATAAGTCAGAATCGCAATAGCGAAGTGCCACCCTTGCGGTGGCCTTTTTTTAGCCGCCGCGCCGGGCCGCCCCAAGCAAGGCTGCGCCCCCTTGGGGGGCAGTGACCCACACGCAGTGGGGGAACGTGGGGGCTTTTTTTAGCCGCCGCGCCGGGCCGCCCCAAGCAAGGCTGCGCCCCCTTGGGGGCAGTGACCCACACGCAGTGGGGGAACGTGGGGGCTTTTTTAAGCCGCCGCGCCGGGCCGCCCCAAGCAAGGCTGCGCCCCCTTGGGGGGCAGTGAC
>JAZKIR010000130.1:0-2308 GCA_040384785.1 Pseudomonadota bacterium
CCCCAGCCCCCTCGCCCCGCCGGGCGCGGGGGAGCCAATGCGGACAGCCGATTTGATCGTGTCGCGCCGAATACGGGTTTACTCGCGTGACGTCGCGGTGCGTGGTGACTTTCGCCAAGTTCAGGTGTAGCGGTCGTAGTCAACGGGCTATGGGTGGGTATGCCAACGCTGGCCGCTACGCGTGCCAGCCGGCTCCGCGCCGACGACTGGCGCAGCCCCTACGACCGCTGGAGATAAACCTGAGAAAACAAACCCCTACCGCAACCTCACTGCAGTAACTCCGTATTCGGCGCAAAGCAGCCAAATCGGCTGTCCGCATTGGCTCCCCCTCGCCCGGCGGGGCGAGGGGGTTAGGGGGGAGTGGGGGCCGGAAGTTCGAATCCCGGCAGTTTGGAAGTTCGGAAGCCAGAAGTCAGAAGTCGAAAGTCAGTGTGCATCAAACCCGCAAGGGTGAACCCGGTGGCGCTGGCTCGGCCGCGGTGGCACACTGGCGCGTCCGGTAAATACTTGCACATTGTGGAGTGGCCATGTCCGTAGCGCAGTTGAAGGAACTCAAGACCGTCATCACGGCCAAGGCCGTTGCCAACCCCACACACCTGTGTGCCGAACTCGCGGCCCAGTTTGGCGTCAGCCGTTCCACGATGGGCAAATGGCTGCGCGCGTTGATAGACGAAGGCTGGATCACGCGCCAGGGCAGCCGCTCGCACCCGGTGTACAAGCCCAGCCAGCTGCGCAACGTCAACCGCAGTTACGTGATTGCCGGGCTTGACGAGCAAACCCCGTGGGAGCGCGATTTCTCACCCTGCTTCGAACTGGCCCCGAATGTCGCACGGCTGGCCCACCACGCCTTCACCGAACTGTTGAACAACGCGGTGGACCACAGCGGGGGTACCCGGGTGTCGATCTCGATGCGGCAAAACCCCACGCATCTGCACCTGCTGATACGCGACGACGGCTGCGGCGTCTTCAACCGCATCCAGGATGCGTTCCACATCGCCAGCCCGCAACTGGCGCTGCTGGAACTGAGCAAGGGCAAGCTCACGACGCAGCCCGAATTTCACACTGGGCGCGGCCTGTTCTTTACGTCCCGCCTGTTCGATGTGTTCGACCTGTACGCCAACCAGTTGACCTACCAGCACAACCATTGGCAGCGCAAGGAATGGCTGAAGGCCAATCCGTTGGGCGTCAGCGGCACGGCGATTTTTATGTCGCTGGCGCTGAATTCCACACGCACGTTGGAAGAGGTATTTGGCGCCCATTCCAAGGGCTCAACCGACCTGAGTTTCTCCCGCACCGAGGTGGCGATGCGTCTGGCCCACGCCGCAGGCGAGGCGCTGGAGTCGCGCGCGCAGGCCAAACGCATTGCCAACCGCCTGGACGCGTTTGACGCAGTGGACCTGGATTTTGAAGGCGTGGACGCCATTGGCCAGGGCTTTGCCGACGAGCTGTTCCGGGTGTTTGCCCGGCAACACCCCACGGTGCGGCTGCAGCCGCGCAATATGAATGCGCAGGTCGCGGCCATGGTGGCCCAGGTCACGGTGGAGCAGTCGGATCAACGGGTGGCAGTCGTCAACTAAGAACGGGCTTGAACGCAGCCATTGCGCGGCTGTTACGGGCAGGCGGTATTGGCCTCGGTCACCAGGCTCTTCAGCGATGACACGCTGGCCGGCATACCGCCCATGGCGAACTGGATGGCGGTCTTGATTTTTTCTTCGGCCTGCTGCAGTGCGGCGTGGCGTTTGCCCAGGCACTCCGACGCTTTGGCGATTTGACTCTTCAGGAAATGGACCTCGGGGTCCAGTGGCACGATGGCCTTGGCGATCTTGATCGCTTTCTCAAACTGGGGCTTGGCCTTGTTGCTCAGCAACACCATGTCGCCACTGGTTTTGGCGACCTTTGCCGTGTCAATCAAGGCGCGCAGCTCTTGCCGGGTCTGTCCCGCCCACTGGGAGAATGGCTGGTAGTGGCTGCCCAGTGGCTGGACTGTGACCTCGAACTCATTCATCAGGGGCGCCAGGCTGAAGAGTGCCACCATGGCTTGATCCGCGCCTATCTCCGGCACACCGGGCGCCTGCATGGCGGCGCGAGCGGGCGGCGCAACGCCCATGTTATTGCTTGGTTTGGGAGCCACATCCGCGGCGTGCCCCATGAGCGGCAGCAGGCACAGAGATACAAGCAAATGGTGGATTTTCATGATCGCCTTAGTGGTTGCGGACCCGCCGATGGTAGGTGTTAACCAGGCCGCAGGGCAACAATTTCCCGCCGGGCCAATGGAATGGACGCCCCCAGCGCGAGCGGCATCAAAGTG
>JAZKIR010000131.1:0-15281 GCA_040384785.1 Pseudomonadota bacterium
TGATGATGATGGGCAGGCGCTCGCCGCTGGCCTCGAAGTATTCGTCAATCGCAAACAGCGCGGCCTTGGCGTTCAGCGTGTCAAAGATCGTTTCCACCAGCAGCACGTCGCTGCCGCCTTCAACCAAAGCCTTGGTCTGGTCGTAATAGGCCTGGCGCAGCTCTTCAAAGGTCACATTGCGCGCGCCGGGGTCGTTCACGTCTGGGCTGATGCTGGCGGTTTTGGGCGTGGGGCCTAGGGCGCCGGCGACAAAACGTGGCTTGTCGGGGGTTGAGTATTTGTCGCAGGCGGCGCGGGCCAGTTTGGCCGACACCCGATTCATTTCCACGGCCAGATCGGCCATGTCGTAGTCGGCCTGGGCCACGGTGGTCGCGCCAAAGGTATTGGTCTCGATCAGGTCGGCGCCGGCGGCCAGGTAGCGTTCGTGGATGTCGGAGATCACGTCCGGGCGGGTCAGGCTCAACAGCTCGTTGTTGCCTTTGACATCGCGGTGGAAATCGGTGAAGCGTGCACCCTGCGCGCCCGGGCCGGTGTAGCCCGCACCGCGGTACTGCGCCTCACCCAGCTTGAAGCGCTGGATCATGGTGCCCATAGCACCGTCCAGGATCGCAATGCGTTGGGCCAGAATGCCGGGCAGTGCCTGGCCGCGGGTGTAGGAAGGAGTTTTCATGGAAAGCGGCTCACCTTGTAAGTTGACAAACAAGTGAGCGCCGTTGACAAACCCAAGCCTGGCGACCTTCGGCAAACTGCGGTGTGCAGCGCCGGGCCGCTGCAGCGCCCCTTGGGATACATGCATTTTAGACCACGATATCCCGGCTGTGCACAGCACGGGCGCCGGGTCATGCCCGACAATAGGGGTATCGCCACTGGCCATCCAGTCCATTGCCCCATAGAATTTTCGGCCCTAGCCCCCGAATACATTGCACAGTACGCTACTATTTTGATAGCTAACGATTCCTCCATTTGCACCCAGACTCTGCATACCATCCTTGAAGAGGTATTTGGTTATGCGCAGTTCCGCGGGCCGCAGCAGGCCATCGTCGAGCATGTGGCCAACGGCGGCGACGCGCTGGTGCTGATGCCCACCGGCGGCGGCAAGTCGCTGTGTTACCAAATACCGGCCATTGCCCGCCAGCAGGCCGGGCACGGGGTTGCGCTGGTGATTTCGCCCTTGATCGCGCTGATGCACGACCAGGTGGGGGCATTGCACGAGGCGGGTGTCAGCGCCGAATTCCTGAACTCGACGCTGAGCGGCGAAGAGGCCTACCAGATTGAGCAACGCCTGCTGCGCGGCGACATAACCTGCCTCTATGCTGCGCCCGAGCGCGTGACCAATCCCCGCTTCCTGGCCCTGCTGGACTCGCTGTATGAACGCAACCAGTTGAGCCTGTTCGCCATCGACGAGGCGCACTGCGTCAGCCAATGGGGCCACGATTTCCGCCCCGAGTACCGGGCGCTGACCGTGTTGCACGAGCGTTATGTCGGCGTGCCGCGCATCGCGCTGACCGCGACGGCCGACGACCTGACCCGCGCCGACATCCTGGAGCGCCTGCAATTGCAGGATGCCCGCGCCTTCGTCAGCAGCTTCGACCGCCCCAACATTCGTTACACCATCGTCGAAAAGCGTGAGGCCGTGCAACAACTGCTGCGCTTTATCGAGCGCGAACACGAGGGCGACGCCGGCATTGTCTACTGCCAATCTCGCAAGCGGGTCGAAGACGTGGCCCAGACACTGGTGGATGCCGGCATCCGCGCCTTGCCCTACCACGCGGGGCTGGACAGCAAGGTGCGCCAAGACCACCAGAACCGCTTTTTGCGCGAAGAGGGCGTGGTCATGGTGGCAACAATAGCCTTTGGTATGGGCATCGATAAACCCGATGTGCGTTTTGTCGCCCACCTGGACATGCCCAAAAATATTGAAGGTTATTACCAGGAGACTGGCCGCGCCGGCCGCGATGGCTTGCCGGCCTATGCCTGGATGGGATATGGCCTGCAGGACGTGGTGAACCAGCGCCGCATGATCGACGAGAGCCCGGCGGGCGAGGAATTCAAGCAGGCATTGCGCGGCAAGCTGGACGCGTTGTTGGGCCTGGCCGAAGCCACGGATTGCCGCCGCGTGCGCTTGCTGGCGTATTTTGGGGAGCAGCTCGGTGATGGCCCGGGCTACCGGTGCCAGAACTGCGACAACTGCCTAAATCCGCCCGAGGTCTGGGACGGCACCGACGCCGCGCGCAAGCTGCTCAGCACCATTTACCGCATCCAGCAGTCCAGCGGCATGTCGTTCGGCGCCGGCCATGTCATGGATATCGTGCGTGGCAAGACTACCGAAAAAGTCACGCAACATGGCCATGCCAGCCTGAGCACCTTTGGCATCGGCGCCGATTTCAGCGAAATCCAGTTGCGGGGCGTGTTGCGCCAACTGATCGCCATGGGCGCGGTGGCGGTGGATGCGCAGGCGTTTAATACCCTGCAATTGACAGAACAATCCCGGGCCGTGCTGCGTGGAGAAGTGGCTGTACAGCTGCGCGAATCCGTGTCCACACCTGTCAGCCGCAAGAGCAAGCGCCCTGGCGCAGGATCTGCTGTAGTCAAAGCTCCGATTGCGCTGGATGGAGAGGGATTGGTGCGTTATGCCGCGCTGAAAGCCTGGCGCGCCGAGGTGGCGCGTGAACACAATTTACCGGCCTATGTGATTTTTCACGATGCCACACTGGCGGCAATCGCCAAACGCGCGCCACAAACCCTGGACGACCTGCAGGGTATCAGCGGCATGGGGGCGAAAAAGCTGGAAGCCTATGCGCAGGAAGTGCTGCGCGTCGTCAACGCTTAGGTTTCACCGCCGGGCCGTCCCATGGTGTGGACTTGGGGTTTTGCCAAACGCGGCCCCCTTTGGGGGGCAGGGCGCCACACGCAGTGGGCAACCGTGGGGGCAAGGGTTAGGCGGCGGAACGGCGAAAGCAGGTTTCATAGGACAACGCAGCACCCGACATGGTGTTTTGCAGCCGCGCAATAGCCCGGCTATGGCGTTTGCCACCTTTGGCATCACAAACGTGCTGACTGTGGTGTTGGATCAAGGCCTGCAGTTTGCTGCGGCAAGCGTCGAGAACGCCGGCAAAATTCAGCGCGATGTAGGCTGAGTGGTCTGCATTGGTGCTACGAAATTCGTCGGACCAGTAATCAAAAAGTTGCCACTGGTAGGTGCCTTTTTCAGGTACCCTAATCGTTTCTTTGTTCATGTCAACAGGTCAAAATGAATAAAACTGGATACTTTCAAGGCGCCTGGCTTTGTTTCCAACGGGCTGGCGATTGATGGCATCCGCATGCAGATATGACGGCTGACTCAACAATTTGGTTGACAGGGCCGGCAGAAAATGTGGTCTGCCAGGTCAGGAATTACTGCAAAAAGCCCATGCCCCGGGCCTCTCGCACCTCGGGTTTGATGCGGTGCTCGGCTTCGAGCTGTTCCAGGAATTCGGTCGGTTCCAGGCGCACATCCAGTATCTCGGCCTGCCGTTTGACGGCCGAAAAGTCGCCGACACAGAGTTGCTCAAGGACGGCCAGGCGTTTTTCCAGGTCATGTTCCAGCCGCGTGACGTCACCGGCACAGGCATCGGTGACAAACAAGGCTTGGCGCTGCGCCCGAGTCAGCGGTTTGAACTGGATCTTGAAGGTAAATCTGCGCAGAGCGGCCTGGTCTATGCGGTCCATCAAATTGGTGGTGCAGATGAAAATGCCGTGGAAGCGCTCCATGCCCTGCAGCATTTCATTGACTTCCGACACTTCGTAGCTGCGCTGGGCACCCCTGCGGTCCTGTAAAAAACTATCGGCTTCATCCAGCAGCAAAATCGCGTTTTCGGTTTCAGCCTCCCGGAACATGGCTGCCATGTTTTGTTCGGTTTCGCCCACGTATTTGCCCATCAAGTCGCTGGCCTGGCGCACGTGCAGTGGCTGGGCCAGTGTGGTGGCGATGTGTTCGGCCAGCGCGGTCTTGCCGGTGCCGGGCGGTCCGTAAAAACACAGGGTTCCGTGACCTCTGGCCTGCAGGGCTTGCACCATGCGCGGGATATCGAAGCGCGTTTCCACGTTCAGCAGCTCGGCGTTGTAGCGGTTGGCCGCCAGTAAACGCGCACCGTCAGCCGCCCGATTGCCCAGTGCCTGGTCGGCGTTTTTGAGTTGACGTTCGATCAAGGCCTCCAGTGCGGTCTGCGCGGTGTCGGTGGCGCGTGTCTCAGCGCTCGCCAGGCCAGCAAAGCGCACAGCGGTACGAATCTGCGCCGGCGTCAGCCCCTTGCGGCGGGCCAGTCGGGCGACAAAGGCGTCAGACACGGCAACGCCGGTCAGCGTCTTGCGGACCAACTCTTCTCTGGCGCCGGGGGGCGGAGACTTGAGCTCCAGATGGTAGGCAAACCGACGCCGGAATGCCGGATCTATCTGCTCTATGCGGTTGGTGACCCAGATGGTGGGCACCACATTGGACTCCAACACCTGGTTGACCCAGGCCTTGCCGCTGACGCTACCACTGGGTGGTGCCGCGGTGGCGTCGGCCCTGGCCATCCACTGGGCCGCCTCATTGGAAATCGGCGGAAACACGTCCTCCACTTCGTCAAACAGCAGCGCCGCCTGGGCGCTGCCCTTGAGAAAGACCTGGGCAATCTGCAGAGAACGGTAACGGTCCCGACCGCTCAGTGAATTGCCATCGCGGTCGGCATACTCAACCTCAAACAGGTCCAAGCCCGCGGCCTGCACTACCACTTTCGCAAGCTCGGTCTTGCCGGTGCCGGGAGGGCCGTAGAGCAGCACATTGATGCCTACCTCATGGCGTGCAACCGCATTGGCCAGCAGGTTGCACATGACCTGCGCGTCCTCGGCAACAAAGGCGAAATCATCCATGCCCAGCGTGCTTTTGGCGGACAGGCGCGTGAAAACCGCCATCAACTCGGCCTGGTCGCGGTAGGGGCGCATCAGCACGGGAGGCAGTTTTTCGCTGACCTTCATCAGGTCCGCCAGGTCGGTGATGTTGTGCTCTGAGATCAGGTTTTCGACCAGGCCGATGCGCTCCAACCGCGAGCCGGCGCGCAGCGCCTCGGCCACCTGGTCCGGGTTGACGCCTGCCACATCGGCAATCGCCGCATAGGCTTCCGGCGCGTTATTGACCTTGAATTCCACCAGGATGCTGCGCATGTCGCGCTGGTAGCGTGCCAGCGTGCCGTACAGCAGCAGCGCGCGTTCGGCCTTGTTGAGCTGCAGCAAACCGGCCAACGCGTTGATGTTTTTCTCGACCAGCGTGGACTGGCGTTTCAGCGAGTGGCGCAGCCACTCACCAGTGACCGTCAGCACCGAAATCAGATCTTTGGGCTGGTCCTTGGCGTATTCGTCCAGGAAAAAATACAGCGTGGCTTCGTCATAGGGTCCGCGCCAGGCACCGTGACGGGCCAAAAATTCGGTTGCGTCCAGTGCCTCATGACCGCGCCACAGTTCGTTGCTGACACAGCGGCGGGCCAAAAATTCGCGCAACCGGGTCAGTACCGATACCGGCCACACCAAATGGCGGCCAGCCAGTCCGACAATGCCGTTGAAATCGCGGCGCACGTTGAGCCCTGCTGCCTGGCGTGTGGCCAGGGTCAGCACAAAGTGGGAGCACATCAGATCCAAAACCGGCGCCTCCAAGAGGCCCGGTGAGGGAATCAGATGCCCACCCAGGGGCTGGGACAACAAACGCTTGGCCATCAAATGCCTCCAGCACAGTTGCTTACGGGGCCACCATACAGCAGACTGGCACAAGATGGAAGTGTTGATAACAAGATTTCCCCGCAGACGGGGTTTGGCAGACACGCGGCCAAAAAGCATCACAATGCCGGAATGATTGAATACCAAGACGTCCTGGCCGCGGCGCAAAGGCTAAATGGCCATCTGCTGCGCACACCCTGCGTGGCCTCCCAAACCCTGTCCGACATCACCGGTGCGCAGGTGTTTCTGAAGTTCGAGAACCTGCAGTTCACCGCGTCCTTCAAGGAGCGCGGCGCCTGCAACAAACTGGCCCAGTTGACACCCGAGCAGTCCGCGCGGGGGGTGATTGCCATGAGCGCAGGTAACCATGCGCAGGGTGTGGCGTACCACGCACAACGTCTGGGCCTGCACGCCGTGATCGTCATGCCGCGCTTCACGCCAGGCGTCAAGGTCGAGCGCACGCGCGGGTTTGGGGCCGAGGTCATCCTGCACGGCGATACATTGGAGGAAGCCCGCAGCCATGCCTTTGCGCTGGCCGACGAACGCCATCTGACCTTTGTGCATCCGTATGACGACGAGGCCGTTGTGGCGGGCCAGGGTACGGTGGCGCTGGAAATGCTGGAAGAAGTGCCTGATCTGGACGCGCTGGTTATTGCCATCGGTGGCGGTGGTCTGATTTCAGGCATGGCGACCGTGGCCAAGGCGCTGCGCCCGACGATGGAAGTGGTGGGTGTGCAAACCGTGCGTTTCCCAGCCATGTTCAACGCCATCCAGGGTACGGAGCATCCGCAGGGCGCCAGCACCATCGCCGAAGGCATTGCGGTCGGTACGCCGGGACGCATTCCCATGGACATCATTCGCCAACGCGTGGACGACCTGTTGCTGGTGGACGAGGGCGACATCGAGCAGGCACTGGTCATGCTGCTGGAAGTGGAAAAAACCCTGGTCGAGGGGGCCGGCGCCGTGGGGCTGGCGGCCTTGCTGAAATACCCCGAACGCTTCAAAGGCAAGCGGGTGGGGCTGGTGTTGTGCGGTGGCAATATCGATCCCTTGCTGCTGGCGGCCATCATCGAGCGCGGCATGGTGCGTGCCGGTCGGCTGGCACGTATTCGGGTGGGCGCGCGCGACGTTCCGGGCTCGCTGGCACGGATCACCGCAACGGTGGCCGAAGCCGGTGCCAATATTGAGGAGGTTCACCACCAGCGGGCTTTTACCACGCTGTCGGCACAAAACGCCGAGGTGGAGCTGGTGGTGCAGACACGCGGCCATGCCCATGTGCAAGAAGTATTGGCGGTGCTGCGACAGGCGGGTTTTGATGCACAACTGGGCTGAAGAACATGACCCCCACGGTCGCCCACTTTGTGTGGCTCCCTGCCCCCAAGGGGGTGCGTTTTACCTTGGGGCGGCCCGGCGGTAAAACCTAGTGCTGCCGTGTAAGCCCTTCGTATAGGTAAAATCCTCCGAAAATCCCATTCATGTCCTGAAGGAACTCTCCATGTCCGCCCCCACCCCTCAGCCGCCTGCTGGCCACGAAGTTGATGCTGTCGAAGCCATCGTGCCCTTGATTCCTATTGTCTTGCCCGTCGTGGGCGGCGTGCTGATTTTCCTGTTGGCGTTCATCGCCGTCTTCATGGCTTAAAGGCCGCCTCAGCGCCTTTCGGTAGGGTGTGATGCGCCTGCGGCTGGCTCCGCAGCACAAGTGTTACACCCGTTGATCCCCTCTTTCTTTTTCGTCGGCTAGCGCGCACCACCGCGCCGCGCAGCCGTGCTCCGGATTTTCGCAAACCCTGCGAAACCGGCGCATAAACCTATGCATGTTTTGCATAACTTTTACCAGTAACTTACATGTAACCGCGGTACCAGTTCTTAAAATGGTGGACCTGCCCCAGTTGTCCGCGTGAAATGTCGGGATGGTTGCATCCGTAGTTTTCCGGAAACCGTTTTCTCAAAGTCAGAGGCCTGCCTTGGATTTTGAAAAGACGATTTTCAAACTAGGAGCTACTTTTATGAACGCACCCACCATGCAGGGCTTGAATCTCAATACGCCCAGTTACGTCAAAAATCCCAAGCTGATCGCTTGGGTCGCCGATATGGTCGCACTGACCAAACCCGCAGCCATTTACTGGTGCGACGGGTCTGAGGAGGAATATCAGCGCCTGTGCCAGCAACTGGTCGACGCGGGGACCTTCAAAAAGCTCAACCCCGCCAAGCGCCCCAATAGCTTCCTGGCCTGTTCCGACCCCACCGACGTGGCCCGGGTCGAAGACCGCACCTATATCTGCAGCGCGCAAAAAGAAAACGCCGGCCCTACCAACAACTGGATGGCCCCGGCCGAGATGCGTAAGCTGTTGCAATCCGGCCAGGATGACGGGACCCCCGCGCTGTTTGACGGCTGCATGAAAGGCCGCACCATGTATGTGGTGCCATTCTCCATGGGCCCCCTGGGTTCGCACATTGCCCACATCGGCATTGAGCTCTCCGACAGCGCCTATGTGGCGGTCAACCAGCGCATCATGACGCGCATGGGCAAGGCCGTGTACGACGTGTTGGGTGTGGATGGCGACTTTGTGCCCTGCATGCACACCACCGGTGCTCCGCTGGCGGCGGGCCAGGCCGACGTGAAGTGGCCTTGCAACAAGACCAAGTACATCGTGCATTACCCCGAAACCCGTGAAATCTGGTCCTATGGCTCCGGTTACGGTGGCAACGCGCTGTTGGGCAAGAAATGTTTTGCGCTGCGTATTGCGTCCACCATGGGCCGCGCTGCGGCGACCGAGACCAACCCCGGCTGGCTGGCCGAACACATGCTGATCCTGGGCGTGACCAATCCCCAAGGCAAGAAATACCACGTGGCAGCGGCCTTCCCCAGCGCTTGCGGCAAGACCAATTTCTCGATGCTGGTGCCACCTGAAGGGTTCGAAGGCTGGAAGGTCACCACCATCGGTGACGACATCGCCTGGATCAAACCCGGCACCAACGGCAAGCTGTACGCCATCAACCCAGAAGCCGGTTATTTTGGCGTCGCTCCCGGCACCAACACACTGACCAACCCCAACTGCATGGCCAGCCTGGGCAAAAATGTCATTTTCACCAACGTCGCACTGACCGACGATGGCGATGTGTGGTGGGAAGGCATGGAGAAGGACGCTGGCAACATGCCCGCGCACCTGATCGACTGGCAGGGCAAGGACTGGACTCCCCAGATCGCGAAAGAAACCGGCGCCAAGGCCGCCCACCCGAACGCCCGTTTCACCGTGGCTGCTGGCAACAACCCCGCGCTGGACCCCCAGTGGGACGATGCCAATGGCGTGCCTATTGACGCGTTCATGTTCGGTGGCCGCCGCTCCACGACCGTGCCACTGATCACTGAAGCCCGCAACTGGGTTGAAGGCGTTTATATGGCCGCCACCATGGGTTCCGAGACCACCGCTGCTGCCGTCGGCCAACAAGGCGTGGTGCGCCGTGATCCGTTTGCGATGCTGCCCTTCATGGGCTACAACATGAGCGACTACTTCCAGCATTGGCTGGACATGGGTACCAAGCTGGGCAAGTCGGGTGCCAAGCTGCCCAAGATGTACGCCGTCAACTGGTTCCGCAAGGGTGACGATGGCAAGTTCGTCTGGCCGGGCTACGGCGAAAACATGCGCGTGCTGAAGTGGATGATTGACCGCATCGAAGGCACGGCCCAGGGCAGCGAAAACGGTTTCGGCGTCAGCCCTGCCTATTCTGAAATTACCTGGACCGGCCTGGATTTCAGCGCCGAGCAGTTCAAGACCGTGACCAGCCTGGACACAGCGGCTTGGAAGCAGGAGTTTGCCTTGCACGACGAGCTGTTCACCCAGTTGGCCTACCATCTGCCACAGCAACTGATAGAAACCAAGGCCAAGTTAGAGCAGCGCTTGGCTGCATGACTGTAACTGCCCCCCTCGGCCGCCCACTCTGTGTAACTCCCCAGGGAGCTGCAATTTATCAATGGGCTGCTGGGCGGTAAATGCTTAACAGGCGTAAAAAAAGCCACCGGACTTCAGTGGCTTTTTTTGTTGGGCGTGGCCCTAGTTATTTAGGCTTGGTATTCGCTGTGCAGACGGGCCATTTGCAGTTCGCGCATCACGCGGTGGTCTTGTTGCGCGACGCGCCAGACTGCTTCGTCGGAGCGTCGTGCTGCGCGGGCTACGGACCAACGGCCCATTGCGGCCGCCAAAGCCTGTGCCAACTGGCGCAGGGGCGGGGCCAGCAGGGCCAGCGCCGCGAAAGCGACGGTCCACAGCGCTACCCAAACCACCAGCAAATGGCCGTCAGCCCAGGTCTCGATCAGCTGGTCGGCAACCACCAGCAAGGCCGCCACAACTGCGGCCAGTAACATGCCGGCCAGCGAACGGGAGCCGTCAAAACCGCGTGTGGCGGGTTGACTGGACGCGCGAGCCGTTGCGGCTGCGGGTGCGAAATGAGGGCGAACAGAAGTAGAGGCAGAACGGGCCATGGCAAACTCCTTGGAAGAACGAACAGAAGACGATTTATTGATCAGCATGGGTAGATCTTAGGGTTTTTACTGATGTTGTTCAACTTTATGTTAGTGATGCCTAGTATTCACAACGGTTATGATTTCCCATGCCACCGCCCAGCCTTCGTAACCTCGATCTCAACCTGTTGAAGGTGTTTGACGTGGTTATGTCCGAACGCAGCCTGACGCGGGCAGCCCACCACTTGTCGCTGACCCAGCCGGCGGTCAGCAATGCCCTGCGGCGGCTGCGGGAGACGCTGGGCGACGAACTGCTGGTGCGCAAAGGCCGCAACCTGGAACCGACTGCCAGAGGGCAAGAATTGTGGCCCGCCGTGCGCGACGCCCTGCAGCGCCTGGAGACGGCCTTGGCCCCGAATGTATTCGAGCCCGGCAAGGCGTCCACGACCTTTGTGCTGACCATGGCCGACGCCACCGCGGCCGAACTGATGCCGCCCCTAGTTGCGCTTCTTGCGGAGCAAGCACCCGATGTCTCCCTGCGCGTGGTTCCGCTGACCACGCGGGACCCGCGCCGGCTGTTGGACGAAGGCCATGCGGATCTGGCCATCGGACACTTTCCCGCCGTCATGGCCGACCTGACGGCGCGTGCCCAATCCGGCGAAGCGGTGGCCTTTTTGCACCACCGGCTGTTCCACGGCGACTATGTCTGTGTCATGCGCCGGGGCCATCCCTTGGCCGACGGGCCGCTGACGTTGGACCGCTTTTGTGGCGCGCGGCATATGCTGGTCAGCTTTTCGGGCCGGGCCTATGGCTTCATCGACGAGGCGCTGGAGGCGGTGGACCGTAAGCGGCGCGTGGTGCTGACCGTGAACCAGTTCTTCACCGCAGGCAAAGTGGTCGCGCACTCGGACCTGCTGACCGTGTTGCCACGGCATTTTGTCAATGACACCGGATTTGCCGAGCAACTGGTCTTGCGCGAGCTGCCCTTCCCGGCACCCACCATCCAAGTAGACGCGGTATGGCACCAGCGCCAGGACCGTTCCAGCGCCCATGCCTGGCTGCGCGCGCAGGTGGCGGCGTTGTCAGAGCAGGCGTTCAAGCCATGAAGCTGCAATTGCTGTCAGATCTGCACCTGGAGGCCCATCCCCACTGGACGGCACAGCCAGCGCCGGGCGCGGATCTGCTGGTACTGGCCGGCGACATCGGCTCCTACCAAGCCGGTTCACAACTGGCGGACGCTGACTTCGGTCTGGGCCGGTTTTCGCCCAAGGCCGGCTGGCCCACGCCGGTGATTTTTGTGCCGGGCAACCATGAATATGATGGCCTGGACTTCGATGCAGCCCATGCCCGCCTGCGCGAAACTTGCGAGCGCCTGGGCCTGATCTGGCTGGAGCGCGAAACCCTGGTGCTGCACGGCGTGCGCTTTATTGGCACCACTTTGTGGTCCGACTTTGACGCGCTGGGCCTCACCGAGCCGCCAGCAGCTGCGCGAACCGGTGTGGCGGCGGGTGCCAACCAGCTGGCTCAATTGCTCAAGTCCCGCGACAAGGCATTCCGTGCCGCCAACTACTACTTGCGCAAGACACTGACCACGCGCAACGGTGAACCCTGGCTGGCTGATGGCCTGCGTGAGCAGGCCTTGGTGTGCCAAGCGTGGCTACGCGATGCGTTGGCCCAGCCTTTTGACGGCAGCACCGTGGTCGTGACCCACTTTGCGCCCAGCCTGCTCAGTGCCGATCCACGTTACGGGCGCACGCCCGGCACGGCGGGTTTCTGCAATGCACTGGATGACTTGCTGCCGCTGGCGCAGTGGTGGTTGCACGGCCACCTGCACGCGCCTAGCGACTACATGCACCAGGGCTGCCAAGTCGTCGCCAATCCGCTGGGCTACGCGCGCAAAAACGAGCAGGTCAGCTTCCAGCCCCAACACTTATTACAAATCGGGCGCTAGCCCTCGTGAAATAAGCGTATTGCGCTATAAATACAAGAGCAATTTACGGGGCAACCACCGGTACCGCCGGCGCGAAATCGGAGGCGGTCCGGTCTGCCGCCACCCGCACAAAGCTGGCAAAACGCGGCACACCGGCATCGGTCAAACCCCGAAACCGGTAGGTCACCACACTGCCCACCGGCGGCGGATCGTGCCGCTGCGCATCCGACAAACCCGTGCCGATCTTGAAGCGCACACCGGGCGCCGCCGCATTGCCGCTGGCCACGCTTTCCACCAGCAAGGCGCCCAGCATGCCGGCGTATTTGCCCCGTCCGGCCTGGTGGCCCAGCACACGGGCCTCGGCGTCCTCATGCGGCTTCACCTTCAGCAAATCGCCATTGCGGGCCGCTGTGTACAACGACGCACCGCGGTGCAGCACCAGGCCCTCGCCACCGGCCTTCACCACGCGGTTCATCTGCGCCTGCAAGGCGGCGTGTGTGGTAGCGCGGGTCTGCGCCACGACCACCACCCAGGGTTGCGCTATCTGCGTGACCACGGCCTTCAGCGCCGGGATGCGGTCGGTGAACGGGCCACCGTGCGTGGGCATGTCAAACACCATGAAGCGCATGCCGCGCCAGGCGGCATCGTCCGGTACCTGCTGGCGCACCGTGGAGGTCGCCCGGGCAAACTGGCCACGCCCGGCCCACAACTCGCCGTCCAGCGGCGTGGCGGGCCAACCCGCAGTGAACCAGGCCGGAGCCTGCACCCGCTCACCACCCCGTGTCAGCAGCCGTTGACCGTCCCAGTAGCCGCGCAGGCCGTCGTATTTCTCGCTGACCCAGTAGTCGGCCAGGTCGACGCCGGGGTGGTAGACCTTGGCAAGCATCAGCGCGGGCGCGCCGGGGGCTGGGTTCTGGGCCGCCGCTGGTGTGCCCGCCCATGCCAGCAGGCACAGCAGGTAGCAGACAAACAGGCGCGGGAAGCGGGTCAAACGCAAAGACAAATGCAGTAGCATGGCGTGGTCTCCGAAGGCCTGGACTGAAGGGCCCGGAGGGGCAGCATAACAAGTCGCAGCCTGGCATGCAGTCACAAAATGTTGCTCATGAATGAGGAGCGGCTTACGCCCATCCCGCCGGGTCTAGCGGGCGTTCAAGCCGTCAAAACACGTCGACAGCACCAGATCTACGATCTCCGCATCGCTGTGCTGGCCACCCATCTTCAAGAACTCCAACACCGGGTCACAGGCCCTGGCATACAGCGTGTACAAAATGGCAATGGCCGGTAGCCGAGGGTTGATGGCGCCCCGCGCTTGCGCTGCTTCAATCCACGTGCCCAACTGGTCGCTGACTTCGATCAGGCCGTTCATATAGTCCTGGTTCGCGATCAAGGTCGCGCGCAAACTGGAATTCTGGCTCGGCAGCGACGGCATTTCACCAGCCAGTTTGAGCTCCATGGTCCAGCGCACCACGGCGCGCAGCTTGTCGACGGCGCTGGCCTCTTCTGACAGTCCCTTCAGAAAGGCCTGGGCCCGTCGCATGACATGCACCATTGCAGCGGCAGCCAGGTGTTCCTTGCTGGGAAAATGCTTGTACAGGCTGGCCTTGGCAATGCCGACTGCGGCGGCCACCTCGTCCACCGTCATGGCATCAAAGCCTTTCTCCGCCAGTAGGTGATTCACCGCGCGAATGATGGCGTCTTCGCGCGCCTGCAGCATCTGGGTTTTGAAGGAGACCTTGGCGACGGGGCTGGAGTACATGGCGGCAGTTTAGCCCCATGCGTCCAAAAATACAGTCAAGGGTCAATTTGTAACCGTGGAGTTTTCAGCGCCGTTGCGGCGGCTTTGGATAACGCGGCCGTCAGCCGGTCTATGACCACTGAATCCAGGTTCCAGCAGTGCCAGTACAGATTGACCGGCAGCGTGACCTGGGGCGCCAGATTGACCAGGGCGCCGCTGGCCAGCAGCGCGTGTACCTGCAACTCCGGCAGCACACTGGCACCCCAACCCGCCAGCACCGCGCGAACCTGGCCTTCCACACTGGGCACAAAGCGCTGGCTCAGGGCTACCCGTCGCAGGCCGCAGGCCCGGCTGACGAAGTCGGTCTGCAGGTCATCCTTGCGATTAAAGGCAATGAAGGGAATGGTGCGGAAGTTGTGCGGCGTCAACCCCTGCGGGCAGTGGGCGCTGGCGTAGTCCGGGGTTGCGACGGCCACATAATGCATGGCTCCCAGCGGCAATACTTTGCAGCCGCGCAGCGCCTGCTTGAGTGTGGTCACGCAGCCCAGTACCTGGCCTTCGCGTAGCCACTCGTGGGTGAAGTCCTGGTCGTCGGTAATGATTTCCATCGGCAGGCCCTCACTCACCAACTCTCCCAACGCGGGCAACGCCCAGGTGGCAATGCTGTCTGCGTTGATGGCGATGGAGATGCGGTCTTCCTCGCGTAGCGCCCCCGCGCCTGGCGTCAAATCCTGTAAATCGGTTTCCAGATCGGCACGCAATAGGCGCATCTGCATCGCGTGTTTGATCAGCAAACGCCCGGCGGAAGTAGGTTTGATGGGTCGACTGCGCACCAGCAGCACGGTGCCCACCTGGGCCTCGAGCGCTCGAAGGCGCTGCGAGACCGCCGACTGGGTGACGGACAGGCGCACCGCAGCGCGCTCAAAGCCACCCTCTTCCACAATGGCAGCCAGACATTCCAGCGCGTCCGAATCAAAGGTTCGCATAGTTCATTCCAGCCTAGCAATTCAGTGGCCAATAGTGCCGGGCGACTGTGCCGCCTTCGGTCCGCTCCCTGTAGGTCATTAGTTTAACTAATGTTTGCAAGGGCTTGGGCGGAGATAAATTCCAGGTTGCGCGACCCTTCAAGACGCTGGGCAATTGGGGCCGGTTTGAACTTATGGCCTAATACTGCCTTTGCAAACTTAGTCAGGACCGTTAAATGGGCAATCAAATCGTCACCGAAGCAGACCGTAAACGCACACCACGTCCCACACCTTTGCCAGGCTTTACGCTGCCAACCGCTGGCCGCGGGCAAAAGGTCAGCCTGGAGCGCGGCGTTGCTACACGCAGCAAGAAAAACCCCGGCAAGCGCTCCAAAAAGGGCGGCTAGAGATATTGCCCCCATGCTCCGCCGCTGCGCGGGTCGCTGCCCCCCGAGGGGGCTAAAT
>JAZKIR010000132.1:0-5148 GCA_040384785.1 Pseudomonadota bacterium
TTCAGAACGACATTCTGAAAGAGTTCATGGTGCGCAACACCTACATCTACCCGCCCGCGCCGTCGATGCGCATCATTGGCGACATCATCGAGTACACGGCGCAGCATATGCCCAAGTTCAACTCGATCTCGATCAGCGGTTACCACATGCAGGAAGCTGGCGCCAACCAGGCGTTGGAACTGGCCTTTACGCTGGCCGATGGCAAGGAGTATGTGAAGACGGCCATTGCCAAGGGCATGGACGTGGACGCCTTTGCCGGACGCCTCTCGTTCTTCTGGGCCATTGGCATGAACTTCTACTTGGAAGTGGCCAAGATGCGGGCCGCGCGCCTGCTGTGGTGCCGCATCATGAAGGGTTTTGACGCCAAGAACCCCAAATCGCTGATGCTGCGCACGCACTGCCAGACCAGCGGTTGGAGTCTGACCGAGCAGGACCCGTACAACAACGTGGTCCGCACCACGATCGAGGCCATGGCCGCAGTGTTTGGTGGCACGCAGTCGTTACACACCAATTCGTTTGACGAGGCGATTGCGCTGCCGACCGAGTTTTCATCCCGCATCGCCCGCAACACCCAGCTCATCATCCAGGAAGAAACGCACATCACGAACGTGATCGACCCCTGGGCCGGCTCGTACATGATGGAAAAGCTGACCCAGGACATGGCGGACGCCGCCTGGGCCATCATTGAAGAAGTGGAAGCCATGGGCGGCATGACCAAGGCCGTGGACAGCGGCTGGGCCAAGTTGAAGATCGAAGCGGCCGCCGCCGACAAGCAGGCGCGCATTGACAGTGGCCAGGACGTGATTGTGGGCGTCAACAAGTACAAGCTCAAGACCGAGGACGCCATCGATGCACGCGATATTGACAACGTGGCGGTACGCGATTCGCAGATCGCCCGGCTCAAGGCCATCAAGCAAAAACGCGATGCAGCCCTCGTTGGTGCTGCGTTGACTGCTATCACTTCTGCAGCAGAATCCGGAGCGGGCAACCTGCTGGACCTGTCCATCCAGGCGATACGCCTGCGCGCCACGGTGGGTGAAGTGAGCGACGCGATGGAGAAAGCCTTTGGCCGCCACCGCGCCGACACACAAAAGGTCAGCGGCGTCTACGCTGCCGCTTATGACGCAGCCGGAGGAGACACCATGGAGTACTGGGAGCAGTTGAAGAAAGACATCGCCGCCTTCGCCGAAGCCCAAGGCCGGCGCCCCCGCGTCATGATCAGCAAGCTGGGCCAGGACGGCCACGACCGCGGCGCAAAGGTGGTAGCCACCGCCTTTGCCGACCTGGGCTTTGATGTGGACATGGGCCCGCTGTTCCAGACGCCCGAGGAATGCGCCCGCCAGGCGATTGAGAACGACGTACACGCCGTGGGTGTGTCCACACTGGCCGCCGGCCACAAGACCCTGGTGCCGGCCATCATTGCCGAACTCAAGAAGCAAGGCGCGGACGACATCGTTGTGTTTGTCGGCGGTGTGATTCCGCGCCAGGACTACGAGTTTTTGTACCAGTCGGGTGTCAAGGGAATTTATGGGCCCGGCACGCCGATTCCCGTCAGTGCGCGGGACGTGCTGGACCAGATCCAAAAAGCACAGGCATGAGCCAATCCGTTCGCCCTGAGCCTGTCGAAGGGCCTGTTAGCGGAGATTTCTGAAACAGGAAGGAATTGGTATGAAATTAAAAAATCCATTTGCCGCGCCTGATTTTGATATGCAAGATATTCGCGGCGATCACTATGCGGTTTTTAATCCCGCGCGCAACATTTTGCGATGGGAGGGTATGGCGTATTTGGCCTTGACCATCGCCATCTATCAATCGCTTGGGTTTTCGTGGGTCGAGTTCACTCTGTTTTTTTTCGCGCCTGACTTGGCCATCCTCGCGTATGTGTTCGCGAATGAGCGTGTGGGGATGTATGCCTACAACATGACCCACAGCAGCGTTGGGGCCGCATTGGTGGGTTTGCTTGGGGTCGTAACGCGGGAAAGTCTCTGCTGGCAAATCAGTTTGATATGGTTTGCCCATATCGGTTTTGATCGTGCTCTAGGATACGGTCTGAAGTACCCGATGGGTTTTCGTGTCACCCACCTTGGGGTACTCAAGGGAATGGCTGCAAGAGGATGAGGCCTTTCATTGTTTACCTTTTGAGGTGTGCCGATAGCTCTTACTATTGCGGCCACACAGATGATTTGCAAACGCGCATGCATCAGCACGCCACCTCTATAAGCGGCTATACATCTACTCGCAAGCCCGTCGAGCTGGCGTGGCAGGGTGAATTCGAAACACGTGACGCGGCCATTGCCTTTGAACAGCAAATCAAAGGTTGGTCGCGTGCAAAGAAGGATGCATTGATTGCAGGGGATTGGGATGGATTGAAGGAATTGGCGAAATCCAAATCTTCCGTTCGTTCTGGGGAATTTGGGCCCCAGGCTTCGACAAGCTCAGCCCGAACGGTGTCTATCAAACAAGTTGTCGACACTGAGCACCCCTCAGTACAACGCCGCGCCATCGCCAAGGCCATCACGCTGCTGGAATCCACACGCGCGGACCACCGCGCCCAGGCTGATGAATTACTCACGGCATTGCTGCCGCACACTGGCAAGTCCTTGCGCATTGGCATCAGCGGCGTGCCCGGTGTGGGCAAGTCCACTTTTATCGAAGCCCTGGGCCTGTATTTGATCGACAAGGGCCACCGCGTGGCGGTGCTGACGATTGACCCGTCCAGCACGGTGTCGGGCGGCTCCATCCTGGGGGACAAGACCCGCATGGAACATTTGTCGATGCGCGAAGAGGCTTACATCCGGCCCAGCCCCAGTAGCGGCACGCTGGGCGGCGTCGCCGAGAAAACGCGCGAGGCCATGCTGGTCTGCGAGGCGGCGGGGTATGACATCGTCATCGTCGAGACTGTGGGTGTGGGCCAATCTGAGACGGCAGTGCAGGGCATGACCGACATGTTTGTGCTGATGCAGCTGCCCAATGCCGGCGACGATCTGCAAGCCATCAAGAAGGGCGTCATGGAGTTGGCGGACTTGGTGGTCATCAACAAGGCCGATCTGGACCCGGATGCCGCCACGCGGGCGCGGGCGCAAATCAGCTCCGGGTTGCGGTTGTTGGGCATGCATGGCAGCCCGGACCACGATCCGCACATTGCCACTAATTGGCATCCAAAAGTGATTCAACTCAGCGCCTTGAAGAGCACTGGTGTCGACACTTTTTGGGAGGCGGTCAGCGAATTCGAACGCCTGTGCCAAGCCAATGGCAAGCTGGAGCAGCGCCGCCAGAAGCAGGCCCTGGCCTGGATGTGGGAACGCATTGACGCAGGTCTGAAACAGGCCTTCCGCCAGAACCCCGCCGTGCAGGCCAGCCTGCCGGAGATGACGCGCGCCGTGGCTGCGGGTGAGCTTGCAGCCTCGACCGCTGCGCGAAATCTGCTCGCAGCCCTCGCAAATTCTACGTAGTCCGCTATTGAATCAATAGCACCCCTTGCAATACCTTTTCCCGATCGAAAAAAAAAGGACATCAACCATGCACGACATCCTCGAACAGTTGGAAGCCAAGCGCGAACTGGCCCGTATGGGCGGTGGCGAAAAACGCATCGCCGCCCAGCATAAAAAGGGCAAGCTCACCGCGCGAGAGCGCTTGGAGCTGCTGCTGGACGAGGGCACGTTTGAAGAGTGGGACATGTTTGTCGAACACCGCTGTGTGGACTTCGGCATGCAAGACCAGAAGATTCCGGGCGACGGTGTGGTGACCGGCTACGGCATGATCAATGGCCGTCTGGTGTTTGTGTTCAGCCAGGACTTCACGGTGTTTGGCGGCGCCTTGAGTGAAGCCCATGCCGAGAAGATCTGCAAGGTCATGGACCAGGCGATGAAGGTTGGCGCACCGGTGATTGGCCTCAACGATTCGGGCGGCGCGCGCATCCAGGAAGGTGTGGCGTCACTGGGTGGTTATGCCGATGTGTTCCAGCGCAATGTGATGGCCAGCGGCGTGATCCCGCAGATCAGCATGATCATGGGTCCATCGGCCGGCGGTGCAGTGTATTCCCCTGCGATGACGGACTTCATCTTTATGGTGAAAGACTCGTCGTATATGTTTGTCACCGGCCCCGAGGTGGTCAAGACGGTGACGCATGAAGAGGTGACGGCCGAAGAACTGGGCGGCGCCATCACCCACACGACCAAGAGTGGCGTGGCCGACCTGGCGTTTGACAACGATGTGGAGGCGCTGCTGATGCTGCGCCGCCTGTACAACTACTTGCCGCTCTCCAACCGCGAGAAGGCGCCGGTGCGCAAGAGTGGCGACCCGATTGACCGCAAGGAGTTGAGCCTGGACACGCTGATCCCGGACAACCCCAACAAGCCCTACGACATGAAGGAGCTGATCGTCAAGACCGTGGACGATGGCGACTTTTTTGAGATCCAGCCCGAGTACGCCAAGAACATCATCATCGGTTTTGCGCGCATGGACGGGCAGACGATCGGTATCGTCGCCAACCAGCCACTGGTGCTGGCAGGTTGTCTGGACATCAAGAGTTCGATCAAGGCGGCGCGTTTTGTGCGGTTTTGTGATGCCTTCAACATCCCGGTCATCACGTTTGTGGACGTGCCCGGCTTCATGCCCGGCACGTCGCAGGAGTACGGCGGCATCATCAAACATGGCGCCAAACTGTTGTATGCCTATGCCGAGTGCACGGTGCCCAAGATCACGGTCATCACACGCAAGGCGTATGGCGGTGCGTATGACGTGATGGCGTCCAAACATTTGCGGGGTGACGTGAACCTGGCCTGGCCGAATGCCGAGATCGCGGTCATGGGTGCCAAGGGTGCGGTAGAGATCATCTTCCGCGAAGACAAGGGTGATCCGGCCAAGCTGGCGGCTAAAGAGGCGGAATACAAGGCGCGGTTTGCCAATCCGTTTGTGGCGGGGGCGCGAGGCTTTATTGACGATGTGATCCTGCCTTCGGAGACACGCAAGCGGATTTGCCGCTCGCTGGTGATGCTGAAGGACAAGAAGCTGGAGAATCCGTGGCGCAAGCACGGGAATATCCCGCTGTGATCTTTATGCGAGCTGCACTGGTACGCGCAGGATCGGGTTGCCCGGGCGTTTTGCTCCGTGTCCCCCGGCCTTCGGCCTCCTCCTTTACCTGCGCAA
>JAZKIR010000133.1:0-21204 GCA_040384785.1 Pseudomonadota bacterium
CCGCGGCTGTTTGGCCAGAAGCAGATGTACAGCGTCAAGGCCATTGAAGTGCACTTCTGGACCGCCACCATCGGTATCGTGATCTATATCGCGGCCATGTGGATTGCCGGTGTCATGCAGGGTCTGATGTGGCGCGCCATCAACACTGACGGCACGCTGACCTATACCTTCGTCGAGTCGGTAAAGGCCACCTACCCCTTCTACGTACTGCGCTTGTTGGGCGGCCTGCTGTATCTGGGTGGCATGGTTGTGATGCTGTGGAACACGCTGAAGACGGCCACCTCCGGACGGTCGGTCGATGTCCATGTACCCGCCGTTTTGGCGCACGCCTGAGTGAATGAATTTGCGGGAAAGAGGAAAAACCATGGCAAACAACAACACTGAAAACTCCCGCTTCTCACACGAGAAGATCGAGACCAACAACTTCCTGATGATTGTGCTGATCCTGCTGGTGCTGCTAGTGGGCGGCATGGTGGAGATCGTTCCACTGTTCTTCCAGAAGTCCACGACGGAGCCTATCAAGGGCATACAACCCTACACGCCGCTGCAACTGGCGGGCCGCGACGTTTACATCCGCGAAGGCTGCTACAACTGCCACTCGCAAATGATCCGCCCCTTCCGGGCCGAGACCCTGCGGTATGGCCACTACTCAGTGGCCGGTGAGTCGGTGTATGACCATCCCTTCCAGTGGGGCAGCAAGCGTACCGGCCCCGACCTGGCGCGTGTAGGCGGCAAATACAGCGACGACTGGCACCGCACCCATCTGATAGCGCCGCGCGATGTGGTGCCCGAATCCAATATGCCCGCCTATCCCTGGCTGGAAAAGACCCTGGTCAACGCAGAGGCCATGCCGGCCCACATGAAGGCCTTGCGCACCGTCGGCGTTCCCTACAGCGACGCGCAGCTTGCCACGGCAGTGGAAGACGTCAAGGGCAAGTCCGAACTGGACGCCACCATCGCCTATTTGCAGGTGCTGGGGCTGGCACTCAAATAAACCAAGGACCTGACCATGGACATCGACATCAACATCCTGCGTTCCGCCGCCACGGTACTGAGTTTTCTGACCTTTGCCGGCATCGTCTGGTGGGCCTGCTCCAAGCGGCGCGCCGATGATTTTTCCGAGGCAGCACGGCTGCCGTTCGAGCAGGACTGAGCGCAGAAAGCGAGTATTAAAAATGAGCGACTTTACAAGCGATTTCTGGTCGGTCTACGTGGCCGGCATCACCGTGGTGAGTATCCTTGCCTGCTTGCTGTTGTTATGGTTCAGCGGCAAGGCCAAAGCCATGACGGCGGATGACAACACCACCGGCCATGTCTGGGATGGCGACCTGCGTGAGATGAACAACCCCCTGCCGCGCTGGTGGGCATGGTTGTTTGTGATCACCGTCGTGTTTGGATTTGCCTACCTGGCCCTGTACCCGGGTTTGGGCAGCTACAAGGGCACACTGGGTTGGACCCAGTTGGGGCAGCTCAAGACCGAGGTGGAGGCAGGCGAGCGTGAAGCGGCGCCGCTGTACGCCCGGTTTGCAGCCATGAAGGCAGATGACATTGCGCGTGACCCACAGGCCATGGCCATCGGCGAGCGCCTGTTCATGAATAACTGCGCGCAATGCCATGCGTCGGATGCCCGCGGTACCAAGGGTATTCCCAATCTGACCGATGGTGATTGGATACACGGTGGTTCGCACGAGAAGATCATGGAAACCATCACTTCGGGGCGCACGGGCAACATGCCGCCCATGGCCGCCGCAGTGGGTAGCGCAGACGATGTCCGCAACCTGGCCAACTACGTACTGCGTCTTTCCAATGGCCCCCACGACTCGGTGCGCGCCGCTCTGGGCAAGGAGAAGTTTATGGCATGCGCAGCCTGCCACGGCATGGACGGCAAGGGCAACCAGGCCCTGGGGGCCCCCAATCTCACCGATAACACGTGGCTCCATGGTTATGGCGAGAGTGCCATCGTTGCGATGGTCAACAACGGCAAGGTCAACCACATGCCGGCGCAGGCCGGGCGTTTGAATGCGAACCAGATACAGGTGTTGGCATCCTATGTCTGGGGCCTGTCCAATACCGCCACGCCGAAGTAACGCATCCCTCTGCGCAAGGATTTTCTTTTGGACGCCGAGTACCAACCGCCACGCCGTGTCATACCGATTGCCCCATCTCCGGACAAGGGCCCGATAGCGCCGCCAGCGGATGCCGATGCGCAGACGGTATGGCTCTACGAGGCGCACCAGAAGATTTATCCGCGCAGCGTATCCGGTCTGTTCACCAATTGGCGCTGGGGCATGGTGTTTCTGACCCAGCTGGTGTTTTATGGTTTGCCCTGGCTGGAATGGGGACAACGCCAGGCTGTGCTGTTTGACTTGGGTGCCCGGCGTTTCTATATTTTTGGACTGGTGTTGTATCCGCAGGATTTCATCTACCTGACGGGCATTCTGGTCATTTCCGCGCTGTCGCTGTTCCTGTTCACCGCCGTGGCCGGGCGCCTGTGGTGTGGTTATGCCTGCCCACAAACCGTCTACACCGAGATTTTTCTGTGGATCGAAAAAAAGACGGAAGGTGACCGAACACCACGCATGCGCCGGGATGCCGGGCCGTGGACAGCAGACAAAACACTGCGCAAATCGGCCAAGCATTTTCTGTGGCTGGCCTTGGCGCTGTGGACCGGATTTACCTTTGTTGGTTATTTCACGCCGATCACGGAACTGGGTGCTGAACTGCTGCGCCTGCACATGGGCTCCTGGGAGGTCTTCTGGTCGCTGTTTTATGGTCTGGCCACCTATGGCAATGCGGGTTTTCTGCGGGAGCAGGTGTGCAAACACATGTGCCCCTATGCGCGCTTCCAAAGTGCGATGTTCGACCGGGACACCCTGATCGTCACCTACGACGAAGAACGCGGTGAGCCGCGGGGCTCCCGGTCCCGCAAGGCGGATCCGCTGAGCCTGAACCTCGGCGCTTGTGTGGACTGCAGCCTGTGTGTACAGGTGTGCCCAACCGGCATTGATATTCGCAAAGGACTGCAATACGAGTGCATAGGCTGTGGTGCCTGTGCCGATGTGTGCGACACCGTCATGGACAAGATGGGTTATGCGCGCGGCCTGGTCAAGTATTCCACGCAAAACGCCGTCAACCAGCACTGGACCATGGGCCAGACGCTGCGCCATGTGTTGCGCCCCCGGGTGCTTGTTTACACGGCCATTCTGGGCGCGGTCGTGCTGGCCATGGTGGTCAGCTTGGCACTGCGCACACCCTTCAAGGTGGACGTTGTGCGAGACCGTGGCGTGATGGCGCGTTTGGTGGACGCCGGGCGTATCGAGAATGTGTACCGCTTGCAGATCATGAACGCCACCGAAGCCGACCAGCGTTTCTCCATTGCGGTGGACGGCCTGCCGGGACTGGTGCTGGCCACTGACGGCGAAGTCACGGTCGAATCCACGCAGTCGCGCTGGGTCGTGGTGCGTGTTCAGGCGCCGCCCGGGGCGGCCGGTCCGGGCTCCCACGCCATTCACTTTTTGATAACCGGCCAGGGTTCCGTGGGCCGGTTGTCGGAGAAATCGGTTTTTATTGTTCCCCGATAAGGAGATCACCCATGCATGCATCCACGTCTACTCCCGCACTGCAGTCCCGGCCCTGGTGGAAATACGGGCATGTGTGGCTGGTGATCTCAGGCCCCGCCTTGGTGGTGGTGGCTTCCTTCATCACCTTTTATCTCGCGGTCGTGAGCCAGGACCCGGTGGTCGATGCAGACTATTACCGCAAGGGCATAGAGATCAACAAGAGCTTGTCCGACAACCCGGCCAGCCTGGCGCCCGCCAAGGAGGCGCGCAACCATGCCGCCACCGGCGTCAAAGCCCCGAGGTAGACCGCCATGCTGCGGCAACGCCTGATGTGGATTGTGTGGCCCGCCTTTTTGATGGCGGGTGTGCTGGAGATGCTGGTTTTTGCAATGGTGGACCCGCACGACATCCACTGGTTCGGTTCACCGCTGGACTGGTCGCGACAAGCCATTTACACGGCTGCATTTTTTGTGTTCTGGGCTGTCACCGTGGTTTCCAGCGCACTGACGACCCTGTTGTCGCTGTCGCCGTTTGAAGTAAACCGCTGCCCGCTGACACCGACGGATCGGCCCGATGGATGTCCCAAGCAGGGGCAGTGCTGAAGCGCTGCCTTGTTGTGTGCGCTAGTCGCAGGTCCTGGAATTGACAATGCTCTTGAGCGCGGCGGCATTCAGGACGCGCACATGGCGCTGCTTGACTTCAATGCTGCCGTCTTCGACAAATTTGGAAAACGTGCGGCTGACCGTCTCCAGCTTCAGGCCCAGGTAGCTGCCGATTTCTTCACGTGTCATGCGCAGCACCAGCTCGGTTTGCGAAAAGCCGCGGGCGTGCAGGCGTTGGATCAGGTTGAGCAGAAAGGCTGCCAGCCGCTCCTCGGCACGCATGCTGCCCAGCAGCAGCATGACACCATTTTCGCGCACGATCTCGCGGCTCATGATCTTGTGCACATGGTGCTGCAACGCGTTGACCTCGCGGGAAAGTTCTTCGATGCGGTCAAAGGGCATGACACACACTTCAGCATCCTCCAGTGCGATCGCGTCGCAGGTGTGGACGTCGTTGACGATGCCGTCCAGTCCAATCACTTCGCCTGCCATCTGGAAGCCGGTGACCTGGTCGCGGCCATCTTCCGATGCCACACTGGTCTTGAAAAAACCGGTGCGTATGGCATACAGGCTGGTGAATTTCTCACCATTGCGAAACAGCGTGCGCCCGCGCTTGATCTTGCGCCGGCTGGCAACCACCTCTTCGAGGCGATCCAGTTCGGTGCGCGTGAGGCCCATGGGCATGCAGAGTTCACGCAAATTGCAGTTGGAGCACGCAAGCTTGATGGTTTGGGCGGCAACGCCGATCAACTGCGGCCCGGTCTGAGCCGCTGGTTGCGATGGGGTGTCCAGGCTGGTGTGTGGTGTAGTTGTTTGGTCGAGCATAGGTTGAACCCTTGGTTCATTGATCATCAGCGCAAACACTTGGATGGACCTTGACGCAGATCAATCTGGAGAAATTGAATGTGTTGCACAGTGGAGCCCGTATGTCCCGGAGCTCCCATGACCCTAGCCGCTGATACCGTATCCGATGAACTGCTGCAGAAGTATGACGTGGCGGGGCCGCGCTACACGTCCTTCCCGACGGCGGACCGTTTTGTCGAGGCGTTCACCGCGGACGACTACGTGCAGGCCCTGACACAACGCCGCAGCGGCGTGGCCGCCAAGGCCTTGCCGCTGTCCTTGTACGTGCATATTCCCTTCTGCGAGTCCCTGTGTTACTACTGCGCGTGCAACAAGATCATCACCAAACACCATGACCGGGCCAGGCCCTATCTGAGCTATCTGAGCCGCGAGGTGGATTTACACACGCAGCGCATAGGCGTCGGCCAAACGGTGAGTCAGTTGCACCTGGGTGGCGGCAGCCCCACTTTTTTGAACGACGACGAGTTACGTGACCTGATGGCCATGTTGCGTCGCAACTTCACGCTGGCACCCGGGGGTGAATATTCCATTGAGGTCGATCCGCGCACCGTGGATGTCTCGCGGCTGGATGCTTTGGCGGCAATGGGTTTCAACCGCCTGAGTTTTGGTGTTCAGGATTTTGACCCAGCGGTGCAAAAGGCCGTGCACCGGGTGCAACCCGCCGAGCAAGTCTTTGCGCTGGTCGAGGCGGCGCGCGCGCGGGGCTTCGACTCCATCAACGTGGACCTGATTTATGGCCTGCCCAAGCAAAGCCCGGAATCGTTTGACCGCACGCTGGAGCAGGTCAATGCACTACGTCCCGACCGCATTGCGCTGTACGCCTATGCCCATCTGCCGGAGCGTTTCAAGCCGCAGCGGCGCATTGCCACCGTTGAACTGCCCAGCGGCGCCGCCAAGCTGTCCATGCTGTCGCGTTCGCTGGCGGCCCTGCGCGCAGCGGGTTATGTTTACATCGGCATGGACCACTTTGCGTTGCCGAACGACAGCCTGGCGATTGCCAAGCGCCAGGGCCGTTTGCACCGCAATTTCCAGGGCTACAGCACCCAGCCCGATTGCGACCTGATTGCGCTGGGCGTGTCGTCCATTGGTCGCATAGGCGCCACCTACAGCCAGAACGCCAAGACCATGAACGAGTATTGCGACCTGCTGGACCAGGGGCGTTTTCCGGTGGTGCGTGGCTTGGCGTTGTCGCGCGACGATCTGGTTCGCCGTTCGGTGATCATGGCGCTGATGTGCCAGGGCCTGGTGGTGTTTGAGTCGGTGGAGCAGGCCCACCTGTTGGAATTCCACAGTTACTTTGCCAAGGAACTACAGGATCTGCAGCCCCTGGTGGACCAGGGGCTGGTGACGCTGGACGCAACAGGCATTCAGGTTACGCCGCAGGGCTGGTTCTTTGTGCGGGCCGTGGCCATGGTGTTTGACCGCTACTTGCAGACCGACCGCACGCGGGCCCGCTTCTCCAAGATCATTTAGCGGTTTGCCATGCAGTCGTCCCTGGCGTTGACCGCACTGCTGATGGGCCTGGTCGGCGGGCCGCACTGCGTTGCCATGTGCGGTGCGGCCTGTGCGGGCATAGGCCAGGCCGCAGGCCCGCGCAAGCGTTCCGCGCTGTTGACCTTTCAGCTCGGGCGCATCGCCGGCTATTCCGTGCTGGGTGGGCTGGCGGCAGCCTCCCTGCAAGGCCTGGGTTGGTTGACCACGCAATCCGCGGCGCTGCGTCCGGTATGGTCGATGTTCCATGTCGCTGCGTTGGCCCTGGGTCTGATGCTGCTGTGGCAGGCACGCCAACCGGTGTGGCTGGAAAACACGGCACGCCGGGTGTGGGCTCACGCGCGGTCTTTTGCAGATAGCTGGGGTGGCGGAGCACCCATGGTGTTGGGCATGTTATGGGCACTATTGCCCTGCGGACTGTTGTACTCGGCCTTGCTGGTGGCCGCTCTGGCTGGCAGCGCAGCGGGCGGCGCCACGGTGATGGCCTTGTTTGCGCTGGGCACCAGTTTGACCATGTTGCTGGGCCCCTGGCTGTGGCTGCGTTTGCGCGGCTCGCCCGCCACGCCGGGTGGCGGTCAATGGGGCGTGCGCCTGGCTGGCGCGGCGCTGGCCGTCAGCTCGGCATGGGCTTTGTGGATGGCCTTGGCGCACAACACGGCGCCTTGGTGCGTAAGCGTTTAGGTCGTCTTGTTGTTTGCTATTAATTACATAGCAACTCATACATATATTACGAGGGCTAGAGCCTGATTTGTGAAAACTTCATGAAGTAACGAAGCATACCTAAGAAGGGTGTTTTCGCGGCCTCGTAGGCACTACAGTCGACCAGCGCGTCCGGTACATCAGCGCACCAGCAGAACGGGTAACTTGGAGTGCGCCAGCACACCGGTCGTCACTGAGCCTAGAACTACGTTGCTGAGCGCCGAATGGCCATGGGTTCCCATCACAATCAGCTCCGCAGCTTGCGCCTGGGCTGTCGCGGCGATCATTTCTGCTGCGTGTCCCACTGCATGGCAGGTGCGAGTCCGCCACCCTTGTTTGACCGCGAACTCCTCCAATGGGCGCAGCACTTCCTGCGCCTGATCGTGATAATAGCTGTCCACCATTGCGTGGTCGAGATTGCGTGCCGCGTGGGGCGGAATGGCCATGACAACGGTACACAACAGGTACTCATGCTCTGGTCCAAGCAGTTCGGCGTGCGTGGCAATGTAGTCCAGCATGCGCTTGGTATAGACGCTGCCATCCACGGCGAGAAGTATTTTCATGATCAGTTCCAATCAGTAAGTCTTTTGGGTTGGTACAAGCCTATTGTGAGCGCAGTGCGCCGGCCACGCTTGCGTTGGGTCAACTGTTCGCGATACTGGTCCGCATGAAAGGACGGTGTCGAAACAGCGCGTCTGCTAGACTCTTCCCACACTCAACTCCGCGGCTAAGGATTGAGCATTCCAAAGGCTATTGAGACCATGACATGTGCGAGCCATATCGCGGTACTCGACGACGAGGCCGACATCACGCTGCTGCTGGCCAATTACCTGAAGTCCCATGGGTACCGCATCACGCAACTGCACAACGGTCGCGCGTTGATGGATCTGATGCGCACCGATCCGCCTGTGCTGGTGCTGCTGGACCTGGGCCTGCCCGGCGAGGACGGTTTTTCCATCGCGCGCCAGTTGCGCGAGCATTGGCGCTGCGGCCTGGTCATCGTCACCGGCCGCGGTGATTCAGTTGACAAGGTCGTCGGGCTGGAAGTAGGGGCGGACGACTATGTGACCAAGCCCTTCGATCTGCGCGAGCTGTTGGCACGCATCAAGGCGGTGCTGCGGCGCATGACACCCGTTGAGCCGGCCACCGCGACGCCAAGCTCTGCGCTGCGCTTCGTCGGCTGGGAGCTGGACACTGCGGCGCGGCGCCTTCTCAATCCGCGGCGTGAGGAGGTTTCGCTGACCACCGGCGAATTTGACCTGCTGTGTGCGTTTGCCAAGAGCCCCGGACGCGTGTTGTCGCGCGACTTCCTGCTGGAGCAGACGCGTGGCCGGGAGGCCGCACCGTTCGACCGCACCATCGACGTACAGATCGGACGGCTGCGCAAGAAACTGGAGGCCGATCCGGAAGACCCGCAAATCCTCAAGTCGGTGCGTGGTGCCGGCTACATTTTCGTGCCACCGATCAGCCATGTCTGACGACCCACATTCTCCGGGCAGCACCGACGCGCCGGGGGCGTTCCTTTCCGGCGTTGATGAAAGCAGTGTCTTCCGCACACTGTTTTACGCCTACCCCGACGCGTTGCTTCTGGTTGATCAGGCTGGTTCCATCGTACTGGCCAATCCCTCGGCGGCGAACCTGTTGGGTTATGGCGTGGAAGAGTTGCAAGGCATGGCAGTGGATGCCCTGGTGCCCGACAGCATTCGCCCACGGCACGCCGCCTACCGGGAAGCCTATGGCAGCGCACCGCGCCAACGCCCCATGGGTACACAAATGGACCTGGTTGCAAGGCGCAAGGACGGCATTGAGGTCATGGTCGAGATCGCACTGAGCCCGCTGCAAGCCCATGGTCTGCCCTTCGTGGTTGCTGCGATTCGCGATATCGGCGCCTATCCGCGCGTCAAGCAAGCCCTGCAGCGCGCGCGCTACAGCGAACACCTGGCCCAGTTGGGCCGCCTCGCGGTGGACACGCGCGATCCCCAGGTGCTGCTCGACCAGGTCCCGGTGATTGCAGCCGCCGCCTTGGAGGTCGAAGTGGCCATGGTTTTCCTGCTGGAAACCAACCGGCTGGAGTTCCGTGTGGCCAGTGGGGTGGGCATGCTGACGGATGAAGTCGTCGGCAGCCAGGTGGCCAACCGGCCCGATACACCCCCCGGCTTCGTACTGGCCCAGGGTCAGACCATTGTGGTGCCGGACTTCCGCACCGAGCAGCGGTTTGTGGTGCCGCGCGCCTATCTGGATGTCGGCCTGGTCAGCGCATTGGCAGTGCCACTGTCAGACCGGGGAAGCGTCATCGGGGTTTTGGCAGTGCGCTCACGCGCGCACAAACGTTTTGACGGCGACGAAATGCGCTTTCTGGAGTCGTTGTCCAACCTGCTCGCCACCAGTCTGCAGCGAGCCCAATCCGAAGAAGCGCTCAACCATTCTCAGCGGCTGGAAAGCGTGGGCCAATTGACCGGTGGCATCGCGCACGATTTCAATAATCTGCTGACAGTGATCCAGGGCAATCTTCAGGTGCTGGAAGAACTCCCCGCCTTGCATGGCGATACCTATGGCCAGCAATTGGTGGGCGCCGCGACCCGCGCAAGCAAGCGGGGGGCGGAACTGACGGCCAAATTGCTGGCGTTTTCCCGCCGCCAGGTCTTGCAACCCAGCGCGGTCGATGTCGGCGCGCTGCTGGGTTCTTTGGCCGGCATGCTGCGCAGGACACTGGACCAGCGCATCCGCATTGACGTGGAGGTGGCACCCGACTGTCCGTTGGTACAGGCCGACCCCGGACAACTGGAATCGGCCCTGCTGAATATTGCAATCAACGCGCGCGACGCCATGCCCGAGGGTGGCGTGTTGCGCTTTTCGGCACGGCCCTGCGAGGTGCTTCCCACAGCCATTCGCAGCGAACTGGAAAGCAAGGACAGCCGCAGCTTTGTCGCCATTGGCATTACCGATACCGGCTGCGGCATGCCCGATGCGGTGCGTGACCGCGCCTTTGAACCCTTCTTCACCACCAAGGAAGTGGGCCGCGGTACGGGTCTGGGCTTGAGCACGGTTTATGGCTTCGCCAAACAATCACACGGCGCCGTGACCATGGACAGTGCGCCCGGTGCCGGCACCATGGTCACGCTGTATTTGCCGCCGCCCCGGGGCGCGGTCAGCCCCGGTTTCACCGCAGACCGTGTGGACATCGCTATTCCAACGGGCTTGCGCGTGCTGCTGGTCGAAGACGACCTTGAAGTGCGCGAAGTGGTGCGCGCCTTTTTGGCCGCCTTGGGATGCTCGGTGACCGAGGCGATCAACGGCGAGCAGGCGCTGCTGGCGCTGGGGCCCGACGCGGGCCATGACCTGCTGCTCAGTGATATCGCGCTGGGCACGGGCATGCGCGGTACCGAACTCGCACTACAGGCGCAACAACGTTTTCCAAAATTGGCCGTATTGCTGATGTCGGGGTTTTCGTCCGAGCTGCTGGACGCCGACCGCGACTCACCACAGGAATGGGAGCTGCTGCGCAAACCCTATGGCCGCGACGAACTGGCCGGCGCCATCACGCGGGTGCTGTCGAACCGCTTGGCTTCTTGAAGCAGCGGCGTCTGCCGCGGTCTCAGAGCCTGAGAGTGTTTCGGGCGTGAAGAGCGGGCATGAGCGAAAGACTCTCAGGCTCTCAGTGCAACACGGCCTGGGGTGACGGTGTCACGAAACTTTGCACAAAGTCGGTCAATGCATCGATCTCGGGAATCTGGATGTCGCGCCGACCATTCTCCGCAAACTGGATCAGCTTGCCACGTGCCAGCCGGGTCAACGAGCGGCTGACCGTCTCGATGGTCATGCCCAGGTAGTTGCCGATATCCGCGCGCTTCAGGCGCAGTGTGAACTGGTCGGCGCGTATGCCGCTGCGCCCCAGGGAATGCGACCAGTAGCGCAGAAAATCGGCTACCCGCGCATCGGCCGGCAGCGTGCACACCGACATCAGCGAGTCACGGTCGCGGGCGATTTCACGGCTCATCGCCTCGTGCAGAACAGGCAGCAGAGCGCTGTGCTGGGCACAGGCAGCCAGCAAGGCGTCGTAGCGAATCATCCAGACCTCACCGGTATCCAGCGCAATGGCGTCGCAGACGAAGCGGCCATTGGCAATGCCGTCAAAACCCATCCAGTCGCCGCGAAACTTGAGACCGACCACCTGTTCGCGCCCGTCCGCAGTCTGGTTCACGATCTTGCAAAACCCGGAGTTCAGCATGTACAGATGGGTAAAGTTTTCACCCGCCTGGTAAATGGCGTCCCCGGCCCGCACGATACGCCGCTGCGGCGCCAGCGTGTCCTGCAACAGGTTCAACACGTCGGTGATGTGCTGGCTGGTGCGCACATCGGCATCGGTCTTGCGGGGTGCGCACACCGGTGTGGCCGGACGGGTTGTAACAGCGGTTGGGGAGCAGGTCAGCATGGTCATCTCCAGGTCTTTAAGAGGGTGTGGGGCTATGGGGTCTATGTTGGCCGGAATGGAACAACACGGAAACAATGCCGTGCGTCGGTCAGTAACACTGTGTGAACGGTGTGTATCCATTGCGTGTCAGCCTGTGCGAACAGCGCCCAGGGTTGACGTGGGTCAACAACCAGCCGTGCAGTTTGACTACGCTCACCCATGAGTCCAATCACAGCATCACACAGTCATCCACCATGATTTTTCTGCCAACGCTTTGTACGCATCCAGCCATGGTGGCGGTGTCGCCCGACGAGGCAAACGGCGTGTTGGCCAACGCCCGCAGCATCCGGCTGGCTGCCCGTAGCGGCAGGCTGCAGGATCTGCTCAAAGGATGCAGACTGGCGCTGCTCACCGACGGTTCGGACGAAGCGCGCGGCGACGGCAGCGGCACGCAGACGCAACTGTTCGTGCGGGCCGCCACGGAAATGGGCGCGCAGGTGGTTGTCTTGCGCCCTGGCCTGTCAAGCGCCAGCCCGGCGCAGGAGATACAAACCGCCGCCCGCATGCTCGGCCAGCTCTACGACGCGGTGGAGTGCCAGGGTATGGACCAGAGTCTGGTCCAGCAGATTGCGCTGTATGCGGGTCAGCCGGTGTTCCATGGCCTGGCGTCGGCGCAGCATCCCACCGCCTTGCTGGCGGAGCGACTGACCGCGCTTGACGCCGGCATCACAGAGGAAGACGCCCGATGCCGCGTGGTGCAGGCTGTTTTATTGGGGACCCTGGCGTGAGAGCCGTGGCGACCCTTGGGAGCATGCTGTGAGTATTCGCAATCTGGAATCATTGGCCATGGCATCGGGCACCAGCACGTATTCGGCCTGGCAGCCGTCAATGGTGTTGCCAAACCTCCAGCCGCCCAGCGGTCAATCGAATCGCACGGACAAACGCAATACCCATAACCATTTAGCCGTGGAGGCGCACATGACTACCAATGGCCGCACCCCAAGGACCGGGTGTGCCAGTCAAGCATTGCGCGCGCCAGCAGTGTTTGGGCGGGCGCGGTTGTTATTAGTCGGCATCAAAAGAAATAGTCCGGCTACCAGACCCAGGAAGTACCGACGACTAAGGCCCAAATTCACCACGAAATTCAACAAAACACATCCCACGCGGCTTAGCCTTCCACTTGGCTCGACAGCGCTAGCCAACGGTCTTCCAACTGCGCCAGTTCGTCATTGACCAGCTTCAGGTTGCGGCCGATTTCGGCAATCTCCTGCGGATGCGGATTGGTCGATAAACGGCTCTCCAGCGCTGCGCCTTGGGTGTTGAGGGCCTCCATGCGGGCTTCCACGTCCTGCAAGTCTTTCTTGGCCTTGGGTGAGGTGTCACCCTTGCCCTTGGTTTTGGTCGCTGCGGTTGCGGCGGCGACGACGGGTTTGGCCGGTGCCTTCGCAGCTTCTTTGGCCTCTTCGCGCTGGCGCTTGGCTTCGTCCAGCAGGTAGCGCTGGTAGTCATCCAGATCGCCGTCGAACGGCTCCACACCGCCGCGTGACACCATCCAGAACTCATCACACACCGCGCGCAACAGTGCGCGGTCATGGCTGACCAGCATCACCGTGCCTTCGAACTCGTTGAGCGCCATGGACAGCGCTTCGCGGGTTGCCAAGTCCAGGTGATTGGTTGGCTCATCCAGCAGCAAGAGGTTGGGGCGCTGCCAGACGATCATGCACAACACCAGACGGGCCTTTTCGCCACCGCTCATGCTGCCCACGGCCTGCTTGACCATGTCGCCGCCGAAATTGAAGGTGCCCAAAAAGCTGCGCAGGTCCTGCTCGCGTGTTTGCTGGCCGCCAATTTTGCCGGCTACCGTCATTTCCTTGACCAGGCGGATCATGTGCTCCAGCGGGTTGTCGGCGGGGCGTAACACGTCCAGTTCCTGCTGCGCGAAGTAACCGATGTTCAAGCCCTTGCCTTCGGTGATCTCGCCGCCAATAGCCGCCAGATCACGTGCCACGGTCTTCACCAGCGTGGATTTACCCTGGCCGTTAGCACCCAGGATGCCGATGCGCTGGCCCGCCAGCACCGACTTGCTGACGTTGCGCACGATCACGGTATGGGGTGTGCCATCGGGCGCATCCTCGGGCGGTGGGTAGCCAAAACTCACACCACTCATGGACAGCATGGGGTTGGGCAGGTTGGCAGGTTCCTTGAACTCGAACGTGAAATCGGCCTCGCTGAGCAGCGGTGCAATTTTTTCCATGCGGTCCAGCGCCTTGACGCGGCTTTGCGCCTGCTTGGCCTTGCTGGCCTTGGCCTTGAAGCGGGCGATGAACTTTTGCAGGTGGGCGATCTTGTCCTGCTGTTTGGAGAACGCGGTTTGCTGCAGCGCCATTTGTTCGGAGCGCAGGTCTTCAAACTTGCTGTAGTTGCCGCCGTAACGCACCAGCTTGCCGGCATCGATATGCAGCGTGACATTGGTCACGGCGTCCAAGAATTCACGGTCGTGGCTGATGACGACCATGGTGCCTTCGTACTTCTTGAGCCAGGCTTCCAGCCAGACCAGGGCGTCCAAGTCCAAGTGGTTGGTGGGTTCGTCCAGCAGCAGCAGGTCCGACGGGCACATCAGCGCGCGAGCCAATTGCAATCGCATGCGCCAGCCGCCCGAGAAGCTGTTCACCGGGTTGGTCAGCTCGTGGGTCTTGAAGCCCAGGCCCAGGATCAGTGCCTGTGCGCGGGCTGGCGCGTCATGTGCGCCGGCATCCTGCAGCGCCATGTAGGCGTGGGCCATGCGGTCGTAGTCTTCGGTGGCCTCAGAGGCCGTTACCTCTTCTTGCGCGGCCAGCAACTGGGTGTCGCCTTCGACGACAAAGTCGGTGGCGCTTTGATCTGTTTCCGGCATGTCCTGCGCGACCTGGCCCATGCGCCATTGTGTCGGGATGTAGTACTCGCCAGCGTCCTCATGCAGGCTGCCATTGAGCAGTGCAAACAACGAAGATTTTCCAGCGCCGTTGCGGCCCACCAGGCCGACCTTTTCGCCGGGGTTCAGGGTGACGGACGTGGAGTCCAGCAGTACCTTGGCGCCGCGGCGCAGGGTGACATTTTTTAAGGTAATCATTTTTCAGGACTCAGTTTCAATTCATGAAGGCGTTTCGGGCCTGCGGGTTTGCGAGGGCTGGCGGACGGGGCATCCGTTCTACGGCACATCTCGCGGGCGAACGTTTTGGATTCGCCATGTTTATTTCGTTAACACCTTGGTTGGCATGTCTGCTCTGTGGCAACCGCGAACAGCGCCTGCGCCCGGACACCCCATCCACCAACCCAGAGCGGCGTATTTTTTACACGCCAGTAAAGCTGTTCGCAGCAGCAGGCTAGGGGCAAGGGGCGCAGTGAGGTAAAGGAGGAGGCCGTAGGCCGGGGGACACGAACGGAGTCCCTTGCCCCTAGCCTGCTGCGAGCCCAGCAAAAAAAAGCGCTAAAGCAACAAAGCCTCCTTGGCCACCAGCAACACCTGGTCTTCCCCTGCACTGGTTTCCAGCCAGACCACTTCCAGCGTCGGAAATGCGGCTTCAAAGTGTTCGCGTTCGTTGCCAATCTCCAGCACCAGCACGCCGTCTTCCGTCATGTGTTGGGGTGCGTCTTTCAGCAGCGCACGGATAAAGTCCATGCCATCGCTGCCGCCGGCCTGGTTGCCGCTCAGCGCCATTGCGGGCTCAGCCTTGTACTCAGCAGGCAGAGCGGCCATGCTTTGTGCGTTCACATACGGCGGATTGCACAGGATCAGGTCGAAGGGACCGCGGGCTGCCAGGTCTGCGGCGGTCAAGCCGTCGGACGCGACCAATGCGATACGGTCTTGTAGCTTGTGCTTGTCGACATTGATGCGGGCCACGGCCAGCGCATCTGCCGATAGGTCAGACCCTGTGACGACCACGTCAGGGTAGGTCAGGGCGGCGATGACGGCCAGACTGCCATTGCCGGTGCACAGATCCAGCACCGTGTGTGTGGATTCCTTCAACCAGTAGTCAATGCTGCCATCAACGATGAGTTCTGCGATCAGCGAGCGCGGCACGATGGCGCGCTCATCCACGTAGAACGCGATGCCCTGCAGCCAGGCTTCCCGGGTCAGATAGGCGGCAGGCTTGCGCGAGCTGATGCGCGCTTCCAAAATGCTAGCGACCCGTTCAGCATCCGCGAGGGCTACAGGCTCATTTTCTTTAGAGGCATCGCCGTCCAGCGGGGTGTCCAGCGGTAGTCCCAAGGTCCACAGCACCAGCCAGGCGGCCTCATCCAAAGCATTTGCAGTGCCGTGGCCAAACGAGACCTTGGCGTCGGTTAGCTGCTGGGCACCAGATTCAATCAGTTCAAGCAGCGTGGTCATTTGCGGGCCTGACGGTTCAGGTTTTCCAGGACCCGGCGGTAGATATTTTTCAATGGCTCGATGTCGGCCACGGCTACGTATTCGTTGATTTTGTGGATGGTGGCGTTGGGTGGACCCATCTCGATCACCTGGGGGCAGATCTGCGCGATGAAGCGTCCGTCGCTGGTGCCACCGGTGGTTGATAGTTGGGTGTGAATGCCGGTCTCGGCGAGTATGGCCTCTGTCACCGCATCGACCAGCGTGCCTGGTGTGGTCAGAAAGGGCAGGCCACCCACGGTCCAGGTCAGGTCGTATTCCAGCTCGTGTTTTTCCAGCACACGGCTCAGGCGCGACTGCAAGGACTCGGGCGTGGACTCGGTGGAAAAACGGAAATTGAAATCGATGACCACGGACCCCGGAATCACATTGCTGGCGCCGGTGCCACCATGGATATTGCTCATCTGCCAGGTGGTGGGCGGGAAGAAGGCGTTGCCCTTGTCCCATTCCACACCCACCAGTTCGGCCAGTGCCGGGGCCACCAGATGGATGGGGTTTTTGGCCAGATGCGGGTAGGCAATGTGGCCTTGGATACCCTTGACCGTGAGCTTGCCGCTCATGGTGCCGCGGCGGCCATTCTTGATCATGTCACCGGTGCGCTCGACGGATGTGGGTTCACCGACGATGCAGTAGTCAAAGGTCTCGCCGCGCGCCGTCAGGGCCTTGCAGACGACCACGGTGCCGTCGTTGGCGGGGCCTTCTTCGTCGCTGGTCAGCAGCAAGGCGATGTTCAATTGCGGGTTCGGATGGGCGGCAAGGAATTCTTCAATCGCCACCACAAATGCGGCCAGCGAAACCTTCATGTCGCTGGCGCCGCGTCCAAATAACTTGCCATCGCGGTGGCTGGGCGTAAACGGTGCGCTGTGCCATTCGCCCAAGGGGCCGGTGGGCACCACGTCGGTGTGGCCTGCGAACACCAAGGTTTTTGGGTTTGCTATTGAATGTATAGCGTCTTTGTCAGCTTTTACGAGGGCTACCGTGCGTTTTGCCCAAAGGTTGGTAACCAGGAAATCGGCCGGGCCGCTGACGATGGTCTCGCATTGGAAACCCAGGGCCTGCAGCCGCTGTGCGATCAGTTCCTGGCATCCGCAGTCTTGCGGGGTAACCGATGGACGCGCAATCAATTGCTCGGCCAGGTGCAAAGTTGCGCTCATACAGCCCCCACGCTTGCCACTGCGTGTGCTGCGCTACCCCCCAAGGGGGCGTGAGCTTGCTTGAAGCGGTTCTGCGCGGTGCTCATCAATGCTTGACGTCCAGGGTGATTTCGGTAAACGAGGCTTCTTCATGTTCCTCTTGGGCGGCGGCGGGTGCTTGTGACTTGGTGAAGTCGTTTTGCAGACGCCACATCAAATTGGTAGGTGAGTCAGCGTTGGCCAAGCCTTCCTTGCGGTCGACCACACCTTCAACAATCATGCGTGCGATGTCGTGTTCGAAGGATTGCGAGCCATCGGCCATGGACTGCTCCATCGCTTCCTTGACGCCAGAGAAGTCCCCCTTCTCAATCAGTTCAGAGATCAGCTTGGTGTTTAGCAAGACTTCGATGGCGGGCACCCGGGTGCCGCCCGTGTTGCGCAGCAGGCGTTGCGACACCACGGACTTCAGGGCCGCGGCCAGGTCGCCCAGCATGGTGGGGCGCACTTCCACCGGGTAGAAGCTCAAGATACGGTTCAGCGCCTGGTAACTGTTGTTGGCATGCATGGTCGCCAGGCACAGGTGGCCGGATTGGGCGTAGGCAATGGCCGCCGACATGGTTTCGCGGTCGCGGATTTCGCCAATCAGAATCACATCGGGCGCCTGGCGCAGCGCGTTCTTCAGGGCTATCTGCAAGGTTTTGGTGTCGGACCCGATCTCACGCTGGTTGATAAGCGACTTCTTGTTCTTGAATAAAAACTCCACCGGATCTTCGATGGTCAGAATGTGACCAGACACCATGCTATTGCGGTAGTCGATCATGGACGCCAGCGTCGTGCTTTTACCGGCACCGGTGGCGCCCACCATCAGCACCAGGCCGCGCTTCTCCATGATCAGGTCACCCAGGATGGGTGGCAAAAACAGATCCGCCAAGGGCGGCACGTCCACAGCGATGTAGCGAATCACCGCGGCGATACTGCCGCGCTGGCGCATGGCACTGACGCGAAAGCGCCCCAATCCGGCGATCGGGAAACCCATGTTCAGCTCACCCTCGGCATCCAGCTCGGCCATGCGCTCAGGCGGCAAAATTTCTGCCAGCAGGTTGCGCGTGGCCTCCACCGGCAACGATTGGTTGTTGATCGGCACACACTGGCCGTTGATCTTGATCAGTGCCGGCGAATTGGCCGACAGGTAGACATCCGAGGCCTTCTTCTCGCTCATCAAGCGCAGGATGCGCTCCATGGTGCCGGGTGCGGTGGGTGTCATAGCCATAGTTCAGCCTCGGTTGGTGATCAGATCAGCAGGTTCAGTCGCGCAGCAAATCGTTCAGCGATGTCTTGGCGCGGGTTTGGGCATCTACACGCTTGACGATGATGGCGGCATACAGGTTGTATTTTCCACCGTCTTTCGGCAAGGTTCCGCTGATGACGACCGAACCGCTGGGGATGCGGCCATAACTCACCTCGCCGGTGGCGCGGTCATAAATCGGGGTGCTTTGGCCAATATAGACGCCCATGGACAGCACCGAGTTTTCTTCCACGATGACACCTTCGACCACTTCGGAGCGGGCGCCGATGAAGCAGTTGTCTTCGATGATGGTGGGGTTGGCTTGCATGGGTTCCAGCACGCCGCCAATGCCGACGCCGCCGGACAGGTGCACGTTCTTGCCAATCTGCGCGCAGGAGCCCACGGCGGCCCAGGTGTCGACCATGGTGCCGTCATCCACATAGGCACCGATGTTCACAAAACTGGGCATCAGGATCGTGCCCTTGCCGATGTAGCTGCCACGGCGCGCAACGGCGGGTGGCACAACACGCGTACCGCTGAGGCGCATTTCTTCGGCCGACAGGCCGGCGAACTTGGTTTGCACCTTGTCATAAAAGCCCAATTGGCCGGCCTGGATGATTTCGTTGTCGCGCAAGCGGAAGCTCAACAGCACAGCCTTTTTGATCCACTGGTGCGTGGTCCACAGGCCCACGGCTTCGCGGGTGGCCACGCGCAATTGGCCGCGGTCCAGTTCGCTGATCACATGCTCCACGGCGTCACGGACTTCTGCGGTCCATGAGTGCAGGGAGATGTTGGCGCGGTCTTCCCACGCAGCGTCAAGGATTTGTTGGAGTTGTTGGGTCATGGAATACTTTCTAAGTAATCAGTTGAGGACAGAGCTGAAGGTTTGTCCCGCAAGGTTTCAGGATAGTTGAGAACAGAACCAAAGGTCTGTTCCGTCAAGTTTCAGCCTCGGTTTTTCACAAATTGGACGATGCGTTGGGCGGCTTCCACACACTCGGCGGTTTCCGCCACCAGTGCCATGCGAATTCGGTCGGCGCCCGGGTTGAAGCCCTGCGCCTCGCGGGCCAGAAAGCTGCCGGGCAAGACCGTCACATTGTAAAGAGCGAGCAGGTCGCGCGCGAAGTCAACATCGCTGCCTTTGACTTTGGCCCACAGATAGAAGCCTGCGTCAGGCAAAGCCACGTCCAGGACCTCGGCCAACAGGGGGGTGACCTGGGCAAACTTGGCCCGGTACTGTTCCCGGTTGTCGCGCACGTGCTGCTCGTCGTCCCAAGCAGCGATGCTGGCGGCTTGCACCACCGTGCTCATGGCGCTGCCGTGGTAGGTGCGGTACAGCAAGAACTGTTTAATAAGCGCCGCATCGCCCGCAACAAATCCGCTGCGCATGCCGGGCACATTGCTGCGCTTGGACAGGCTGGTAAACGCGACCAGGTTTTTGAAATCGCTGCGGCCCAACTTGGCTGCGGCTTCCAGGCCGCCCAATGGCGGCTCTTCGCGGAAATAAATTTCGCTGTAACACTCGTCGGATGCGATGACAAAGCCATGGCGGTCACTCAGTTCGAACAGCTTCTTCCATTCTTCCAGTGGCATCACGGCGCCAGTCGGGTTACCGGGCGAGCACACAAACAGCAACTGGGTACGCGCCCAGACCGCTTCGGGCACGCTGTCCCAGTCCTGCGCAAAATTGCGCGCCGGGTCAGAGGGCACGTAGTAGGGTTGCACGCCAGATAGGAAGGCCGCACCTTCATAGATTTGGTAGAACGGGTTGGGGCACACCACCATGGCGGACTGACCATCGGCATATTGCATGGCCGGGTTGATGACCGTCTGGGCGAATGCAAACAAGGCTTCGCGCGATCCGTTTACCGGCAGGATCTGCGTGTTGACGTCCATTGCCAAGCCATAACGGCGCTCCATCCAGCGCCCAATCGACTGGCGTAAGCCCACAACACCGGCCGTGGCGGGATACACCGACAAGCCGCCCTGCGGGTCCATGATCGCATCGCAGTACGCCTGCTTGATCAGTTGCGGCGTGGCGTGGCGGGGCTCGCCAATGCCCAGGCTGATTGCGGAGTAGGCGGGGTTGGGGGTTACCGGGGCAAACAATTGCCGTAGGCGCTCAAAGGGATAGGCCTGCAGGCGGGTCAAATTCGGATTCATGGGCAGCCATTATCCCTGAGCACTTACAAGGATTTTTAACGCGGTACCCACACGGTATCATTGCAGACCGTTGATACGCGTGGGTATTCCATAAAAATCAATGAAATCAATCACTTAGCTCTAGTTTCTCTGTCCTGTGCGTCTTAATTCCATCAAGTTATCGGGGTTCAAATCCTTTGCCGAGCCCACCAACTTCCTGTTGCCGGGCCAATTGGTCGGCGTGGTTGGGCCCAATGGTTGTGGAAAGTCCAACATCATGGACGCGGTGCGTTGGGTCCTGGGCGAGAGCAAGGCCAGTGAATTGCGTGGCGAGTCCATGCAAGACGTTATTTTCAACGGCACCACGACCCGCAAGCCGGCCAGCCGTTCCAGCGTAGAGCTGATTTTTGACAACGCCGACCACCGCGCCGGCGGCCAGTGGGGTCAGTTTGCCGAGATCGCCGTCAAGCGCGTGTTGACGCGGGACGGCACCAGCAGCTACTTCATCAACAACCAGCCGGTACGCCGCCGCGACGTGCAGGATGTGTTTCTGGGCACCGGCCTCGGGCCACGCGCCTACGCCATCATCGGCCAGGGCACGATCAGCCGCAT
>JAZKIR010000134.1:0-1702 GCA_040384785.1 Pseudomonadota bacterium
CCCTTATGGGTACTGCGCTGGCTGCTACTGCTTTGGTAGCGTCCGCGCAAACTGTTCGGATTGCCAATCAGGGCGACGCCCTGTCGATGGATCCGCATTCGCTCAATGAATCGCTGCAACTGAGTGTCACGGGTAACGTGTACGAAGGTCTGGTGGGGCGCAACAAGGACCTGAGTCTGGCGCCTGGCCTGGCCACCTCCTGGCGGCAGACTTCGCCGACGGTATGGCGCTTTGAACTTCGCAAGAATGTGCTGTTCCATGATGGCACGCCGTTTACTGCCGACGATGTTCTGTTCTCGCTGGCCCGCACCCAGGTCGAAGGCTCGGACATGAAGAGCTACACCAACGACTTCAAGGAAGTTCGCAAGGTCAATGATTTCACGGTGGATGTGGAAACCAAGACGGCGTTCCCGATTCTGCCGGACGTGCTCACGCTGGTCTACATCATGAGCAAGAAGTGGAGCGAAACCAACCAGGCCACCCGGCCGGTGGACCGCCGCAAAGGCATCGAAAACGCAGCGTCGTTCCGTGCCAACGGCACCGGCCCGTACCGCTTGCGCGAGCGCCAGCCGAACGTGCGCAGCACCTTTACCCGCAACGGCAACTACTGGGGCAAGATCGACGGCAATGTGCAGGACGTTGTCTTCACGCCCATCAGCAACGACCCGACCCGCGTCGCGGCCCTGTTGTCCGGCGAGGTCGATGTGATGGAGCCGGTGCCGGTGCAGGACGTGGCCCGTGTCAATGCAAGCGCCGGTGCCCGTGCCATCACGGGTCCGGAAATGCGCACCATCTTCCTTGGGATGGACCAGAAACGCGATGAACTTCTGTATTCCAGCGTCAAGGGAAAAAATCCGTTCAAGGACAAACGCGTGCGCCAGGCTTTTTACCAGGCGATTGATATCGAAGGCATCAAGCGCACCGTGATGCGGGGCGCTTCCAACCCGTCGGCGCTGATGGTGGGCCCTGGCATCAATGGTTTCTTGCCTGACTCCAAGCGCCTGCCCTTTGACCCCGAGGCTTCCAGGAAACTGTTGGCCGAAGCCGGTTATCCGAGCGGTTTTGAGGTCACGATGAATTGCCCGAACGACCGTTATGTCAATGACGGGCAGATTTGCGAGGCGGTGGCAGCCAACCTGTCACGCGTGGGCATCAAAATCAACCTGGCAGCCGAAACCAAGGGCACCTATTTCCCTAAAATACTGCGCCGCGATACCAGCTTTTATATGCTCGGCTGGACGCCGTCGACTTACGATTCCCACAATGCGCTGAACGCGCTGATGGTCTGCGTTGATGACAAGGGCGCCGGGCAGTTCAATCTGGGTTCTTACTGCAACCCCAAGGTTGACCAGCTCGCCAAAACCATCCAGTCGGAAACCGACAAGACCAAACGTGGAGCGATGATCAAAGAAGCGTTTGACCTTCACGCTGCCGACATCGGCCACCTGCCGCTGCACCAGCAGGCACTGGCTTGGGGTGTCAGCAAGAAGGTGGACATGGTCCAGCTCGCCGACAACTTCATGTTCTTCAAGTGGATGACCATCAAGAAGTAATCGCGTGATGCGAAGAGCGCCGTACCCCGGTACGGCCTTTCTCTCCCCAAACCATGAATAAATTATTTGCCGGCTGGCTGGACAGCGACGTTGCCTACAGCTTTCGCACCTCTCCGGTGGCGATGGCTGCGGCCGCAGTCGCCCTGATC
>JAZKIR010000135.1:0-5072 GCA_040384785.1 Pseudomonadota bacterium
GCATCCATGACAACTTCTTTGACTTGGGGGGGCATTCCTTATTGGCCATGCGTGTCATTTCCCTCACTTCGGGAGCTTGGAACCAAGATGTCCCTATTCGCACTCTGTTTCAATATCCACAGCTGAGTGCCATGGCTGAGAGTTTAGATCGTCAAATTGACATTCAAGTTCTTGCACCGATTCCAAAGATTGAACGGAGACAGGGACGGTCAAAGAATCCAACCCAAATAAGGGTTGACTCGTAATCTTCCATTGCCAAAAGAATTAAACCCGATTGCTAAAAATCAAAGTTTTGTGGTGGTCCAATTTAAACAGACACAACGACAGGTTATTTCAAACCTAAACGGCAATACAAGTGAACAAGCAAAAAACCCGAAGAGTTTTTGACGCGAGCTTCAAGCTCCAGGTCGCACAAATGGTCAAAGTCCAAGGGCTGAGTATCAGCCAAGTCTGCAAGGACATGAAGATTGGTGAGAGCGCCGTGCGGCGCTGGATCGCGCAATTTGAGGCGGAACAACTGGGCCAAAACGGCATCGGCAAACCCCTCACCGCGGAGCACCAACGCATCCGGCAGTTGGAGGCCGAGAACCGGCAACTGCGAGGCGACGTGGATATCTTAAAAAAAGCGTCGGCCTTCTTTGCCCGGGAACTCAAATGAGCCACCAGCTCGTTGAAGACTTGCAACAGAAGGCCATATCGGTCAGCCAGGCCTGTCGCGTGCTGGATGTCAGCCGCTCGGGCTATTACGCTGCAGCCAAGCGCCGCCAGGCAGCACCCGTGGTGTGCGTTGATAGCGCGCATGTGAAGGCAGCCTTCGCAGCCAGTGGGCGTACCTACGGCAGCCGCAGAGTGCGCGTTGCTCTATGCGCCCAAGGCGTGACGATGGGGCGCCATCGGGTGCGTAGTCTGATGCGTGCCAATAGGCTACACCCGGTGTGGAGGCGCAAGTTTGTGCACACCACCGACAGCAAGCACAACATGCCGGTATCAAACAATGTGTTGGCCAGACAGTTTGATCGACCCTTGCCCAACCAAGCCTGGGTATGTGATATCACCTACATCCGCACACGCAGTGGCTGGCTGTATCTGGCGGCGGTGCTGGACTTGCATTCGCGCAAGATCGTCGGCTGGGCGATGGCCCCCGAGATGCCCGCAGCACTGGTATGCGCGGCTTTGCAAATGGCTATCGTGCAGCGCAATCCCAGTGCGGGGCACATCGTCCATTCAGACCGGGGCACGCAATATGCCAGCGCCGAGCACCAGGCATTGCTGAAAAAGCACGGCCTGGTCGGCAGCATGAGCCGCAAAGACAACTGCTGGGACAACGCCGTCATGGAGCGCTTCTTTCTGAACTTGAAGATGGAGCGGGTCTGGCAACAGGACTACGCTAACCACAGCGAAGCAATGACGGATGTGGCGGATTACATCGTGGGCTTTTACAACAGCATGCGGTTGCATTCAACACTGGGGAATTTGTCACCCAACGCTTTCGAGCGTGAATCGGCAAAACAACAATCTATTGATGTGTCCTAAAAAACTTGATCACCACATTTCGCAATTTGTTCTCATAAATCGTTAATTCAAAAAAATGAAATCAGAACGGGAAAGTTAATAAAGACAGCCCAAGGCTGAGCGACCTTGAAATAAGTCAATAAGAGAAGCTTCGGGCCTGCTCAGTAGGAGAAATATGTCGCCAATTGTCCGGTCGGTTGAGTTGAGTGACACGAACGTCTTCGACGAGTTGTTACCAAGGGGGGCAGTCACCGTCGTCGCAACTCCCACAATGTGGGAATCGGGTTTACTCGCTGAAGAGGAGCCTTACATTATCAATGCGGTCAATGCCCGGCGGCGAGAATTCACTGCCGGGCGAAATTGTGCGCGCCAAGCGCTTCACATGCTTGGAATTGGGGCACTTCCTATTATTGTTGGGTATCGACGCGCCCCAGCATTTCCACCCGGAATTTGTGGCACGATCACTCATGCAGCTGAATATTGTGCAGCAAGCGTGATGCACCAGGGGGATGTATTGAGCATTGGGATTGACGCCGAAGTCAATACGCCTCTTGAGACTGAAGTCCGCAGTCTAGTGCTTAGTTTTGAAGAAAATTCAGAACTCAAACGTCTACCCAAGACGTCCTCGTGCAACTGGGACAAATTAGTCTTCAGCATCAAAGAGTCATTCTATAAAGCATACTTTCAGCTCTGCAAAATTGAACTCGATTTCTTAGACGCACATGTCTCAATTCTTGCCGGAGAGCGTTCGTTTGAAATTTCTGTCCTACGAAGTGATCTGCCTGCTTATTTTCTAGCAAGTTCATTTCGGGGGCGTTTTTCCTTTGACCATGAACGAGTTTATGCTGCAGTGGCTCTTCCAAAAAATCGACTATGACCGTTCAAGTTGGGTATTCCGGACGACCGTGACCGGTCACGATCGCGGAATCGTCGGTCACGATACCGGAACGGCATAACGCAGCATGTGATGTTGCGCATATTTCATAACCCTCGGGGTAGCCTCGACAGCTTTGCTGGAAGTAGGCATGCCCGATACCCGAAGGTAAGCACGCGGTGAACCCATATTGACTGCGCGTTGCAGTCTTGCTTACCGAGCGTAACTTTGTGGGCTCCAGCGGTGCGGCAACAGCTCATGAATCTGACTGGCCCGCTGCGTCGGCAGCCGCGTCAGAACATCCTTGAGATAGGCATACGGGTCATGCCCATTGAGCTTAGCACTTTGGATCAGGCTCATCACGGCTGCGGCACGCTTGCCCGCTCGCAAGGACCCGGCGAACAACCAATTGCTGCGCCCGATGGCAATCGGCCGTATCTGGTTCTCGATGTGGTTGTTGTCCACCGGCAGTTGCCCGTCATGGACGAAGCGCGTCAATGCATCCCAGCGTCGCAGGCTGTAGTCCAGTGCCTTGGCCGTGGCCGAGCCATCCGTGATCTTCTGGCGGTTCAGCAGCAACCACTCGCGCAGGGTGTCGAGCAATGGTTTGGTCTTCTCTTGGCGTATTCGCTGTCGCTCATCCGGGGTCAATTCCTTGACTTCCCGTTCAATGTCGTAAATCCTGCCGATCTGTTCCAGCGCACTCTGTGCGATCTGGCTCTTGTTGCTAGCGTGCAGATCAAAGAACTTGCGCCGGGCGTGGGCCAGACAGCCCACTTCGGTAACACCTTGGGCCATCAGTTGCTTGTAACCACTGAAGTCATCGCAGACCAGGCTGCCGCGCCATTCACCCAGGAAGGCTTTGGCATTCTCTCCGGCACGTGACTCGCAGAAGTCATAGACCACGGCCTTGGTGTCTTCAAAGGCGCCAGCGGCATAGGCCCACAGGTAGGCCCGGTGGGTCTTTCCGGTTCCGGGTTTGAGCATCTGCACCGGGATTTCGTCTGCATGCACCACGCTTTGGGTCAGGATGTCATCCTTCAAGGCATCCGCCAACGCTTGCAGTTGAACGCCGCAGCTTCCCACCCAGGCTCCCAGTGTGGAGCGGGGAATGGCCAGTCCGGCACGCCCAAAGATGGCTTCCTGGCGGTACAGCGGCAAGTGGTCGGCAAACTTGGCCACCAGCACCTGGGCCAGCAGGCCGGTGGTGGGGATGCCCTTGTCAATGACATGTGCATCGACTGGAGCCTGGGTCAGGGTTTCGCAATGGGCACATGCCCATTTGCCACGGATGTGGCGCTCCACGCTGAAGACACCAGGCACATAGTCCAGCTTCTCGGCAACGTCATCTCCGATGCGCTTCATCTGGCAGCCACAGCGGCAGGTGGTGGAGTCGGGTTCGTAGTGGATGTCGGTACGTGGCAGGTTCGCTGGCAGCGGCTGGCGTTTGGGGCGTTCCTTGGCTTTCGGTGGTGGTGCATCACCAGTGTTGAGTTTGTCGATCTCATCACTGACGGCCTGCAGGTCCTCGTCCAGCGTTTCCTCCAGCAGGCTTCTTTGCTCGGCGCTGAAGCGCTCGCAACTGACGGCAAACTTCAGGCGCTTGAGAATGGCGTTCTCGTGCATGAGCTTGTCGATGGTGGCCTGCTTGAAGGTGACTGTCTGGAGCAGGGACTGCACCATGACACGCAGTTCCTCTGCGTTGAGATGGGAGAGTGCTTCAGTAGCAACGAGCATGGGACGCAGTGTGCCAAACCATGCTTGCCCGGACTATCGGCACATCCCCCAATTGAAGCCTGCAAACCGCGACACCACGATTCACACGACCGTGATAACCCCGGCTTCGCCTATGCGCGCCCAGGGCAAACCCATCACCAAGGCATCCAGTTGGTCACGGCTGATGTGTTGCTGCACGGTGCCCGGGCTGGGCCAGACAAACTTGCCTTGGTGCAACCTACGGGCGGCCAGCCAGATGCCCAGTCCATCGTGTACCAGTACCTTCAAACGGTTGCCGCGTTTGTTGGCAAAGAGGTAGGCGGTATTGGGGTGAGCGGCACCAAACACGGCCACGACCCGGGCCAGGGCGGTGTCAGTTCCGGCGCGCATGTCCATGGGGGTGACGGCCAGCCACACGGCATCGATGCGGATCATTTGAGAATGGACTGGGTCCACTGCGCAAAGTCGGCCATTGCGCTGAGCGGCCATGTGACGGTCATTGACAGCGCTCCCTTGCGAAGTTCTACCTTGAGCTCGGCAACCCTGGACTCATGCATCACAGCAGGCAGCTGTATCGGGATGAAAGCAGGGGCGTGCGCCGTTGCGGCCACAGCACCCGGGAGTCTCGTGCCGCCCAGTTGGTGACGCCCGTCGCGCGCATGTTCTTTGAGCCAGCGGTGCAGTACGTTGGCGTTCATGGCGTGGCTGCTGGCCAGACCTGCAATGGATGCGCCGGGTTGTTGGCAGGCTGCGACCAATTCGGCCTTGAATTCACGGGTGTAGGTCCGGTGAGTGTGCCTTGGCGAGGATTTCGCAATGTTTGATTCTTTGGGCATGGTGTGCACGATGGGTTGCGTGCACACGATCTTGCGAGATGGGAGAGATCAGTTCAAGATGGGTTCACCGGGCGCTTACACCCGAAGGATCAATATGCGCAAGATACGGGACGTTCTACGCCTCAAACTTGAAG
>JAZKIR010000136.1:0-33167 GCA_040384785.1 Pseudomonadota bacterium
GACACGATCGCTTACAACTAACTGGGGGCTTGAGGCTTGATTCATAAGGGTTTTTCTTGATGCCGGGGTGCAGGGTGCGGCTATACTGCCACTCCTCTCCTGCGACCTTTTGGAGCCGGCGGCTGGATTTTAGTCGCGCCCAGGTCGCAGTTCGGGGTTGTAGTGCCGGATGGCCTCGCCCCCAATCCATGGAGTCTGAATTTTGATACACCGATTGATACAGGCCGCCGAGGATACTTTTGCCCTCGCCGCCGGTTTCGCACAACGCCACCCCAAACACCTCACCGTCGCATTGGCCGCTCTGCTGCTGGGCGGCACCGGCGCCACTTTTGCCGTAGCCTCCCTGGCGCCCGACGCCTCCGACTTGCCGGTGCGCACCGTGGTCGAAGATGTGCAACCCCTGCCATTCCTGACCCAGAGCGATGCCTTGCAAACCCAGGCCATGCGCCTGTACCGCTCGGACATGACACGCTCTGCCGACACGGCCGAGTCGCTGCTCAAGCGCCTGGGCGTGTACGACCCACAAGCGGCTGCGTTTTTCCGCGCCGACAGCGTCGTCCAGCAGACCCTGATGGGCCGCGCCGGACGCAACGTCACCGTGGAAGCCACTGAAGGCAATACGTTGCTGAAACTCAGCGCGCGCTGGAGCCCCGAAGACGACGGCATGTTCAAGCGCCTGACCGTTGAGAAGACTGCAAGCGGTTTTCAGTCGCGCGTAGAAACATTGCCGATGACGGCATCCTCGCGGCTGTCCAGCGGCACGATCAACACCTCGTTGTTTGCCGCCACTGACGACGCGCGCATCCCGGACACCATCGCGATGCAATTGGCCGAAATCTTCTCCGGTGACATCGATTTCCACCGCGCTCTGCGCAAGGGCGACCGCTTCGCAGTGACCTATGAAACCCTGGAAGGCGACGGCGAACCCATGCGTGCCGGTCGGGTGCTCAGCGCCGAATTTGTCAATGCAGGCAAGAGTTTCCAGGCTATGTGGTTCCAGGAGCCGGTGAACACTGGCAGTGCTACGGCCTCCACCGCCAGCCACACCCTGTCCAAAGGTGGTTACTACACGCTGGCCGGCGAAAGCATGCGCCGCGCTTTCCTGGCCTCGCCGATGGAGTTTTCCCGGGTGACCAGCGGCTTCAAAATGCGCTTTCACCCCATTCTGCAAACCTGGCGCGCCCATCTGGGTGTGGACTATGCTGCACCCACCGGCACCGCCGTGCGCAGCGTCGCCGATGGCGTGGTGGAGTTTGCCGGCACGCAAAATGGTTTTGGCAATGTGGTCATGGTCAAACACCGCAACAACAGTGTCACGGTGTATGCCCACTTGAGCCGCATTGGTGTGCGCGGTGGACAAAGTATCAGCCAGGGCCAGAACATCGGCGCGGTCGGTCAAACCGGCTGGGCCACCGGTCCGCACTTGCATTTCGAATTCCGCGTCAACGGTGCCCACAAGGATCCCTTGACGATTGCCCAACAAAGCGATTCCGTACCCGTGACAGCGTCTGCTCGTACAGCGTTCAACCAGGCCGCGGCCCAGGTCCGCACGCAACTGCTGGCCGCCGCAAACATGCAGCAGGTTAGCGCTCAGTAATCCCGAACGGGGAACCGTCTTGTCGGGTTTGTACATAGGCCTGATGTCGGGCACCTCGCTCGACGGGGTGGACGCGGTACTGGCCGATTTCAATGGCCCCAAACCCGTCGTGCTGGGCCATTGCAGTGCCACGCTGCCAGCAGACCTCAGGGCCGACTTGCTGGCCCTGAATAGCCCCGCCGACAACGAATTGCACCGTGCGGCCCTGGCCGCCAACGCCCTGGTGCGCCTCTATGCCAGCCAGGTGCAGGCGCTGCTGCGGCAATGCTGCATCGACGCCAGCGCGGTACGGGCCGTTGGCGCGCATGGCCAGACGGTACGCCACCGCCCGCAGGAATTTGATGGCACCGGCTACACATTGCAGTTGAACAACCCTGCGCTGCTGGCCGAGTTGTGCGACATCACCGTGGTGGCCGACTTTCGCAGCCGCGACGTGGCCGCCGGTGGGCAAGGCGCACCGCTGGTGCCGCCGTTTCACCAGGCTTTCTTTGGTAGGCCGGACCAGACGCTGGCGGTGCTCAACATTGGCGGCATTTCCAATATCACCGTGCTCGACCCGGCTGCTCCGGACCTGCTAGGCTTTGACTGCGGTCCTGGTAACGCACTGATGGACGCCTGGTGCTTGGCGCATACCGGGCACGCCTACGACGATGCAGGCCGCTGGGCGGCGGAGGGGCTGGTTCACACTGAGCTGCTAACCCGTTTACTGGACGAGCCCTTCTTCGCCAAGGCAGCACCCAAAAGCACGGGCAGGGATTTGTTCAACGGCCCGTGGCTGGCTACCAAGCTGACGGGCCTGGATAACTTGCCACCCCAGGACGTGCAGACCACGTTGACGGAGCTTACGGCCTTGTCGTGTGCCAAGAGCCTCTCAAAACTGGGTGTGCAATGCGCCCACCTCGTGGTCTGTGGCGGTGGCGCATTAAACGACCATTTGATGGCGCGTTTGCAAGTGGCTTTGCCACACTGCAGGGTTGTTGCGTCCGATGCCTTGGGCTTGCCGCCCTTGCAGGTGGAGGCCGCTGCATTTGCCTGGTTGGCACGCCAGACCATGATGGGACAAACGGCGAGCATAAAAAGCGTTACGGGCGCCAATGACGCCCGTATTCTGGGAGCGATCTACCCGGCCTAGACCGGGTGATGCGGACTGTGTTTTGTCTTAAGAGAACGAAGAACCGCAGCCGCAGGTGGTGGTCGCGTTCGGGTTCTTGATGACAAACTGGGCGCCCTGCAGGTCTTCCTTGTAGTCTATCTCTGCGCCGACCAGGTACTGGTAACTCATGGCGTCAATCAGCAAGGACACGCCATTCTTGCTCATCACGGTGTCGTCTTCGTTGGTGATCTCGTCAAAGGTAAAACCATACTGAAAACCGGAGCAACCACCGCCTTGCACAAACACGCGCAGCTTGAGTTCTGGGTTGCCTTCCTCGGCTATCAGGTCTGCCACTTTGGCGGCCGCGCTGTCGGTGAACAGAATCGGGGCGGGCATTTCGGTTTGGATGTTTTCGGCTACGGCACTCATGGATGGACTCCGGTGAAATCAGGGATTGGAGCAATACTACACTAAATCGCTCGGGAATTCTTTTACTGGTTATTTGCTGCCAGCTTCAGTGTGGGCTTTTCGCCCTCACCCAGCAAAGGGCGCAATTGCCCCGTGATCAACGCGCCCTGGTGCATTTCCAGCGCGGCATATTCCACGTCGCCTTCAATGCGGGCCTTGGGCTGCAGTTCCAGCATTTTGCGGGCGTGGATGGGGCCTTTGACGCTACCGTTGATGATGATGTGGTCGGCGATGATTTCGCCGGTGACGCTGGCAATCTCGGAAATCACCAGGATGCTGGCGACCTCGTCACCGGCCAGAATGTTTCCAACAATACTGCCGTCGACCCGCAAACCATCCGTGAACGTAATATTGCCGGCAATCTGGCTACCCTCGGCAATCAGGCTCTTGATGGGGGGCTGTTTCTTTTTATTGAACATGAGGAACCTCGGTTAAAGACTTACAACTTGATGGACTGCGTGGCTCTGACAACCGTGCCATCCATCACCTTGGCCGACATGCCCGTCACAACGACTTGATCGGGCACCTCAAACTCGCCTTCCATCCGCCCATACTGCCTGACCTTGATCGCGGCAGGCTCACCAGGCAGAGTGGCAAGCCAAGGCTTGCCGTTGAGTACGCCAGTAAACGACAGTTCTAGCCGGCCTTTGAACTCCACAGGGTTCTTGCCTGATTGGATCACCAGTACCTGCCATTTTAGCTTGGCATCATTCTGCAAGTCAGCTTGCAAGCCACGGATAGCCATGGCTTCACCACCGGTCGACGGAATCAGCTTCTCAAAAAAACCGAGGTCGTCGCGCAGCATCCGGTTTTCCATTTCCAGCTGCTTGACCTGTGCCAGCACCCGCTCCTGCGACGCCTTCTCCGCTGTGACCAAGGTGCCAGCCGTATTGGCTATCGACTGCGCCTTGTCCCGCTCTGCCTTGACCGTCGTCAGTTCGGACTGCGCAGCAACCAGGTCGGTACGCAAACGCAGCAACTCTTCCCTGGAGCCTTTTTCCAAGCCCGCGATGTCCTTGCCAAACTCAAAGGCCCACAAACCGATGGCGGCGCAAAAGCCCAGCACGATGGCGACGATGGCCCAGCGCAGGGGCCACGGCATGGCGCTGCGAATCGCCATGCGGGGGGCACTGATGGTGAGGCGGCGGCGTAGGAGTTTGAATCGCATGGAGCGCGAAGTCTAGCAGCGCAACGTAAAACGGCTGCAAGGGTTTGCACCCTGGCAGCCGTCCCATTTGCAACCGAGTGTTGCGTCGATTAACGTTTCGAGAACTGCTTGCGACGGCGAGCGCCGTGGAAGCCGACCTTCTTACGTTCGACTTCACGCGCATCACGCGTCACGAAGCCGGCTTGGCTCAAGGCTGGCTTGAGCGTTGCATCGTAATCGATCAGGGCACGGGTGATACCGTGGCGCACTGCACCGGCTTGACCGGACTCACCGCCGCCAGCGACATTGACCATGATGTCAAACGTTTCAGCGTGGTTGGTCAACATCAGAGGCTGCTTGCAGATCATGATGGAGGTGCCGCGACCGAAGAACTTGGAGATGTCCTTGCCGTTCACGACGATTTGGCCGGAGCCTTTTTTCAGAAACACGCGGGCGACGCTGGATTTGCGACGGCCGGTGCCATTGTTCCATTCACCGATCATTTGGCGGCCTCACGTTTCACTGCATTGGCAGAAATACCGGGGATGTCCAGAACCTTGGGCTGCTGGGCTGTATGGGGATGCTCAGCACCGCCGTAAACCTTGAGCTTCTTGATCATGGCGTAACCCAGGGGACCCTTGGGCAACATACCCTTGACGGCTTTTTCCAAAGCGCGGCCGGGGAACTTGTTTTGCATGTCACGGAAGTTGGTGGACGAGATACCGCCGGGGTAACCCGAATGGCGGTAGTACACCTTGTCCAGCGACTTGGCGCCGGTGACGCGCAGCTGGGCTGCATTGGTGACGATGATGAAATCGCCGGTATCGACGTGAGGCGTGTAAATGGCCTTGTGTTTGCCGCGCAAACGGAGAGCAACTTCGCTGGCTACTCGTCCGAGGACCTTGTCGGTCGCGTCAATCACAAACCACTCGTGCACGACCTCAGCGGGTTTTGCGCTGAAAGTTGACATGAGAATTTCCTAAAAAAGGAGAGGTTTGGCGGGCTCCACGTGAGTCCGCGAACGTTGGCTCTTTTCCACGGTCGGCGTTCCTTCTATTCCAAACCCGACGGGTTTGTTCGTCAGGTCCGGTGGGAATCTCTTAGGTGGGGTTACTTCAAAGCACCGTCGGGAGACGGTGCGAAAAGCCTTCGCCGCGGAGCCACAAAAGCGCTGCGAAGCCCACGATTATATGAGTTTTGGCAAAAAACAGCCAGTGTTGCCGCTCAAGTTGCAGCAGACCTGCAATGGATGTCACATAACTACTATCAAAATAATAGCTGCTCGTGCAACAGTTACGGGGGCTGGATGCCAATCTGGCACACCGCTTATCCAGGAACGGCCCAAGGCGGTTACCATCCAGGGATGTTCAGTTATCGCCACGCCTTCCACGCCGGAAACCACGCCGACGTCCTCAAACACACCGTTTTGCTCGCCGTCCTGCGGCATATGGCGCAAAAAGACGCCGCGCTGACGGTCTTTGACACCCATGCGGGTGCGGGACTGTACCGCCTGGACGGGGACTACGCCCAGACCAGCGCTGAAGCGGCTGAAGGCTTTCTCAAACTGGTGGCTGGCAAACCGACTCAGCCTTTTGCCCCCATGTTGCAAGACTATGTGGACCTCGTCGCCAGCTTCAACAAAAAGGACAGCCACAAGGTCTACCCCGGCTCCCCCTTCATCATCCATCGGGTGATACAGGAACGTGACCGTGACAAGCTCAAGCTGTTTGAGCTGCACCCCACCGACACCAAGACCCTCACCGCCAATATCGCGCAGCTCGAAGCCGGCCGCCAGGTCGCCATTCTTCGCGAAGACGGTTTCGAAGGCGTGAAAAAATTTCTGCCCCCACCGTCGCGCCGCGCGTTGCTGTTGTGCGACCCCAGCTACGAACTGAAGACCGACTACGGTCGTGTGGCCGACATGGTGGCCGATGCGCTGCTGCGTTTTGCGACCGGCACCTATGCGGTCTGGTACCCCATCATTCCCCGCCCCGAAGCGCATGACCTGCCCAAGAAGCTCAAGACGCTGGCCAATAAGGCCGGCAAGAGCTGGCTGGGCGCTACGCTGACCGTCAAATCCAGCAAGCTGCTGCAAGATGACGCGGGTGAAGTGATCCGCCCGGGACTGCCCGCCAGCGGCATGTTCATCATCAACCCGCCACACACGCTTAAGGCCGGTCTGCAAAAGGCCTTGCCGCAAATGGTGGAACTGCTCAAGCAAGACGCCAACGCCACATTTACAGTGGAATCGGGCGGCTGATATTGCCGCTGCGCGGGTCGCTGCCCCCCCGAGGGGCTGATTTGGCTACGCCGCACATGCGTGAGCCCTTGGGGCGGCCCGGCAGGAAATTGGCCGTCAGGGTGCAGTCAAGCCCAACCGTTCGCACAACGCCAGCGTCGCCACACTCTGGTTCATCGTGTAGAAGTGCAGCGCCGGGGCGCCACCGGCACGCAATTGCTCGCACAGACTGGTCACCACATCCAGGCCAAAGGCCTTGATGGACGCGGTGTCGTCGCCAAAACTTTGCAGGCGCAGGCGAATCCAGCGCGGGATTTCGGCGCCGCTGGCGTCCGAGAAACGCATCAACTGCGTCGAACTGATGATGGGCATGACACCAGGCACTACCGGCACGTTCAACCCCATGGCCGCCACGTCATCCACAAAGCGGAAGTAGGCATCCGGGTTGTAGAAATATTGGGTAATCGCCGAGTTGGCACCGGCACGCACCTTGGCGGCAAAGGCCTGCAGGTCGCTCTCGGGGGAGCGGGCCTGCGGGTGCACTTCGGGGTAGGCGGCGACTTCGATGAAGAAGGCGTCACCCATCTCGGCGCGGATAAAGGCCACCAGTTCGCTGGCGTAATGGAATTCACCACCCGCACCATAACCACTGGGCAGGTCACCGCGCAAGGCCACCAGGCGTTTGACACCCATGGCTTTCAGCGTGGCCAATTGCGCGCGCACGGTCTCACGCGTGGCCCCGATACACGAGAAGTGTGAGGCTGCGCTGACGCCTTCTGCGAGGATTTCAGAGACCGCATTGAACGTGCCGTCCTGCGTGGAGCCACCGGCGCCAAAGGTCACCGAGCAGAACTCGGGCTTGAGCGCATACAACTGTTGGCGCACGGCACGCAGCTTGGCCACGCCTTCGGGCGTCTTGGGTGGAAAGAATTCCACACTAAGTGGAATACGGGTGGATTCGGACATGGCTTCTCTCTCCGTACAGCGGTAGTCCCGCTTCTATTTCAATTGAGGGCAGCGTTTGCCGCGTTGCGGCTAAAGTCTGCCCCGCTTCTATTCGGTTGGGGACAGAGCTTGCAACTACGTTGCTGCGGTCTGTCCCGCAAAGTATCAGGAAGTCTTTTTCGCGCAGATAAAGAACTCGCGGTTGCCGTCACCGCCTTCAATCGGCGAGTCAAACCACGCAGTCACGGTCAGACCCAACTCGGCACAGGCTTCACGCAGGCGTTGTTCGACGATGGGGTACATGGCGTCATCTCGCACAATGCCGCCCTTGGCCACCTGGCCCGGTTGCAACTCGAACTGCGGCTTGACCAGCGTCAGCAGCGTGCCGCCGGCTTTCAGAAAAGGCATGACGGCTGGCAGCACCAAGGTCTGCGAGATAAAGGACAAATCGCCCACCACCACGTCAAACTCCGGCACAAACTCCTCCACGCCCTCGGCCTCTGGATCAAACAGGCCGCCAGCCCCCGTGTAATTTACACATGCCGCTACCAAATCTGCAGCAACCAGGGAACGCGCGTTGACTTTCTCGACGCACAACACACGGCCGTCTTCGCGCAATTTGGGATGCAGTTGGGCTGACCCGACATCGACACCCACCACCAAACGCGCACCGTGTTGCAGCAGGCAATCGGTAAAACCGCCAGTGCTTTGACCCACGTCCAAACAGGCCAGGCCGTCCACCGACAGGCCGACCTGTTTGAGCGCAGCTTCCAGCTTCAGGCCACCACGGGATACGTAGCGGGCCTCGGAGTCGTCCAGCAAACGCACCTCGGCATTCTCGGGAACTTCGTCGCCGTTCTTGGCCACGCGTTTCCACGCCTCGCCGTGCAGCCACTCCACGCCGTCGGCAATCAGGCGTTGGGCCTGCGAGCGTGTCGTGGCCAGGCCTAGTTGCACGAGTAGTTGGTCAATTCGCATTTTTTCTTTCGAGAGGAGCGTCGAAAAGGGGGCGGGTGAATTGGGGGTCAGGTTTATTGAGGGTCAGAGCACACATTCGCTGCGCGAATGGTGATCCGACCCCCAATAAACTCATCCGACCCCCAATTCCCTTATCCGACCCCATTTCGCCTTTTGGCGCTGGGCCGGTATCAATACCTGTACGTGTCTTTTTTGTACGGGCCGGACTTGCTGACGCCGATGTAGGCGGCTTGTTCGTCGGTCAGCTCGGACAACATGGCGCCGACCTTCTTCAGGTGCAAACGTGCGACTTTTTCGTCCAGGTGCTTGGGCAAAACGTAGACCTTGCCGACCTTGTATTCCTTGGGCTTGGTGAACAGTTCGATTTGGGCGATGGTCTGGTTCGCAAAGCTGGACGACATCACAAAGCTGGGGTGGCCGGTGCCGCAACCCAGGTTCACCAGGCGGCCCTTGGCCAGCAGGATGATGCGTTTTTCGGGTTTGCCGTTCTTGCCCTTGGTGGCGGGGAAGATCACGTGGTCGACCTGGGGCTTGATCTCGTCCCACTCCAGCTTTTCCAGCGAAGCAACATCGATTTCATTGTCGAAGTGGCCGATGTTGGAAACAATGGCCTGGTCCTTCATGGCCGCCATGTGTTTGTAGGTGATGACGTTCTTGTTGCCGGTACAGGTCACGAAGATGTCGGCCTTGTCGGCGGCGTATTCCATGGTCACAACCTTGTAACCTTCCATCGCAGCTTGCAGCGCGTTGATGGGGTCCACTTCAGTGACCCAGACCTGGGCGCTCAGTGCACGCAAGGCCTGGGCGGAACCCTTGCCCACGTCACCGTAGCCAGCCACCAAGGCGACCTTGCCGGCAATCATCACGTCGGTAGCGCGCTTGATGGCGTCCACCAGGGATTCGCGGCAGCCGTACAGGTTGTCGAACTTGCTCTTGGTCACCGAGTCGTTGACGTTGATCGCGCGCAGGGCCAACGAGCCCTTGGCCGACATTTCTTCCAGGCGCATGACGCCGGTCGTGGTTTCTTCCGTCACGCCAATGATGTTCTTCAGGCGGCGGCTGTACCAGGTCGGGTCAAGCTTGAGCTTGGCCTTGATGGCCTTGAACAAACAGATTTCCTCTTCGCTACCGGGCTTGGCCAGGACCTTGATGTCCTTCTCGGCGCGGGCACCCAGGTGCATCAGCAGCGTAGCGTCGCCGCCATCGTCAAGGATCATGTTCGGGCCTTCGGCCGCAGAACCCTTTTTGCCATCGAATTCAAAAATGCGGTGGGTAAAGTCCCAATACTCTTCCAGCGTTTCACCCTTGTGCGCAAACACCGGTGTGCCCTTGGCCACCAGTGCGGCAGCGGCGTGGTCTTGCGTCGAGAAGATGTTGCACGATGCCCAGCGCACTTCGGCGCCCAGGGCTTGCAGGGTTTCGACCAGCACGCCGGTCTGGATCGTCATGTGCAGTGAGCCGGTGATACGTGCGCCCTTGAGCGGCTGGGCCTTGGCGAACTCTTCGCGGATCGCCATCAGGCCGGGCATTTCGGTTTCGGCAATGGTCAGCTCTTTGCGGCCCCAGGGGGCCAGGCTCAGGTCGGCGATTTTGTAGTCTTCGGTCTTGGAAACGGGTTTCAGTGCGCTCATGGTCTGCTCCAGAAAAATATTGGGGCCACCGAACTGTGCGAGAAACCGGGTAAAGGCTCACCGCACAGACAGTGGGTGAGCGCCGTTGACTTGCGTTGCCCTTTGTAAGGTAACGTGTCCCGAGCCTCGCTCACTGTGCGTGAACTGCAACGCTCCTCGGGATGTTTCCTATTATAAGTAAAAGCCTTAGTAGCTTTGATCAAAGTGAATCCAAGGCATCACCCCTGGGTTTCAGGGAACTGTAGGGAGCTGACAGGCAGGGGATGGTGACTTCGCGTCTATGCACTTTTCCCACCCTGGTCGAAGGCCTCCGGAGCCGATAATATATGGGACGTAGCAGCCCATCCTGTCCATATATTCGCGCCATTGGTCTTTGCAGCTTTGAGCGCCTGACTCGATGCCAGACTGCTTTCTATTCGATGTCTGAGCCTTTGCAAGTTCCGCGGCCTCTGATTCAAGTTGCCTTTGCCGCTGCTCCTTCACTTCTCTCTCCGCGTTACCGCCGGCAATCCTGTCACGCACTTGCGATGAGCGTGCTTCTGCTTCAACGCGTTGCGCGGGTGTCAACTCAAAGCGACGCGAATCGATCCTTACCGCTGCATCACGGTACTTTTCAGGAACTCTATCCGACATTTGATGTTGTCCACGTTCGTCGACCCAGCGGTAAATATCCACGGCGTACGCGGCCGTGCATGCAAGCCACAAACTAACGGGAATCACTAACAAACAAACGCGCATAAATTCCCCTGATATGTTCTTATCCTAAGCTCTGATCGTAATTATCACTATTTGCAAAGAGCCGGCACCCGAGGTCCCAGTCCAATGTCACCTGTGTGGCAAGGCATTTTTGAATCCAACCGGACACTTGCGCCACAAACTAGGAGTTTCCATGGACATCAAGAACAAAGTCGCCATCGTCACCGGTGGCGCCAGCGGCATAGGCCGCAGCATTGCCCGCCGCTTTGCCGCCGATGGCGCACGCGCCGTGGTCGTGGCCGACGTCAACCTGGAACGCGCCCAGGCCGTGGCCGATGAGTTCAAGGGCGGCCTGGCCGTACGCTGCGATGTCAGCCAGGAGGCCGACATCCAGGCCCTGGTGGCCACCACACGCCAGCACTATGGCCAGGTCGATGCCTTCATCTCCAACGCCGGCATCTTGGGCGGCATGGGTGGTCTGGACCTGGAAGACGCGTTATGGAACAAGATGTGGCAGATCCACGGCATGGCCCACGTCTGGGCGGCCCGCGCCGTGGTGCCCGAGATGGTGGCGCGCGGCGAAGGCTTCTTCCTGGTCACGGCATCGGCCGCCGGCCTGCTGACAATTGTGGAATCCGCCCCCTATGCCGTGACCAAACACGCCGCCGTGGCCTTTGCCGAATGGCTGCGCATTGCCTATGGCCGCAGGGGCATTCAAGTGGCCTGCCTGTGCCCGCAGTCCGTGCAGACCGACATGACCGCCGGCTCCGACGGCGGTTCGGCCGCGGTGAACGGCATCCTGGAGCCCGAAGCGGTGGCGCAGGAGGTGGTGACGACCATGGACAACGGCAAGTTTCTGGTGCTGCCCCACCCCGAGGTGGCGCAATACTTCCGCAACAAGGGACAGGACTACGAACGCTGGATAGGGGGCATGCAGAAGATGTATGCATTGCACACGGAAGGCAGTTAGCCGGGCTCCGGTAAAATCCGCCCCTTCCGGGCGAACGCCCGCTGCTGGGTGCCATGGTGCCCAGGCCCACCTTCTGGAATTCCCTGCCCGTGTCATTTCTTGCCGAAACCCGCCGCCGCCGCACCTTTGCCATCATTTCCCACCCGGACGCCGGCAAAACCACGCTGACCGAAAAGCTCTTGCTGTTCTCGGGCGCGATCCAGATCGCCGGCTCGGTCAAGGCGCGCAAAGCCACGCGCCACGCCACATCCGACTGGATGGAAATTGAAAAGCAGCGCGGCATCTCGGTCGCATCCTCGGTGATGCAAATGGCCTACCGGGACCACGTGGTGAATCTGCTGGACACACCCGGCCACAAGGACTTTTCGGAAGACACCTACCGCGTGTTGACCGCGGTCGATTCGGCACTGATGGTGATTGACGCGGCCAATGGTGTGGAGGCCCAGACCCGCCGCCTGATCGAAGTCTGCCGCCAGCGTGATACACCCATCATCACGTTTGTGAACAAGATGGACCGCGAAGTGCGCGAGCCGCTGGACATCCTGGACGAGATCGAACGCGAGCTGGGCATGCCCTGCGTGCCCATGACCTGGCCCGTGGGCCAGGGCAAATCCTTCGGTGGCATCGTGAATCTGCGCACACAGATGATGACGGTGTTTGACGGTGGCAAGGACCGCCGCCCGCAAGACTTTGACGCCATGCCCTTGACCGACCAGGCCGCGCTGGAAAAGCGCTTTGGCCATGAATGGACATCCGCCATGGAGAGCATGGAGCTGGCCACCGGCGCATCGCCGGCCTGGGATCACGCCGCCTTTTTGGCCGGCAAACAAACGCCCGTTTTCTTTGGCTCCGGTGTCAATAATTTCGGCGTCATGGAAGTGCTGGATGCGCTGGTCGACCTGGCGCCCAGCCCACAAATGCGCATCAGCACGACGATGGTGAATCGCCAGCCCGTGGTCAAGGAAGTGCAGCCGCAAGACGAGGCCTTTAGCGGCGTGGTCTTCAAGGTGCAGGCGAACATGGATGCCAACCACCGCGACCGTATCGCCTTTGTGCGCATGGCATCCGGCAAATACACCCCGGGCATGAAGCTCAAGGTCATGCGCACCAGCAAAGAGCTGCGCCCCACCTCCGTGGTCACCTTCATGAGCCAGCGCCGCGAGGCCGTGGAAGAGGCCTACGCCGGTGACATCGTCGGCTTTACCACCCACGGCGGCGTGCAGTTGGGCGACACCATCACCGACGGAAGTATCAACCTGCTGTACACCGGCCTGCCCTTCTTCGCGCCCGAAATGTTCATGACCGTGGTGCTGCGCAACCCGCTGCGCACCAAGCAGCTGCAGCAGGGCCTGGCACAGTTGGGTGAAGAAGGCGCCATCCAGGTGTTCAAGCCCGAGATCGGTGGCAATATGCTGCTGGGCGCCGTGGGCCAGTTGCAGTTTGAAGTGGTGCAGCACCGCCTGAAGGGCGAGTACGACGCCGACATCCGTTTGGAAGGCTGCCAATACACCGGCGCCCGCTGGATCACGGCCGACACACCGGCTGAGCTGAAAGCCTTTTGCGACGCCTACCCGATGCGCATGGCCCGTGATGCCGCCAACACGCTGGCCTATTTGTGCACCAGCCCCTACGACGTGCGGCTGGCGCAGGAGCGTTTTCCGAAGATCCACTTCCACCCGCTGCGTGAGCATGCCGGGCTAGCCTTGCAAACCGCAGGCTAAACAGATTCCGGCAGCTTGTGATGCTTCCTCTTGCGCAATGGCCCGCTTCTGAACGCGGCAAAATCATCGGTGTGTTCACCGATATCGACGACACGCTGACCACCGATGGCGCCATCACGCCGGATGCCTTGGCGGCACTGGCGCAGCTCAAGGCGGCAGGTCTGTTTGTGATTGCCATCACCGGCCGGCCGGTGGGCTGGTGCGAGTCCATTGCGGCCGCTTGGCCGGTCGACGCGGTCGTCGCAGAAAACGGCGCGGTAGCCCTGGCTCGCCTGCATGCCTTGGAAGAAAACAAGCCACAGCCCTCGTCAAACCTCGCTGATCCGCTATCAAAACTGTATCAGCAGAATGCCGGGACGCGTGCCACCAACCAGGCGCGCATGCAGCAAATCGGCACCCGCATCATGTTCGAAGTGCCCGGCGTGTTCACCACCCGCGACAGCACCGGCCGCGAGACCGATCTGGCCTTTGACTACCACGAACATGCCAGACTGTCCCCCACAACCGTGCAACGCGTGGTGAACCTGTTGCAGGGTTATGGCATGCACACCACGGTCAGCAGCATCCATATCCATGGCTGCTTTGGCGACTTCAACAAATGGCAAGGCGCCAACTGGATCGTGCGAGAACTGCTGCAGCGCGACCTGGCCCAAGAGCTGGACCGCTGGGTGTTTGTCGGCGACTCGGGCAACGACCAGGCCATGTTTGAGCACTTCACGCACAGCGTGGGTGTGGCCAACATTCGGCGATTTGAATCCGATTTGAGGCACCTGCCGCGTTACATCACGCCGAGTGAACGGGGGGCGGGATTTGCCGAAGTGGTTGACACGATCACCCATTCAACGGCCCGCGTTTAGAGAGGCTGTTGCCAAGGACAGCCGACGGCGACATAGCCAGCCGTCAGGTCTTATGAATCCGGCGTCCCTACCGCAGGACCGGTCAGGTCCGCGCCCGCACCACCAGCTCGTCATACCCCGTCGCCGCATCGGGCTCGCGAGCCAACTCCCATTCAGGCAGCAGGGCCAGCAGCACTTCCGCCGTGGTGCGGACCACACAGCCAGAAGCCACATGCCCGCCCAGCACCTGGCCGGTGGATGTGCTGAGGGCCATGTGCAGGTGCGAACTGCTCTTGGTGCCATCGCAAGCGACGGTGCCCGACAAGCTGAGAATTTCCATGTCGCCCGTCAACCGCTCGGGCTGATCCGCCCCCGCGAACCGCAGGCCTGCGGTGGACAGACTGCCTATGCCCGAGAGCACAAAGGCGGCGCGGCAGTTATTGTTTTTCACAGCGACCTCCAATGCGGAGCGCAGGTCTTGCCCAGGGCTTAGACGAAGGGGCAAGGTTTTCATGGTTGTTGCATCATGCTGAATCAGCCTGCAGCCCTCGCAGAACATGCACAATGCGCTTTCATTTTTATAGCGCACGGCATATCAATGCCGGTTCGAATCCGGCGCCCAAAAGGGCAAATACAAGGTGAAGGTGGTGGACACGCCGGGCGTGCTCTGCACTGTCATGCGGCCGCCCAGTGGTCCGTACACCATATTGTGCGAAATATGCAGGCCCAGGCCTGTGCCGCCCTGGCCCAGCTTGGTGGTAAAAAAGGGATCAAAAATCTTGCCCACGTTCTCGGGCGGGATGCCTACGCCGTCGTCAGAGACGGTGATGCAGGCCCGGTCTCCCTGGCGCGAGCAGGCCACGGTGATGGTGCCGGTCCGCGTGCCCTCAAACCCGTGCTTGGCGGCGTTCATGACCAGGTTGGTCACTACTTGCCCCAGCGGGCCGGGATAGCTGTGCATGGTTATGCCTGGCTCCAGTTGCTGCACCAGTGTGAGCGAGGTTTTGGCGAGCACGTGGTTGATGACAGACAACATCTCCGCGATCTGCTGGTCCAGGTCAAAGTCACGCAGTTGATCGGTGGTCTGGTCCACCGCGACCTGTTTGAAGTTCTGTATCAGCTCGGCCGCGCGCCGCGAGCTGGACAGCATCAGGACGGCGCCTTCATCCAGGCGGCCCGCGAGCGAGGTCAAGGCCGAGCGCGTCAGCGCGCCGGACACGATGGCCTCATCCAGTTGCTGCGTCACCTCTTGCTGGGTGCTGGCCACCATCATGATGTTGCCAATGGGCGTATTGAGCTCGTGGGCCACACCGGCCACCAGACGGCCCAGTGCGGCCATTTTCTCGGCCTGCACCAGACCCTCCTGGGCGTTTTGCATATTGGTCAGCGCGGTGCGCGCCTCTTCTTCGGATTTTTTCCCGGCTTCCAACTCGACGCCCAGCCGTGTGGTGATGGCGTTGATGCTGCGTGTGATATCACCAAACTCGTCCTGCGCGGTCACCGGCAGCGCGACCAGGTCGGCGGCCATGTCCTGACCGGCCGCATGGTCCAGTGCGTGTTGCAACTGCTGGACCCGTTTGAAAATCAGACGGTCCACCCCCACCCACACCACGGCCAGCAACAGCAGGCTGACCCCAATCAACTGGGCAATGGCCAGCCACAGGGTGGTATTGAGGGCGCTGCGCAAGGACGCGTCGGACCAGCCGACTTCAATGCGCCCCAGGTGGTGGCCATCTACCGGAGGGATGTCCATGGACAACACTTCGGCGTCGGGCGGCAGCGTCCCGCCCGCCACCGGCAATAGATGCCCGATGTGGGTCACCACCTTGCCCGAGTCGTCCACCACGGCCAGCCCCAAAACGGAACCGCCCAGTTCAGAACTGAGTGTGGCGTTGAGTCCCTTGAGGTCGAAATTCCACAGCCCCATGGCAACCGGTTGGCCCAGATGGCGCTGCATCTGAATCCACATTTCGTTTCTTTGCGCGTGCATGCGCTGCTCGGTCATCAAGTAGGAGCCCGCCGCAAACACACCCATCAGCAAGGTGGACAACATCAGCACGATCAGTGCCAGCGTGGCCTTGGCAGAGTCGGGTTTCAGGGCGGCGAGAGTAGACCGGAGCATCAATTCGCCTGCCGGAACAGCGCCAGCAAGGGCCATGTTGACTGGCGCACTAACGCATTAACCACGATGGCCTGAGCGATACCCGACAGCACCAAGGCCATACACAAATCTCCAGATTCAGAGCGACGCGCACCAAGGGCGAGGTTAGCGCGTGCGGCCTCCCAGCGTCAAGCCCGATAGAACCCCTCCAGCACATTGGCGGCATTGACGCCCACCTCGGCCACCGCGTAACCGCCTTCAAACACCATGGCAGTGGGCAAATTCGCTTGCGCCAGACGCTCACCCACCGCAAAGTAGTCCTCGCTTTGCAACGTGAAACCCGAAATAGGGTCGCCAACAAAGGTGTCCATGCCCAGCGACACGACCAAAGCCTGTGCGCCGAAGTGGGCAATCGATTCCAGCGCCTGCTCCAGCGTCGCGGACCATTGCGCAAAACCGGTGCCGCGCGGCAAGGGAATGTTCAGGTTCGCACCCCGCCCCGCCCCGGTGCCGGTTTCATCCGCATGGCCCAGGTAGAAGGGGTACTCGGTGCGCGGGTCACCATGGATGCTGGCAAAGAAGACATCGGCGCGGTCGTAAAAAATGGCCTGTGTGCCATTGCCGTGGTGGTAGTCAATGTCCAGCACCGCCACCCGCTCCAGACCCGCGTCGCGCAGGTATTGGGCGGCCAATGCGGCATTGTTCAGGAAGCAATAGCCGCCAAAGAAGTCAGCGCCGGCATGGTGACCCGGCGGGCGGCTCAATGCAAACGCTAGCCTGTCCCCCTGCACCAGGCGCTGCGCCGCACTGAGGGCGCACTCGGCTCCAGCGCGTGCGGCCACCCAGGTTCCAGAAGTCAGCGGCGAACCCGCGTCATACGAGAACAGCCCCATGCGCGCGGCAAAGTTGTCGGGCACGATGTCGGAGCGCAGCGTGCGGATCGGCCACACCGACGGCAGCGCGTCGCGCTCGGCATTGGCCGGGTCCAGGGCCACCCAATCGGCCCAGGCGTTTTGCAAAAAATTCAAATAACGGGGGCTGTGGATGCGCTCCAGCACGGCGTCGTCAAACGCATCGGGCGGCTGTACCGTGCCCAGCTTGCGGCGCTGCAACTCGGCCAGCACATGGTCGGCGCGGGCCGGCACTTCAAAACACGGCACCAGTTCGCCGCGGAACATTTCAAACTTGCCCTGGTGCTGGGCGTGCAGGTGGTTGTAGAAGGTGATCACAGTGGCGTCTTGTTGCTGGCTAAGAGGCCTTCAGTATGCAACCGGCAAGCCGCAATTGCTGTGCTTTTATGTAGCAGCAAAGGCTATGATTCGAGACAAATTAACCAAAATTTATCCACAAATGAGTTTAAAGACCTCAAAACAGGAACTGGATGGTGCGGACCTGACCATCCTCAGCCTGTTGCAGCAAGACGGCAGCCTGTCCAACGCCCAGCTGGCCGAGCACCTGTCCCTGAGCGTGACACCGTGCTGGCGTCGCCTCAAACGGCTGCAGGACGAGGGCTACATCACCGGCTACCAGGCCAACCTGAACCGCCGCAAGCTGGGGCTGGACGTGCTGGCCTTTGTGCAACTGCGCTTCATGGTCGTCACCGATGCGTCGGTGAAACAATTTGAGGACATCATCCGCGTCCACTCCGCGGTGTTGTCCTGCCACAAGATCACCGGCGAGGCGGACTACATGCTGCAAGTGGTGGCGGCCGACCTGGATGCATACAGCGATTTTGTGGAGGCCCTGCTGCGCCAGGTTCCCGGCATCAGCATGATGCACTCCAGCCTGGCCATGCGCGAAATCAAGGCGGTGAACCGGTTTCCGGTGCCGCAGATTTAACCCGGACGCAGGCGCTGGAATTGCAAATACTTGCCAGGAATGGCGCGTTATGGCGCAAAATACGCCAATCAGGAGATTTTCCATGTCCCAAGCCCAAACCGCGTTTGCCTCCGTGAAGCTGCCCACCACACTGGTAGACCAGGCCCGCGCCGCCGCCCAACCCATGCGCCGCTCGGTGGCAGGCCAGGTGGAATACTGGGCCACCTTGGGCCGCATCGTCGAACACAGCGGCCTGACCGCGCAAGAGGCGCAAACGGCCATCGCCAACTACGAGGCCAGCGCCCGCCGGGCCGGCCCCGGTGCCCAAGAAGAATCCAATCATCCCCAGGCCGACGCCCTGCTGGCGCAATTCATGGCAGTAGAGGCCAATGGCAGCCTGGCCCAGCGCGTGCGCGAAGTGGTCGCACACAACCGCAGCAAGGCCGGCGTATCCAACGCGTAACATGGGGAAAGTCACCCGGCTGACGCCCCGACCCAGATCCTCACGCCACGCACCGGCCACCGCCACCAAACCCGTCTTCTACCTGCTGGCCGGCCCCAACGGCGCGGGCAAATCCACGCTGTACAAAGCCCAGGTCCTGGCCGGCACCATTCCCGTCAACGCGGAATTCGTCAATGCCGACATACACGAGGCGGCGCACCTGCAACACATTGCAGAACCTCAGATCCGATCCGAACAGGCCCGCCAATGGGCTGATGTGCGCCGCGCGGAGTTGCTGCAAGCAGGCCAATCCTTTGTCAGCGAGACCGTGTTTTCACACCCGTCCAAGCTGGAGCTGATTGCATCCGCCCAAGCGCAGGGTTTTTTCGTGATGCTGCTGGTCGTGGCCCTGGACAACCCCCTGCGCCTGCTGGCGCGTGTGGCCCAGCGGGTTGCAGAAGGCGGGCACCCGGTGTCGGCCGAGCGCATTTTGAGTCGTTACCCACGCACGCTGGCCAATCTGGTGCCAGCTGTGCGTTTGGCCGACGCTGCCGTGTTGTACGACTCCCACGACACCACGCCCGGCACTCACACTGCGGTGGCGCTGTGCAAGGGTGGTTGGACGCAGGAGCTGGTGCAGCCGCTGCCGCAGTGGGCGCGACAGGTGCTTGGTGAATAGATTGGGCTGTAGCCCTCGTGAAATAGACTTGTACCGCTACTTAATCTATAGCATCATCAATCAGGTCCGCAGTAGTTTCGAAGTTTCTGGACGAAGGTGGATGCGTTCATATGTCCTTCAATCTCGAAATCTGGGTCAACCGTGCCTTGACGGTTTGCTCTCGCTCCGGGTCACTCAGCAGACCCGGCAGCGCATTGTGGAAAGTAGGCATCCCCAGTAGCCCCGCCACCGATTGGCCTACATGCTTGCGGACTGCTTCATGCGCGGCAGCCACTTCCTGCGCTACGGCGGAACGCCCTTCCATCACCGTCAAGATGTCTTCAAGGTCGTGGCTCAAGTACACGTCATTCTGACCGCGGTCTTTGAAGGCTTCGAATTTTGTGGCCAGAAAGTGTGGGGCTGACAAGTGCCGCAAATGGAGTCCACTGGTCAACTCAACCGACAAGGCCGCTTCAAAACCCACGCGGTACCACGGGTTTGCAAAGCCCAGCACCTTTTCGTCCAAGGGCACCAAGTCCAACTGCATGCGGTTCCAGAACCAGCGAAACGGCGGCGTGTTGTCCTCCATGGTTTGCTTGAAACCACGTTGGATCAGTTGCTTTGCCAGTCGGTGATAGGCCGCCAACGATGCCACTTCCACAATGGCGTCCACATCTTCTGTTGGGCGCACGTCCATCAAATCCACATCATCCACCAGCAGACCGGTGGCGCAGCCGCCGACGAACACCACCTGATTGCACAGCGACCCCATCGCCTGCGCAATAGCTATCAATAGGTCCAAGTTTGGGTTAGCCATACATAGGCCCTTTCGCTGATCTGGGAGTATTTGGATCAATCAGCGCTTGCAGCCGCTCCAATGCCATGCCACGCTCACGGGCCTTGCCCACCCGCAGGGCGTCGAACAGCGCCAGCATTTCGTACAACTTGGCGTCTTGCATGGCCGCGAAGGGCACGGATGGGTGCAACGGTTCCACCCCTACACCGCGCACCGAGCCATTGGGGTGAGGCCACACAAAGTCTGTGCTGCCCGGCGCAAACACGCCTGCAAAGGCGGGCGCGCTGTGGCTGGTGGGTACGCCGACGACCAGCGGCAACTTCACTGCCGGGAAAGCGTACTTGGCGCCGTGTAAGGCGAATTCAGCCAGGTTGTGCGAATGAGGACGCACCGCGTTGTCGGCAACTGCTTCACCGTCTGGCAAGGCCGAGCGGCGCACCCTCTTGCGAGTGACGCGGTAGATGCTCAAAGGCTCTTGTACGCCGAGCGCAGTACTAGCGCTCACCTCTGATAGTTGCGGCGGCAACTCCCGGTTGGGCAACAACAGCCCTGCCAGCAACCCGCGCTTGATGCAGGCATGCGCCTCGGACACGCTGATGCCCAGCTCCTGCGCCAGCCGCGCGTACGTCCAGCGCTGCTCACCCCAAGCCACCAGCTTGAGGGCTACCAGGAAGTCTTGGGGTTTGAGTTGCATTTACATTCAATATTCGTGAATCGCGAATATTGAATATTGAATATAAATGAATTGATGATCAAAAGCAAGCTGGTGTGCAGCTCCTAGACAGGCAATTGACTGAAATATTGAATTTGTCGTAACATACAAGCAATTTTCCAAACGGAGATCATCATGTCCGTTCACACCTTTTCCAGCCGCGATTTCACCCGCGATGTATCCAGTGCCAAGCGCGCCACAGCAGATGGCCCCGTGTTCATCACCGACCGGGGCCGCCCCGCCTATGCCCTGCTGAAGATAGACGACTACTACCGCATCATCGGAAAAGGCGAGCCCTCGCTGCTGGCGGTGATGGACGAAATCTCTGGCGGGGAAGGAGTCGAGTTTGAGGCGCCGCGCCTGGACATCACCACCCGCGCGGTTGATGATCTGGAATAAGTTGGCGGCATGTTTCTTCTAGACACGAACGTCATTTCTGAACTACGCCAAGGCAAACCCAACCAGTCTGCCGAGGTACGTAACTGGGCGGCGCAACACCGAGCAAGCACCCTGTATCTCAGCGCCATCACCATCCTGGAGCTGGAAAAAGGCATCCTTCTTCTGGAACGGCGGACCCCGCACAACGGCGCTGCTCTTCGCGTTTGGCTGACCGGCGTGAGCGCCGCTTTCGCGGGGCGCGTCCTACCGTTCACTGAGCAGGCCGCAAGCTTGTGTGCCGCCCTGCACGTGCCTGACCCACGCTCGGAGCGGGATACCATGATTGCGGCCACCGCGCTGGAGCATGGCTTTACAGTCGCCACGCGCAATACGCAGGACTTTGTGAACACCGGCGTGTCGCTAGTCAATCCTTGGGAACAAATAGGCCGCTAGCCCTCGTGGATGCTGCGCGAGCAGCTATCAAAACAGAAGTGTGGCTATTGCCCCGTCTCCACTCCCGGCATCTCCTCCAGCGTACGCCTATGCAGCCAGAGAGATCTACAGCTCGGTGTACTTGGCGCTGCTGCCGCGTGCCGTGGCAATGGGGTACTTTTGCGCATTGACCAGCATCTTGGCCTGCGCTGCGGCGATCAGATCTATGCCCAGCTTGTCGCACAGTTGCAGCAGATAGAGGAACACATCCGCCGCCTCTGCTGCTACCTCCACCTTCTTGTCAGGCGCCAATGTCTGGCTTTGCGCCTCGGTCAGCCACTGGAAGTGCTCCAGCAATTCCGCCGCCTCGACCGACAGCGCGCAGGCCAGGTTCTTGGGGGTGTGGAATTGCTCCCAGTCACGCGCCGCCGCAAAGGCGCGCAGGGATTCCACGAGCGGCAGCAGCGGGTTGGCCTCTGAAATACCCAAATCAGGTTTTTTGGAGGTCAAAATAGCCGTTTCACCCGGCCTCTTAGATGAAATCATGCCCTAGCCCTCGTGGAATATACGTGACTAGCTTCTATTTTGATAGCAACCATCATCACCCCTAACGCGCTAGCACTGCGGCCAGCGCCACACCGGTGTGTGTGCCCAGCTTGACCACGGCCTCGGGCGTGGCGGCAGCCACCACTTGCCCACCCGCATTGCCGCCATCCGGCCCCAGATCAATCACCCAATCCGCCTCGGCGATCACATCCAGGTCGTGTTCGATGACAACCACGCTGTGGCCACCATTCACCAAACGGTGCAGAACCTGGATCAGCTTTTCCACATCCGCCATGTGCAGGCCCACCGTGGGCTCGTCCAACACATACAACGTGTGCGGCGCCTTGTTGCCGCGCTTGCCGATATCGTCGCGCACCTTGCTCAGTTCGGTCACCAGCTTGATGCGCTGTGCCTCACCACCGCTGAGCGTAGGTGATGGCTGACCCAGCGTCAGATAGCCCAGGCCCACGTCCTTCAGCAGTTGCAGCGGGTGTGCAATGACGGGCATGGCGGCGAAGAACTCCACCGCCTCGTCCACTTCCATTTGCAGCACGTCACCGATGTTCTTGCCGCGCCAGGTGACGGCTTGTGTCTCGGGGTTGAAGCGTGCGCCCCTGCAGGTTTCGCACAAGACTTTCACGTCCGGCAAGAAGCTCATACCAATGGTGCGAATGCCCTGCCCTTCGCAACCGGGGCAGCGGCCTTCGCCGGTGTTGAAGCTGAAGCGATTGGCCGCGTAGCCGCGCGCCTTGGCTTCCAGCGTGTCGGCAAACAGTTTGCGTATGGTGTCCCAGAAGCCGATATAGGTCGCGGGGCAGCTGCGTGGGGTCTTGCCGATGGGGGTTTGGTCCACTTCCAACACACGGTCTACGGTCTCGAAACCGGTCACGCCTTCGCAGCCGGTCCATTGGATTTTTTCACCGGCGCCCAGGGCGTCTCTGCCGGCCTTGGTGCTGCGTTTTTGGACGGCGACTTGTACGTTGGTCAGCAGCACGTCCCTTGCCAGCGTGGACTTGCCGGAGCCGGAAACACCAGTCACTGCGACCAGACGTTTGAGGGGGATGTTGGCGGTGACGTTTTGCAGGTTGTGCAGCTTGGCGCCTTTTACCGTAAGCCAGTCTAAAGGAGGTTGTGGCGCTCGCTCCGCAGGTGAAGCCATGGGGATGGGCTCCTCATGGTGCGAGCACAAATCGTCACCCACCCCCATGGCTCCCCCTGCTGCGGGGCGGGGGGAAACATCGGTGCTGGCTGCGGCGTAGCTGGCGGTGATACGCTCCCGCTCCAAAAACTCCGCGTTGGCCGCCACACTGGTCGACACACGCGCCGCCGCCAACGCAGCCGCCTTGGCGGCTTTGCCTTTCGGCAATTTAGAACCCTTCGCGCTACCAAGACCCGCGGCCGAAGTCGGTGCGCCGGGTGACGATTTGGGCGAGCCGTATGAGGAGCCCGGCGTACCGGCTTTGGCCGCAGCGAGAGCAGACAACATCTCTGACTCTGCAAACGAAACCACGGACCGCCGCGCCATCAACGGATGCTTCATTGCATGCAGCAGATACCGCCCAGTTTGCGATTCCGCCGCCGCCTGAACATCGGCCACAGACCCTTCGGCCACCAGACGCCCCCCGCGCTTACCGGCGCTAGGCCCAATGTCGATGATGTGGTCCGCATGGCGGATGGTGTCCTCGTCGTGCTCCACCACCACCAGCGTATTACCCTTGTCGCTCAAGGACCGCAAGGCGCCCAGCAGAATCTTGTTGTCCCGCGCATGCAGGCCAATCGTGGGCTCATCCAGCACATAACACACGCCTTGCAGATTGCTACCCAGCTGCGCCGCCAGACGGATGCGCTGCGCCTCACCACCGCTGAGCGTGGGCGCACCGCGGTCCAGCGTCAGATAACCCAGACCCACCTCTTCCAGAAACTCCAGGCGACTCTTGATCTCCGGCACCAGATCGCGTGCGATGTCGCCCTCACGCGTTGTCATGCCACCCACCACCTGCAGCGTCTGCACCCACTTGCGCACATCGGTCACTGAGAGACGCGCGATGTCGGTGATGCCCACCCCATTGAACTGCACGGCCCGCGCCGTTGCGTTCAGGCGCGTGGCCTGGCAGGTGGGGCAGTTGGTGTCGTGCAGGTCTTCGATGTCGGCCTCGGCAAAGGTCTGCTCGCGGCCCTTGTTGTTGTCGTCCTTCACCGAATCATCAAACACCTTGCGCTGGTCTTTGGTCAACGCCACGCCGGTGCCCACACAGTCCGGGCACCAGCCGTGTTTGCTGTTGTAGCTGAACAGACGCGGGTCCAGTTCGACATACGAAGTCGAACACACCGGGCAGGCACGTTTGGTGGAGAACACCTGCACCTTGCCGATGCCGGACGCGGGTGTGCCGGCCAGCATGGCGGCGCGCAAGCCTCCTAAGTCGCTGATCACATGCACCACACCCTTTCCATGCACCAGGGCCGTCGCCAGTGCCTCGCGCAATTGCACCTCGTGCGCCGGGTTCACATCCAGGCTGGCGACCGGCAACTCGATGTTGTGTTCCTTGAAGCGGTCAATGCGCGGAAAACCGGTGGTCGGCAAGAAGTTGCCATCGACCCGCAAATGTGTAAAGCCACGCGGCCGCGCCCAGTCCGCCAGTTCGGTGTAGACACCCTTGCGGCCCGAGACCAGCGGCGCCAGCAGGCCGATGTGCTGGCCCCTGAAGTTTTTCAACAACTGCGCCGCAATGCTGTCCGCCGACTGCGGCTCCACCGCCGCACCGTCGTGGATGCAATGTTGTGTGCCGAGCTTGACGTACAACAGGCGTAAGAAATGCCAGACCTCGGTGGTCGTGCCGACGGTGGACTTGCGGCCGCCGCGTGACAGGCGCTGCTCAATCGCCACCGTGGGCGGGATGCCATACACCGCGTCCACTTCGGGGCGGCCTGCGGGTTGCACGATGCTGCGTGCGTAGGCGTTCAGGCTTTCCAGGTAACGGCGCTGGCCTTCGTTGAAAAGGATGTCGAAGGCGAGTGTGGATTTTCCGGAGCCCGAGACGCCGGTGACGACGTTGAATTTGCCTCTTGGGATGTCTACGGACAAAGACTTGAGGTTGTGTTCTTTGGCGTTGACGATACGAATAGAGTTGTCCGCCGGGGACGGGGTTGCACCGGGTGACGATTTTGGCTTGCCGTATGAGGAGCCCGGCGTGATCCCGTCCCCGGCAGCGCGTGCCACAACGTCTGTCGCAGCGTGCGCCAAGTATTTGGCACTGGGCTCTGCCACCACATGCACCACCCCCATCGCCGCAGCATATTCCCTCAAAGCTTTGCCGGTGTGTGACGAGGCATGTAACAACAAGTCTTCCGGCGTGCCATGGGCCACGACCTCACCACCCGCATCCCCGCCTTCGGGACCCAAGTCGATCAACCAATCCGCAGCACGGATCACATCCAGGTTGTGCTCGATGACCAGCAAGGAATGGCCTGCATCGAGCAGTTTGCGCAAGGCGCGCATCAGTTTGGCGATGTCATCGAAATGCAGACCGGTTGTCGGCTCGTCCAGCATGAACAAGGTGCCGCGCCGCGCCACGGCCTGCCGGCTGGCGGTGCTGCTCCTGGCGGCCTCGGCCAGGAAACCAGCGAGCTTCAGGCGCTGCGCTTCTCCGCCGGAAAGCGTGGGCACGGGTTGGCCCAGCTTCACATACTCCAGGCCCACGTCGACGATGGGCTGCAAAGCGCGGATCACGTCACGGTCATTCGAAAACAGATCTGCAGCTTCGGTAACCGTCAGGTCCAGCACATCTGCCACGTTGACACGTTTTCCCTTGCGCTCGATCGTCACTTCCAGAATTTCGGGCCGGTAACGCTTGCCATCACAATCCGGGCAACGCAAATACACATCGCTCAAGAACTGCATCTCGATGTGTTCAAAACCCGATCCACCACAGGTCGGGCAACGTCCGTCGCCGCCGTTGAAGCTGAACTTGCTGGCGGTGTAGCCGCGCTCGCGCGACAAGTCGGCACCCGCAAACAGCTCACGGATCGCGTCCCAAGCGCCCACATAACTCACCGGGTTGGAGCGCGCTGTTTTACCAATCGGCGACTGGTCGACAAACACCACCTCGCTCAGTTGATCGGCACCCAACAATTGCGCATGCGCGCCCGGCGTTTCGGTCGCCTTGCCAAAATGGCGCAACAACGCAGGGGCCAGTACGTCCTGTATCAGCGTCGACTTGCCCGAGCCGCTGACGCCGGTCACACACACCAGGCGCTGCAGCGGAATGTCCACCGAGATGTTCTTCAGGTTGTGCTCGGTCACGCCTTCCAGAATCAGGCGCGGCGTGTTCTCGGCCACCATGCGCTTGAAGCCCATGCCAACTTGTTTGCGACCGCCCAGGTAGGCGCCGGTCAGCGTGTCGGCAGTGCGCAGGTCTTCCGTACTGCCGTCAAACACAATCTGGCCGCCCTTCTCACCCGGGCCAGGACCCATATCGATCATGCGGTCCGCGGCCAGCATCACCGCCGGGTCATGCTCCACCACCACCAGCGTGTTGCCTGCATCGCGCAGGCGCTGCATGGCCACGATGATGCGGTGCATGTCCCGCGGATGCAGGCCGATGCTGGGTTCGTCCAAAACGAAGAGTGTGTTGACCAGGGATGTACCCAAGGCAGTGGTCAGGTTGATGCGCTGAACTTCACCGCCACTGAGGGTTCGGCTTTGGCGGTCTAACGTGAGGTAGCCTATGCCCACATCGCACAGGTATTTCAAGCGTGTGCAGACTTCTTCCAGTAGCAGCTTCAGCGTTTTCGCTTCTGCCTCCGAGGTGGCTGGGACTGGGGGTATGGCGGGATCCTCATGGTGCGAGCACAAATCGTCACCCGCCATACCCCCGGCCCCAGCTTCGCGTCCAGGCGAGGACCCCACTCCGCCCAGCACAGCTTGCAACGAATCGAAGAAACGCCTTAGGCGATCAATCGGCATCAACATCAAATCATGCAAACACAGCCCAGGAAGGGCTTCAAGTTGCGCACGCGACCAGGTAACACCCTGCGGCATAAAACGCTTGGAAGGCAACAACACCGCATCCGCCTGCGCCTTGGTACCAATACGCCACAACAAACTTTCGGTCTTCAGCCGCGCACCACCGCAGGTGCCACACGGCGTGTAGCTGCGGTACTTGGACAGCAGCACACGGATGTGCATCTTGTAGGCCTTGGTCTCCAGGTAGGCAAAAAAACGGTTGATGCCGAACCAGTGCTGGTTCCACTTGCCGTTCCAGTTAGGCGAACCATTGATGACCCAGCCCTGCTGCTCGGGCGTCAGCTTGTACCAGGGCGTGTCGCGTGGGATACCTGCCGTTTCGGCGTGGCGCATCAAATCGTCTTGGCACTCCTGCCAGGCGGGGGTCTGCATCGGCTTCACGGCGCCGGCGCGCAGCGTGAGCTTGTCGTTGGGGATGACTAGGCCCAGATCCACACCGACCACACGGCCGAAACCACGGCAGGCTTCGCAGGCGCCGACGGCGGAGTTGAACGAGAACATGGACGCAATCGGGTCCGTGTAACGAATATCGCTTTGTGGGCAGTGCAGGCCGGTGGAGAAGCGCCACACGATGGGTTCTGGAGCTGCTATTGAATCAGTAGCATGCTGCTCAGATTCCGCGAGGGCTAGCGGCTCGTTTATCACATAGACGTTGAGCCGGCCGCTGCCGCGTTTGAGGGCCACTTCGATGGCTTCCAACACGCGGACTTTTTCTACGCCGGTGATGCGGAAGCGGTCGGCTACGACGTCTAGGACTTTTCTCCGGCTAGAGGCTGCGAAATTGGGGTCAGAGTCCGATTTCGTCTTGGATTTTTTTGCGCCGGAAGCACCGCGTCCTGAATCGGAATCTGACCCCAATTTCACAGCCGACCCCACATCCACTTCACGCTCGGCATGGATGCGGGTGAAACCACTGGCGGACAACCATTGGGTCAGTTCTTCGGCCGTCGTGCTGGCTGGCAACTCCACGGGAAATGTCAGTACCAGTCTAGGGTCAGGTGTTGGTGCATTGAGGGCCGCACGCCGAACCAGTTCCGCATAAATGGTCTCCGGCGTGTCGTGCTGCACGGGCAAGGCAGTGGCTTTGTCAAACAGCTGCGCGGCCCGTGAATACAGCAGCTTCACATGGTCGTTCAACTCCGTCATCGTGCCCACCGTGGAGCGGCTGGAGCGCACGGGGTTGGTCTGGTCAATGGCAATGGCCGGGGGCACGCCCTCCACCTTGTCGACCGCCGGTTTGTCCATGCGGTCCAGGAACTGGCGGGCGTAGGCAGAGAAGGTCTCCACATAACGGCGCTGGCCCTCGGCATACAGCGTGTCGAACACCAGGCTGGACTTGCCCGAGCCGCTGGGGCCGGTGACCACCGTCAACTCACCGGTGCGGATGTCCAGATCCAGATTCTTCAGATTGTGCTGGCGCGCGCCGCGGATGCGGATGGTTCCCTGGGTCATAAGGCAGTGTCTTTCTGGATGAGGCCAATCATTCTAGGGACTTCAGGCCGAGGCCCCCGGCGCAAGGTCTTGCGTGGCGGGGCAGGTCCGGATGCGAAGGTGTGGAACTCCACAACTGGCGAATACTGGGGTCGCCTCCGACAATGCGGGCCCAACAAAGCCAGGGAGAAATGCCATGAAGTTTGCCCACCCACTGTGGAGCGCGGTCTTGTGCGCCACGCTAGCGACCAGTGCCCACGCCCAATTGCGCATCGGCCAGCCGTCGGGTTTCAGCGGCTCGGCGGCCGTCGGCGTCAAGGAAAACACCTTAGGCGCCAAGCTGTACATCGATTCGGTCAACCGCCGCGGCGGCATACATGGCCAGCACATCGAACTCATCACCCTGGACGACAAGTTCGACCCGGCCACCACCGCACAAGCGGGCCGCACGCTGATCACACAACACAAGGTACTGGCCTTGTTCCTGAACCGCGGCACGGCCCACACCCAGGCGTTATTGCCGGTGCTGGCCGAATTACAGGTGCCTCTGGTCGCACCCAGCACCGGCGCCATGGTCATACACGAGCCAGTCAACCCCTGGGTCTTCAACGTGCGCGCCACCTACCAGCGTGAGGCGGCCCGGGCCATCAAACACCTGGTCAGCCTGGGCATCACGCGTATTGCCGTGCTGCAAACCGACGACGCCTTTGGCGCGGACGCCGCCATTGGCGCTGAAAAGGGGTTTGCCGCCGCCGCACTCCAACCGGTGTTGCTGCAGAAATTTCCGCGTGAAAAGCCCGACCTGGCCGATCTGGCCACCAAGGTCAAACAAAGCGATGCGGGAGCGGTGCTTTACATCGGCGCATCGGCGAGTGTGGCCGATGGTGTCAAGGCGCTGCGCGCAGCAGGCCTGGCCCTGCAGGTGGTGACCCTGTCCAACAACGCCTCCGAGGGCTTCATCCAACTATTGGGTGAACAGGCCCGGGGCGTTGTTGTGGCACAGGTGTTCCCCCACGAACGTGCGCTGGACTACCGCATGGTCAAGGAAGCCCAGGCACTGGCCAAGACCAAAGGCCTGAGCGGCGTTTCACCCGCCATGATCGAAGGTTTTGCGGCCGCCAAGGTGCTGGTCGAGGGCTTGCGCCGGGCGGGGCCCAACCCCACACCCAGAGGCCTACGCGATGCACTGGAAAACATGCAGAAGTTTGACCTGGGCGGGCTGGAGGTGAGCTACAGCGCAACGGACCACACGGGGCTGGATTTTGTGGATCTGTCCATCATTGGTGCGAACGGCAAGTTCATCCGATAGGGATGTGGCCCCCACGCTCCGCCGCTGCGCGGGTCGCTGCCCCCGAGGGGGTTAACTCGCCTTGGGGCGGCCCGGTGCGGATTTGCTGCCACCCCCACTTTTTGCCGCGGGGTCTGGCATGGCAAGGGCAAACCCTAGATGTGGAAGTCCACAACTGGCGCATATTGGAGCCGGTTCTGACAATTGACACATAACAAAGCCAGGAGACATGCCATGAAAATCGTTCGCACCGTATGGAGTGCGGTCTTGCTGGCCGCGTTGGCGACCAGTGCCCACGCCCAATTACGCATCGGCCAGCCCTCGGGCTTCACCGGCTCAGCCGCCGCTGGCGTCAAGGAAAACACCGAAGGCGCCAAGCTCTACATCGATTCCGTCAACCAGCGCGGGGGCGTGAACGGCCAGCAAATCGAACTGATCACCATGGACGACAAGTTTGACCCCGCCACCACCGCGGCGGTTGGCCGGACATTGATCACCGAACACAATGTGCTGGCCTTGTTCTTGAACCGTGGCACGCCCCATTCCCAGGCCCTGTTGCCGGTGCTGACGGAGCTCCGTGTGCCGCTGGTCGGCCCCAGCACCGGTGCCATGGTGCTGCATGAGCCGGTCCATCCGTGGGTCTTCAATGTGCGCGCCACTTACCAGCGTGAGGCCATGCGTGCCATCCGGCACTTGGCAAGCATGGGCATCTCCCGCATTGCCGTGTTGCAGACGGATGACTCCTTTGGTGCCGACGCAGCGATCGGTGCCGAAAAGGGTTTTGCCGCCGCGGCACTCAAGCCGGTATTACTGCAGAAGTTTCCGCGCGAAAAACCTGACTTGGCCGACCTGGCGTCCAAGGTCAAGGCCAGTGATGCGCAGGCCGTGCTGTATATCGGCTCATCCGCCAGCGTATCCAGCGGCGTCAAGGCCTTGCGCGGAGCAGGTCTGACCGTGCAGGTAGTGACCCTGTCCAACAATGCTTCCGAAGGTTTTATCAAAGCACTGGGCGAGCATGCACGTGGCGTCATCGTGACGCAGGTGTTCCCCAACGAACGCGCCGTGAATTACCGCCTGATCAAGGAGGCCCAGGAACTGGCCAAGGCCAAAGGCCTGAACGGGGTTTCGCCAGCCATGATCGAGGGTTTTGCCGCCGCCAAGGTACTGGTCGAAGGTCTGCGCCGTGCCGGCCCCAAACCCACACCCAGCACATTGCGCGACGCGTTGGAAAACATGCAGAAATTTGACCTGGGTGGCCTGGAAGTAAGCTTCAGTGCAAGTGACCACAGCGGTTTGGATTTTGCCGACCTGTCCATCATCGGGGCGGACGGCAAATTTATGCGCTAGTGTCGCCCCCACGCTCCGCCGCTGCGCGGGTCGCTGCCCCCAAAAGGGGCTAAATCCGCTTGGGGCGGCCCAGCGCGGATTTGTTGTTGCCCCCATGCTTGTCGCTGCGCGTACTGCGCAGCGACAGGACTATTGCATCAGCGTGCGTTCCAGGTCTTCGCAGGCCTTGACGCCCACGGCTTCGCGTATCTTGGGCAGCAGTGCCAGCAGCTCGTCATAACCGCTGGCCGATTCGACGGCCAGGTTCAAACGAACCCCCCGCAGGCCCAGGGCGGCGGTGAGTTTGGTGGCGAGGGGTTTGGCTTCCTGGTAACGGTCTTGCGCGGAATGCGCCTTGAAAGAATCAGCAACAGCCTGTGCCGCCCCATCCTGCGCAGCCTGGGCTTGGGCCAACACGGCCTCTCCGGCAGCAGGCGCCAGAAACCCGTGGGCCACCATGTGCTCCACATCCTCTGGCGACAGCCCCAAGCCCCCCGCCGCGGCCAACACCTGGTCCACCGTCTTCTGGCCATCAAACATGATGAAGGCCGTGCGTTGTCTGGCGGAGAACAGTGGCGAGCGTTCTTTGAAAGCTTGTTGGCCCGTCTCCGTTTTTATGAGTTTCATGCGTAAATCCTAGCGCGGGGATGTTCGCCAGTGGCCCCGGTATTTCCCCTGCGCCTTTGGATCATATACGCCGACTGCGCTTCGTCAAACCTTACTTGCTAGCAGCTGTTACGGGCGCGGACGCCGCCGAAGCGGGAGCGGATGCGGGAGACGCAACGGTGGTGGAAGCGGCCGCTACCGGAGGCGTGTGTGTCGTATCACCACCGTGTTTTTCTCCACCCATGTCAATGTCTCCGCCTTTGCTCAGGATGAACAGCGCCAAGCCGGCAAAGACAATGAAACCTAGTGCAATTTTCCACATGATTTTTCCTAAAAAAAAGACCCCGGACCATCGCAGTCCGGGGTCGTTAGCCTTACCAAGGATTAGTCGTTGGCGTAGATGTCAACGTCTTTCGTTTCCTTGATGAACAACATGCCGATCACAAAGGTCATGCCGGCAATGATGATCGGGTACCACAGGCCGTTGTACATATTGCCGGTCTGCGCCACGATGGCAAATGCAGTGGTCGGCAGCAAACCACCAAACCAACCGTTACCGATGTGGTAGGGCAAGCTCATCGATGTGTAGCGAATGCGGGTGGGGAACATTTCCACCAGCATGGCGGCAATCGGGCCGTACACCATGGTCACCAGAATCACCAGGTAGGTCAGGATGGCAACAACAGTGACCTTGTCGAACTTGGCCATGTCTGCCTTGGCGGGGTAGCCGGCTGCCTTGAGCGCATCGCCCACCGACTTCTTGAACTCCGCAATCTTCTTGACGCTGTCGGCATCAAACTTGGAGTTTGCGACAACGGCTGATGGTGCTTCAATGACGGTCTCGCCAATGGCAATCTTGGCAGCTGTACCAGCGGGGGCATCCTGGTTGCTATAACTCACCGAGCTTTGGGCCAGGAAACGTTTGGCAATGTCGCACGAGCTCTTGAAGTCGATTTCACGGGCAATCGGGCTGCCCTGGAACGAGCACTCGGCGGGGTTCGCAGTGACCACCACTTTGGCGTTTTTCTGGGCCTTGGCCAAATCAGGATTGGCGGCTTCGGTCAGCGCGCTGAACACCGGGAAGTACGTCAGCACTGCCAACAGGCAACCAGCCATGATGATGGGCTTGCGGCCAATCTTGTCGGACCAGGCGCCAAACACGATGAAGAACGGTGTACCGATGATCAGGGAGATCGCCACCATGATGTTGGCGGTAGCGCTATCGACCTTCAAAGCCTGCGTCAGGAAGAACAGTGCATAGAACTGGCCGGAATACCAGACCACGGCCT
>JAZKIR010000137.1:0-2999 GCA_040384785.1 Pseudomonadota bacterium
GATCGAATAGCTGGCCGAAACACGGGCATCTTTGGTGTCCGCCAGCACATCGCCGCTGGATACCTCGACCGACAGCAAGCCCAAGCCCAGAGAGCCCGTCAGCCCAAGCGCACCCCGCGTTGTGCCAAAGTATTGCTTGCCGTAGCTGTCCGAACTCAGGCTGGCACGACCAACAGAAAGGTCTACGTATGGCTTCAAGCCGGTGGCCCCGAGCCCATTTCTGGCAGATGCGCGAACACTGGCAGAGACAGTCCAGAACTGCCAGGTATCGGCATCGAAGCGTGTAGCCCCCTCTGTATGCGCCGGAATGGTCTCGTCGTACCCACTGATCCTGACACCCGGGGTCAAGGTTAGCGCACCCGTTTCCCACGAACCGGCTATGCCCAACGAACCCATGACCCGATCACTGCTGAAAGTTGAGCCGGACACCTCATATTGCGGTCTGGCAAAACCCAAGTGTGCATCAAGAACAAACCTGTCTGCCAGCGTGGTTCCCACATACACGCCAATGGCCGGAGCCTGCGCCGAACTGTCTTGCTCGTTTTCGACAAGCCTGGACCAGTCGTAAGCAACATAAAAGCCCGCGACCGTGTTGCTGCCGACGCTGCTATCAGCACCTAGCGTCAAGTTGCCACCTGTGCCGTTATCGGTGCCAGAGAAATGTAGACCCGTCGATGATGCCCACATGGTCCAACCGTGTTCGGCGCCTGAACTGGAAACGGACATCGGACTGTTACTGGGCACCCCGCCAAGCTGCGACCAGACCCGAGATTTTACGGCATCCGTTACTGACAGCAGTTGTAAAACGGCGCTTGTGTTGGTGACACCGCTTGCAACGGCACTCAAACGCAAGACCAAATGCAGCGTGGCCTCCTTCTGGATGTTGTAATCCGAAATCGTTCTGCCATCTTCAAGCTGCTTGCCCGCATAGATAAGCCGCTGCTCGTCAGGCGGAATACCTTCCTTGTCCTGAATCTTCTGTTTGACGTTGTCGATGCTGTCCGAAGGCTCCACGTCCAAAGTGATCGTTTTGCCCGTTAGCGTCTTCACAAATATCTGCATGGCGTCTGCATTAGTAACGAGGGTAATCGAAAAGGCAGCACTGACGATGAATGTACGAAACATTGGGCTGAAGCCTTGAATGAGGGCATCTAGTCTCTAGGCCAAGCTGTCCGCTGGGTCAAAGCACAAAACGGCTAAGTCATTGACCCAGTTTTCCTTTACTCGATTTAAACAGATGCACTGCTCTGCGGCTTCAGGCCTGAACACACCAATCGCAAGCACAGTGTCCAAAACGTCAGCCGAGTGGCAAAACTGTCGGGCGCGCTCGACGTCGGCTGTTTCGCGGCACTAGCGCCCAGCCACGTTCGAACACCGGTCATGCACAAAGCCACATCCGCAACAGCGCTGAGAGGCTGAAGGCATTCCAACAACAGCTCGAGGGCGATCTTTTCGGATCCGATCCGTGCAAGCGCGATCTATGAGAGTGACTTACGGCAATTGCTTCTGGACCAGGTGCAACCGCATCAATATTTCGTCCAAATGCGCCAGAACAGGTCCAAATGATACAAACGGCCATGCAATGATAAATTGTGAATTTCAGGTGACATCTCCATAGGGTATTGGTCCACTGGAGAATATAAAATGCATCTATCAAGATCACCCCAAGCCTTATTGATTTTTGGCCTCGGAACCATTAGCCCGATGGCTTCCTACGCAGGCAGCCTCGCTCTTGCCGAGGAAGAAGCAAAAGTCGTGTTTGAGCAGACTTTCGCACCGCGCAACGATGCATTCACTGGCCTGTCGTTTTCGGTTGGTCTTTCATCGACTTCCAGCATGTACGACATAAACCTTGCTACAAGTGTCGGTCCATTTTCGAACGATTTGAACTTGCCTGATCTGGGCGGTAAAGGAATTGGACCAAGCATCGGCATTGGCTACGACTTTAGCGTTGGTGATCGGTTCGTCATTGGAGCGTTTTCTGATTTTACCGCTTCAAATTCAACCAACGACTACAGCGGATCGTCACGTATGGGCGATTATGAGACCAGCACAAACTATAATCTGACGCAGGACTACGCCGTCACTATGGGCGGTCGCGTTGGTATAGCGTCCTCCGCAGATACCCTCTTGTTCGGCGTCCTAGGCTACACCGCCGCTCGCTTCAGTGGGGATGCAGGGTACATGATTACGAATGGTCAGGAGACGATGAGCGACTCAAGTGCCTACGAGTTCTTCAATCATGGGATAACACTGGGGCTCGGAATCGAGACACGCGTTGCAGAGGCATCTTTTCTTCGTCTTGAGTTCCGGCAGACGAATTTCAAGCGCTATGACCTGTTTGAGGTTGGAGACTATGGAAATCCGGCCGCAGCGGGTATTAACGGCAATGCCGATCATAGTGCTAGGACTGTGACAGTCTCTTACGTCCATCGCTTCTGAAATTAACTGCCAGAGCATCGAATTTATTCGATACTCTGGTCAGCGATGGTTCGTTCATGCCAACCGTCCACGCCTGGGTCTTTCTGTTCTCCAGACGGTTCACGGAGGCGCGCAATGGCGAATGGGATTTGCGGATTGATGGCGGCAATGGCTCTGGGTTGTTCCGGGTCACCGCGAGCTACGCCGCCGATGGCGGTCCCGCGCGACCTAGGGTAGAACTGTTGGGCATCCATTTGTAGCGTGCAGAAAAGGTGAGCAGCATGCTTTGGGATATCCGGACGCGCATGAGGCCTGCCTTGTCGGTGATCGACCTGATCCCGAACATCCACCGCACGCCCGCCTTGGCCGCCCTGCGCCGGGCGGTGCTCGAAGGCCGACCCGCCACGGTTCGACTATCCGGCGAAGACATCGAGCTGGCGTTCCACGACGCGCATGTGCAACTGACCTCGCCCATCGGGGCACGGGTCCTGCGGTCGCTTTATCATGCGGGTCATCTGAAGCTGAAGAAACCCCCCACCAAAACTCTGACGGCGCTGGACGCCTATATTGCGACCGAA
>JAZKIR010000138.1:0-25120 GCA_040384785.1 Pseudomonadota bacterium
CGCCGCCGGGCGCAAACCCCAGGTGCTGACCATGTCGCCACCCCTGTCCATGAAGCCACACTGGTTCGCGCCACACACCGCCTACAGCATGGCCAAGTACGGCATGAGCATGTGTACGCTGGGCCATGCGGGTGAATTCAAGAAATTCAATATCGCCGTCAACAGCCTGTGGCCACGTACGGCCATCGCCACCGCCGCGATGCAGATGATCCCCGGTGTGGACATTGCGCTGTGCCGCACACCCGAGATCATGGCGGATGCCGCCTACTGCATTCTGACCAACAGCGTGTTCGAGACTGGCAACTTCTACATCGACGACGCGGTATTGCCCGCACATGGCATCACCGATCTGGATGCTTATGCGGTCACGCCGGGGAACAAGAATTTCTTGCCGGACTTTTTTGTCGATTGAGCCTTTCGGCACGCCGCGCACGGACCATCCACGTTGCCACGGCCAGGCTCACCAGTAACAGCAACCATTCCTCGGGTTCAGGCGTGATGTTGGCGGTCAACGGGTTGCTGGGTTTCTGCAGGGTCTCGGTGCCCGGCTCCTGCGCCCGTTCGAACCGGTCGTCACCCGCCTCGGCTTTGGCCAAGGCTTCTTCCTGTTGGGTGTTGACCAGCACCAGCATGGATGAGTAGGGCGTGACCACGCCGTGGCTTTGCGCAATCGTATGCAACGCGGCTAGTTGTGGCAGTGCCAGCGGCGCCGTTTGCAGGGTAGCCCGGGCGATCCACAGGCGGGCCGCCAGGGGTGCAAATGCCGCGTCGTTTGCAGCGTCGCCGGTGCTGTCCACCACAGAGAAGGCATAACCGTCTCGCTGCATCAAAAAGCCGGGTGCTGCATTCTGCTGGCGTGCAAAGTGATCCCAGGCGTCCTGCAGGCTGGCGAATGCGGAGCCGCCGCTGGCTTGTATGGACTCCAGCGTGGCGTCGTCGTAGGCCGGGGCCATGGCGCCGCCCAAGTGGACCATGCTCAGCATGCCGGTGTTGAGCCGGGTACGGGCCTTGTCCTTGCTCAGATCGAAGGCGCCGTTGTCGGTCAACACGATGGTCAGGTCCTGCGCCTCGGGGATGTGGGTTGAGGCTTGTTGCAGCAACTGGTCGACATGACCGCCCCCCATAAAACCCGTGAGCAGGGCCTGGGTCACATCGGCCAGTGGGACCCAGCGCGGGGTTTCCTGCATCACCGGTGTTGTGCTGAGCAGTACCGACACCGTGTTGCCGGCCGATTGCTGCTGGAACTGGGTCAGGGCCTTCAGCAGTTCCTGGCGATGCGCTGCCATGGACCAACTGCGGTCCAGCACCAGTGCCACCTTCTTGCCGGACACCGCAGGCGGGGCGGTCGTGGCCGGTTGGGCGACGATGGTTGGCCCCTGCGGGCCTACGCGGTAGGCGTGGCGGGTCGGGGCTGTGTGGTGCGCCATGGGCAGTTCCTTGGGCCACCAGGTCGACACATCGCCGGGGCATACGGTGCCATTGCAGAGGCGTTGGGTATGCCGATCCCAGGCGACATTGCGTTTCTCGGCCAGTACCGGTAATGGCCAGGCACTGTTGCTCGCCAGGGCCGTGTATTCCAGGCGCAGATACAGTTTGGCTCCAGCGGTTTCGTTGCGCGCCCTGTGTGCCTGCGGACGTGGCGGCACCGGAAAGGCACGCAGGCGGTATTGGCGCGGGCCAACCTGTTCCAGCAGGGCGGGGTCCACACGGCGCTGGACCTCGGCCTTGTAGACGCGTTGCGCCGCACCTCGGCTGGCGATGGTGAAGGCTTGCATATGGTCGCGGTCCTCGCCCAGCCACAGGCCGGTGATGGCCGCACTCTCCGGCAGAGAAAACAGATAAAAGATTTCTTGCTGCTCCGTGGTGAGGTTGACATAGGTCTCGTCCAGCGTGATGCGGGCCAGGTCCCCGTGGGCGTCGACACGCACGCTTTGCTCGGTCACGTGCACCTTGCGCTGGTCGATGTTGATCAGGCCGGATTCGCGTTCGTCCTGGTTGTACGTGGCCGAAAGCGCCTGGGCGATGGCGCTGCGTTCGCCGCGTTGGATGGGGGTATCAAAGTACTGTTCGTAGAGCTCGGCAGCATGCTTGGCGTCTGCGGCCATGTTCGGACCGTCATACAGCATGGGCTTGGCCAGCGCGTTGAAAGCGGCGTTGGGTAGTGCGGCCACTTCGGCAGGCAATTTAAGCAATTGGCGGTACCAGGTACCAACCGCGGTGGATTCGCCGGTGGATGACGCATAGCGGTAGGCGCCCAGGTAGGCATTCAGCAAGCCGGCTCGCAGCACCGGTGCTTTGTCCTGAAATTGTGTTGCCGTCAGCATGGGGGAGGCCAGCAGCGCGAAGGCTTCTTGCTGCGGCTGGTGGTTGAGGTGCATGAAGAACAGGCCTTGTAACACCAGCATGCTCACCACGGCGGCAACACGTTGCACCAGGGTTAGCGCGCCTGAGCGCCACGCCTGCAGCAGTGAGCCCAGGCACAAAACCGCCATACACAGCGGCATGGCCAGCAGGCTGCCCGCCGTGAGCAAGAACAACACGCCGAATACCGGGATCAGGAAAAGCAGAAAGAAACCTTGCGTCAAAGTCTGCAACAGGTGCAACCAATTGATCGGATTGAACAGCTCAAAGATGCCACGCAGCGCGGCAGGTGACCAGGCGATCAGCACCAAGGCGCCCGCATACAGGGCCGCCAACGCCAGACCTGTGCTGGCCATCAGGCGCACGGCATGCCAGGCCCGCGTTGCCGGAAGCGGACGGACCCAGCTGTGGTACGCATGCACACACAGGCCCAGTACCGCAACCAGCAGCCATTGCGACACGGCGGGGCTGAGTTCCCGCATGATGATCAGTCGGTACAAACACAGGCTGTAGAACGGCCCTTCGACGGCGAAGAAGAGAAACGCCAAGGCATCGGGCCGCCCCCGCAGCCGTGTACAGGCCAGCCATACACACAAGCACGGCACGACCATCCATGTCAGCAGGATGAAGGCGTAGTCGAACGGCACGTCGCCCTGCCACCACTCCGTGAGCAACAGCGGAACGGCAGGGAGCATGGGCAGCGTCGAGCAGATGAACACGACGTTCCAGCACCAGAACAAAGCGACAGCACACTTCAGAACAAAGGGCCAAATCGTTTTAGGGTTGGGCATCTTGGGAGCTTTCTATTTGTTTGTGGGAGGAGGCCACCACCGCATGCACGGCTTGGTGGAGGTCTTGTACAGCGGTGTCCGAGGCGGGGGTGTCGACCACCAGCGTGACCAGAGACCAATGTTGTTGTGGATGCAGCAATTGCGACCACAGTCGCGCGCCCAGATCGGGCACCACCTGCGTGCCCGACTGGAACCACGTGACCGCGGTTTGTGCACCGGCCTGTAGCGTGACCACGCGGTAGCTGCCATGGCGGGTGCTTATCCGCGCCTGCTGTTCAATACGTGCGCCCTGGGCCAGCAGGCACAGCTCGGGGGCGTGGTGCGCGCGCCAGTGCTTGCTTTGCACCACCAATAAACTGCCCCGTGTGCCTTGGAGGTTGAAGCGCTGCTTCTCGGCAATGGTTGCACCGTAGCCCAGCACCAGGTTTTGTTCCGCGCCGGAGAGTGCAACGGACTCGGTTTGCAACCGTGCGGGCCACGTGAGTGCCTGCAGGTTTGCGGGATCTTGCATGGGGCGCGTGGGGGTGGGCAACAGCGCAACACTGGTGACCAGCCCCACGAGCAGCGTATGGGTTTGCCACCGCAGCTGGCGTGTCTGCCCCGCCGGGTGCGCGACGGTGACCGGGCCGCGGCACAACCAAAAGTTGGCAGCACCCACCAGCGCCAGCGCCAGCAAGCCCAAGGAGGCGTGGGCCATATCCACCAGCAAGGGCGGGGCGTTGTGGTGCATGGCCACCACCAAGGCGGTCACCCGCAACGCATTGAAGCCCACGGCAATGGTGGCGCTGAGCGCGCCGGCCAGCCACCACCGCCGCGCCGTTGCCTGGGGCCAGGCCAAACGTGCACCCAGCCACAGCGCCATGGCGTACCACAACGTGCGCACGCCACTGCAGGCGCTGGCCACGTCGGCCACGCCGTTTTCGGTGACGATGATGGATTCCACGGTGACATTGCCAACACCCAGCGCCTGCAGCAGCGGTGCCACCGCGTGCGCCGTCCACAAACGCAGTGGCAGACCCAGGTGTGCGTCGATGTGTGGTTGTATGGGCAGGCACAGCAGCGTTACCAGCAGCAACACCAGGCGTTGGCGCCATGTGGTTGCATCCAGATAGGTGGCGCTGATGGCATAAAGCAACAGCAGTGCTGCCGTGGCGTGCATGAAGTGCACATCGGTGCCGATGCGGGCAACCGCTGTGAGCACAACGCCAACCAACACTATCGCCAGCGCGCGGGGGTGGGTCTGTGGTGATGCGGCTTTGCGCACGACATCGATAAGGCCCAGCAAGACCAGCGCCATCAGGACAAGCCGTTGCACCACGTGCGCGGGTTGTGCCAGCGCTAGGAACATCCAGCGCAGAGGCTCGGCACTGGCAATCAGCCAGGCCGCCAGCATCCCATAACGCGGCCAACACAAGGCTCGGGTGTTCACCAGTGGGCCTTTGCTGGGTGCGGGCAGGGTTGCCATACATGGCGATACCCATGCGTCACCTTGGCGGGCAAAAAGGGAGTGGTTCACCGGCGCACCTGGCGGTCAGGGGAACGCAAACCACTGGCCACCCAGCGTGCCCGTTCCGCGTTGATGTGGCCTGTCGCGGTCCAGCGGCGCACTTCCACAACCGGGTTGTGCAGCATGGCGGCCAGCCACACGGCCTCATCGGTGCTGAGCTGGTCGGCACGTTTGGCGAAGTAGGTGTGGGCCGCCGCTTGTGCGCCGCACACGCTTGCGCCCCAGGGTGCGTTGTCCAGGTACAGCCGCAGGATGCGAGCCTTGCCCAGGGTTTGCTCCATCTCCACCGCATACAACAGTTCACGCAGCTTGCGCACCGGCGAGCGTTCGCCACCGGTCACCAGCAGCTTGGCCACTTGCTGCGACAAGGTGCTGGCTCCGCGCAGTGCGGCCGTGCGGCGCGGTGTATCGCTGACGGCCTGAACGGCACGCTGATTGTTGCTGCGCAGCGCATGCGCCACTTCCACCAGGTCATACCCCGTGTGCTCAAAAAATCGCCGGTCTTCGGCGGCGATCACGGCACGGGCCAGCAGGCTATTTGGGCCCAGGTTCGCATTCTGTGCACGCGAAGGCAAGCCTTGGCTGCAGGCGCTGTGCGCACTCGCCCACTGGTCCGTTCCCAAGCCCTGCACTGCCATGCCCACCAAGCGTGGTTCCACCGACAACGTGCGTGACGGCAGGCTCAGCGTAGCGCGCAGTGCAAATGTGCCGTCGATCTGTGCCACAGCCAGTTCGGGGATGGCGTTGGCAAACAGCGCATAACCGTCGCGCACCGGCGTGTGTGGCAGGTCCATCTCCAGCAGCAGGTTGGTGTGTGTCAACAGGCCGTGCCAGGTGGCATTCACCGCGCCGGACGCTACCGTACCTTGCAACTGCATCCCGCTGCGGAGCACGGTCACTTCAACCGTCGGCAGATGCAATGCCGCGTTGCCCCAACTGGTGTTGTGCAGGCTGCAGGGCTGGCAGCGCAAGGACAGCGTGCGGGCCTGCGCGTCCCATCCCATGCGCAGCGGGCCAGCGGATGAAGGCAGTGTGCGACCATCCAACTGCTGCGCAACCCAGGGCGTGGTGCCCAGCCAGATCAGGGAAGCAACCCCAACGTCTACCGCCACTGGACCCACGTGAACCGTGGTGGCCCAGGCGCCCGGTGCGGGACGGATCGCGGCGCGGGCCACGAAGAACAGCACCAGCACGGCGCAGACGGCAGTGGCCGTTGCGACGCCGACCCAGAAGGCCAGGCGGTGCAGTGCGTGTAATGCAGATCGGGTAGCGGTGCGAAGCGGCAGCGTGTTCATAGCGGTGTGGCAATGGTGAAGGCCTTCCAAGGGCCGTGCGACTGGCCGGCAATCGATGCCCAGTACCAGGACGAGGTGTCGGTAAAACCTTGGCCTTGTGCGTCTTCAATGCGCTCGCAAACGCGTACGCTGCGGCCATTGCGTTGGGCCACAAAACATCGCCAGCGGGCATTGTTGGCTTGCACTTCCAACTGCTCGTTGTGGATGTGATAGCCCAAACCGCGGTAGCAATCGGTGGCGGGGTGCAGCATGCGCGTGGGCTTGGTGACGGTGCGCAGCACCAGCGTCTGCCGGTCATCAGTCATGCGCGCCACGGTGCCGGGGAAGTGCTTGGTAAAACGCAACTCCACGTCACCGAGCGCCAGCGGGCGCAGTGTGGCACCGTGCCAATGGGTGGGCAGCTCGCTGGCTTGGTTGGCGGGCGTGTGCGCCGCGTTGGCGCCCCGGGTGACGCTCTCGGCGCGGTGTTGGTCCGTCACGACCTGCACCACACCCACCAGTGCACAGAGGGGCAGCACTGCGACCCACAGGGTCTTGTGCAGCACGCGATTGAGAAAGCGGTTTTCCAGGATATGCATGGCCATGGCTTTGTCTATCGGGTGGCAATGGACTGGGGCTTGACAGCCATGGCCCATGCAATGCCGGCGCATACCATTGCCAGCACCACCAAGCCAATGGCCTCATGCCCCCATGTGGGCAGATGTATGCCAGAAGCCTGGCAGGTCACCAACACCGTGTTGCGCAAAACATTGCCCAGCAGGACCAGCACACTGACGGCCGACAGGCGCAGCAGAAAACTGCGGTTGTTGCGGCCCACGGCCAGGGACACCGCGCACGCGGTGAAGTAACCCAGCCAAGCCATTTGCACACCCGAGCAGGGTGCGTCCACGATGATCAGTTGCCCATCCACTACCAAGCTGCTGCCGCTGCGCTCCACCGTGTGGGCCAAGGACAGCAACCAACGGCTGGCTTCGGCAGTCACCACGCGCAAAGGAAAGCCTGCGTAGAACTGCAACGATGCCAGCAATGGCAAGGACAACACCGACAGACCCAGCACCGGCGCCGTCGCCACGTGTGCCGGCAAGAATGCCAGCAAGCCCGCAGCCAGCGACAACAAGCCCACCAGCGCGACCAGCAGATCCGGGAGTTGGGAATGCAACGCCGTGGTCAGCACGGCACCTGCCAGCGCCGCAACTTGGTAACCTAGCCGGGGTGCTGCACGCAACCGCAGGCGGTGCTGCCACAACACAGCCCCCAACGCGGCCAATGCCAGCACACCCAGCGGGTCGTCCGAGCCATCAACCATGCGCTGGCCCATCCACCACCAGGTAGGCCATAGCGCTAGGGCCAATAAGGCCAACCAGCGCCATTCAGCGGCGGTATCGATGGCTATGCCAAAACGCACGAACTGAGGCATGTGCAAAAGGCGCGGCAGCGAAGATCCACCCGCCGCCGGACCGCCCCAAGGCAGGCGACACCCCCATGAGGGGCAGCGCAGTACACGAAGTGACAAGCGTGGGGGCTTCATGTCTAGCTCGTCAGATGATGGCTGCGGGCGCGGCGGCGGCGGGTGGCCAGCATGGCCAAAACCGACAGCGTCACGGCCATCGCACCCCAGGTGGCGGGTTCCGGCGTGCTGGGCACTTCGGCACCCAGTGCGGTGTTCTCCACGCCCTGTGGCATTGGCGAAGGCTGGTTCACACTGGCACTGTCCTGCGGCGCCAGGTTGCGCACCACCTGGTCCACTGCCAGGAAGCTGGTGTACTGGGTCAGCAGGCTGTATTTCAGGCCCAGTTCCAGAATGGCTTTGCTGAAACTGTCGCCACCGACCAGCGATTCCTGGTCGCTGAGCGACGCGATGCGGTGACGTGCCCACAGGTGGCGCAGCGCGGCGGTGTCGGTGCTCTGGTTGGCATTCAGTTCCGTGACTTGTTGCACGGCACCGTTGGCGGAGGTGCCCTCCAGAATCAGCTTGCCCTTGGCCTCACCGCGCCATTTGCCAAACACGATCACCGGGCGTTGCGCCAACAGATCGGGCAGGTTGCGCGGCTCCACGTCGTACACGTCCAGGCCTTCAAAACGCAGTTTTACATTGGTCAACACAGGGGATTCGATCATGGTGCGAAAGCGGGCTGCTTGTTCGGCAGCCTCTGCTGGTTTGGTGATGATGAAAGGCTCGCCCATGCCGGCACGGGCCAGGCCTTCCATCAGATGGCGGTTGACGCTGGAGCCAATACCGAACGAAAACACATTGGCCTTGGACAGGTTGTCGCGCACCAGGTCAAAGGCTTCGCGTTCCACCGTCACATAACCGTCGGTCACCACCACCACGGTGCGGGACACGTCGGCGGCTTTGGGTTCGGCGTAGACGCGTTTGAGCGCCGGGATCAACTCGGTGCTGCCGCCACCGCCCATTTGTTCAATGGTGCGCACGGCCTGGTCAATATTGGCCTTGGTGGCAGGAACCGAGTGTGTATTCAGGAAGCGGTTGCTGCCGGAGAACAGCAGCACGTTAAAAGTGTCGCTGGGGCGCAGGCCGCCAATCAGTTCGCGCAGCAGCGTTTTGGCGGTGTCCAGCGGAAAGCCGTGCATGGAGCCGGAGATGTCCACGACAAAGATGTAGTCGCGCGGCGTGATGGCACTGGCGGGCGGGGCCTTGGGGGGCTCGACCATGGCCAGGAAGAAGTTTTCGTCCTGGCCCTTGTAGAGCATCACACCGCTCTCGATCTTGTCGCCCGCCAGGCGGTAGTCCAGGATGAAATCGCGGTTGTTGTGCGGATCGACGTTAGGGTTCAGGCCGATGACGGTGGCTCCACCCTGTTCAGTCGCGCTGCGGACGTCGTGCGAGCTGGAGCGCACTTCTTTTACGGCTATCGGTGTGTTCAGCGTGACGTGGATGTCAAACGCCGCGCCGGTGTGCTGGTCTTTGGGCAGGATGGGTTGTGCGACCCAGGCCGCATCGGCTTGGCCGCTCTGTGGGCTGTTGTAGCGCGGCCCCACCACGGTGGGAAATACAAACTGGTAATTGCCGTTAGTGGGCACCAGCAATTCGGTGTAGCGCAACTCCACCTTGACGTCGTCACCCGGCATGATGTTGGCCACATTCATCTGGAACACATTGGGCAGGTGTTGTTCCAGCAGGGCCGCGGTCTTGCCGGCTTGTTTGGCGGCGTCGTATTCCACGCGGGCTTGTTGTTTCTCCTTGATCTTGGCGGTGATGAGCCGGTCGGCCAGGCGCACGTTCATGCCATGCACGGCCGCGCGTGTCGAACCGGGAAACACGTACTTGGCTTCGATGGCGCGTTGACCTTCGTTCTTATACGTTTGCACGACGGTCACGTCGGCAATGACGCCGCTGATACGCACATCCACCTGCGTGGATTTGAGGGGCAACTGGTCTACGCCGGGGTTGTCGCTTTTGACAAAGAAGTAGGGGCTTTCGGTTTTGAGGCGGGGTGCGGCGCCACGGTCTTGGGCCTGCGCAGGGCTGCTGACCAACAGCACAAAACAGGCGGCCGATAGCGTGGTAGTGAACAGCCACAACCAGCGTGAGATGCGCGCGGGGGGCTCAGACGTGGCGGCGTGGTGGGCCGTGTGGGTAGCGGCTAATGCCATGGGGCTTCTCCAGTCGGTGTGCGGAATTGCACGGTGGGGAGAGCATCCCGCCGGGGGAAGAAGCCAGTTTGAAGCGGTGAGGAGCTTGTGTGAAGTCTGTGTGAAAAAACGGGGTGAAGGGGTCTCTTCAGTTAGGCCGTTCTTTGCAAGTAAAGTGTGCGGCGTACCCGAGAGAGATTGCGAGAACTAATCTTCAGACAAGTTATGTATAACCCCATTCAAGATGGCATAGAAAAAACAGTAGGGTCTGTCCGATATACAGAGGCGAAGCCGCCTGGGCATTTGTCTGGATTAGTCCATTGCTTTTGGGAGCTCAAAACAGATAGCTTGCTTGCAGACGATTTCCAACTTCATGCTTTGCCCGATGCCTGCGTGAATATTTTGTTCAACCAAGCGGACACGAACATCGCTGGGGTTACGGCACTGCGCACCACTTTCGAAGTGCTCAATCTTGGCAAGTCATTTCACTATGTCGGCATCCAGTTTTTGCCCGGTGTGTGGCAGGGTAGCCCGCAAGAGATAGTCGATCACTTTGTTGGCACGCCATACCTGGGGCATTTGCCGCTGGTTCAAACCAGCAAAGAACTTGCCAAATGGGACTTCTCCGCCAAACAGCCCGTTTTGTCGGCACTCGTGCAGTGGTTCATGGACGCAGAGTTAGTGGTGGCCAACGTTGTAACGGAAAAAATACTGACCAACCTTTCCGATATGCATACCGTGTCCGACATGGCCGCCGTTGCGGGTTTGTCACCTCGCCAACTGCAACGAACGCTGAAACGAACGACTGGATTTTCGCCACACGACCTACTCAAGGTGCTGCGCATGCAGCAGTCGTTCAAGCAGCACTATCTGGATTTGTATGCCGACCAATCCCACTTCATCCATTCGTTTCGCAAAATAACGGGCTACACACCTGCGAAGTACGCTAACAAATTTGATGTCTGATTTCTACAATACATACACCGTGCCACTGGCTAAGCTGGCAGCTTCTTCGTTAACAAAGGAGTGTTACATGGCAATGCCGAATGCAATTGGGTGGTTTGATATCTACGTCCATGATATGGACCGGGCTGTCGCGTTTTATGCGGGGGTTCTACAGCAAAAGCTTGAAAACATTGGCGACCCGACGGGTGAAACACAGATGATGAGTTTCCCCTCAGACATGAAATCGTACGGTGCATCGGGTGCGTTGGTGAAATCGAAGCATTCGCTTCCTGGGCCGGGTGGCACCATGGTGTATTTCAGTGTGGAAGATTGCGCGGTAGAGGAATCACGCGTTGCCGCCGCCGGAGGCAGAATCGCCAGGCCTAAATTCTCCATTGGGGAGTTCGGTTGGGTGACGCTGTGTGAGGACACGGAGGGCAACATGTTCGGCCTCAGCTCAATGAAATGATGGAGGGGACATTCAACGGCATGGAGCGATCTGTGACGCCGTTTTGCGCAACCTCAATCCGACCTGCTCGGTAACCACAACACCGCACAGGCGCCCGTGCCTTCTTTGTCCGGCCGGTTGCCTAGCTCCACCTTTCCACGGTGCAGCGACGCAATCTCTTTCACAAAGCTCAGGCCCAGCCCGGTACTTTTCTTTCTGGAGTGGGGGCGCGCCAAAGAGTAGAACTTCTCGAACACCTTGTCCTGCGCATAGCCGGGGATGCCGGGGCCCTGGTCACGCACGGTGACCTGGGCCCAGCGGCCTTGCACTTGCAGGCCCAGTTCGATGTGACCGCCTTCGGGGGAAAAGTCCAGTGCGTTGTCCAGCAGGTTGCAGACTGCGCGGCGCAGCAAAAAGGGATCGGCCCCCACGGTCACGTTTTCGCTGGCGGCCACTGTGATGCGACAGCCGCGCTGCGCCGCCACGCCCTGCGAAGCATGGGCCACTTCTTCCAGCAAGGGCAGCAGCGCCAATGGCTGCACGGTGTCGAGCACGCGGCGGGTTTCCAGCGCGGTCAGCTCCATCATGCGATCCACCATTTCCTGGATGCGCTGGGTCTCGCGTTGGATGTTGCCCAAAAACCGTTGGCGTTGCGCCTCTTCCATTGGTTCTTGCAGCAATTCGGCCGCGCCGCGGATGGCCGACAGCGGGCTCTTGACTTCATGCGTCAGCGTTTGCACATAGTCCGCCACGTAGTTGCGCCCAGCCAGTGCATCGCGCATTTCGTCGTAGGCGGCGCGCAGCAGTTCCCAGGCGCGCCGCGCCAGACGCCAGGGGTGAAAGCCCTGTTGGGCGTTGACATAACGCGCATAGTCGGCAATCAAGCCAAACGGGCGCACCAGCCACACCGACACGGTAACCGCCAATACCAGCACGGCGACAACCGACAACATGCCGGCATACAACGTGCGGCTGCGCGCGGCGGCCACAAACTGGCCGAAGGTCTGCACCGGTTTGCCCACCGTGACGACGCCGATGATCTCGCCGCTGCCAGCGCCCTGCGCATTGGTATTCCAGCGCACGGGTGCGGCCATGTACATCACGGCAGAGTTGGCGTCACTGGCAATGTCCAGCGAGGTGCGGGCACCGTATTCACCCTTCAGCGTCATGTACACGTCGCGCCACTGCGAAAAGTCCTTGCCCAGCGACTGGCCGGTAGAGTCATAGACCACGGTGCCGCTGCGGTCGGTGACATAGGTGCGCAGTTCCACACGGGTTTTGTGGATGCCAAAGATGTGCGCCTCGAACTGGCGGGCGTAGACGGCCTTGAACAAGGTCTCCAGCCGTGCCGTGTCCAGTGCGCCACCGCGCACGTCCTGTTCCACCAAAGCGGCCAGCACGTGCGAGGTCTCCACCAGCGATTCTTCGGCGGACTCGCGGTAACGCGGGTCCAGGTCCGAGACCACGTGGTACAGCACGGCGGCCATGCCGATCGCGTAAATCAGCAGGATGCCCAGGAAGATACGTGTCCGTTTAGACAATGGTGCTCCCACGCTTGCCACTGCGTGTGCTGCGCTGCCCTCCGAGAGGGCCCTCGCACCTAGGGGCGGCCCGTCGGTGCGCTGCGTGGCTCCCACGCTTGCCACTGCGTGTGCTGCGCTGCCCTCCGAGAGGGTCCTCGCACCTAGGGGCGGCCCGTCGGTGCTCGATCAAGCGGGTGTCTCCGGCAAGTCCTCATTCAGCGCATAACCAGTGCCGCGCAGCGTGCGGATCGGCTCCAGCCCGGGTGCGACCGCCTTGAGTTTGGCGCGTAGGGTTTTGATGTGGGCGTCCACCGTGCGGTCAAAACTGTCGTTGGCGTCGCCCCAGACTTTCTGCAGCAACTCGTCGCGGGTGTACACACGCCCGGGCTTTTGCACCAGCAGCCGCAGCACGCCGTATTCATAACGCGACAGTTCCAACACCCGGCCATAGAGGCGGATCTGGTGGCGCTCTTCGTCCAACAGCCACAGCGTGGGAGGGGGCGTGGATTCGGTGGGCAGCGGACCTGCGATGGCCGCCATCGCAGGCGCCGTCGCGGCCGGGCGCGCGCTGCGGCGCAGGATGGTGCGCACACGGGCCACCAGCTCACGCGGGGAAAAAGGCTTGGCAATATAGTCATCGGCGCCCAGTTCCAGCCCGACTACGCGGTCAATCTCGTCGCTGCGGGCGGTCAGGAACAGCATAGGCACCTGGTTGCCACCGGGCAATGCCTGCAAGCGGCGGAACAGCTCAAAACCGTTGAGGTCGGGCAGGCCCACGTCCAGAACCGCCAACGCTGGCAACTCGGCGGCAAACTGCGCCAGGGCCTCGGCGGCGGTGCTGCACCACACGGGCGCAAATCCGTCGGTGGACAGCACGTATTGCAGCGTATCGGCGATGCCGGATTCGTCTTCTACCAAAAGAATGCGCGGTTTGGGAGTCATGGCCGCTATGGTAACGGGCACGGCGTTGAGAGGCCTTTGGGCTGGGTGGTATTGACGAAATTGGCCCCTAGCCCTCGTGGAATATGCACATAGTGCTATCAAAATTGGAGTTGTTGTGCCGTGCCGGTGCAGCTCTGTCTGGCCCCGGTACTTGATTTTGGTAAGCCGATCGCCATATCGGCTGGGCAAACAGCCTTGTTTGTGAAAAGGAGGAATCTATGCAATCCTTATCGAGCATCCGACGTATCTCCCAGTGGCTGGTGCTTGCCACCATGCTGAGCTGCGGTGTGGCCATGGCCCAGACCGAGCCCACACTGAACCAGGTCTATGCCACGGCGCAGGCCGGCAAGCTGGACCAGGCGCAGGTCATGATCCAGCAGGTGCTGGTCGGCCATCCCAACAGCGCCAAGGCACACTTTGTGCGGGCGGAGTTGTATGCACGCCAAGGAGACCTGGCGCGGGCCCGCGAGTCCTTGGCCACCGCCGACAAGCTGTCGCCCGGATTGGCCTTCGCCAAGCCGGAAGCCGTCCAGGCATTGCGAGCCCAACTCTTGGCTAAAAATGGGCCCAAGCTGGCGGCCAATAGTGGCACCACTGGCAATAGTGGCAATGGTGTGATGCCCCATCGCGCGGCAATTCCGGATACGGGTGATTACGCTGCCCCTGCACAACCCAGTCGGTCCTCGTCGTTCTCTTGGGGAATGCCGCTGCTGTTGGGCGGTGTTGCCATCGCCGTTGGCTACTTTATTTTCCGTCGCCGTGCCCCGGCGGCGCCCCAACAGACGGCCTATGGTTCACAAGGCGGGTTGGGTGGCCCGCAGGCATTTGGCATGGAGGGTGGTGCCGGCGCCCCGCAGCCGGGCTACCCCACGGCCGGCGGCTTCCCGCAACAACCCGGCAGCGGCCTGGGTGGGCGCATCATGGGCGGCGTGGCAACCGGCTTGGCGGTGGGCGCCGGCGTCATGGCCGCCGAGGCCATCGCGCGCAACTTGGGCGGCCACAACAACAACACTGAATCCGGACGAAACGACCACGCGTTGGACAACGGCCACCAGCCCATTCCCGACAGCAACCTGGATATGGGTGGCGCGGACTTTGGTATCAACGACGGTGCTTCGTGGGATGACGGAGGCGGTGACTGGGACAATTGACCGCGGTCACCAGGCGTTGCGCGGCCCCCGCAAAACGGAGCGCACGCCAACAAAATCGTTCGATTGCGTAATATTTTGGTGGTTTTGCATCCGTTTGCCCGGCATCATCGTTTGTAATGGGTGCTGTATGTGTTGCAGCGCGTCCCATTTCAGGAGGGTGGTGTGTATGAAAATTTCTATTGCATTTTTGGTCGCTTCGGCAGTTTTGGCCCTTCCAGCTTGGGCCGGTGGTAGCGTCGATGCGGGGCGCCTGGTGTTCCCCGTTTGCCAAAGCTGCCACACGGACCCGGTGACTGCGTCGCGCTTTACGCCCTATCGATTCAATGCCAGCGAACTGACCGCAGCCTTCCAGCGAACACCGCAGATGAATGTTTACGTGGATCTGGGTCCTCAGACCATCAATGATCTGGCGGCCTACCTGGGGGCACCCACCAGCAACGACACCGACCGGCTGCTGGACTGGGGAGAAGACACCTTCCCGGCGATTTTGTCCCCACGCCGGCAGATAACCGGGCAATTGATGGGTTATACCTACCGCTTCTACCCTGACACCGGCGTATACGCCGGCACCAAGGATGGCGACGTCTGGTTTTACGAGAGCCGTGCCCCGGGCGCGCCCATTACCAGGCTGGGAACCATGCGCAGCTACCTGGACCAGATGCCCAACAACCGCTAAGGCGTAGTGGGATGCAGTCCTGTTCCATGCGGCAACTTTTTGCGCGCACCTTTGGCTTGGTGCTGACGGTCTTGCTCAGCCTGCCTGCGGCAGCGGTCGAAGTGGGGGAAGTCGCCCCCGGCTTTGACTTGGCCGGACGCCTGGCCACGGTCAAGCTGAGCGACTACAAGGGCAAGACGGTGTATCTGGATTTCTGGGCATCCTGGTGTGGCCCCTGCAAACAATCGTTTCCATGGATGAACGCCATGCAGTCGCGCTACGCGGCGCAGGGGCTGAAGGTGGTGGGTGTCAATGTGGACAAGAAAACCGACGATGCCCACACCTTTTTGCGCGGCACGCCGGCCAGCTTTGACATCGTATTTGACCCCACCGGCAACACCCCTAAGGCCTATGCGATCAAGGCCATGCCCACGTCGGTGCTGATCGGCCCGGACGGCAAGGTACTCAGCGTGCACAGTGGTTTCAAAGACAATGACCGCAGCGCGCTGGAACAGCAGATTCAAAAGGCGCTGCGCCCGTAGCTCCCCGCAAGGACACATGATGAAAAAAAAATTGGCTTCAAGCCTGCTCGTGGTGAGCGCGTTATTGGTATTGGGCGGCTGCAGCAATATGGGCCAGGTCAACGCCTGGGAGAAGGGGAACTTGGCCAAACCCGGCATGGCCTTTGATGCAGACCCGTTGGACCAGCGTTTCATGCAACACATCTACACCAGCAAAGAAAACTCCAGTGGTGGCGCTGGCGTCGGTGGCGGCGGTTGTGGCTGCAATTGAAGAACAACAAAAAAGGCTCCGCGTGCAAACAACAACGACCGCTACCGATATGAACCCGACAAAAAGCCAACCCGCCAGCGGCGTACTACTGGCCTCTCTTGTGCTACCGGGCCTGGCCGCGTTGGCGTGCATGGCGCCGCAGACAGCTGCCGCAGAGAGTGCACCCGAGAAAACCACGGTGGCACTCAAGTACGGCCACTACACCGACAGCCAACCGGGCTGGGAGCGTGTCACCGCGCGTTCGCCACAGCTTTATGTGCAGGCACCCATTGCGGGTGACTGGTCGCTCGAAGCCTCTGCGGTCATGGACTCGGTTTCTGGCGCAACGCCGCGCTGGCACACCCAGCACACGGCGTTTTCAGGCGCCAGCCGAATGGACGACGTGCGAAGGGCGGCGGACGTCAAGCTCACCCGTTATTTTGGGCGGGCCGCCGTGTCGGCCAGCCTTGCCAATTCCAATGAGAACGACTACGCCTCCCACGCTGCTGCCGTGGAGGCACGCTGGTCCAGCGAGGACAACAATCACACCTGGACCGCAGGCCTGGGCCAGGCCAACGACAGTATCGACGCGTCCAAGACCGGTGGCAGCGGGCTGGGCGGAACCAAGAACACCAAAGAGTATTTGTTTGGTGTGTCCCAGGTGCTGACGGCGGATGATGTGGTGCAGTTCAACCTGACGCGCAGCATCGGCAGAGGTTATTTCAGCGACCCCTACAAGTCCTTCGATCAGCGGCCCGACCAGCGCGACGCCTGGATTGCATTGGCACGTTGGAACCACTACCTCTCGCCATGGAACGCCGCGCTGCGCAGCAGCTACCGCTACTACAGCGATACCTTTGGCGTCCAATCCCACACGCTGGGTGCGGAATGGGTGCAGAGCGCAGGCCAGTGGACGATCACGCCCGGCCTGCGCTATTACAGCCAGAGTGCGGCGAACTTTTACCTGGACCCCATCCTGAATGCACAGGGTCAATATGACCAGATCGCGGTCATCACGCGTGCGGTCAAGTTATTGGGCAACAACCAATCCACCGACCAGCGGTTGGCGGCCTTTGGTGCGGTGACGGCATCCATCAAGCTGGCTTATGCGTGGACCGCCGATACCTCGGTGGACCTGAAGCTGGAAACCTATAGGCAAACCGCGGGCCTGCACTTCGGCAGCGCAGGCAGCCCGGGTCTGGATCCGTTCACCGCCAACTTTGTACAGATCGGCCTGACCCATAGGTTCTAAGAGGCTGCAGCGATGAGCCGCTGGCGCAGCCTGCACTTTGAGTTCTCGGCGATGGCGTCGCCCTGCAGCCTGCAGATGGATGGGCAGGATGAACCCGGCATGCGCAAGGCCGCCGCCGCGGCCATCGCCGAGGTGCAACGCATAGAGAAAAAGTACTCACGCTACACCGAGGACAGCATCGTCAGCCGTATCAATCGCGCGGCCGGCGAAGACGCTGTTGATCTGGATGCGGAGACCTCTGGCCTGCTCGACTTTGCCCACTCCTTGTGGGAACTCAGTGGCGGGCTGTTTGACATCACATCCGGCGTGCTGCGCCGTGCTTGGGATTTCAAGGCCGGCAAACTCCCCGAGACAGGGGGCTTGCAGGAAGTGCTGGGCAAGGTCGGTTGGCAGCATGTGGAGCGACAAGGCACACAGGTGCGTCTGGCCTTGCCGGGCATGGAGCTGGACTTTGGCGGTTTCGGCAAGGAATACGCCGTCGACCGCGCGGCGGCCCTATTGCACCAGCATGGCGTCCACCATGCCCTGGTCAATCTGGGTGGCGATCTGCACGCCTTGGGTGAACGGGGCCTGCCGGACATACAAGGGGCGCCCTGGAGCGTTCACATCCAACATCCGCGCATGAAGGCCACCAGCGGTGGCGAAACGGCCCTGGCGGTGTTGCCGTTGGCACGCGGAGGCCTGGCAACCAGCGGTGATTACGAACGTTTTTTTATTGCGGATGGAACGCGGTACTGCCACGTACTCGATCCACGAACGGGCTGGCCGGTTACGCATTGGCAGTCGGTGACCGTGTTGGCAACCAACACCACGACGGCGGGTGCTCTGACAACGATTGCCATGCTCAAAGGGAGTGATGCCATTGCCTGGCTGCAGGCCCAGGGCGTGCGTTACCTGGCCGTGCAACACGACGGGACAGTCTTGGCGCAGGGAGCATCAGGCGCCCCTGCCTGATGGCCATGCCAGACCGGATGTTCCTGCTATCTAACCGTTGTTGTTATTGTTGTTACTGCTGCTGCTGCTGCTGCTGCGTTGCTTGTCCTTGGCCGTCGCTGCAGCGCTAACACCGGGCATGCCCAACACCAACCCACCGAGTCCCAGCATCACCAGCTGCGCGTTTTGACTAAAAGCCGGGCCGTCAATGGCCGAGAGCTTGGCTCCGTTGCACCACAAGATTTTCTCCTGGCGTGCCAGTGGCACTTCAAAATACTCGGTCACGTGGCCCCGGCTGTAGCAGGACACCGCGCCCTGTTGGTAGATCAAATGGTCTTCTTTCAGACGCGCGCCATCGACCAGCCAGCGCACCAGGGTTTCTTCCAGTTCGGTGCGCTCGGGAGTGTCGTCCAGCTGCAGGGCGTTCAGAAAACATTCGACGGTATAGGCCGTGCGTTGCAAGTCTTGGGGCTGCATGGCTAAGGCTCCGGTTCAGTGCGGAGATTTACGGTACATAGTGAAACTTGCCATGTTCAGGCCCCGATCAGCACTACATTGGCGGACGCTGCGCGCACCTTTTCCATAATGTTGGAAGACACCTTGTCAAATTTTCTGGCCTTGCTCTTGGTGATTTTTTCAGCCTTGCGTGCCCCGGTGGGAAACTTGTCGCGCTCCAGCACAAAGGCCTTGCCGTTGTTGCACTCCAGCCGCAACTTGCCATGTGATGGTGACAGGGTCATGCGTTTCACATTGCCGAAGTAGACGATGGTGTTGCCGCACAACAGATAACGTGGCCCCAGCAGTAATTCGCGTGGCGCGGAAAACCACACGACCAAGGCCGCGACCACCAGCACGGCGCAAACCACAAATGCAAGCAAGCCCAAGGCCAATACAGCCGCCACCAGGCAGGCGCCGGTGACCCCCATGCGCAGCTTGCTGCGGACGGCACCGTCGGCATGCTGGTATTTGAATACGGCAAACTCGGTGGGTGTCATGGCAGTCCCTTCAGTGCAAGCGGCAGCGCCGTGTCGAAAGCGGCTTGTATGGTGGCGTCCCCGCTTGCCCGCACGCCGGCATCCAGCGCGCGCAAGAAGGATTTGACGTTGTGCAAACGCGCCAAACCGGCCTGGGTGGTAAACGCATCGTCCCAGGATTTCAAAGGCGCAGGCGTTGCCAGCGTGCCCACGTAAGCGCTCCAAAAGCCTGTATCCAGCAGGCCTCTGCGGGCCGCATTCAGGATCGGCCGCGCCAGCCTGTCGCCCTCGCCATAAATATAAAAATGCCCGCCCGGCGGCGCAATCTGGACCTGCACGGCCAGCACCATGCGCTGCAACTGCGCCGCATCAACAGCGGGGTTGAGCACAAGCTGCAGCATCAAATCGGCTGCATGGGCCACGGCATGGCGCCAGCCTTCGCCTCTTGCAAAACCGCGGTAGTCCTTGACGCTGGTCAAATACGCGGTTCCCGCTGCCACCAGAGCCGCGCGTTGGTCGGCGTTGAGAAAGGGAGCCAGACGGTCCGCCCGCGCAACCTCCGACAGAACCAATGCAGCAAAGGGTTTGGCAAAACCGTTGGGGTCACTGGCAGCAGGGCTGAGTTGCGGCAGCTGCGACTGGTAGATGGCCAATTGGCTGGCCGTTGTCAACTGCTTGCCGCGCAGCAGGGTGCTCAAACCTTCAAACGCCATGCCATCGCGCAGAACGGGATCTGGGTGGCTGAGGCAGGGCAACAAGGCCAGTGCCAGAGCTTGTCGCTGCGTCGCATCCTGCAGCTTCCAGGTGTCAGCCTTCAGGCGTTGGAGTTCGGCCAGGGGCCAACCCACAGGAGGGCACTGCGCGTGCGCCAGAGATGACCCCAAGGCCAGCCAAACGGCGCATGGCAGCAAGCGTTCCATCAGACGTCTCATGGCGTGGGTCCTTGTCTAACAAACGTTCGTTGGTGTCGGCAGATTCTGGCACTGAATCTGGCAAGATTTTCCGACACCTATCTGTTGGAGCCTGAATACTGTAGCAAAATCTGCTGCCCCAGTTGCCGCCTCTGGCTCGGCCTCCCCATCCACCTTCCATCCAGTCCACCGCCAACAGCGGCCCGCCTTCATTTGACTACATTACTCACGCACACTGCCACAGCGCGCAATACACACATCGACCTGCTGCGCGGCGTCGCCATTCTGCTGGTTTTGCTGCTGCACTTTGCGTTGGCATTCGGGCTGGGCAATAGCCCGGTCGGAGACTTGTTGGGCAAGAAGCTGCTGGGTGCCATTCTATGGAATGGTAACTATGGTGTAACCATGTTTTTCGTCATCTCAGGCTACCTGATAACGTCGAATGCGCTGGCGCGTTTCGGCAGTTTGCAGGCCATCGACTGGCGGGCGTTTTATGTGATGCGGTTTGCGCGCATCTTTCCCAGCCTGTTGCTGGCCTTGGCCATCATTGTTCCGCTGGGCTGTCTGGACGTGCCGTTCTTCAACAACAGCGACGATGGGCACGTATTCCCGGCTTCCTTCTTTGTCCTCGCCGCAGGCTCGGTGCTGACGTTCTGGCACAACGTGCTGATGGCGAACGTGGGCTGGTTCAACTACTGCCTCAATGTCTACTGGTCGCTGTCGGTGGAAGAGGTGTTTTACCTGGTCTTTCCGCTGGCCTGTGTCGCGTTGAAGAGCCAGCGCAAGATCGTTGCGTTGTGTTGCGTCTTTATTGCGCTGGCGCCCCTTTACCGCTACCAAAATGCGGGCAACGAGCTGTTGTTTGAGTGCGGCTACCTGGCCTGTTTTGATGCCATCGCTTTCGGCTGCCTGGCAGCATTGGTGGCGCAGCGCTGGCGGCCACTGGGGCGGCAAGGCATATTGGTTCGGGTGCTGGCATCCATCGCGCTGGTGGCAACCTATCTATGGGGCATCCGCGGCCATGAATCTTATGGATTCACGTGTATTGCGGTGTTGACCGCCGTGCTGCTGATCGCCACGCCCCAAGTGCAGAGTATCGGCAAGAAGCTTTGGTTACCGACGCGCGTCGTTGGCTGGTTGGGCCGACACAGTTATGAGCTGTACCTGTTCCATATCATTGTGTTGGCCACCATGCGCAATATCACCGACCGCGACAACCTGAGTTATGCCATGCGCCTGCCCTGGTTGCTGGTGTATTTGCTGGCATCGGCGCTGGCCGCCGCGTTGGTGTCGCGTTACCTGGGGGAGCCCATGAACCGCTGGATTCGCAGTCGCTGGACCTGGGGTCAAGGCTTGGCTGCATCCATTCCAAGCCCACGCGGTTTGGTGGCCGAGAACACACGCGGCGGTCGCTGACTCAGGCCGGATGCAGCGGGGGCTGGTTCGCTGCCGCGTGTGTTGTGCGCGCCTGTTCCCGCGACGCCAGAAAAACACGCGCCAGGCTGGGCATCAGGTCTCGCCACGCAGCTTCGTCAAAACCCTCGGGGCGTCGAACTCCTGCCAGGGATTGGAGTGCCTGGGGTTGACCCTTGACGGCAAACGCCACCCGGTTGGTGGCGTCGGGATCGCGGACGGTCAGCAAAGAACCGTGGAAGCTGCAGCGTATGCGATCCAGGACCACATCAAACTGCGTATTGCATCCATGCAGGTTTGCGACCAGCATGCCACCGGGGTTGAGCCTGTCGAAGCAGTGCGCGTAGAACTCCGGCGAACTCAGTGCTTCGGGCAGGCCATGCATGTCAAAGCCGTCGGCCAGCAACACATCAAATGTCTGCCGTGTGGTGGCTAAAAACTCTGCGCCATCCGCCAGCAGCACGCTGAAGCGGTGGTCATCCGGCGGCACCGCAAACGTGTCGCGCACCGCCAGCACATGCGGATTGATTTCCAGCACCACGATATTCGCGTGGGGCAGATAACGGTAGCAAAACTTGGGCAAAGATCCGCCACCCAGACCCACCATCGCAATGCGGACAGGTTGCGGCTGGTGCAGCAGAAAACCCATCATGATGCGGGTGTACTCCAGCTGCAGCACGTCCGGCTGCAGGATGTGCATCTCGCTTTGCACATCCTGCGTCGAAAAAAACATCGTCTTGCTGCTCAGCGATTCATAAACGACGGGCCTGGCATGCTGCGCCGGGACCACGTGTTCTGGTACAGGCATGGTGCTCTTGGACAAGTGCGCCGCGATCCAGACCTATGCTGGATTCCGCTTATTCCGCCAGCGTCAACGTGGCCGCATCGATTTTTGCCAGCACCGCAGGCGTCAGTTTGCCGACGATGTCCAAGGCACCCAGGTTCTCCTGCAGTTGCGACATTCTGGAGGCGCCGGTGATGACGGTGCTGACGCGCGGGTTGTGCGCCGCCCAGGCAATCGCCAGTTGGCCCAGCGTGCATTCCAGCTCGGACGCGACGGCTTCCAGCTTGCCCACGGCGGCATTCCTGGCGCTATCGGTCAGGCCCTTGAGCAAAAAGTCCATGCCCTTGACCGACCCACGGCTACCTTCGGGCACGCCTCCACGGTACTTGCCGGTCAGCAGGCCACTGGCCAAAGGGCTCCAGGTCGTCAGGCCCAGGCCAATGTCTTCGTACAAACGTGTGTATTCCACTTCGACCCGCTTGCGGTGGAACACGTTGTACTGCGGTTGCTCCATGACCGGCTTGTGCAGGTGGTGGCGCTCGGCAATTTCCCAGGCGGCGCGGATGTCGCTGGCCGACCATTCGCTGGTGCCCCAGTACAAGGCCTTGCCCTGGGTGATCATGTCGCTCATGGCCCGCACCGTCTCTTCGATCGGCGTGTGCGGGTCGGGGCGGTGGCAGTACACTAGGTCGATGAAATCCAGGCCCATGCGTTTGAGTGATCCGTCTATGGCCTGCATCAGGTACTTGCGGTTCAGCGTGTCCTTGCGGTTGATGGGTTGCTCATCACGCGACAGGCCCCAGAAGAACTTGGTCGACACCACGTAGTTGAGCCGTGGCCAGTTGAGTGCCTTGATGGCCTCACCCATGACGGTTTCGCTTTTGCCCAGCGCATAAACCTCGGCATTGTCAAAAAAGTTGACGCCAGCGTCGTAGGCGGCGGCCAGCATCTCCTTGGCGGCGGCTACATCAACCTGGTTGTGGTACGTGACCCAGGAACCGAGTGATAGTGTGCTGACTTGCAGGCCACTGCGGCCCAGACGACGGTATTGCATTGCTTGCACCTTTGTAGAGAAATAGGGGAGGCTCACAGGGAGCGAACGCGCCAGCATATCCGCTCCCGACCGTCCGCGCTTAGATCTGCACCCTTGTCCCTAATTCGATGACGCAGTTGTTGGGCAGTCGGAAGAAACCCGCCACGCTGCCGGCGTTGCGTGACATCAGCGCAAAGAACGCCTCGCGCCAATGTGCCATGCCCGAGCCCCTGGTCGGCACCACGATCTCGCGGCTCAAAAAGTAGGACGTCTCGAACAGGTTGATGGGCAGGCCCTGCGCCTTGCACAACTCCAGCGCCTTGGGTATATCGGGCGTGTTCTTGAAGCCATAGTTCACCTGCACGCGCCAAAAGCCCGGCACCAGCGCCTCGACGTCGACACGTTCGTCAAACGCGATCCACGGCACGTCGTGAAAAACCACGGTCAGTATCAGGTTGCGCTCATGTAACACCTGGTTGTGCTTGAGGTTGTGCATCAGGGCCTGCGGCACCGTACCCGGATTGGCAACGGCGTACACGGCAGTGCGTGATGCGCGATGCGTGGTGTCGGCGGACAAGGCGGTGATGAAGGGCAACAGCTCCGGGTCATCCTGGCGAATGTGCTCCAGCAGCAACTCGCGCCCGCGCCGCCACGTGGCCATCACGGTGAAGATCACCATGCCCAACACCAGCGGGAACCAGCCACCCTGGAATAGCTTGATCGAACAGGCCGCCACCAACAAGCCGTCCAGCGCCAGAAAGAAGCCGGTCGCGGCCAGTGCCACCGGCAGCGGATAGTTCCATCCGTTGCGCACCACGAAGAACGTGAGGGTTGTGGTGATCAGCATGGTGACGGTAACCGCAATGCCATAGGCGGCGGCCATCGCCGACGAACTGCCGAAGCCCACAATCGCAAGCAATACCGAAACCAGCAGCAACCAGTTGACACCGGGCATATAGATTTGCCCCGCTTCCCTGGTGCTGGTGTAGTTGATCTGCATACGCGGCAGCAGGCCCAGTTGTACCGCCTGTTTGGTCATGGAGTAGGCACCGGATATCACGGCCTGCGACGCAATCACGGTGGCCAATGTGGCCAGCACCACCGCAGGTATCAACCATGCGGAGGGGAACATGTGGAAGAAGGGGTTCTCCACTGCCGCCGGGTCGCGCATCAGCAGCGCACCTTGGCCCATGTAATTGATCGCCAGCGCGGGCAAGACCAAACCGGTCCATGCCAGCTGGATCGGGCGTTTGCCAAAGTGGCCCATGTCTGCATACAACGCTTCGGCGCCGGTGAACGCCAGCACAATCGCGCCTACGGCGACAAATACATGCCAGCCCTGGTCGTACAGGAAGGCCAGACCGTTGAAGGGGTTCAGCGCGGCCAGTATCGCAGGCTGCTGCGCAATCTCAATGATGCCCACCAGGCTCAGCACCGCAAACCAGACCACGATGACGGGACCGAACAGCTTGCCGACCAGACCGGTACCAAAGCGCTGCATGGCAAACAGGCCGACGATGACTGCCAGGCAAATGGGCAGCACATAGGGTTTGAATGCCGGTGTCGCCACCTCCAGGCCCTCCACTGCGCTGAGCACCGAGATAGCCGGCGTGATGACACTATCACCATAAAACAGCGCAGCGCCAAACACACCAATCAGCAGCAAGGTCACGCGGGCGCGTGGCGTGTGGCTGGCGGTTTTGACGGCCAGTGCCGTCAGTGCCATGATGCCGCCCTCACCGCGGTTGTCGGCACGCAGTATCAGCACCACGTATTTGAGCGTGACCACCAGCATCAGCCCCCAGAAGATGACGGACACCACACCAATGATGTGTGC
>JAZKIR010000139.1:0-30953 GCA_040384785.1 Pseudomonadota bacterium
GCCAGAAGGGGCGATGCCTGTGGCAACGCCGCGGCCTGCAAGGCCAGCGACCCGCGTAGCGGTGGAGCGTGGGGGCAACAACCCTAGTGGGGTTTGCCGTGGGGCTGCGAGAAGAAGAAGCGCAGCATTTCGCGGCTGGCATCCGGTCCCGTCACGTCGGTGTACGACCCGTTGGCGGTGCCACCAGACCAGGCGTGGCCCGCGCCATGCACGACCCAGTGTTCTGCCAACGGCGCGCCGCTGCCGTCTAAGTAAACAGAGCGCGTGTAGCGCCGGCCGCGGTCCGAAACGCCTTGCTCCACGGTGCCCTCGCCCGACATGCCGGAGACCGATGTGGTGCTGCCGGTGGCCTGACCGGTGAGTGCTGCCGCCAGCACCTGCTCGCCGTTGCGTGGATGCACGGTTTGGTCCTGGTCACCATGGAACACGATGGTCGGCACGGCCAGCGCGGCTGGTGTGGCCTTGCTGCCCTGTGCGCCGAATCCCCCCCCGCCAAGGCCTGCGCCGCCCACGATGCCCGCGCCCATGCCACCACCCATACCGCCATTCCCGCCGCCGCTTTTCATCAGCGCGAGGGCCTCGGCCACATTGGTTGCGGCACCGCCGGGCAAGCCGGAGTGCACACCCACGGCAGCAAACACCTCGGGGTAGGCGGCGGCCACAACCGCGGCCATGGCGGCCCCCGCCGATAGACCGGCGATGTAGACACGGCGTGGGTCGATGCCGTGCTCATGTGCCACCATTTGCGCCAGCGTGGCGATCAGGGCGGGTTCGCCGCTGCCGCGCCGCTGGTGGTTGTGCTTGAACCAGTTCCAGCAGCGCGACGGATTGGCCTTTTGTGACTGTTCGGGGTACAGCACCATGAAGCCCTGTTCATCGGCCATGGTGTTCATGTTGGTGCCGGCGGCAAAGTCGTCCGGGTTTTGTGTGCAACCGTGCAGCATGACGACCAGCGCAGAGGGACGCCCGCTGGTCGCGGAAGCCGGCGGCGTGTAGAGCTTGTAGTTCCGCGTCAACCCCGCGTGTGTATAGCTGGCGCCGGTAAACGTGCCACCGTCGACGTCGGCATACTGCGGCGGCGGCTGCACGGGTTGCTGTGTTTCCGTGCTGCGCGCGCCCGTCTCGAAAACGCAGCCGTCCAGTATCAGTGCCGCGCCACGGCGCATGGCTGCCGTGGTCGCACCGCCACCCGTGAACACACGCGACCGTGTTGGGGGAGCGGTGGGTGTCAACGGGGTTCCGGCCACGCCGCCCAACGCGCGTTGTATGGCTTGTGTGGCATCGTTCAGCCGTCCGGCCTGTGTCAGGCGGGTGGCTTCGCGCATCAGGGTTTGCAGTGTGGTGTCCATGCTTTTCTTTCGTGTGAATGAAGAAGGGTTGAGGAAGAAGGCCGTGCGACGCGTCAGGTGATACGCCCGGCCAGTGCGGCTTTGACAGCCGGGCTTGCATGCAGCGCGCCCAGCACATGGAGAGAAGCAATGGTGGCCTGGGCCAGCTCGGGCGTTACATCCGTGGCAATGCTGGCCAGGCCCAACACGCGGATATGCAGTTGCTCCTGCGCCAGCTCCAGCGCCGTCAGGTCGGCGGAGCTGAAATGTTGCAGACCCAGCACCAGCATCTTGCGGGTCACGACCTGGCGCACCGCCTCCGCATGGGTACCCAATTGGTTGCGGATGGCGGTGCGGATGAAATCGGTCCGGTTACTGTAGAAGCGCTCGGCCACCAGCAAATCGATCTGCCCGAGATCGACAAACCCCAGGTTGATGGTGATTTTTTCGGACTCGGCGAGTTTGGGAGTGTCGGCGACAGGGGCGGGTGTTTTTTGCATGCCGCCATCTTAATACCATCCATGTGGATGGTGTATGGATGTTTTTATATACCCGACTGAAATGCAAGGGCATGAAAACTTCGCAGGTGTTGGACCGGAAAAGGCCTTTCACGCCATCAGATGGATGCGGCAGGGGGAGGGTGCAACACGCCGGTGCGCAGCAGTGGGGTGAGCGCCGCTGCGGCTACGGGGCGGCCGAAATAGTAGCCCTGGCCCTCGTCGCAATGCAGCGCCAGAAGACTGGCATGCTGCTCCGGCGTTTCGACCCCTTCGGCAATGATGCGTTGCCGCAGGCTCTTGCCCATGCTGATGACGGCATTAACGATGCTGGCATCGTCGGCGTTGTGGGTCATGTGGTTCACAAACGACTGGTCGATTTTCAGCGTATCGATAGGAAACCGCTTCAGGTAGCTCAGGCTGGAATAACCGGTGCCAAAGTCATCAATCGCCAGTTTGACCCCCAGGTTGGCGATGGCATGCAACACCGATGCGGCTGACTGGGTATCGCGTATCAGCACACTTTCGGTGAGTTCTATTTCCAGGTAGTGCGGTGCAAGCCCCGTTTCTTCCAGCGTCGCGCGCAGGTTCTCCAAAAAGTCTTCGGCCCGGAACTCAACCGCTGACGCATTGACCGCCACCGTGACGGGTGGCAGGCCGGCCAGTTGCCATGCCTGGGCCTGCAGGCAGGCTTCGCGCAGCACCCAACGCCCAATCGGCTGGATCAAACCGCAGTCTTCGGCGATGGATACAAACTCCACGGGATGCAGCAGGCCGCGCTGCGGGTGCTGCCAGCGTATCAGGGCCTCGACACCCACAATGGTCCCACTGTCCAGCACAATCTTGGGTTGGTAATGCAACACAAACTCCTGGTGTTCCAGGGCCAGGCGCAGACCGTATTCAATGGTCTGACGCTCCACGGCACGCGTATTCATCTCTTGCTTGAAGAATTTGAAATTGTTGCGCCCGCTCTCTTTGGCGTGGTACATCGCGGTGTCTGCGCACCGGAGAAGGGTGTCCGGCTCCTGGCCGTCGGCCGGGCAGACGCTGATGCCGATACTCACGCTGATATGCAGATTGCGGCCATCGATAGGGTGGGGCAGCGCCAGCGCGTCCAGTATTTTTTGCGCCGACTGCGCCGCATCTTCCGCATGTTCAATCTCCGACAACAGCACGACGAACTCATCTCCACCCTGGCGGCTGACGGTGTCCGATTGGCGCACACAGGCCACCAGGCGTTGCGCCACGGACTGCAGCAGCTGATCACCCACGCCGTGTCCCAGGGAATCGTTGATGTGTTTGAAACCATCCAGGTCCAGAAATAACACGGCGAGCTGGGCGTTGTGGTGGCGGCGGGCAACCTCGATGGCGTGGCCCAGCCGGTCCTGCAGCAAGATGCGATTGGGCAAATCCGTCAGCCCGTCATGGTGGGCCAGATGGTCCAGTTCGGCCTTGGCCGTTTCGACCTGCTCGGTGAGTCTTTTCGCATCCATGGTTGCAATCACCAGATGCGCGTTGGCTTGCTGCAGCAGGTCAATGTGGCGGGCCGCCGCCGCGCGAAACGCTTCATCCGAATGGTGTTCGGGGGCCGTTTTTTTTCCATCGCCACCAGATGCGTCGGGAGTATCCTCGTCCTTCATTTTTCACTCTCCTCTCCTATCTGCCTAGTGCTCCGTGTTTCGGAGGCTGTGTGGGTGAGCGTCGGGCGGCCCGTCATGATTCCGCTATACCCTGACAAGGTTTCACCAATGGTGATGCCTTCGTCTGTAATGTCGAACAAGCGAATGTCCTTGCTGTGTGCGCTGCCGCGGACTTTGACGACTGCAATGGCGCGTTTGAACTGCCCCGCAATTTCAACGTAGCGCTGCACGACGATGGCGTCCGTCAGGAAGGCGCTGCCAAAGGGGCTGAAGCGCAGATCGGAGTAACGGTCTTCCAGTTCGGATGTCATCAGTATGGTCACGCCCAGGCCGGTCAATTCGACAACCATGCGGTATAGCGACCCGCGGAAGTCTTCGCTGAACTCCGGCGCAAGCGCCAGTTCGAATCCGGACAACGAGTCGATGACCACGCGTTTTGCATGCCGACGCTTGATCATGTCTATCAGATCGTGCAAGGTTTCACAAATCGACAAATCCAGGGCGCGGGTATCGATCACGCCAACCTGACCGGCCTGTATCAGTGAGAAAAGTTTCTTGTTGCCCAACAGTTGCCCGGGGCTTTTTTCAAACGCAGCGATCACGCCCTGCTCGCCCAAACGTACACCTTCGGCCAGAAACTGGGTCGCCAAAATGGTCTTGCCGGACCCGGTCGGGCCAACCACCAGCAGCGAATAACCTGCCGGCAAACCGCCGCCCAACATGCCATCCAGTACTGGGACACCGGTCAGGGCGCGTGCGCTGCCATGGTTAAGGCTGGCCTTGGAAGCAACCGCGGATGCCAGTGCGCCAAGTGCGCGTGGGAACACCTGAATGCCGTGGTTGCTGATGCGGAACGTGTGTAAACCCGGCGCTTGGGCTTGTCCACGCATCTTGACGACCTGAATCTTGCGCACCATGGAGTTGCGTTGGATGCTTTGCGACAGCCACACAATGCCATCCGCGATGGCAAAGATGGGGTTGGATTGCGATTCAGGCACCGTGTACCCGCCCACCAGAATGGTGGTGGCCATCCAGCTCGCCATCAACATGCCAAGGCGCTGCACAAATTGCTGCTGCTCGGAGGCCCAATGTTCGGAATGCTTGTCAGCCATCATGGTCGAACGGAATGAATCGATAAAGACCAGACTGGGCGCGTAGGCCTTTACTTCCTCTGCAATGCGGGACAACACATGGTCCAGATTCCCGTCCAGCACTTCAGCCGACAGGTTCACGAAGCGGATCGACTGGTTGATTTTGGCAACATCAAAATACGCAAACTGCTGCTGGTAGCGCAGCATCTTCACCGCAGGTTCACCCAACACCGTGAAGAACAGCGCGCGATGGGTAACACTTGCCAACGCAAACATGATCTGGTGGGCGAGTGTTGTTTTTCCACTGCCCGGCGTGCCGGCAATGATGTTCAAGGAGTACTCCGGCAGCCCACCTCCCAGTAGATCGTCCAGGCCATGCACGCCAGTTTTAAGACGCCGAATAATGGTGTTTTTGCTCATCTTTGGAATCCTTGCCGACCGTGTTCACGGCCCCCCCCCCCCGTGCCCCCAGGCCGTATCCAGAATGCGGGTTGTCAATCGCTCGCCAATCAACGAAGCCAGGACATCGGTGAAGGTGATCATCAGCATGTGATTGGCTGCATAGGCTTGTTCCGGCGTCGTTCCCTCAAGACTGGCCTTCAGGTCCGCGAACCGGTGACCGACCGCCGGGGAGGTGGAACGACCGGCGAGCCAGGGAAACTTCGACTGGGTTAAAAAAATGCTTCTTGCAAACAGCGCGTCAAAACCACCAATACCCACGATAGCGATGATTTGTGTTGCCAATTGATCCCACAAAGCGATCACCACATCCGCAGTATTTTCAAAGTGCTGAGATGAAAGACCCTCAATCGATGGGTGGCGCGAAGCGCCTGCGGTTTCCATGGGTATTGCCAATAGGAGCTAGGTTCGGGCCGTCATTTGCGCCGCTGTGAACGCAATGAAAACCCCGACCATGCAACGCTAATGCCGACATTGGCCTCCATCTGTACGTTGTCAAACATAGGGTGAGTGCATCCCTAGAAGCTTGCCTATACTGAGCGGTCAAAAACGAGGCGCTGCATGCTGACACCTGAACAACAATCCACGTACCAACGCGACGGCTACCTCGTGTTGCCCCATTTCAAATCGCCCGAAGCCGTGCAGGCGTTGCGCCAGCGGGCCGGGGACATCGTTGACGCGTTTGTTCCGCCGTCCAGCAAAACCATTTTCACGACCAACGACCAGGTGCGTTCGGTTGACCGCTACTTTCTGGACTCGGCCGTCAACACGAGCTGTTTTTTTGAAGAGGAGGCCTTTGGACCGGACGGTGAACTGCGCCAGACCAAGGCACTGTCGATCAACAAGATCGGGCACGCCATGCATGACCTGGACCCGGTTTTTTCTGCGTTTTCACGTGGACCGGAACTGCGGCAAGTAGCCCTTGACCTGGGCCTTGCGCGGCCCGAGATCTGGCAGTCCATGTATATCTTCAAACAGCCCGGCATTGGTGGGGAGGTGGGGTGGCACCAGGACGCCACGTTTTTCGAGACCACACCGATCAGCGTGACCACCTTCTGGTTTGCGTTGGAAGATGCGACGACCCACAACGGTTGTTTGTGGACGCAGCCCGGGGCACACCGCAGCCCGCTGCGTGAACGCTTCGTGCGCCACGGTGACCAGGTCACGATGCAAAAACTGGATGCCACACCATGGCCGGACACCACCACGGCCATCCCGCTGGAAGTGGAGGCGGGCGCGCTGGTGTTGTTCCATGGTTTGTTGCCGCACTACAGCGCGCCGAATCGCTCCAGTGCGTCACGCCATGCGTATACCTTGCATGTGACGGACGCTACGGCGCAGTATTCGGCCGCCAATTGGATACAACGCGGCGTGGACTTGCCGGTACGCGGCTTCTGAGGCGCTCAGCGCGCCGGGAAGCATCCCCCTGTTTCCTAATTACCCGTAAAATACCCATTTCGGGGTTTGTTTAGAATGTCAACGGCGAAAACCGCCTCTAGCCCTCGTAAAATAAGGCTTTATTGCTATTATTTTTGTAGTACGTTGGAGCCTGTTACTTCTAGCGCAAAGTCTTCCTCCACCGCCAGTCCAGGAAAGTGGAAGTGCACCGGGCCGTCCGGCTTGGCGTTGACATACTGGTAGACCAAGGGGTCGGTGCTGTTGCGCACTGCGTCGGGCGTGCCCTCGATGGCAACCTTGCCATTGGCCAGCACGATGACGTGGTCGGCAATGTCCAGTGTTTGCTTGAGTTCGTGCGACACAAACACACTGGTCAGGCCCATGGAGTCGTTGAGCTGGCGGATCAGGCGGGCCGCGGTCTTCAGCGAGATCGGGTCCAGGCCGGAGAACGGCTCGTCGTACATGACCAGTTCGGGGTCCAGCGCAATCGCGCGGGCCAGCGCAATGCGCCGCGCCATGCCACCCGACACCTCGCTGGGGAACAGCTCACGCGCGCCGCGCAGGCCCACGGCGTTGAGCTTCATCAGCACGATGTCGCGTATCAGGGCCTCGGGTAGGTCGGTGTGTTCGCGCAGCGGAAAGGCCACGTTTTCAAACACCGTGGAGTCGGCAAACAACGCGCCAAACTGGAACAACATGCCCATGCGCCGACGTGCCGCATACAACTGCTGCTGGTCCATGCGGCCAACATCCTTGCCGTCAAACAGCATTTCACCAGACTGGGCCTTTTGCTCGCCGCCCATCAGCCGCAATGTGGTCGTCTTGCCGGCGCCCATGGGGCCGATCAAGGCGGTGACCTGGCCTTTGGGGATGCGTAGCGAGACGTTGTCGAGGACCATGTGGTCGCCGTAGCGGAAGCTCAAGCTGCGGAATTCGACGAGGGATATGGGGGTGTTGGGGGTAGTGGTTGCCATGGGTTCAAAGCCGATGTGCTGGGGGCGTCCCCCGATGATAGGGGATTGGTATCTTGAGGCAGTTTAGCCTTGCCGGTTACGTGCGCCAACTTGAGGAGTATCCGTTCGGGCTGAGCTTGTCGAAGCCCTCGTGAGCCCTTCGACGGGCTCAGGGCGAACGGGAATGTATGTGAGCCGCAATCGCCAACCCAGTGCTTACAACCTGCTGGGGTTCATGCGCGCCTGCATCTCGGCAGCTCCTTTCACGACTGCGTCCACCAGCGCATCCCTTAGCGGATGCGGTGTCGCCACCTGGGGCAGCAGCAGGCCCACGCTGAAGGGAATCGCCATGGCCAGCGGCCGCACGACGAGTTGCGGCCCGGCCATGGCCGCCGCCGTCAACGGGTTAACGATGGCAACACCCAAACCCTGCTGCACCATGGCGCAGACCGCCACGGCGCTGGTGGTCTCCAGCAGCGTGGCGCGTTGCACACCGGCTTGCAGAAACATGGCGTCTATAGCCTGGCGGTAGGGGTCGCCTTCGGCCAGGCTGACAAAACGTTCGCCCGCAAAGTCCTGTGCTTGCAGCACGCTGCGCCGGCACAGGCGGTGGCCGGTGGGCAAGACCGCTACCTCGTTCACTTGCAGCAGGGCGCGCAATTCCACACCGGTGGGGGCTTCGGTGGTTTCGCCTAGTCCGAGGTCAAAACGCTGTTCGCTGAGTGCCTGTTCCAGCCACGGTGACTCCAGCGGCACCACGCTGATACTGGCCTCGGGCAGGGCCTTGCTGAAATGCTGCAGGGCCTGCGGCACCAGCGCATGGGCCAGTGCGGGCAGGCAGGCCAGGCGCAGGCGGCCGGTGGAGAGGGTGCGCAGCTCTTGTGCACGGGCTGCAATCTGTTCCAGGCCGATGAAGGAGCGTTCCACTTCCTGCATCAGCGCCAGGGCGCGGGCCGTGGGGCGCAGGCGGCCGCGCACGCGGTCGAACAGTGCAAAGCCCAGCACGTATTCAAGACGCGCCAGTTCTCGGCTTAGGGTGGGCTGGCTGGAGCCTGTTACGTCTGCGGCGCGGCTGAGGTTGCCGTGCAGCATGATGGCTCGGAACTGGATTAGTTGGCGGTGGGTTAGCGTGGGGGGGTGTTCTGTACGCGCTCGGAGCCTGGGCTCTGGTTGGAGCAGGGGCGCGCGCCGGAGCCCGGGCGCCAGAGCGTTCTGCTCCGTGTCCCCCGCCCGCTGCGCGGGCTCCTCATTTACCTGCGCAGAACGCTCTGGCGCCCAGGCTCCTGGGATCGTTGTTGCTGGTGGTTTGGTGGGGCGGGGCATGCTTTAACTATATCCAAGTTGAATAGTTAATCAACAAAAATGGCATTGATTGAATCGATTAGGGCTGAGATCATCCGTCCTATGAACCCTTTTACCCCCTCCACCCTTGCATCCCTGGCCCAACAACGCGGTACACCGCTGTGGGTGTATGACGCCGCCACCATTGCCGCCCGCGTGCAGGCGCTGCGCCAGTTTGACGTGGTGCGTTTTGCGCAAAAGGCCAACTCCAATACCCACCTGCTGCGCCTGCTGAAGAGCGCAGGCGTGATGGTGGACGCGGTGTCGCTGGGCGAGGTGGAGAGGGCCTTGGCCGCCGGCTACACGCCGGGTCTGAAGGATGGCCATGCCGAAATCGTCTTTACTGCCGACCTGCTGGACCGCACCACGCTGCCGCGTCTGGTGGAACTGGGCATTCCGGTCAACTGTGGTTCCATCGACATGTTGGACCAGCTGGGCGCCGTCAGCCCCGGCCACGCGGTGTGGCTGCGCATCAACCCCGGCTTTGGCCATGGCCACAGCAACAAGACGAATACCGGCGGCGAGCACAGCAAACACGGCATCTGGCATGGCGACCTGGTGGCCGCGCTGGCCAAGGTGCGCAGCAACGGCCTGGTACTGCAGGGTTTACACATGCACATCGGTTCGGGTGTGGATTACGCGCATCTGCAAGAGGTGTGCGGCGCCATGGTCGGCCTGGTGCGCACCGTCAAGGCCCAGGGCATGGATCTGCATGCCGTGTCGGCCGGTGGTGGCTTGTCCATTCCCTATGGTGCGGGTGAAGCGCCCATCGATACTGCGCATTACTTCTCGCTGTGGGACGCGGCGCGCCAGCAGATCGCCCAGGACTTGGGTCACGCCGTCGCGCTGGAACTGGAGCCGGGCCGTTACCTGGTCGCCGAATCCGGCGTGCTGGTGGCCGAGGTGCGCGCCACCAAGGCCCAGGGCAGCCAGCATTTTGTGATGGTGGATGCCGGTTTCAGCGACCTGATGCGCCCGTCCATGTATGGCAGCCACCACGGCATGGAAATCATCCACGCCGACGGCACGCCCGCCACCGGCGCCGTGCAGCCCGCCGTTGTGGCCGGGCCGCTGTGCGAATCGGGCGATGTGTTCACACAGGGTGAGGGTGGTGTGGTGCTGCAGCGCGACCTGCCTGCGGCCAAGGTCGGTGACCTGCTGGTGATCCACGACACGGGTGCCTATGGTGCGTCCATGTCCTCCAACTACAACACACGGCCGCTGATTCCGGAGGTGTTGGTTGAAGCCAATGGCCAAGCCCGGCTGATACGCCGCAAGCAGACGGTGGCGGAGCTGATTGCGCTGGAAGCGGTGTAAAACGCTATCGTAGTGATAGCGTCATTGGTATATTTTACGGGGGCTAGCGGCTGATTTTTTCATAGTGGTCTGTCTGAATCCGTGTCTGTCTGGTGGCCCAGCGGCCCGCATGCGTGATTTTCTGCCAGTTGTCCTTTAAATGAAATTCAGGACTCGTGATCAACGCCGAGCAGGCGACCATCCAACATGGCCTTGACGGCTAGGACTTGATCAGTGAGGTCGCACCGATCCAAATACCGCTGGCAATTCGGATGATCAGGAAGCAGGATGGATTCCGGAACGCAAAAGCGGTAATCGGCGACGATCTCTTCGTCGTCGGGTGCCGGATCGGGATGAAAACTGACGGAGCACAACGTCAGGGTCTTGAAGTACTGGTCGGCATTGACCTCGGCTGCGCTGTTGCAGCCGGGAAATAGAGCCGCCCAATAGGTCGGCTCTAGCACCTCCTCCAGCCACTCAATCAGATCTCCCTCTTTGTCGTCATACCGCGCCTTGATGGCTGCAGCAAAGGGGATTTCCATGCTGGCGTAGTCATTCAGGAAGCCGGCAAACGCATCCAACTGAGTCTGGCTCACCGGTGCTTTGGCCCAAATCTGTACCTCTACCGCGCGATCACCAAGCATGACTGGACCCGGTGGCGTCAACAGATCGCACGGACGGCCCGGAGATGAAAGGTCCTCGCGATGGAGGGAATCGAGCGGAAAGTGGATCATGTGTATTACTAGTGAAAGATGCGTCAGACAGACGGATGGGGATTCCAGCCGCACGAATCTGACCATGGTACCGAAAAGCGGTGTCTTTTTCCGCCCGTGCGCGGCTCACATTGCAGCGGGGTTGCACATTCCTGCCCGAGAGCAAGACCGCATGGCCGCCGCGTTTCAACTGGCTGGTTGACGGTGCTGAAACAGGTGCAGGGACGCTGTCAAATGGATATACCACTCGATGGCGCAGTGCCTCGAGTCCCAGTCCTAAAATTGCAGGCCAATCTCCCCAGCACACGCTAGCCGCCCATGACTGCCAAGCCAAAATCCGTTCGCATCATTGCCCAACAGGACAACCCGACGCTGTCCAAAGGCCAGAAGACCTTCAACACCCTGGTCGAAAAAATAGCCCTGCGGCGTGAGCAGTTGACGCAGTGGCAGACCACCGAGCGCGCCTGTGTGCAAAAAGTGGCCAGCGACTTCATGCCATTGATGCAGTCGTTCCACACTGCAGGCCAGCTTTGTGCAGGGCTTGGACCGGGTGATGGACAGGCCGGGCCTGACCAAAGCAGAGCGCCAGACGGTGCATGACCTGATTTGCAACCTGGCCGGCAATTTGCTCGATGAAACCGAGGACGAGGCGGTCAAAGCTATCTACACCAAATACACCGGCACCGACTTTGACGCCGAAGAGCCCGCTGTGTCGGAAGACGACCTCAAAGACGCCATGGCGCAGATGTTTGGCGTCGATGCGGATGCCATGGCAGATGCGCAGTCGCCGCAGGAGATGCTGGAGCAAATGCTGAACCGCCTCAGTGGCATGGATGGCGGTGAGAGTAGTGGTGCTGGCGGCGCAGCCAAGCCGCGCAAGAAGACGGCCAAGCAGTTGGCCAAAGAGGCGCAGCAGCAGATTGAGGCCGACAAAACCAGCCTGTCGATCCGCGAGGTGTACCGCAAACTGGTCAGCGCCCTGCACCCGGACCGCGAGCCCGACCTGGACGAGCGCGCGCGCAAGACCGCGCTGATGCAGCGTGTCAACCAGGCCTATGGCAAGAAGGACCTGCTGCGCTTGCTGGAGTTGCAACTGGAGCTGGAGCACATCGACGCCAGCACCATCGCGGGTCTGTCAGACGAGCGCTTGAAGCACTACAACAAGGTTTTGAAAGAGCAACTGGCCGAGTTGGACCTGGAGATCGAACACATCCGGTTGATGCTCAAGGTCGGATTTCAGATGCCGCCGTATGAGACGCTGACCCTTGCCAGCGTGATGCCGCGTCTGGCGGGTGACGTGGCCGCCCTCAAACGCAATGTGCGGCAGATCAAGGAAGACATCGCGCGCTTGGATGACCCCAAGGCATTCAAGGCCTGGATCAAGGTCTACCGCATCGAACTCCGCGCCATGCTGGCGGAGATCGATGCATCGGATGACTTCTCGTTTTTCCGATGATTGCTATTAGTACGATAGTGGACTACGCATATTCCACGAGGGCTAGCGCCTGATGTGGCGTAAGCCATTTGGAGAAAATGCCACCGCCCGGCCTTCTGCATCAGGCCGCGCTGCCCGCCTGCACCAGCCGCACGCGCCGGCTGTTGAGCAAACCTTCCAGGCTGTACACCACCAGCGCCCCCCAGATCAGCGCAAAACCGATCAGGCGCGGCAGTTGCAGCGGCTCCTTGAACACCAAAATACTGAGCAGGAACAAAATGCTGGGCGACACGTATTGCAGGATGCCCAGCGTTGTCATCGGGATGCGGCGGGCGCCGGCCGCAAACAGCAGCAGCGGGATGGCGGTCAGCGGCCCGGCGATGGCCAGCCAGCCCATGGTGCCGGTATCCCCTTGCAGCAACACGCTGTCGCCGTGCCACAGACCATAGGCCAGGTAGGCCGCGGCGATGGGCGCCAGCATCATGGTCTCCAGCGTCAGGCCCTCCAGCGCGCCCAGCACCGCCACCTTGCGCAGCAGGCCGTAGAAACCAAAGGTCAGTGCCAGCATCAGGGCGACCCAGGGCAGGCGCCCGGTCTGGATGGTGAGCCAGACGACACCCAGGGCCGCCATGCCAACGGCCATCCACTGGCCGCGGCGTGGGCGCTCGCCCAGAAACGCGTAGGCCAGCGCCACATTGACCAGGGGCAGGATGAAATAACCCAGGCTGGCATCCAGCACATGCTGGTTTTGCACCGCCCACACATAAATCAACCAGTTGCTGGACAGCAGCAGCGCCGACAACGCAAAGGCGCCCAGCACCCTGGGTTGGCGCAGCACCTGGCCAATCCAGGCCCAGCGCTTCAGAAACAACAGGACCAGCATCACAAACAGCAGAGACCAGACCGTGCGGTGCATCACCACTTCCAGCGCGGGCACGTCGGCGATTTGTTTGAAATACAGCGGGAACAGGCCCCACACGATGTAGGCCAGGGTGGCGTAAACAATTCCGGGATTCATGGTACTTGGGTCCGTTTTGTGCGTGCAGGGTAGCGGGCCATGGTACGACCCCAACTTGGGTTTGCAAAACGATTAAACTTTGTCTATCTTGCTAGTTAGGCTCACATTAAGATGGGGCAGCATGAACGCTCTTCACCGACTGCCCAATTTGGCTGCACTGCGCGCTTTTGAAGCCGCGGCGCGGCACGAAAACTTTTCGCGCGCCGCCGCCGAAATTCATGTCACGCACGGTGCCATCAGCCACCAGGTGCGGGCACTGGAGGCAGAGTTGGGCGTGGCGCTGTTCACCCGCAATGGCAAACGCTTGGCGATCACCCCGCAGGGCACGCGGTTTGCGCAAACCGTTCGCAACGCTTTCAGCGATATTGCCGACGGCGTACAGCAGGTGCGGGCGCATACCCAGCAAAAGCGCCTGACGGTCTCCTGCCTGCCGTCCTTTGCCGCGCGCTGGCTGGCGCCGCGCCTGGGCAAGTTCATCGAGGCACACCCGGATACCGAACTGGTGCTGCAGTCCAGCGGCCAGTTGCAGGACCTGGTGCGCGACGGTATTGACGTGGGCATACGTTTTGGCACCGGCCAGTATCCCGGTATGGAGGTCGAGAAACTGATGGGCGACTCCTATTACCCGGTGGTCAGTCCGCGTTACCAGGGCGGGGATCTGCCCCTGGCCCCGGTGCAACTCACGGTCGCACGGCTGTTGTTGTCCGACGAGCCCTGGGCGCCATGGTTGCAGGCGGCGAGTGTGGTGTTGGCCGAGCCCACGGGCGGTGTGCGTTTCCAGGACATGTCGTTTGTGATCCGCGCCGCGCTGGACGGCGAAGGCATAGGACTGGTGCGCCATGTGGTGGCGGAGCAGGAGGTGGCCCAGGGCAGCCTGATGCGCCTGTTCGACGTGGCGGTCAAAAGTGAGAGCCATTACTACCTGGCCTACCCGCCGGGAGCGCCGGACAAACCCCAGGTCAGCGCGTTTCTGGAGTGGCTGCGGGGGGAGGTGGCTCGCTTCAAGCTGCAGGCTGGGGCGTTGGTGGCATAGGTGTTGGGTCGCAGAGCTGGGGTTAGCGCCTTGGTGACTTGGTGGTATCAGTCGGGTAGCGGGTTTTGCTCCGTGTCCCCCGCCCGCTGCGGGCGCACAATCAAAAGCCTCTGGTCAGGTTTCACGAGGCGCGATGCGGCACAATCCATGCACTCCCCCGCAACCCCACAGAGTGACGCTATTCACATGTCTGACACCGCCCACATTTCCCCCCGCGACAAGGCCGAAATCCTGGCCCAGGCCCTGCCCTATATCCGCAAGTACCACGGCAAGACCATGGTCATCAAGTACGGTGGCAATGCCATGACCGACCCCGCCCTGCAGGCCGACTTTGCCGAAGACGTGGTGCTGCTCAAGCTGGTCGGCATCAACCCGGTGGTGGTGCACGGCGGTGGTCCGCAGATCGAGAACGCGCTGAAACGCCTGGGCAAGAAGGGCGAATTCATCCAGGGCATGCGGGTCACCGATGCCGAAACCATGGAAGTGGTGGAGTGGGTGCTGGGCGGCGAGGTGCAGCAGGACATCGTTGGCCTGATCAACCAGGCCGGTGGCAAGGCCGTGGGCCTGACCGGGCGCGACGGCGGCATGATACGTGCGCAAAAACTCAAGATGCTGGACAACGCCGACCCCAGTGTGGAACACGACGTCGGCCAGGTCGGCGACATCATCAGCATTGACCCCAGCGTGGTCAAGGCGCTGCAGGACGATGCCTTTATCCCCGTCATCAGCCCGATCGGCTTTGGCGAGAACAACGAGAGTTACAACATCAACGCCGACGTAGTTGCCGCCAAGTTGGCCACCGTGCTGAAGGCCGAAAAGCTGATGATGCTGACCAATATCAGCGGTGTGCTGAACAAGGCCGGCGAGCTGCTGACCGACCTGACCGCGCGGCGCATTGACGAACTGTTTGCCGACGGCACCATTTCCGGCGGCATGTTGCCCAAGATTGCCGGCGCGCTGGACGCGGCCAAGAGCGGCGTCAACGCCGTACACATCATCGACGGCCGTGTACCCCATGTGCTGTTGCTGGAAATTTTGACGGACCAGGCTTTCGGCACGATGATCCGCTCGCACTGAACGAACGGGTTCTGCTGCCGGTCTGCGTTTTAATGCTACTGTTTTAGTAGCTGGTTGCGCCCATCTGACGAGGGCTGGAGGTCAATTTCATGCGACTCTTGTTGGTGGAAGACGATGTCATGGTGGCCAGCGGCATCAAGCTGGGCCTGGCCGGCGCCGGTTATGCGGTGGATTGGGTCGGCAGCGCCGAACGTGCGCTGGAGGTCACCCGTTCGGAGACTTTCGACCTGGCGGTCATAGACATAGGCCTGCCCGGCATGGACGGCCTGGTGCTGACACAAACCCTGCGCAAGGGTGGGCACTCCATGCCGGTGCTGATACTGACGGCGCGCGATGCGCTGCAGGACCGCGTGCAGGGGCTGGACATGGGCGGCGACGACTACATGGTCAAGCCCTTTGAGCTGCCCGAACTGCTGGCCCGCCTGCGCGCGTTATTGCGCCGCTCGCAGGCGGCCACGTCCGCCACGCTGAGCTTTGGGCCGCTGGAGTTGGACACCGCCTTGCGCCAGGCCTGCATACGCGCGCCCGGTGCCGACGGGGCCGCGCTGCCCATCGAACTGGGGCCGCGTGAATGGACCGTTATGGAATACCTGATGCTGCAGGCCCCCAAACCCGCCAACAAGGACAAGCTGCTGCAGGCGCTGACCGGCTGGGACAAGGAAATCACGCCGAATGCGGTGGAGGTGTATATCTCGCGCCTGCGCGGCAAGCTGGAGCCCCATGGTCTGGCGCTGCGCTCGATACGCGGCTTTGGCTACCGGTTGGAGCTGCTGAACCCGTCCAATACTGCAGGTTCGGCGCCGGTCGATCCTGTGTTGTGATCCTGTTGTGACCCATCCCGCGCAGGTTGGCATGGCATCGGGCTTGCAGCGGCGCCTGTTGCTGCTGCTGCTGATGCCGCTGTTCCTGCTGGCGGCCCTGAATACCTGGTTTGATTTCCGTTCAGCCGATGGCGCGGCCCTGCAGCAGGACCGCCAGTTGCTCGGCATGGTGCCCTTGTTGGCCAGTTCCGTGGTGGCACGCGGCGCGACGGAATCGGATCCGCCCTTGCTGATGATGGCGCCGCCCATGGAGGATTTTTTGAACGCCCGTCCCGGGTTGTCGGCCTTCGCACTGGTGGGGCGCGAAGGCAGTGTGGTGGTGGGTGACGCCTGGCTCAGCGGCATGCCCCCGGCCACCAACGAGCCCGAATTTTCCAGCCAGGAACATGACGGCGTGACCTACCGCATCGTCAGCCAGCGCACACACACTGTCGCCGGTGACCTGGTGCTGCGCCTAGCGGACGGCTCAGACCCGCGCCAGCAATGGCTGCGCCTGTTGTGGCTCAAGGTTGGTTTGCCCAACCTGGTGCTGGTGGTGGCCGCCTTTTTTGCCGTGAACTGGGCCGTGCGCCGGGCGCTGCGCCCGCTCATTGAACTGAAGGAAGCCGTGGAGCGGCGCTCGCCGCGTGACCTGTCGGCGCTGGACGCACAAGGGTCGCCCGACGAGGTGCGCCCGCTGGTGTTGTCGCTGAACCGCTTGTTTGACCTGGTCAACGCCCAGGCCGAGAGCCAGCGCCGCTTTGTGGCCGACGCCGCGCACCAGTTGCGCACGCCGCTGGCGGGCCTGCAGGCCCAGGTGGAGGCCTGGGCGCAGGCCGTGAATACCAGCGTTGCGCAGGCCCATCCCGAACATGTGTATATGGAAAATAGCCATCCGGCCCTCGTAGACATTGCACATGCCGCTATCACTTTGGAAGCAAGCCAGATTCTCAAGCTGCGCCAGGCGGTGCGCCGCACGTCGCAGTTGGCGAACCAGTTGCTGGCGCTGTCCCGGGCCGACGCGCGCAGCGCCAACACCCAGGAGATGCAGCGTGTGGATTTGCGCCAGTTGTGTGAGGGCCTGCTGGAAATCCACCTGGACGCCGCCGCCGCCAAGGAGATCGACCTGGGGCTGGATGTTGCCGACGTGCACGCCACCGGCCACGAATGGCTGTTGCGCGAACTGCTGGGCAACCTGGTCGACAACGCGATCCGCTACACGCCACCGGGCGGCGCCGTGACGCTGCGCTGCGGCCGATCCCTGGAGCCTGGCCAGGACCTCGAACAACCGTTTCTGGAAGTGGAAGACAACGGCCCGGGCGTGCCACCGCACGAGCGCGCGCGCATGCTGGAACGCTTCTACCGGGTGACCGGCACGGCGGGCGAAGGCAGTGGCCTGGGCCTGGCCATTGCCGAGGAAATTGCCCGTGTGCACCACAGCCATTTGCAGGTGCTGGAGGGGCACGGCGGGCGGGGCTTGCGCATGCGCCTGAGCCTTCCAGCTTAGGTAGCTGCCGTGCTGCCCAAGCCTTCGAGCAGAATTTCACAGAAGTGCTTGCGCTCGGGATGGCCACGGGTTGATACGTAGTTCATGTGACTAGGCGGCCAGCAAAGGGCGCAGGTTGTGCAGCATGTCTTGCACCATGTCGTCCAGATCAAAGGCGGGTTTCCAACCCCAATCGGTTTGTGCGGCGGAGTCGTCAATGGATTGCGGCCAGCTCGCGGCGATGGTCTGGCGGAAATCAGGCTCACAACACATGCTGAACCCGGGCACATGGCGCGCAATACATTGCGCAAGTTGTGCCGGCGTAAAGCTGATACCCGCCAGGTTGTAGGAGCCGCGTTGGCGTATGGCGCTGCTGGGTGCGTCCATCAACTCCAGCGTGGCGCGAATCGCATCGGGCATGTACATCATGGGCAGGGCCGTGTCTTCCGCCAGGAAGCAGGTGTATTTGCCACTCGCGATGGCGGAATGGAATATTTCCACGGCGTAGTCGGTGGTGCCGCCACCGGGCAGCGTCTTCCAACTGATCAAGCCGGGGTAGCGCAGGCTACGCACATCCACGCCGTGTACGCGGTGGTACCACGCGCACCAGCCCTCGCCGGCCAGCTTGGAAACCCCATAAACCGTGGCCGGGTCCATGGCCGTGGTTTGCGGTGTGTGGTCACCGGGTGTGGAGGGGCCGAACGCGGCGATGGAGCTGGGCCAGAACACGCGTTCGAGCTTGTGGGTGCGGGCCAGCTCCAGCACATTGAGCAGGCTCTTCATGTTCAAGTCCCATGCCCATTGCGGATGCTGCTCGGCCCGCGCCGACAGGGCCGCAGCCAACAGGTAGACCTGCGTCACCTGGTGGCGCTCCACCAGGGCCTTCAGGGCGCTGGCGTCGGTGGCATCCAGCACGTCGTGGTGCACGCCGGGCACCCTGCCCTTGGGAGACAAGTCGCTGGTAATGACGGCATGGTTTCCATAGCGGTGGGCCAATGCCAAGGCGAGTTCGGTGCCAATTTGTCCGTTGGCGCCGATGATCAAAATACGGGGTTCCATCGTCAAATTCCTTTCAACAATCCCAATTCACGGCCCGCTTGCGCAAAGGCCGCGACGGCGCGTTCCAGGTCGGCCCGTTCGTGCACTGCGCTCACCTGCACCCGAATGCGTGCCTGTCCTTTTGGTACCACTGGGAAGAAGAAGCCCACCACGTACACACCCAGCTCCAGCAGGCGTGCGGACAATTGCTGCGCTTTGACGGCGTCGTACACCATGATGGGAACAATCGGGTGGTCGCCGGGCTTGATCTCGAAGCCGGCCTCTGTAATGGCGCCGCGGAAGTAACGTGTGTTGTCGGCCAGTTTGTCGCGCAGGGCGGTAGACGCTTCGAGCAGATCCAGCACCGCGATGGACGCGCCCACAATGCTTGGTGCCACCGTGTTGGAGAACAAATAGGGGCGCGAGCGCTGGCGCAGCAACTCCACCACCTCGCGCCGCGCACTGGTAAAGCCGCCGGACGCGCCGCCCAGGGCCTTGCCCAAGGTGCCGGTGATGATGTCGATCTTGCCAAACACGCCCCGGTGTTCATGGGTGCCGCGCCCGGTTGCGCCCATGAAGCCGCTGGCATGGCATTCGTCCACCCCCAGCAGCGCGCCATGTTCGTCGCATACCGCGCGGATGGCGTCCAGTTGGGCCACCGTGCCGTCCATGGAGAACACACCGTCGGTAAACACCAGCTTGAAGCGGGCACCATCTGCGGCAGCTTGTTGCAGGCAGCGCTCCAGGTCCTGCATGTCGTTGTGTTTGTAACGGTAGCGCTTGGCCTTGCACAGGCGGATGCCGTCGATGATGGAGGCATGGTTCAACTCATCGCTGATGACGGCGTCCTCTTCACCCAGCAGCGGTTCGAACAGGCCACCATTGGCATCAAACGCCGCTGCATAAAGAATAGTGTCTTCGGTGCCCAGGAAACGGGAGAGTCGGGACTCCAGGGTCTTGTGCAAATCTTGTGTGCCGCAAATGAAGCGCACCGAACTCAAACCATAACCGTGGGTGCGCAGGGCCTCGTGCGCGGCGGCAATCACCGTGGGGTGGGACGACAGGCCCAGATAGTTGTTGGCGCACAGGTTCAGCACCTCTCGGCTCGATCCGTCAGATGCCACGGTGCGGATGTTGGCGCCTTGCGGCGTGGCGATGATCCGTTCTGCCTTGTACATGCCGGCGTCACGGATGCCCTGCAATTCCTGGCTCAGATGCGCGTAGAAAGTGTGTTGTGTGCTCATCGCATTCGCCCTTATAAAAGTGGTTCAGGCACAATCGCCTAGCTGCAAAACTCTATTGTGCAGTATATCGAATTAATATGCAATATATCGAACATGGCCACAACTACGCACAAAACCGCCCCTGCTGAACCTCCGCGTGTGGGTGACAACTTGGCGGCGCTGCGCCAAAGCCGTTCCTTGTCACTGGACGAGCTGTCGCGCACTGCGGGGGTGTCGAAGTCGATGCTGTCGCAAATAGAGCGCGCCCAGGCCAACCCCACCGTCGCGGTGGTGTGGCGCTTGGCCAACGCACTGGGTGTGACCATGGCCGATCTGTTGGGCAACGCCGCGCCCCGCACCGAGCCTGTCATCGGCCTGGTGCCGGCGCATGCAACCCCGTCGCTGCGCAGCCCGGACGGATTGTGCGAACTGCGCATCCTGGGGCCGATTGAATTGGCCGGCCAGTTTGAGTGGTACGCGTTGACGTTGCAGGTCGACGGCGTGTTGGAGTCCCAGGCCCACGAAGACGGAACCCGCGAACACTTGACCAGCATGTCGGGCAGCATAGAAGTCACAGCAGGTGAGCAGACGCAACGCCTCAAGCATGGGGAGACGGCGCGCTACCCGGCGGACCAAACCCACTCCATTCGCAACGTCGGCAAGACGGTGGCCACTGCCTGGCTGGTGGTGGTGCACCCGGGTTAGGTTTCGCCACCCTTTGGCGGGGCAGCGATCTGCGCAGCCCGCAGCAGGCCTTGGGTGACTGTTCTGCTCCGTGTCCCCCGCCCGCTGCGCGGGCTCCTCCTTAACCTGCGCAGAACAGCCACCCAATGCCTGCTGCTCGAACCTTGGCTTGCGATAGCTGGCATGGCCAGATCAGCTCGGGGCGTCTGCGGTTTTTGGTCGGCTCGGCGCAGACCAAGCCGCGCGGTATCAATCGGGTAGTGGGTTTTGCGCAGGTAAAGGAGGAGCCCGAAGGGCGGGGGACACGGAGCAAAACCCGCTACCCGATTGATACCAAAGTCACCATGGCGCTCAGCCCACCAAACACCTCACTGCGTGACCCGGGCCACAAATCCGCGCCGGGCCGCCCCAAGTGGATTTAGCCCCCTTGGGGCTGATGGCTGCGGCTCCCGGCCTGCCTACGCTGGGCGGGACAGCCAGAAGGGGCGTTGACTCTGGCAACGCCGCGGCCTGCAAGGCCAGCGACCCGCGCAGCGGCGCAGCGTGGGGGCCACATTCACCCTAGGCAAAACCCTTGTAGAGCCTATGCGAGAATGAATTTATCACCATCGCTTTGCGCACCATGCCAGACGTCGCCCTGAACCAGTCCAACGAGTCCCCAGACCACGCGCCGGCAGAACTGGCATCGGAGGCGCCGACCGCGGCAACCACCCGCAAGCGCCCCAAGCCAGGGGAGCGCCGGGTGCAGATCCTGCAGGCGCTGGCCAGCATGCTGGAGCAGCCCAGTGGCGAGCGCATCACCACGGCTTCGTTGGCGGCCCGCCTGGATGTCAGCGAGGCAGCCCTGTACCGCCACTTCGCCAGCAAGGCACAAATGTTCGAAGGGCTGATCGAGTTCATCGAGCAAACCGTTTTCACGCTGGTCAACCAGATTGTGGAACGCGAGCAGGCGACTGCCGAAGAGGCGGCCCCGGACCTGGGTGCGCGTCAGGCCGCCAAGGTGATTGCCATGCTGGTGCAGTTCGCCGAGAAAAATCCGGGCATGGCGCGTGTCATGGTTGGTGACGCGCTGGTGTTCGAGAACGAACGCTTGCAACAGCGCATGAACCAGTTCTTTGACAAGATAGAGGCCACGCTGAAGCAATGCCTGCGCGATGGCGCCGCATCCAGCGTCTCGGCCACCCCCACCGTGGATGCGCAGGTGCGCGCCTCCGTGCTGGCTGCCTTTGTTGGCGGGCGGCTGCAGCGTTTTGTGCGCTCCGGCTACAAGCGTTTGCCGTCCGAGCATCTGGAAACCAGCCTGCAAGTGCTACTCGGGTAAACCCACCCATAAATTAGAAAAGCCGCTCTAGATCGGCAAAATTTTTACAGGCGCCGCATGGAAAGCATGCAAAATAGCACGATCGTTCTATTTTGTAGTACATTGCATCCATGTCCATTGCGTCCCTCTCCGCCAAGCTGATCCGCAAAGCCCGTCCGGCCGCAACGCGTTCTACAACCGCCGCAGGCGTCAAATCCCCGTCGGGGCGCGCCTTGCAAAAGGGCCAGCAAACCAAGATGGCCATCATTGATGCCGCGCTCGGCCTGGCCACCCAGATTGGCCTGGAGGGCCTGAGCATCGGTGCATTGGCCGAGGCCACAAACATGAGCAAGTCGGGCGTGTTTGCCCACTTTGGTTCGCGTGAAGAGCTGCAGATTTCCGTCATCCACCAGTACTTTGCACTGTTTGAGCGGGACGTCTTTTTTGTCGCCATGGAGCAGCCGCGGGGTCTGCCCCGGGTTAAGGCCTTGTTTGCCAACTGGATGAAGCTGGTGGCCGAGGAAATCCAGGCCGGCTGCATTTTCATCAGCGGCGCGGTTGAATTTGACGACCGCCCCGGCCCGGTGCGCGATGCGCTGGCCACATCGGTCCAAACCTGGCTTGCTGCCATGAACCGGTCCATCGTGCTGGCCAAGGCCTGTGGTGACTTGCGTGCCGATGTCGACGAAGAACAAATGGCCTTCGAGATCCACGGCCTGATCCTGTCCCTGCATTACGAAGCCCGTTTCCTGAACAAGCCCGGCTCGATAGAACGCGCCAACAAGGGTTTTGAAAACATTCTGCTGCGCTACGGCACTGCGGCCACTTCCGCGTCCTGATTTTTTTTGATTCACCGTTCAACAAGGAGTAATCGATATGCCTACATACAACCCGCCCCTGCGCGACATGCAGTTTGTGATGCACGAAGTGCTCAAGGTTGTTGACGATTTCAAGCAAATCCCGCAACACGCCGAGATGGATGTCGACACCATCAACGCGGTGCTGGAAGAGGGCGGCAAGTTCGCCACCGAAGTGATCTTCCCGCTGAACATTTCCGGTGACGCCGAAGGTTGCACGCTGGACAACAAGACCCACGCCGTGACCACGCCCAAAGGCTTCAAGGAAGCCTACAAGACGTATATCGAAGGCGGCTGGGCAGCCCTGGGTTGCGACCCCGAGTTTGGCGGCCAGGGCCTGCCCCTGGTGGTCAACAGCATGTTCTACGAAATGCTGAACAGCGCCAACCAGGCCTGGACCATGTACCCCGGCCTGACACACGGTGCCTATGCCGCGCTGCACACCCATGGCACCGACGAACAAAAGAAGACCTACCTGCACAAGATGACCAGCGGTGAATGGACCGGCAGCATGTGCCTGACCGAACCCCATTGCGGCACCGACCTGGGCCTGATGCGCACCAAGGCCGAGCCACAAGCCGACGGCACCTACAAGATCACCGGCAACAAGATCTTCATCAGCGCCGGTGAACACGACATGGCCGAGAACATCGTCCACCTGGTGCTGGCGCGCCTGCCCGATGCGCCCCCCGGCATCAAGGGCGTGAGCCTGTTCATCGTGCCCAAGTTCAATGTCAACAAGGACGGCAGCCTGGGTAGCCGCAACGGCGTTTATTGCGGCGGTCTGGAACACAAGATGGGCATCAAGGCCAATGCCACCGCGCAGATCGTGCTGGAAGATGCCGTGGGCACCATGGTCGGCCAGCCCAACAAGGGCATGCAAGGCATGTTCGTGATGATGAACGCGGCACGCCTGGGCGTGGGCAACCAGTCGCTTGGCCTGACCGAAGTGGCGTTCCAGAATGCACTGGCCTATGCCAAGGACCGCATCCAGATGCGTTCGCTGTCCGGCCCCAAGGCCAAGGACAAGGCTGCCGACCCCATCATCGTGCACCCCGACGTGCGCAAGATGCTGCTCACCGCCAAGGCCTATGCCGAAGGCGGCCGCGCACTGCAGGCTTTTTGTTCGATGCTGCTGGAAAAAGAGCACGGCCACCCCGATGAAAAAGTGCGCAAGGATTCCGGCGAAATGCTGGCCATGCTGACGCCCATCGTCAAGGCCTTCATCACCGACAACGGCCACATCTCCACCAACGCCTGCATGCAGGTATTTGGCGGCCACGGCTTCATCAAGGAATGGGGTATGGAACAGTTTGTGCGCGACAACCGCATCAATATGATTTATGAAGGCACCAACACCATCCAGTCGCTGGACCTGCTGGGCCGCAAGATTCTGGGCAACAACGGCGCCACGCTGAAGAAGTTTGGCAAGCTGGTCGGCAAGCTGGTGGAAGAAGAAGGCGTCAACGAAAAGATGGCCGAGTTCATCACCCCCATCGCCATCCTGGGTGACCAGATGACCAAGTTCACCACCGAAGTCGGCTTCAAGGGTTTCCAGAACCCCGATGAAGTGGGCGCCGCCGCGGTGGACTACCTGCGCGTGGCCGGCCACCTGGTGTTTGGTTACTTCTGGGCCCGCATGGCGCAGGTCGCACTGCGCGAAATCGCCGCCGGCAATACCGACCCCTTCTACGGCGCCAAGTTGCAGACCGCACGTTTCTACTTCGGCAAGTTATTCCCCGAGACCGCAACCCTGATGCGCAGCGCACGCGCCGGCAGCAAGGTGTTGATGGACACCGATCTGGCCCTGGCCTGATGCCGGTTCGCTTGGTCCATTCGTCCGGTTTTATCTAAATAGAGGAGTCTTCATGTTGCGTTCAGTTATTGCGGTCTTGGTGTGTGGTTTCAGTGTCTCGGCCATAGCCCAGATGTCGCCTGTGGGCGTATGGAATTCGGTAGATGACAAAACCAAGGAGCTGAAGTCCGAGATCGTGATCACCGAAAACGCTGGTGTGTTGAGCGGGAAGATATCCAAACTCTTGCGCAAGGACGCCAAGCAGGACGACGTGTGCCGCGAGTGTTCCGACGACCGCAAGGACAAGCCCCTCATTGGTCTTGAGATCATCCGTGGCGCCAAGAAGGCGGATGGCAAAGACGTGTGGGAGGACGGCAAGATCCTTGATCCTGAAAACGGCAAAACCTATGCCTTGCGCATGACCCCTATCGAGAACGGATCCAAGCTCGAAGTGCGTGGGTCCATCGCCTTCTTTGGACGTACCCAGACCTGGGTTCGCACCAAATAACCTCTTACTGAGAGAGATATATTCATGTCCCGTTTCCAAGTCAAAAAAGTCGCCGTGCTCGGCGCCGGCGTGATGGGTGCGCAGATTGCGGCCCATCTGGTCAATGTCAAAGTACCCGTTGTCTTGTTCGACCTGCCCGCCAAGGAAGGCCCCAAGAACGGCATCGTCACCAAGGCGGTTGAAGGCCTGAAGAAACTCAAGCCCGCGCCCCTGGGTGTGGCCGAAGACGCGGTGCTGATCCAGCAGGCCAACTATGAAGAACACATGGCGCTGTTGGGTGAGTGCGACCTGATCATCGAGGCCATCGCCGAACGCATGGACTGGAAGCTGGATCTGTACAAGAAGATCGCTCCCTTTGTAGCGCCGCATGCCATCGTTGCCAGCAACACATCGGGTCTGTCCATTACCAAGCTGTCTGAGGCGCTGCCCGAAGAAATCAAGCCGCGCTTTTGCGGCATCCACTTCTTCAACCCACCCCGTTACATGGCCCTGGTGGAACTGATCAACACACCCACCACACAAGCACAGGTGCTGGATGACCTGGAAGCCTTTGTGACCAGCAACCTGGGCAAGGGCGTCGTGCATGCCAAGGACTCTCCCAACTTCATCGCCAACCGCGTCGGCATTGCCGGCATGTTGACGACGATGAAAGAGGTGGAGAACTTCGGGCTGACTTTTGACGTGGTCGATGACCTGACGGGCAAGAAACTGGGCCGCGCCTCCAGCGGTACCTTCCGCACAGCCGACGTTGTGGGTCTGGACACCATGGCCCACGTCATCAAGACGCTGCAGGACACACTGAGCATTGAGACCGATCCGTTCTACGCCAGTTTTGCAACCCCCGAGGTGTTGAAGACACTGCTGGAAATGGGCAACCTGGGCCAGAAGACCAAGGCCGGTTTCTTCAAGAAGGTCGGCCGCGATGTGCTGCGCTTTGATCTGGCCAGCAAAGAGTATGTGCCCGCCGGTGAAAAGGCCGACGAGGTTTATGGCCGCATGCTGAAGAAGCCTGCCGCCGAACGCCTGAAACTGCTGCGCAATGCCGAAGGCAAACAAGGCCAGTTCCTGTGGGCCATCCTGCGCAATGCCTTCCACTACGCGGCCGTGCACCTGGCCGACATTGCCGACAACGCCCGCGATGTGGACTTCTGCATGCGCTGGGGTTTTGGCATGCAGCAGGGCCCGTTCGAACTGTGGCAAGAGGCCGGCTGGCTGGAAGTGGCCAATATGGTCCAGGAAGATATCGATGCCGGCAAGGCGCTGTGCAAGGCGCCGCTGCCGGACTGGGTCTTCAAGGGCCCGGTGGCCGACGCTGGTGGTGTGCACACACCTGCCGGTTCGTGGAACCCGACGACCGGCAAGTTTGTCGCACCGCGCAGCCTGCCCGTGTATGCCCGTCAGCACTTCCCCGAGAGCGTGCTGGGTGCGAATGCACCTTCGGCCACGACGGCCGGCAAGACGCTGTTTGAAGACGAATCGATCCGCCTGTGGACGCTGGACGATGAGGTTGTTATTGCCAGCATCAAGACCAAGATGCACGCCATCGGCCCCGGTGTGGTCGAGGGCCTGTTGGCAGGCCTGGACATGGCCGAGAAGGATTACAAGGGCCTGGTGGTCTGGTCACCCGACGAGATGTTCTCCGCCGGTGCCGATCTGCAATCCATGCTACCCGCCTTCATGATGGGTGGTGCAGCCGCGATTGACGGCGCGGAGCTGGAAATGCAGCAGGCCATGCTGAAGCTGCGTTACTCGAATGTGCCCGTGGTCTCTGCCGTGCGTGGCCTGGCGCTGGGTGGCGGTTGTGAACTGGCCGTGTATTCCAGCCGCCGTGTCGTGGCCATGGAAAGTTATATTGGCCTGGTGGAAGTGGGCGTGGGTCTGGTGCCCGGTGCCGGTGGCCTGACCTACATCGCGCGCCGTGCGGCCGAGAACATGGCACTGTCCACCTCCAAGGACTTGTTGCCCTTCCTGACCGAAGGTTTCACCGGAGCGGCCATGGCCAAGGTGGGTACCAGCGCGCTGGAGAGCCGCAAGCTGGGTTACCTGCTGGACAGCGACGTCATCGTGCCGCACAAGGACGAGCTGCTGTTTGTCGCCATCAACGAGGCCAAGGCCTTGTTTGCCGGTGGCTACCGCGCGCCGCACAAACGCCTGTTCCCGGTGGCTGGGCGCAGCGGCATCGCCACGATCACGGCGCAGCTGGTCAATATGCGCGACGGCGGTTTCATCAGCGGACACGACTTCCATATTGGCAAGCTGATTGCCGAAGTGGTGTGTGGCGGGCAGGTGGATGCCGGCACGCTGGTCAGCGAGGAATATGTCATGACGCTGGAACGCAAGGCCTTCACCTCGCTGCTGACCAACGCCAAGACCCAGGAGCGGATCATGGGCATGATGTCCACCGGCAAACCGGTTCGTAACTGATCAAGCTACTGCGGAGCCGCCATGCGTCGTTGCAGCCCACAAACAATGCTCACGTACAGAAGTACGTTCCGCTTGTTTGCGGGCGCCCGCGCCTAGCCTGACGCCTCCTCGCTACGCTTGCTCAATCACGAACCCCATTTCGAGTACCAACATATGACTCAAGTTGCTGTTTCAAAACCCAACCGCCTGGCGCGCACGCTGGCACAGCTGGACAGGGTGCCGGCACCGTTGCGTCCCATGGTGCGCAACCTCGTGTTGCGCCGTGCCGTGCCCTTCACTGGCACTGCGCGCCTCGACTTTGCCGTCATGACGCCCGAAAAGGTGGAAATCGGCATTGCCAACCAGCGCCGTGTACAGAACCACATCCAGGGTGTACACGCCGCTGCCATGACACTGTTGGCCGAAACGGCCACCGGCATGGTGGTCGGCATGAATGTGCGCGACGACTGCCTGCCACTGGCCAAGGAACTCAAGGTGCAGTTCAAGCGCCGCACCAAGGGTGACATGCGAGCCGTGGCGCAATTGACCACGCAGCAGCGCCAGCTGATGCAGACGCAGGACAAGGGTGAGGTCGTCGTCCCCGTGACCGTGACGGATGCCTCGGGCGAAGAGCCGATCCAGTGTGAATTCATCTGGGCCTGGGTGCCGTCCACCAAGAAATCGGCCGCCCCCAAATCCAGCAGCGTTCCGGCCTGAGGCCGGGACCACCCAAGAACCGAAAAGGAGTTACTCCATGAAACAAGTTCAAGAAGCCTACATCGTTGCCGCCACCCGCACGCCCATCGGGCGCTCCGGTCGCGGCTATTTCCGCAACACCCGCCCCGACGAACTGCTGGTGGCCGCCATCAAGAGCGCCATGCTGCAGGTGCCCACGCTGGACCCCAAGGCGATTGAAGACGCCATCATCGGCTGCTCCTTCCCCGAGGGCGAGCAGGGCATGAACATGGCCCGCATCGCCGTGGGCCTGGCCTTTGACCACCCGGTGGGCGGCGTTACCGTCAACCGTTTTTGCGCGTCGGGCGTGACGGCTATCCAGATGGCGGCCGACCGCATCCGTGTGGGCGAGGCTGACATCCTGATCGCTGGTGGCGCCGAGTCCATGAGCATGGTGCCAATGGGTGGCAACAAGACCTCGTTCAACCCCGCAGTGTTTGAGCGTGACGAAAATATCGGCATCGCCTACGGCATGGGCCTGACCGCCGAGAAGGTGGCTCAGCAGTGGAAGATCTCGCGCGAGATGCAGGACGCTTTTGCACTGGAATCCCACCTGCGCGCTGTCAAGGCCCAGCAGGCCGGCGAGTTCACCGATGAGATCACGCCTTTCGACGTCATCGAACGCACGCCCGACCTGGCCACTGGCGAGGTGCGGAGCAAGACCCGCACCGTGAGCCTGGACGAAGGCCCGCGCCCCGACACCACGCTGGAAGCACTGGGTAAGTTGAAGCCCGTGTTCGCGGCCCGTGGCAGCGTTACCGCCGGCAATAGCTCGCAGACCAGCGACGGCGCCGGTGCGCTGATCTTGGCCAGCGAAAAGGCGGTCAAGCAGTTTGGCCTGACGCCTTTGGCGCGTTTTGTGAGCTTTGCCGCACGCGGCGTGCCGCCCGAGATCATGGGTATCGGCCCCATCGAGGCGATTCCCGCCGCGCTGCGTTATGCCGGCCTGCAGCACAGCGACATCGACTGGTTCGAGCTGAACGAAGCCTTTGCCGCCCAATCCCTGGCGGTGGTCAACACGCTGGGGCTGGACCCGTCCAAGGTCAACCCCATGGGTGGAGCCATTGCGCTGGGCCACCCGCTGGGTGCCACCGGTGCCATCCGCGCCGCCACGGTGATCCACGCATTGCGCCGCCACAACCTGAAGTACGGCATGGTGACCATGTGTGTGGGTACCGGGCAAGGCGCAGCCGGCATTTTTGAGCGAGTGTGATAACTTGCGGGACAGACCGCAGCCACGCAGTGGCAAGCTCTGTCGCCAACTGACTAGGACTTGCGGGACAGACCGCAGCCACGCAGTGGCAAGCTCTGTCCTCAACTGATTGTGAGACCCAAAGGCCACCTGCGGGTGGCCTTTTGCATGGAGTTACCCATTGACGACGACAACAGCACATGTGTTTGACCAGGCGATTGCACTGAGCCCCCAGGGCGACAACCTGTTTGCAGGCCATACCAGCGCCGCCTACGCCAACATGGTTGGCCCCTTTGGCGGCATCAGCGCCGCGCAGATGATGAATGCTGTGCTGTTGCATCCGCAGCGCCTGGGCGATCCGGTGTCGTTGACCATCAACTTCGCCGCGGCCTTGGCGAATGGACCGTTTGTCATCGAAGCCCGTGCGGCGCGCACCAACCGCTCCACGCAACACTGGGTGCTGGAAGTGCGGCAGGAAGGCGAGACCGTGTTGACCGGCACCGCCTTCACCGCTCTGCGCCGCGACACCTGGAGTCTGGACGAAGAGCCCATGCCGCAGTGCCCACCGCCGGAGCAGGTTCCCGGTGGCGTTGGTTCCATCCCCATGGAATGGGTCAAGCAGTACGACATGCGCCCCATGGCCGGCGCCATGCCTGCCGTATGGGATGGCAGTGGCGACAGCAGCCTGACGCAACTGTGGGTGCGCGACCAGCCTCCGCGTCCCCTGGACTTTGCGTCGTTGACGGCCCTGTCCGATGTGTTTTTCCCACGCCTGTTCGTGCGCCGTGCCACGCTGGTGCCCGTGGGTACCGTTTCGATGACGGTGTATTTCCACGTCGACGCCGCGCAGTTGCAGCCCACCGGCACCAGCTATCTGCTGGCCCAGGCCCGTGCCCAGGCCTTTCGCAACGGCTACTTCGACCACACGGCGCAGTTATGGAACGAAGCCGGTGTCCTGCTGGTGACCACGCACCAGGTTGTTTACTATAAAAATTAACATGTTTGCGGGACAGACCGCAGTCGCGCAGCGACAAGCTCTGTCCCCAACTGATTGAGATTTGCGGGACAGACTGTAGTCGCGTAGCGGCAAGCTCTGTCGCCAACTGATTAAAACGGAGACAAAACCATGCAAGACATTCTGACCCACACCGCCGACGGCGTGCTGACCCTGACCATCAACCGCCTGGACAAGAAAAACTCGTTCACACAAGCCATGTACGGCGCCATGGCCGACGCCCTGGAGCAGGCTAAAAATGATCCGGCGATTCGCGTCACGGTCATCCAGGGTGACATCACCGTGTTTAGCGCCGGCAACGACATCAGCGACTTTCTGCAACGCAAGCCATCCACCCAAGAGTCGCCGGTGTTCCATTTTTTGCGCGGCATCGCATCGCACCCCAAGCCCATCATTGCCGCCGTCTGCGGCCCGGCGGTGGGCATTGGCACCACGCTGCTGTTCCACTGCGACCTGGTCTATGCGGGTGACAACGCGGCCTTCTCCATGCCCTTTGTGAACCTGGGCCTGTGCCCCGAGGCTGGCTCCAGCCTGCTGGTGCCACAGATGATGGGTTACCACCGCGCGGCCGAAGCCCTGCTGCTGGGTGAGCCCTTCATGGCCGAAGCCGCGCTGGAGGTGGGCCTGGTCAACCGCAT
>JAZKIR010000140.1:0-33145 GCA_040384785.1 Pseudomonadota bacterium
AGTGCACTTCAATGGCCTTGACGCTGTACATCTGCTTCTGGCCAAACAGCCGCGGGATCAGGTAATACATGGAGCCCATGGTCACCAGGCCGACCCAGCCCAGGGCGCCGGAATGCACATGGCCCACGGTCCAGTCGGTGTAGTGGCTCAAGGCGTTCACCGTCTTGATGGACATCATTGGACCTTCAAACGTGCTCATGCCATAGAAGGACAGCGACACGATCAGGAAACGTAGGATGGGGTCGTCACGCAGCTTGTGCCAGGCACCCGACAGGGTCATGATGCCGTTGATCATGCCGCCCCAGCTAGGCGCCAGCAGGATCAGCGAGAACACCATGCCCACCGACTGTGTCCACTCCGGCAGCGCGGTGTAGTGCAGGTGGTGCGGGCCGGCCCACATATAAGTGAAGATCAGCGCCCAGAAGTGGACGATGGACAGGCGGTAGCTGTAGACGGGGCGCTCGGCCTGCTTGGGGATGAAGTAGTACATCATGCCCAGGAAACCCGCGGTGAGGAAGAAGCCCACCGCATTGTGACCGTACCACCACTGCACCATCGCGTCCTGCACGCCGGCATAGGCCGAATAACTCTTCATCCAACCCGCGGGGATGGCAGCGCTATTGACCAGGTGCAGAATCGCCACCGCCAGAATGAAGGCGCCAAAAAACCAGTTGGCTACATAGATGTGCTTGACCTTGCGCGTGCCTATCGTGCCGAAAAACACAATGGCAAACGAGACCCAGACCAGCGTGATCAGGATATCGATAGGCCACTCCAGCTCCGCGTATTCCTTGCCTTGTGTGTACCCCAGCGGCAGCGAAATGGCCGCAGCCAGAATCACCAGTTGCCAACCCCAGAAGGTGAAGGATGCCAGCGCCGTGCCAAACAGCCGCACCTGGCAGGTGCGTTGCGCCACATAGTATGCCGACGCAAACAGGCCGCAGCCGCCAAACGCAAAAATCACCGCATTGGTGTGCAGCGGTCTTAGCCTGCCATAACTGAGCCAGGGTATGCCGAAGTTCAGTTCGGGCCACGCCAGTTGCGCGGCAATGATGACGCCGACCAACATGCCCACCACACCCCAGACCACGGTCATGATGGCGAATTGGCGCACGACGGTGTCGTTGTAAACAATCGCTGGTTGATTTGCAAGTGCCATGTGTTTCTCTTGTGTGTTGAAGCCTGGTTGCAATTTTTGTCGCGACCAGCCCTGGCAACTTTGACCCAGGTCAACCTTGGACCAAAGTCCCTGCAATTTTTCAGGTATCTTGCAAAATCCGTTCACCCTCGGCCTCGATATCCTCGAATTGGCCGCGGTGAATGGCCCACCACAGACCGCCAAGGATGAAGAACACCAGGACCACCGACAAGGGAATCAGCAAATACAGGATGTCCATATCAATGGGCCTTTGGAGCGGAGATAACCGTAGAAGCGGTGGAGCGGGCAAGGCGAAGCGCATTGAGCACGACGAACAGGGAACTGCAGGCCATGCCCAGCCCCGCCAGCCAGGCCGGCAGCAGCCCCACAACCGCCAGCGGCACACAGGCCGCGTTGTAGAGAAGCGCCCACCACAGGTTTTGCCGCACGATGGCTATCGTGCGCCGGGCCAACTGCAGTGCCTGCACCACGTGCATCAACTGGGCACCCAAAATCACAAAGTCGGCCTTGGCCTGCGCCAGTGGAACCGCCTGACCAAAGGCAAACGAGACATGGGCACCGGCCAGTACCGGGCCGTCGTTCAGGCCATCACCGACCATGGCGACGCGGTGGCCCTGGGCCTGCAGGCTGCGCAGATAATGCAACTTATCGTCCGGCGTGCAGGCTCCCCGCACCCGGTCAATGCCGGCCTGGGCCGCCACGCAGGTCGCCGACTCCACACCATCACCCGACAACATGTGCACGGCAACGCCGAGGTCCGCCAGCGCAGACACCGCCGCGATCGCGTCAGGTCTCAGGTCCTCGCCCAAGTCAAATGTGGCAAGCCAACCTTGGCTATCGCATAGATACACCTGTGGGCCAGATGCCGTGGGCTGGGGCACACCACAAAAATGGGCGGAGCCCAGACGCAGAGCAAGCGCGGCGACATCGGGATCCGCTCCCGGCGCCGGGCTGTAGGTTGCCAGGCCGGCGATACCCTCCCCGGCCCATTCCGTCACGGCGCCACAAACCCAATCCGGGTTGTTCGGACGCAACGCAGAAGCGGCCACAACGGCGCGCGACACGGTGTGCAGTGAGTGCTGCGCAAGCGCGGCGGCCATGGCAAGAGCCTGGTCGGCGGAGATACCGGTCCGTGTCTGCACCGCATGCAGGACCATTGCGTCGCGGGTTAGTGTTCCGGTCTTGTCAAACACCAGAGTGTCGACGCGCGCCAACTCTTCCAATCCCTGCAAACGCCGCACCAGCACGCCGCCTCGGGCCAGGTTGCCAGCGGCAGCCAGCATGGCAGCCGGCGTTGCCAATGACAGAGCACACGGACAGGTCACCACCAGCACCGCTACGGCCACCATCAGTGCATGGCCCGGGTCACGCCCCCACCACCAGGCACAGGCTCCGGCGGCAGCCAGCAGAACACCTACCAGAAAGGGCTTGGCAATGCGATCCGCCAAAACGGCGCCACTCGGTTTGGTGGCAGACGCGCTTTCCATCAGCGCCACGATCTGCGCAAAACGCGTGGCGGCGCCAACGCGCTCGACGCGCAATTGCACGGTTCCGGTAAGGTTGTGGCTGCCCGACAAGACATGGGCACCCGCCTTGCGCGTCAACGGACGGGATTCGCCCGTCAGCAGCGCCTCATCTACCAATGTTTCACCATCCGTGAGCACACCGTCGACGAGGAAGGTTTCCCCCGCATGCACCCGCAACACATCACCCACCCGCACCCGGCGCACCGCTACACGCACGAACGGGCCATCGGGCTGTAGACGCTCCACGCTGTCGGGCAGGCGGTTCATCAGTGCTTCCAGCGCCCCGGCAGTGCGATCACGCAACCGCAATTCCAGCCAATGTCCCGTCAACAGGAAAAATACAAACATGGTCAGCGAATCAAAATACACCTCGCCACCAAACGCCCCTGTGGGTTCAAAGGTACCCGCGGTGCTCACGACAAAGGTGATGACAATACCCAGCGTAATGGGCAAGTCCATGCCGACGCGCGCCTGTGCCATGTCGCGCAGCGCGCTGCGGAAAAAGGGTCCGCAAGAAAACAGCATGACCGGCAGCGTCAACACCCAGGACGCCCAGCGCAGCAACTGCTCCATCTCGGCCGTGAGGTCCCCAGGCTGCGCGATATAAGCCGGGTACGCATACATCATGACCTGCATCATGCACAGGCCTGCCACCAGCCAGCGCCACAAGGCCATGCGCGTCTCCAGCTTGCGCCGCGCACTGGCAAATGCATCGTTGGCTGGCACGGCGCGGTAGCCAATGCTTTGCACCGCCTGCATCCAGACCGACGGAAGAACATGCGCGGCCGACCAGACCACCTGAGCCCTGTGGCTGGCCGCCCCCACCTGCGCACTGAGGACACCCGGCACCTGGCACAGCACGTCTTCCACCGCAAGGGAACAGGCCGCGCAGTGCATGCCCTCAATCACCACGTTTGATTCCCAGCAGTCGGGGTCCTGTGCGGATGGACGGCTGAACGCGCTCCACTCCACAAGGTCATCGAGCACGGTTAACGCACCATGGACATCGGGGCTCACTGCTTGCGGCGCGTCCATTTGTATCCGCGCCGTGGTTGCAGCACGGGGTGATGGATAGGCTAATAGGGGGGACACGGGGCTGACTAAACGCATGGGCGTCCAGTGTCTCGGCAATCGCGGACGCGCAATTTGACGTGGATCACGTTTAACCAAGCCAGGACGGGTAATCTGCCGGCCTTGGCCCTTACCTACGATTTGGCAAAGGGACGAACCAAATAAAAAAGCCTGCTATCAATGCGATAGCAGGCTTTTTATATGCCACGAGGGCAAACTGGTGGGATCTGAGAGATTCGAACTCTCGACCTACGGATTAAGAGTCCGCTGCTCTACCAGCTGAGCTAAGATCCCTGGTTAATCTTTTGGTGGGACCAGCGGGGGTCGAACCCACGACAAACGGATTAAAAGTCCGCTGCTCTACCAACTGAGCTATGGTCCCAACAGGAAACAACAAGCAAGCTTACCGTTTCCCGCGAAGCTTTAAATTATAGCGTTTTTAGTTACCTGTTTTACAGGTTTCAGAAATTTTATCGAGTATCCAGCCTGCGGCGCACATGCCAAAGGTCGCTGTCACGGATACGGCCGAGCCATAACCATGGCAATTGAGCGAGTTGTCGCCCTGCTCTATTTGACATGAAGCGTCGGCGGGTTTGACGGCCTCGCGGCTGAAGACACACGCAACACCGATACGCTTGCCTTCCTTGGGTGCGTTATGTGCCTTGCGCAGGCGATAGCGCATTTGTGCCAGCAAGGGGTCGTGTGTGGTTTCGCTGAGGTCGGCCACATCCACCTTGTGCGCATGGCGTTTGCCGCCCGCAGCGCCCACGGAAATGAAGAGTGACTTGCTGCGCCGTGCCCAATCGGCCATCGCGGTCTTGGCCTTGATCTGGTCACAGGCGTCAATGACGGCATCAACGGCACCAGGAAGCACCGCGGGCCAGTTGTCGGGCTCTACAAACGCGTCGGCACAGACCACGTTGCAGGCAGGATTGATCAGCGTTATACGCTCCCGCATGGCCACAATTTTTGCCATCCCGACGGTCGTACTGAGCGCATGCACTTGACGATTGATATTGGACTCGGCCACGTGGTCCAGATCAACCAGAGTCAAGTGCCCTACGCCACTGCGCGCAAGCGCTTCGGCAACCCATGAGCCTACGCCTCCTATGCCGATGATCGCCACATGGGCCTCTCGGATGGCGCGCGCCGGCTCCATGCCATAAAGGCGCTCCATGCCAGAAAAACGCCGACTTACGTCGGCATCTTCAGCATGGACAACAAGCATCCCGGATGGGGTCGGCGTGTCGAGCAAGGGGCTACTTCAAACGCGCCAGACGATCCTTGGCGGCCTGGGCCGCCTCTGACGCCGGGTGGTTGGCCACAAGCTCTTCGAGCGTCTTGCGAGCGCCCTTGTTGTCCTTCAATTCCAACTGGCAATTGGCAATCGCCAGTATGGCTTCGGGCACGCGCATGTGGTCACCCCCCATGGCGACCAGGGCGCGAAAGCTGGCTAACGCGTCTTTGTAGTCTTTGGTGGCGTACTGCGCATTGCCCAGCCAGAACAATCCGGAAGGCCTGAACCCGGTCTTGGGATAACGATTCAGAAAATCGACAAATGCCACCTGTGCCGCCGCAAACTCACCCTTGCGGAAAATGGCCATCGCTGCGTCGTAATCACGCTTCTCGGACGGATCGGCCAGGAACTCCCGGCCATCCACCGTCAGACGCGAAGGCTCAAACTTACGCAGACGTTCGTCCACGTTTTGCACCGCATCTTTTTGCTGGCGCTGCAGCTCGGCGACATCACGTACCATTTGCTCGTCCTGCCCGCGCATCTTGGCAAGCTCGGTGCGGACAACATCCAATTGACTTTGCAAATCGATCAGGCTGCGTTGCAGTTGGGCCGACTCTTCGGACGCGCGCCGCGTCTCCTCAGCCAGCTTTTGCTCGGTCACCTGTACTTTTTGCCGCAAATCCAGAATAGCCTTGCGCGCTTCCTCGTCATCAAAAAGACCCGCAGAGGCATTGCCCATGCAAGCCACCATGACAGCGGCAGCGGCCGCCACACGGCTCAACTGCATGACTGAAGAGAAAGCGCCGGATTTCATCGGTAGGAGATTTCAGCGCGACGGTTCTTCGCCATGGCATCTTCGGTGGAACCCATGGCTGCCGGCTTTTCCTTGCCGAAGCTGACTGCTTCCAATTGGCTATCAGGGACGCCCAACAAACCCATGGCACGGCGAACGGCCTCGGCACGTTTCTGACCCAAAGCCAAGTTGTACTCACGGCCACCGCGCTCGTCGGTATGGCCTTCCACGACAACCTTCTTCGTCTTGTCTGCCTTGATCAACTTGGCATTGGTCTCGATTAGTGCTTGAAACTCCGGACGAATGGCGTAGCTGTCATAGTCAAAATAGACCACGCGGGTGGCAGCATCCGGCACTTTGTTTTTGTCCAAGGTTACGGAAGTGACGTCACGCTCTGCAACGCCTGTACCCGGTCCACCGGGCGTGACAACCTTGCTGCCCGACTTGTCTTCAACCGGAACATTGTCCAATTTGACCGCTGAGCCGCATGCGGACACCAAAACTGCGACAGCAGCCGCCCATATCAATCGATTCATCCACTACTCCTTTTAGAATTGCAATTACTTCTGCATCGGGCCCCAATCGGGCTCCCGAATATCACCGCTTTGACCGGCCAGACGAGCCTTGATTTTTCCGTCCACGGTCGTTGTCATCAGCGCTTCGCGTCCCTGTAGGTGGGTGGCATAGATGACGAGGCGACCATTGGGAGAGAAACTGGGATTCTCGTCTGCAGTAGTGTCCGTGATTGCATTGGCAGCACCTGTCGCAAGATCCATCACGTGTAATTTGAACACGCCACTGACCCGCGAAATATATGCCAGCCACTTGCCATCGGGACTTACTGAAGGTGAAATATTGTAAGTGCCAGTAAACGTCACCCGTTCCGCATTGCCACCGTTCGACGGCATGCGGTAGATTTGCGGAGCACCCCCGCGATCACTGACGAAGTAAATGAACCTGCCGTCTGAGGTAAACGTCGGCTCGGTGTCAATGGAGCTGTTTTGGGCCAGGCGTTTGGGTTCTCCTCCGGTGGCATCCATCAGATAGAGCTGTGAGCCACCGTCACGTGTCAAGGTTGCCGCCAGCTTTTTTCCATCCGGCGACCATGCAGGTGCGCTGTTGGAACCCTTGAAATTGGCCACCAGCCTGCGCTTGCCCGACGCAACATCGTGCACAAAAATCACGGGTTTGCGCGACTCAAAGGATACGTAGGCGAGCTGCGTGCCATTCGGTGCCCACGACGGTGAAATGATAGGTTCGGCGCTATTGAGCGCACTCTGTGCACTCTCGCCGTCCGCATCGGCCACCCACAGGTTGTAGCTTTGCCCAACCTTGGTCACGTAGGCAATGCGGGTGGAAAAGATGCCTTTGTCACCAGTTAGTTTTTCGTAAACAAAGTCAGCCACACGGTGGGCCACCAAGCGCAAATCGCCGGCAACCACGGCATAACTCTGACCACCGAGGTCTTGCCCCCGCACCACGTCCCACAGACGCATGCGCACATCGAAACGTCCGTCTGCCAGACGCGTGATACTACCGGTAACCATTGCGTCAGCGCCTTTTTGACGCCAAGTAGACACCTCGGGCCGCGAACCTTCGTCCATGGCGACTCCACCGGTGTCAACAGCGCGAAACTGTCCGCTGCGTTCCAGATCGGCCGTAACGATGGCCGCCATTTTTTGCGGCGCGGCATCGTCGCCACGGAAGGTGGCAATGGCGATCGGAACCTGCGTCAGGCCAACGCCGGATACCTCGACACGGAACTGCGCAAAGGCCGTCCCGCAAACCAAACCGGCAATCAAAATTAAAAGGTGACGTTTCAACATCTTTGCATTATCCCAGTGTTGTGATGCGTACATCATCGTTGATACGCTGTTGTGAATAACCCAGAGTGGGTTGTGTGATCGTGCTGCTTGCGCGCTCTTTCACAACTGCGGCATTATGAGACTCCTGATTGCGGGCCGCTTCCTGGTGCCACAAGTGGAACACCTCCGTTGCGCAAAATCCATTCTTGCGGGCCACCCCGGCGTTATGCAAGCGCAAGACGAAATCAGCATCCTCGTGTCCCCAACCAACGAACGACTCATCAAATCCGTTTACACGCTCAAAGTCTGTGCGCCAGACCCCAAAGTTGCAACTGCGTATGCCCTTCCACGAAAACTCCCGCTGGATACGCATGGATCCATCGGGCAAACGCAGCAGGCCAGTGAGCTTGCTGGCATGTCCCAGCAGCCGTTGGCGCAACCAATACCACCCGGAACGCCCACAGATACGCTCGGCACCCTTCAGAACGTCAGCGGTAAGTCTGGGCGACAGCATGACCCGACTGCCATTGACAAAAAATCCCGACGCTGCAAGCCATTTGTGCTTGGCAATGAAGTCCACTTCCGGAACACAATCGCCATCGAGGAAAATGATGTATTCACCACGGGACGCGGCCACACCGCGGTTTCTAACCTTTGACGCGGTAAAACCCACATCGGGGTGCCAGACATGAACCAAGCGCAAACTCTGCGCTACGCCTGAGCTGAGGATGGTCTGTTGGTGCTCGGTCCGCGAACCGTCGTCCGCCACGATGACCTCAAAACTGGGGTCTGTCTGCCGCGCTAAACCAAGGAGGACAGCCAATAGTGCGTCGCTGCGGTTGTAGGTCGTGATGACCACGGAAACAAGTGGGGATGCATTCATTTTGAACTAGACTACGCGGCTGGCAACCGCCTGCTGCATGCATAAGTGGCCGAATACTACCACCCCCCGATGAGCAAAATTTCCGTCTATATCATCGCTTTCAACGAAGCCGAAAAGGTCGCAGCCACCATAGAAAGCGCGAAGTGGGCCGATGAAGTGATCGTGGTGGACTCATGGAGCACCGACGGCACACCCGACATTGCAACCCGCATGGGTGCCAGAGTGGTTCAGGTGGATTTCAAAGGTTTTGGTGATTTACGCAACCAGGCGATTGCAGCCTGCTCGCATGAGTGGATTTTCAGCCTGGATGCCGACGAGCGCTGCACACCACAAGCCGAACAAGAGATCCGCGAGATCACCAGCGACCCGAATGCTGCCGACGTCTACTGGATGCCGCGCCGCAATTACTTCATGGGGCGATGGATCAAACATTCCGGTTGGTACCCCAACTACCGCCAGCCGCAGCTGTTTCGCAATGGTGCAATGGCCTATGACCTGAAGCCGGTCCACGAAGGTTATGTACTGAAGACTAACAAGGCCATTGGCCATTTGCGCAACCCCATTTGGCAGTTCCCGTTCAAAAACATGGGCGAGGTCATGCACAAGTCCAACCGCTATTCCACGCTAGGGGCGCAGCGTCTGGTGGAACGGCGGCTGTCGATGGGCACCGCGCTGTCCCACGGAATCTGGTCGTTTGTCAAACACTATGTCTTCAAGCTCGGCTTTTTGGATGGATGGGCCGGCTTTGTGATTGCGCTGGGCAATTTTGAAGGCACGTTCTACCGCTACGCCAAGGCCATTGAGATCCAGAAAGGCGCCGAGTGGCAGGCGCCCAAACGCCCCATCGGCGATGTTTAAAGCCGCGTTCACCTGGAACACCAGGATGTGCGTGGTGGGTCTGGCCGCGTTATCGGTCAGCCTGCCGATTGCATGGATCAGCCTGGCAAAGGTCTTGTTGTTTGTGCTGGGCCTGGGCTATCTGATCGCCAGTTCATGGCAGAAACGCCAGGATACTGCGCTGCACCAGCTCTGGACCACCCGAGTGCTGCTTGGCGCGCTGTTGCTGTTTGCCATCAGCCTGCTGTGGACCGAGGCTGATCTGGTGGGCGCGCTGTCAAGCTTTGTCAAACACGCGAAACTCATGGGTATCCTGCTGATCGTGAGCCTGATTCGGTCCGCCAAGGAGGCAAGACTTGCAGTGCTGCTGTATGCAGCAGGCCAGGCTTTTTTATTGCTCAGCTCCTGGATGCTATTTGTCGGTATCCCGGTTCCATGGGTCGCGGACACGGCAACCGGCTACGTGGTCTTCTCCACCTACCTGGACCAGTCCATCATGTTCGCCACCGCCGCAGCGGTCTTCTGGCACCTGCGCCATGACGGTCTTTGGCCCAAATGGGCAGGTATCGCAGCGGCAGTTCTGGCACTCATCAATGCCTTGCTGTTGCTGGAAGGGCGCACCGGATACCTGGTCGCGTTGACGTCACTGTCATTGGGTCTGATGTGGGCCATGCCCAAACGATTGCGCCTGGCGACCCTGGTCACGGCGCCCCTGCTGGTACTGCTGGGTCTTTCACTGGGCTCCGCGCAAGTGCAGGAACGTGTCACCAAGATCTTCAAGGAGAGCCAGGACTATGCCAAGACGGAGCGTGCGGGTGTCGAGAGCTCATCCGGTTGGCGCCTGAACGCCTGGCACCGGTCCTTGCAAGCCATTCAGGAGAAGCCACTCGGTGGCCATGGGGTTGGGGCCTGGACCCCCGCCATCAAACGCCTCGAAGGCAGCACGGCCGCACAGCTTTTTGGAGAAGGCAACCACAGCAACCCGCACCAGGAATATTTGTTGTGGGGTGTCGAACTCGGACTGGGCGGACTGCTGTTGTTTATCGCGATTTTTGTGTGTATGGCACGAGATGCTCTCAGTTTTCCGCTCCCTATACGCCACGCCACACTGTCTGTGCTGGCCGCCATGGCAGTAGCCTGCCTCTTTAATTCAACGTTGTATGACGATTGGATTGGTGACTTTTTCTGCGTCAGCCTTGGATTGCTGATGGCGCTTGGCGCCCGCAGCAAGACTGATAGCCCGGCGCGCAATCCAATGCCTATTGAAGGTGTCGCATGAGCACAGAAGTCCCCGTCAAACCTGCGCCCGCCAAGCCAGCGACCCCGCCTGGCAGTGTGATCCAGCGCATGTTGGCATTTTGGCCTTACTTTGGCGCTTATCGGGGTACCTGGTGGATCGTGGCGCTGAGCGCTGCCGTTGGAGCGGCTACCGAACCTGTAATCCCCGCGATGTTTGAACTTCTGATTGATCTGGGATTCAAGCAAGGAGAGATACAGCTTTGGATGGTGCCCGTGGTTTTGCTGCTAATTTTTGGCGTGCGCGGGATGGCTGGTTATATATCGCAAATAGGTTTATCGAGAATCACCAATCATGGCCTGGTGCTCATGCGCCGCGCCATGTTCAACAAGGTACTGGTGGCCCATCTAGGCTTGTTCACACAGCAAAGCTCCAGCAGCCTGTCCAACACCATCGTCTACGAGACGCAAACCGGCGCGTCCATGCTGGTCAATTCATTGCTGAATCTGGTCCGCAATACCTTGGTGTTGATCGGTTTGACCGGCTACCTTTTGTTCCTGAACTGGAAACTCACATTGATCGTGGTGGCAATTTTTCCAGGCATCGCCTGGGTTATGCGTGTGCTGACGGCACGATTGCACAAACTCACCAAGGCCAGCCAGGATGCGACCGACGGTCTGGCCTATGTGGTGGAAGAAAACGTGCTGGCGCACCGTGATGTTCGCCTGTATTCGGCGCAGCAGGCACAGGCCACACGCTTCGAACATCTGGGTGAGTCACTGCAGCGTCTGGCGATGAAATCCACACTGGCGGGCGCGGCCATGACGCCCATGACCCAGATGCTGGCTGCCGTCGCACTGTCGGTGGTTATCTGTGTGGCGCTGGCACAAAGCGCCACCAGCGGCACATCGGTCGGCGAATTCGTGGCATTCATGACTGCCATGCTGATGATCATTGCGCCAATTCGACAGCTATCGGAAGTCTCCAGCCCTATCACCCGCGGGCTTGCTGCCTTAGAGCGTGGACTGGAATTGATCAACGAAGTTCCGACGGAAAGTGAAGGTACTTTTTCCGAGCCAAGGGCCAAGGGCGATATTGAGTTCAAGCAGGTCAGCGTGCGTTACAAGCCCGATGCCGCGCCCGTCATTGACCAATTGAGCCTGTCGGTCGCATCAGGAGAAACCATTGCGTTCGTAGGCGCGTCCGGTGCTGGCAAGTCGACCCTGGTCAACCTGTTGCCGCGTTTTGTGGACACCCACTCCGGCAACATCACGCTGGACGGCGAGGACCTGCAGCATTGGAGTCTGCACGCTTTGCGCTCCCAGTTTGCCTTTGTCAGCCAACACGTGATCATGCTCAACGACAGCATTGCGGCCAATGTGGCGCTGGGCATGGCGGTGGAGCGGGACAAGGTGGCCGAGTGTTTACGCGCCGCCAGCTTGAGCGCCCTGATTGCGGACCTGCCGCAGGGCATGGATACATTGGTGGGCCACAACGCCATGCAACTCTCGGGCGGGCAACGCCAGCGCTTGGCTATTGCCAGGGCCCTGTACAAGGACGCACCCATTTTGATTCTGGACGAGGCCACGTCGGCGCTGGATACCGAATCCGAACGGGCCGTGCAAGAAGCCTTGCAACTCCTGATGCGCAACCGCACCACGCTGGTGATTGCGCATCGCCTGTCCACGGTCATGCATGCCGACCGGATTGTCTCCATGGACGCCGGACGTATCGTCGAGATCGGGACCCACAAGGACCTGCTGGAAAAAAATGGGCACTACGCGCGCCTGTTCCAGATGGGGCTGGAGTCCTTCAGTGCCAAGGACGACTCCGCTACAACTGTCAGCTAGTGCACACGCTGTAGTAGATTTGTTCCTGCTGACACGCCTGTTCAGACCACAGATGTTGCCTGGCAAAATGCAGGCCGTTGTCCCTTAACTTGCCTGTAAGCACAGCATCGCTCAATAGCCGTTGCAGTGCGCGCGCCAGTTCTGCTGCCTCGCGGGGCTGATTCAAGATCAAGGCATTGGTTTCGTGTATCAACAGGCCGGCGATACCGCAATACGGGGCACTGCTGACGACCACCGGCAAGCCATGTGCCAGCGCCTCCAACACGACCATCGCAAAGGTGTCTTCCAGCGTGGGATGGGCCAGGCAATCGGCCGCACGGTAAGCGTCATCCACGGTATTCAAGGCACCTAAAAAGAAGACGCGGCCCGTCGTGCCGGTCGCATCCACCTCCGGTTGAAACCCGGGTATCTGCGCGGCATTGCCAACCACCGCAACAAAACAGTCGGAAGGTAACTGTGCCAAGGCCCGTAACAAAGTATCCAGACCTTTCTTGCGGTAGTCGTTGCCCACAAACAGTATGCAGCGACCGCCTGCGGGCAAACCCAATTTGATGCGGGCTGCAGTCCTCTGCTCCAAGCCCATAACTCCTGGCACACTGGAGACGCCCGGCGTAACAACCCGCAAGGCAGGCACCGCCGCGGGAAAGGTCTGGGCCATCACGGTCCGCAAACTATCGGATGCCAGCACAATGTTTTTATCAAGGTGTGGCGCATAGCGAAAGTACTCCAGCCCCAGATAGGCCAGCAGCCGCGGGCTGGTTACAATCTTCAGCCAACGCAAGGCCTTGCGTAAACCGGTGCGTCCTTGCAGCAGACTGTGCTTGACGGGCACCACATGCACGGTTTGCACCTGGCCATGCCAAGTGTTTTCGTGCGAGTGCACCACGTCAAAACCACGCCGCGTCCGCCACCAGGTGGCTAGCGCAAACCACAACTGGTTGATCCAGCGCGGCTTGTCAAATGGCCGGGGAATCTGGTGGTAGGTGACGCCTGGCCATTGGTGGTCCATCTGCTGCGCAAAAACGTGGATCTCGTGGCGCGCCGCCAGTTGCTCGACCAGTGCGATCGAATAACGCTCTGCCCCGCCCCCGGTGGGCCGAAAGATACGGTTCAAAACCGCGATGCGAAGGCGCCGTGACGGACCACTAGCTGCAGTGGAGGCCAACGTATCAACAACCGCCACTGTCAGTCCCGCCGCCGGTCTTCGTACTGCGACACCAGCTTCCACCACAGCAATGGCCGGCTGGTTCTGCGCAAGACGGGCACGCGTGGTAATTCCAGCATGCTGTCGTGGCCCGCATGGAAACGGCCGCGCCGGGTGGTGGTTGCCGTCACGTAGTTGGCTTGCCTGACCATCTCCACATGCTCTTGCGTGAACTCTCCAAAGGGATAACAAAAGTGGCTGACGGCGGTGCCGGTGACGTGCTCCAACTCATCCTTGCACAGCGTGATTTCCGCATTCGCCGCTACAGCATCCAGTGCCCGCAGACGTACATGGTTGCGCGTATGGGCCCCAACGTCCTGCCTGCCGGCAACCCACTGCCGCAGGTGCGCTGCAGACATGAGTTCGGAAGCAGGGACACCCTGCGCCGCATCCCAGCTATTGGTCTGGCCCAGCATCCCGCTGACCACATAACAGGTCGACGAAAAGCCATACCACTGCAGCACGGGCAAGGCATGGGTCAGGTTGTTCAGGTAACCATCATCAAAGGTGAGGCCAAATACCTTGCCCACGCGGTCCCCGCGCAGATAGGGTTGCAGGGCCGTCATCGACAGGCCGTGGTAGCCCAGGCCATGCAGAAACGCCATCTGCCGCTGAAAATCAGCCGGCGCGACGCTCAGACTGCGAAAGGGTGCGCCCTTTGGCGAAGCCTCTGCAATCTGGTGGTAGGTCAGTATCGGAACCGGCGGGCGGTTGGTGGTCAGGGAAGGCACGATGGACGAGGCTACGCAAAAACGATGAACTTACAGAAGAACAATATCGTACTGGTCCTGCCCCATGGCGGCCTCGCTCTGCAGCGATACCGGCTTGCCGATGAACTCACTCAGGCCGGCCAGGTGTTGGCTCTCTTCGTCCAGGAATAATTCGATGACCTTGGGCGATGCAACGACGCGAAACTCACGCGGGTTGAACTGCCGGGCCTCGCGCAGGATTTCACGAAAAATGTCGTAGGCTACACTGCGCGGCGTCTTCACAATGCCCTTGCCCTGGCAGGCCGCACAGGGCTCGCACAGCATGTGGGCCAGTGATTCGCGTGTGCGTTTGCGTGTCATCTCCACCAGGCCCAGCTGCGAGAACCCTCCCGCCATGGTTTTGACACGGTCGCGCGACAACTGCTTGCGGAACTCAGCTAACACGGCCTCGCGGTGGTCTTCGCGCACCATGTCGATGAAGTCCACAATGATGATGCCACCCAGGTTGCGCAGTCGCAATTGCCGGGCAATCGCCTGCGCGGCTTCCAGATTGGTCTTGAAGATGGTGTCGTCAAAATTGCGGGCACCTACAAACCCCCCTGTGTTGACGTCCACCGTTGTCAACGCTTCGGTCTGGTCGACGATCAGGTAGCCGCCTGATTTCAGGTCCACCCGACGCCCCAGCGCCTTTTCGATTTCTTCGTCAATGGAAAACAGATCGAAGATCGGGCGCTCACCCTTGTAATGCTGCAGCTTATCCGCCGCCATCGGCATGAACTCCGCACCAAAAGCCTTCAGGGCTTCAAACTGCTCGCGGGAATCCACGCGTATGGTCTGCGTGGCCTCGCCCACCATGTCGCGCAGCACGCGCTGCAGCAGGCTCAAATCCTGGTGCAACAGCGACTGCGGCGGGAGGCGCGTTGACGCGTCCTTGATGCGTGCCCAGGCCTTGCGCAAATAGCCAATGTCGTCGGCCAGCTCAGGGTCGGTCGCATCTTCTCCATTGGTGCGCAGAATGAAACCACCACCCTGTGTGCCGGCAAGGTGCTGCAGACGTGAGCGCAGTTCATCGCGCTGGTTGCCGGGAATTTTTTGCGACACACCGATGTGGTCATCCTGCGGCAAGAACACCAGTAAACGTCCTGCAATGCTGATTTGTGTGGACAGCCTGGCGCCCTTGGTGCCAATGGGCTCCTTGATGACCTGCACCATCAGGGCCTGGCCTTCAAAAATCTGTTTTTCGATGGGAATGACGGGGGCCGCGCCTTTGGCGATGAAGGGCGCCTCGCCCTCCGGCTGGCGGTGCCAAACGTCGGCCACGTGCAAAAAGGCCGCACGCTCCAGGCCAATGTCGATAAACGCCGATTGCATGCCGGGCAGTACGCGGGCCACCTTGCCCAGGTAGACATTGCCGACCAGACCCCGCTCCAGTGTGCGCTCCACATGCAGCTCCTGCAGCGCGCCATTCTCCAGGATGGCCACGCGGGCCTCCTGCGGAGACCAATTGATCAAAATGTCGTTTTGCATCGCGCCATATCCGGGTTGATCCATTCAGAGCGCAAATCCCAGGGACCGAATGGCCTGGGCTGTCTCAAACAGGGGGAGTCCCATGATGCCAGAGTAAGACCCGCTTATGTGGGCGATGTGCGCCGCCGCCCTGCCCTGCACCGCATAAGCGCCGGCCTTGCCCATGGGCTCGCCGGACGCCACATAGGCATCGATATCGGCCTCACTCAGTTCTGCAAACGTGACCCAGGACTCACTGCAGGCCACCGCATACTGACCATTCCAGCCCATGGCGATCGCCGTCATGACACGGTGCGGCCGGTTCGACAAGGCGCGCAACATGCGTTTGGCATCTTCGGCATCCTCGGGTTTGCCAAAGATGGTTTGCCCCATGGCCACCGTGGTGTCTGCGCACAAAATCGGCGCGGGCAGCAGATTGCGATGAACAAGGCGCTGCTCGGCCGCTTGCAACTTCAGGGCTGTTACCCGCTGCACATAAGTCTTGGGGGCCTCATTGCGCATCACCACTTCCAAGGCTTCCGAATCTTCATCGGCAGCGGGCAGCAATAAGGCATGGCGCACGCCAATTTGTTCCAGCAACTGGCTACGTCTTGGGCTTTGTGACGCGAGGTAGATGAAGTCGGGAATGGGAGATGTCATAGCATGAGCGCCGCAGGGCCGCCCCAAGGTGCGAAGGCCCCCTCGAGGGCCAGCGAAGTACACGAAGTGACAAGCGTGGGAGCCATATTACTCTCGATGGTATGGATGGTTTGCATTGACGGACCATGCCCGATACAGCTGTTCGATCAGCAATACGCGTGCAAAGGCATGGGGCAGGGTCAGATCCGACAACCGAATGCGCTCATGGGCAGCTTGTCGGAATGCGGGCTCCAGTCCATCGGGGCCACCGATGATCAAGGCCACGTCATCACCACCCAATTGCCAGTCCTTGAGTTTTGAGGCCAGTGCCAGCGTGGTGACCGTAGTGCCGCGCTCGTCCAGAGCCACGATGCGTGCGCCCTTGGGAATGGCGGCTTCTATACGGGCACGCTCGGCGGCGTACAGCGTTTCCAGGGTTTTCGAACCGCGGGGCTCTGTCTTGACGGCCTTGAGCTCGACCTTAAGTTCGTGCGGGAAGCGTTTGGCGTAATCATCCCACGCCGTCTGCGCCCAATCGGGAACACGCAGTCCGACGGCAACGATAACCAGCCGCACAGCCGGATCAAGCCTTGCGAACGGCGGTTTTCTTGGCAGCCGGCTTTGCCGCAGATTTTGCCGCTGGCTTGGCGGCGGGCTTGCCGACAACCGTGCGCTTGGCCGAGACGGGTACTTTTTTGGCCGCCACTTTTTTGGCTGGCGCGGCTGCGCCAGAAGAAGCCGCCGATTTGGCCGCGGGTTTTGGTGCTGCAGATTTGCGTGCCGGTGCCTTGGTCTTGGCCGCCTTGTCGGCATCTTTCTTCATCTGCGCCTTGGATGGGAAAGCTTCGGCAACGCCCTTCTTGGCCGCATTGGAACGCTTCAGGGTCGGCTCCACCTTGGGAGCGGATTTGGCACTTTCGGCCATTGCAGGCTTGGAGGCGCCTAGCTTGAGCCGCACAGGCTTTTCGCCCCACAGCTCTTCCAGGTTGTAGTACGTGCGGAAGGTGGGCTGCATGATGTGTACCACGGCCTGGCCACAATCCACAATGATCCACTCGCCATTCTCTTCACCTTCTATCCGGGGCTTGTCAAAACCGGCTTCGCGCACCGCATCGCGCACGCTCGCGGCCAGACCCTTGGTTTGCCGGTTGGAGGTGCCTGACGCTACGATGACCCGTTCGAACAATGCCGACAAATGCTCCGTGTCAAACACCTGGATGTCCTGGGCTTTGACGTCTTCCAGACCATCGACGATGGCGCGCTGGAGCTTGGTAATGTCTTTTTTGGCAACGGTAGATGTATTCATCAGGCAGTTCGGTAAAGGTGGTGTTGGGCAATATAACGCGCAACGGGATCAAAAACCAGTGGGGCATCGGCTTGGCCGTGGGCCAAACGCAAGCGGATATCGGTGGAACTGACCTCCATGGGAGGCATTTCAAGCCGCCGCAATCCTGGAATCTGCGAGGGCAATGCATCAAATATGCCCTCAGCCCTCGTGAAATCAGCGCGTTCAGCTACACATATTGTAGCGATTTTGGGAATCTCACTAATTCGGTGCCAGGAACCCAGTGCTTGGGCCTGGTCTTCACCCAGCACCAGAAAGAGCTGGGAGCGCGGAAATTCGGTGCGCAATTCCAACAAAGTGTCCGCCGTGTAGCTGGGCCCGGCACGCAGGGTTTCGCGCGGATCTACCACCACACAGTCCAGTCCAGCAAAGGCCAGATGCGCCATCTCCAGGCGATGCACCGCAGGCGTCAAGCCACGGCTCTTGTGCCAGGCCTCGCCGGTTGGAATGACAAACAACACGTCCAGACGCAGCTGTTCGATGGCCGTTTGCGCCAATGCCACGTGGGCGATGTGGGGCGGATCAAACGCGCCGCCAAACACGCCAATGCGTCGCGGCAATGCAGCAGCCACGCTTAAACGATCCAGTCTCGCCGGGGCAAGAACTGCGTGTACAAGGCTGCCTCAGGCGATCCGGCCTCGGGTACCGCCCGGTAGGCCCAACTGGCCAGCGGCGGCATGGAGAGCAATATCGACTCAGTACGGCCGCCCGACTGCAAACCAAAGTGCGTCCCGCGGTCCCACACCAGGTTGAACTCCACGTAGCGACCGCGGCGGTAGAGCTGGAAGTTGCGCTCGCGCTCGCCATAGGCTGTGTCCTTGCGGCGCTCGACGATGGGCATGTAGGCGCCCGGAAACGCATCACCCACCGCCTGCATCAACGCAAAGCCATTGTCGAATCCGCCTTCAGCAAAGTCGTCATAAAAAATGCCACCTATGCCGCGCTGCTCGTCGCGGTGCTTCAGGTAGAAGTATTCATCGCACCATTGCTTGAAGTGTGTGTATTTGTCGGCACCAAAGGGCAACACGGCATCGCGGCAGCTTGTGTGGAAGTGGCGCGCATCGTCCTCAAAACCATAAAACGGCGTCAGGTCCATGCCACCGCCAAACCAGCACACCGGTTCTTGTCCGGGGTGGCCGGCCGAGATCATGCGCACGTTCATGTGCACCGTGGGCACATAGGGATTGCGCGGATGAAACACCAGGGACACACCCATGGCCTCAAACGGCGCGCCCGCCAACTCGGGCCGGTGCTGCGTGGCCGACGGCGGTAGCTTGGGGCCACGCACGTGCGAGAAACCACAACCGGCACGCTCAAACACCGTGCCACCTTCCAGAATGCGGGTGATGCCGTTGCCTTGCAGAGGTTCGCCCGGCGCCTTTTCCCAGGTATCAGACACAAATATCTGGTCACCCTCCAGGGCCGCCACAGCGGCTGTGATGCGCTGCTGCAGGCCCAGCAGGTAAGCCCGCACCTGCTCTACGCGCACACCACTCATCGGCCGGCAGCCTTGCCGTCTGCGGCCGGCTTCATGGCCCGGTGGCCAATGTCATTGCGGTACTGCATACCGTCAAAACGAATGCCCTGGATGGCGTCGTAGGCAACCTGGCGCGCGGCCTTGGCGTTCTCTGCCAGCGCCGTCACACACAACACACGGCCACCGCTGGTCAGCGTGGAGCCGTCGCGGTGCTCGGTGCCGGCATGGAAAACCATGGATGTCTCTTGTGCGGCGGGTAACCCATGGATGACGTCGCCCTTGCGCGGCGTGCTGGGGTAGCCAAAGGCGGCCAGCACCACGCCCAATGCGGTGCGGCGGTCCCATTCCAGTTCCATACTGGCCAGACCGCCATGCTCAGTGGCCGCCAGCAGCACGTCCACGAAGTCGGTCTTGAGCCGCATAAGTATCGGTTGGGTTTCCGGGTCGCCCATGCGGCAATTGAATTCCAGCGTCTTGACCTGGCCTTGCGGGTCAATCATCAAGCCGGCGTACAAAAAGCCGGTGTAGGGAATGCCGTCCTGCTCCATGCCCTTGAGTGTGGGCAGGATGATCTCGCGCATGGCACGGGCATGCACCTGGGGCGTGACCACCAGTGCCGGTGAATAAGCGCCCATGCCGCCGGTGTTGGGGCCCTGGTCATCATCCAGCAGGCGCTTGTGGTCCTGGCTGGTGGCCAATGCCACCACGTCCTTGCCATCACACAGCACCATGAAACTGGCTTCTTCGCCTTCCAGAAACTCTTCGATGACCACGCGCGGCACGGCCTGACCGCCCTCGCCCGTGTTGTGCACCACGCCCAGCTTGTTGTCCAGCAGCATGAAGTCGATGGCCGCATGGGCCTCATCCAGCGTCATGGCCACGACCACGCCTTTGCCCGCTGCCAGGCCGTCGGCCTTGACAACGATGGGCGCGCCCAAACGTTGCACATAGGCGTGGGCGGCTACCGGGTCGGTAAAGGCCTCGTAGGCCGCCGTGGGAATGTTGTGCCGCTGCATAAAGGCTTTAGAGAATGCCTTGGAGCTCTCCAACTGCGCGGCCGCTTGTGTTGGCCCAAAAATGCGCAGGCCATGTGCGCGGAATTCATCAACCACACCTGCCGCCAGCGGACCTTCGGGGCCGACCACGGTCAGGCCAATCTTGTTCTCCTGCGCCCATTCGCGCAGCGCCACCACGTCGGTGATGGGCACGTTTTTGAGGCGGCTGTCCAGCGCGGTTCCGCCATTGCCGGGCGCCACGTAGACCATTTGCACCTTGTCGGACTCTGCCAACTTCCAGGCCATCGCGTGTTCGCGACCACCTCCTCCAATCACCAGAACATTCATACAGGCCTCCGATCCGCCGTTTGGCAGTTGCAATTATTGTTTTTCATAGCGCAGCGTTGTGATAAATCTCTTGGGTGTCGTCCAGGTCTTCCAGCACGTCGAGCAGCTTTTGCATGCGCACCGCATCATCACCGGTCAACTCAATGGTGTTTTCAGCCCGCATGGTCACGCCGGCCACTTCAGCAGTCAAGCCCGCGGCTTCCAGTGCCCGCTTGACGGCCTCATAGTCGGCATAGGCGGTCAGCACCTCAATGGCGCCGTCGTCATCGGTCACCACATCTTCGGCGCCCGCCTCCAGCGCTACCTCCATGAGTTTGTCTTCATTGGTGCCGGGTGCGTAAATCAATTGTCCACAGTGCTTGAACTGGAACACGACCGAGCCTTCAGTACCCATATTGCCGCCATGTTTGCTGAACGCGTGGCGCACTTCGGCCACGGTGCGCACCTTGTTGTCGGTCATGGTGTCCACAATGATGGCCGCGCCACCGATACCGTATCCCTCGTAGCGGATTTCCTCGTAAACAATGCCTTCCACCGTTCCCGTGGCCTTGGCAATGCCGTATTTCACATTCTCGGCCGGCATATTGGCGGCCTTGCCCTTTTCGACGGCCAGGCGCAGGCGTGGGTTGATGCTGAGGTCGCCCCCACCCAGGCGCGCTGCAACCATGATTTCACGCATCACCCGGGTCCAGATGCGCTGACGCTTCTCGTCCTGGCGCCCCTTGCGGTGCTGAATATTGGCCCATTTGCTATGTCCTGCCACGTGAAATCCTTTGAAAAATCGTTACGCTACAGGCTGAATTGTACTTTTTGAGAATCCCATGGCCGCTCCAGACAACACCAGCATCCTGATTGCACAACATGGCGACACCCTGTGCTGTCTGCTACCGAACAAAGCCAACCGCCACGGCCTGATCACCGGCGCCACCGGCACAGGTAAAACCATCACGCTGCAGACCATGGCCGAAGGCTTCTCGCGCCTGGGCGTGCCGGTCTTCATGGCCGACGTCAAGGGTGACCTGACCGGCATCTCGCAAGCCGGCAGCACCAGCCCCAAGCTGGCCAAGATACTGGAAGAGCGCAAACTGCCCGAGCCCGCCTACCAGGCCTTCCCCACCACACTGTGGGACGTGTTTGGCGAGCAAGGCCACCCGGTGCGCGCCACCGTCAGCGACCTGGGGCCTTTGTTGCTGGCCCGCATGTTGAACCTGAACGAGACCCAGGCCGGTGTGCTGCAGCTGGTATTCAAGATCGCCGACGACGACGGCCTGCTGCTCTTGGACATGAAAGACCTGCGCGCCATGTGCCAGGACGTGGGCGACAACGCGAGCAACTACACCACCGAATACGGCAACATCAGCGCCGCCAGCATAGGCGCCATCCAGCGCGGGCTGATGCAGATCGAGGCCCAGGGCGGTGAAAAATTCTTTGGCGAGCCCATGCTGAACATCGCCGACTTCATGCAGACCGATGCCAAGGGCCAGGGGGTGGTCAATATCCTGGCCGCCGACAAGCTGATGAACGCGCCGCGCCTCTATGCCACCTTCCTGCTGTGGATGCTGAGCGAACTGTTCGAGACCCTGCCCGAGGTGGGCGACCTGGACCAGCCCAAGATGGTGTTCTTCTTCGACGAGGCCCATTTGTTATTCAACGACGCGCCCAAGGTGCTAATAGAGCGTATTGAACTGGTCGTGCGCCTGGTGCGCAGCAAGGGCGTGGGTGTGTATTTCGTGACACAAAACCCGTTGGACATACCCGACACCGTGCTGGCCCAACTGGGCAACCGCGTGCAGCACGCGTTGCGCGCCTTTACGCCACGGGACCAGAAGGCCGTCAAATCCGCCGCCGACACCATGCGGGCCAACCCAGGGCTGGACATTGGCACGGCCATCACCGAACTGGCCGTGGGTGAGGCACTCGTGAGTTTCCTGGACGACAAGGGCCGCCCTTGCGTGACCGAACGTGTGTATGTGCTGCCACCATCCAGCCAGATTGGGGCGATCACACCCGAGCAACGCAAGACTTTGCTGGCCGAATCGCTGGTGGCCGGGGTGTATGAGAAGGCCGTGGACCGGGAGTCTGCGTTTGAGGCCATCAAGGGGCGCACCCAGGCGCGGCAGCCTGCGGGCACGGTGGCACCTTCAGCCAACGGCACACCTTCAGCGCCCTCCGCACCAACTGCCGGCACCGCCGGCACGCCGGCGCCCGCGACACCCGAGAAAAGCATCTTCGATTCCATTGGCGACATGCTGGGCGGCGGCACGCGCCGCACCCGCACCAGCGTCGGCGAACAATTGGCCCGAAGCGCCGCCAGCTCGATTGGGCGCGAGGTGGGGCGGCAGATTATTCGAGGAGTACTCGGCGGCATCTTTGGCGGGTCGAAGCGATAGTTGGAGACACTTTTTGGAATTAAGCCGCTAGCCCTCGTGGAATATAGGGGTGGCGCTATGATTTTTGCAGGGTAGTAATAAAAATGCATAGACGTTCAATCGGAATCATCAGCAGTGCGCTCTTGGCGCTTGCAGCCTGCGGCGGAGGCTCATCTTCGTCTCCTGCGCCAACAGGCTCTGCCCCCGGCGCACCCACGGCCCTGCTCGCAGTGGCCGGCAATACGCAGGCCAGCGTGGCTTTCACGGCGCCCAGCAACCCCGGGAGCAGTGCCATCACCGGCTATCGCGTCAGCTCCAGCCCGGCCGGTGGTGTGGACCGTGACGCGGGCAGCAGCGCACTGAGCCACGTCGTCACCGGTTTGACCAATGGCGTCGGTTATACATTCACGGTGACGGCTTCGAACGCAGTGGGCAATGGTGCGGCGTCCATCGCATCCAACGCCGTCACGCCCAGCCCACCCGCGAAGTGGAGCACCACCGGCAGCCTTCAAACGGCCCGGTACGGTCACACTGCAACCCTGTTGCCCAATGGCAAAGTCCTGGTTGTAGGCGGCATTCTCATGCAGGGAAACGGCCAAACCAACCCCAGTGCGGGCATCGGCCTGTCTAGCGCCGAACTGTATGACCCGGCAACCAAGCTCTGGACATCGGCAGGCACACTGGCTACCACCCGCTCCGGCCACACGGCGACCGTGTTGGCCAATGGCAAGGTGCTGGTTGCCGGTGGCCTGTACGGGGGAGGCACCAGCGTAGAGTTGTACGACTTCGCCACCAATACCTGGACGACAGGACCGGCTTTGGCCATTCCTCGCAATGGGCACGCCGCAGCCTTGCTACCCAACGGCAAAGTACTGGTGACGGGCGGCTATGACGGTTTGGGCGGTTCGTACGCCAGTGTCGAGTTCTATGACCCGTCTACCAATACATGGACAACGGGAGGAACGATGGTCGAGGCGCGATACTCGCACACGGCAAGCGTGCTGCCCAACGGCAAGGTGCTGGTCGTGGGCGGATATGGGGGTAGCAAACTCCCAGGAGCCGAACTGTATGATCCGGCAACCAACACTTGGGCAGCCGCTGCAAGACCTGGCGTTGCAAAAGGCGTGGGACTGTCATGCAACCTGCTCCCCAACGGCAAACTGCTGTGCATTCAGGCTCACACGCCAGATTCCGCCTATTTCGACATCGTCAACGCGGAACTCTATGACCCCGCTGTCAATACCTGGACGCCCGCAGGCGCGATGACGAAGAACACGCGTCAAAACCCTACTGCGACATTGCTGCCCAATGGCACGCTTGTAGTGGTCGGCGGAGGGGCTATCTCGGTGCACAGCGCTACGGCCTATGGGATCGACGCCACCGAGGTGTATGACCCCGTGGCCAATGCCTGGTCACTGTCTGCCCCACTGTCCCCCGGACTGCTGGGGCACACGGCAACTTTGCTGCGCACTGGCGCCGTGCTGGTTGTTGGGGGAACACAGGCCAGCGGCTTTTGGTACGCTCCTACGCGCGTGGAAGCGGCGTTGTATGAGTAGTTCAACCGTCAACAAGCCGCCATCGAGCGAATTCACCCGCCGTATCCCTGCCCTTGAAAAAACCACCCGCAAATTGCGTTAGAGTTTGACAAGCCTGAACCGACACCCGACCCGTACCGATTGACTGACAGCCATGACACCCATTTCCTCCGAAGCCCGCGCCAACGTCCACTTGATTGATCACCCCTTGGTCCAGCACAAACTGACCCTGATGCGCAACAAGACCGCCAGCACCAGCAGCTTTCGTCGCCTGCTCAACGAACTGGCCGGCCTGATGATTTATGAGGTTTGCCGCGACATGCCTCTACAGGATGTGCAGATCGAAACCCCAATGGAAACCATGACGGGCAAAGTGATTGACGGAAAAAAACTCGTGTTTGCCAGCGTGCTGCGCGCAGGAAACGGCATCCTGGACGGCGTGCTGAGCGTGGTGCCCGGTGCGCGCGTGGGTCATGTGGGCCTGTACCGCGACCCCAAGACGCTCAAGGCGGTGGAGTACTACTTCAAGATGCCCAAGAACATGGAAGAACGCGACGTGGTGGTGGTCGACCCCATGCTGGCCACCGGCAATTCGGCCGCCGCCGCCGTGGCGCGTCTGAAGGAGTGCAATCCCAAGTCCATCAAGTTCTTGTGCCTGCTGACCTGCCCCGAGGGCATCAACACCATGTACAAGGAACACCCGGACGTGCAGATCTTCACTGCCGCGATTGACCGTGAGCTGAACAGCCACGGCTACATCCTGCCGGGTCTGGGTGATGCCGGTGACCGGATCTTTGGAACCCAGTAAGCGCTTAAGCCAAATCGGCCGCTAGCCCTCGTAGGGCATACTCAGAACGCTACGCTTTTGATAGCAACCTAACGGAACCCAACCATGCTGGATTTGCTGGTGCACAACGCAACCCTGCCCGACGGCCGCACGAATATGTCAGTGGCCGTGCAAGACGGTCGCATCACCGACGTGGCGCCTGGCCTGCAGGCACCCGCCACGGAGACCGTCGACGCCCAGGGCCTGCTGCTGAGCCCGCCGTTTGTGGACGCCCATTTCCACATGGACGCAACGCTGAGCTACGGCCTGCCGCGCGTGAACGCAAGCGGCACGCTGCTGGAGGGCATTGCGCTGTGGGGCGAACTCAAACCCCAGCTGACCCAGGACGCGCTGATCGAACGTGCCCTCGCCTATTGCGACTGGGCCGTGGCTAAAGGGCTGCTAGCCATCCGCAGCCATGTAGATATTTGCGACCCGCGCTTGCTGGCCGTAGAGGCACTGCTGGAGGTCAAACGCCGCGTCGCGCCGTACCTGGATTTACAACTGGTCGCCTTTCCGCAAGACGGCGTGCTGCGTGACCCGCAGGCATTGGACAAGTTGCAGCGCGCACTGGCCATGGGTGTGGACGTGGTCGGCGGCATCCCCCACTTCGAACGCACCATGGCCGACGGCGCTTTAAGCGTCAAGCTGCTGTGTGAACTGGCCGCCGCCCAGGGCAAGCTGGTGGACATGCACTGCGACGAGTCCGACGACCCACTGTCGCGACATATTGAAACGCTTGCCTTCGAGACACAACGCCTGGGACTACACGGCCGCGTCACCGGATCACACTGCACCTCCATGCACAGCATGGACAACTACTACGTGAGCAAGCTGCTGCCGCTGATTGCCGAGGCCGGTGTCAGCATCATCAGCAACCCGCTGATCAACATCACGCTGCAAGGCCGCCACGACACCTACCCCAAACGCCGCGGCATGACCCGCGTACCCGAACTGCTGGCCCACGGCGTGACCGTCGCCTTCGGCCACGACTGTGTGATGGACCCTTGGTATTCGCTGGGCAGCGCCGACATGCTGGAAGTGGCCAGCATGGGCCTGCATGTGGCCCAGATGACCAGCCAGGCCGCGATGCGCCAGTGCTTTGAGGCCGTGACCACCAGCCCGGCGAAGATTCTGCATCTGGAGGGCTATGGGATTGCGAAAGGCTGCAACGCGGACTTTGTGCTGCTGCAGGCGCAGGACCCGATTGAGGCGATACGGTTGCGGGCGACACGGCTGCAGGTGTTCAGGCGTGGAAAGTGCGTGGCGCAGTCGCCTGCTGCTATTGCGGCGCTGCAATTGCCGGGGCGGCCGCTGACAACTTCGTTGATGCATTCTGGGCGGTAGCCGATCTGGGACGTTGCGTCTGTGGACCACGCGGCAGAGTTTGGGGCATTGGCCCGCGCCTCATGGTGTCAAAGGCCCACAAATCGGCGCGGACCAATGCCCCAAACTCTGCGAAAAACTGAGAATATCTGCCAATCTAAATCACTCGATACGTCGATAAAAGAATGACTAGCTCCAACACTGGCAACGCCCTCTTCAGACTTGTAAGCGCTGCACGCGATTTGCTGTTTGATCAAGGCGAACTGGCTCAACTAACTTACGGTGCTTTCAACATCGCAGCAACTCAACTGGAATCCGATGAATCTGCCGAAATCGAAGTAGCGTTTCCCATTGGCCGCCGACCAGACAAGACTACGATACTAAGCACGCGAAAATATACCAAAGCCGAATTGCTAGGTCGATATCAGTTTTTGGCTCTTCAGCAGATGCCGATCAATGTGCTGGCGCAGCTAGTCACTATTACCGAGGCATTGCTGGGCGATGTCGTCCGGACGGTGATTGTTCGACACCCACTGAAACTCGGGGCCAAACGAACTATTCAGTTGCAGTTCGTGTTGGGTGCTCAGTCGCTTGAAGAAGTTCACATTCGTGCAACGGACACGTTGCTAAATGAACTGTCATACAAATCTCCAGCAGAGTTTGCCGCCTCTGTTGAAGAGCTTTTGTCGATCAAGTTGTTCGAGTGCCCTGCGTTTCATCGATACATTGAACTGAAGGCAACGAGGGACATTCATGTTCACAACCGAGGTTATGTAAACGACACCTACATAAAGAAAACTGGTTCTCACGCCCGAGCCAAGGGTGGTTCTTTTCTTCCCGTCGATATCTCCTACTTCTTGGAATCATATGAGTCCTGTCTTCAGCTTACTGAGTGGCTTGAGCACGCGCTAGATGAACGCTGGCACAGTTCTGAGCGGGAAGCGGCGAGCACTGTGCTGCCTCCGGATTCGCCATCAGAGGAGTCTGGCGGGGTTGTAGCAGAACGGTTGGCGAATACTGAAGAGTCTAAAACGCAGAAACCCAAGAAGAAACGTGCGCCAAAGAAGAAGGGCAGTGACAACTAGCCCGTCGTTCGTAACGGCGCGTTGCCGTCGCCTATTTCATTTTTTTCTGCGCCACTTCTTTACGCTTCGGCCTAGCTACTCGAATGTTGACCGGCCACAACACGAAATTTTGAGTTCCTGAGAGAAAAATGACTTCGCCACAACCCCAGGCGGGTGGCGTGGCTTGCGGGCGCAGGCCGCACTTGCGGTTGCCACAGGAGCAGGATCACCATGCATCGGGTTGACGCAATAACAAAGGCCAACCAACCCAGTTCGCCCGCGACGCGAGCCGGAAAACGTGAGCCACGCCACCCGCCGTGCGCGAACCACAGACTGGCAGCCAAGTCATCCTCGAAAGAATATGCCCTTAGCCCTCGTGCAATATAGGATAGACGCTACTAATTTAATAGCACTCCTTTAAAACAAAACCATCAAGAGATGACAAAATCTCTACGCTGCAGAAGTGATAACAGTGAAGGGGCTACGTGCAAGACAAAATGCGCCGGTGGTTCAGCAACACCCGAACGCTGGTTGGCTCCATGCCGCGCTTCACGGCGAAACCCATGCGCAGGGTGTCTCGCCGCACGGGCTGCATCAGCAGGCCGCCATCCTTGCGCCGCATACTGGCAACGATGGGTGTGTGCGCCTTGGTGCCGCGCACGATGACCACGGCGGACTCGCCATTCGCCAGCTCCACAAATGTACCCGGCGGATACAGTCCGACAACCCGCAACAGGGTTGCGCCAATGCTGTCAGGATTCCCGTTGGCGTCCAGGCAGGCATCCCGTGCCGCCATTGCGGGTGTAACCGATTGCCGCGAACCGCGCCGGCTCAGTTTTGCGGTGTAAATATCCACCCGTCGTAATAGTTCGGCAAGGCGAGTAGCTGCGTCTGATTCCTGTGCCGCGTCCGCCGGTGCAACCATGTGGTGGTGCCGAACCACATACAGCCACAGTGGGTCCGCGACACCCGCCCCCACCAGCATGTCCGCACTGGCAGCGGCATGTTTTGCCACCAAGTCGCGCTGGCCATCCGACAGCGCACCGCTTTGTTTGGCCAGGGAATCCTGCAAAACCGTGATGCTCAGGTTCATGGTGAGAGCGGCAAGCGCCAAGGACCGTCTTTCCTCTTGCGGCCACTCCATCCATTCGGCGGCCAGTTCCGCAATCACCATGCAGACCATGGCATGCTGGGCGCTGTAGTGATCGGCGTTGCTGCCGTTGGCCTCTATCAGCACATACAAAGCCACATCGGGGTCGCGCGCCGCCAATTGGCGCATGGCAGTCGTCAGTTCAGTGAGCCGCGCGATCCAGCTGGCATCGATGTTCTCTTCCCGCAACAGACGGTGCGCACGTACCATCATCTGATCCCAGGCATCCAATGCCTGGGAAACCGGCCAAGGCTTGTCGGCTTCGGAAGGCATGGGTATCGGAGCCTTTCCCTGCTCCACCGGAGGAACGGTTGCCTGCGCCTCTGGGTCTTGTTCCATATGCCCCCCATTTCAGGCTTGTGAATGTTGATTGTCCCTTGCGCTACTTTACTCCTGGGAAAGAAAGAAGGACAGACAGACGCCGCAGACTACATCGTTGATGCATTCTGGGCGCCAGCTCAGTTAATACCTGACCTGGCGGCCTTCCTTGCGCCCGAAAATCTGAAAGTGTGAGTATCCTGACTCGAACTGACGCAATGCGACCGCATTGGCGACATCGGGGTGCAGTCGCAGATAGGACTCCTCTGGGAAGTTGTGTTCATGCCATTCAACTTCGTGCACCAGCGGTTTGACAGGTTTGTCGAATTTCCTGGCGTCAGCACGGAAAATTTGGAGCGGGTGAATGTCCGGCATGCTGCCAGGCTTGTCAATTCTTGCGACAACAAGAAATCCATTCGGCTGGGACAACGGAAACGGCGTTTCCATGCGTTCAACGTTGATGCGCCCACCATTCAGTGGCAAAACATCGTTGGCTCGCTGGATCAATTCCGCCATCGACTCTGGGTCGAAGGTATGAAAGTGGATATTGATTTCCGAACCGGATTCAATTGCACTTTGGTAGGACTGTTGCAGCTCTTGGCGTTTTTGGGGCACCTCACTGTCTAAAGTGCCCGGCGAAAATTCCTTCCAATCGACGTTGTTCACAAAGTCGTCGATATGCGTTCCGTCGCACTGGGTCACATTGTTTCGATAGTCTTGAACAATGTGATCAACCGTTGTCAAAGCACGTGTTCGGTCAAAGATGGCAAGACGGTTGGGTACAACCATGTAGATGACCCCGCCGTGTCGCAGGACCCTGTACCACTCCAGAAATGCACCCAGCGGATTGGCCGCATGCTCAATCACATGGGATGTGGCCACGTAGTTCAGTGATGAGTCCACAAAGGGCAGATCGGCGGCATCGCCAAAGTACTCCGCCATGGTCGGCTCATTTGCGTACTCGCTAAATCGATCCACGTAGACGGGTGTGATACCGGGAATAGGTGTCTTGAACGCGCCAATTTCTGCTCCAGGCGAAACCAAAAGCCCGGCAACCAAATCCAGATGTTCCATTATGTTTAACTCCCTTTTTTCTTAATCCGGTATCTTAGAGCATCGAACGGACGGAGGTGTTCAGGCGCGGCAAGCGGGTGGCGGAGTCGCCAGCGGCTACTCGTAGACGCTTCGGATGCTGGACATAGTCCGATTTCCGTGGCGTATCAACGCTTGACTTGGACCAAATTCGATACTAAATTAAGACCCAGTCGTACTCAAGGATCGCCATGTCGTCCGTCGCCAACATCAAATCCATCTCTTACCTTAAAAGCCATGCGGCACAGATTTCCGAAGAACTGGAGATGAACGGCCACCCGTTCTTCATCACACAGAATGGCGAGGCCAGCATGGTGATTGAAAGCGTCAAACAGTTTCAGGAAAAGGAATCGCTCATCGCCGCCTTGAAAATCATGGCCTTGGGTGAGAAAGACCGCCTGCACGGCAAAGGCATATCCGTTGCAGAGTCACGTGCGCAACTGGCCACAGCCCGCCAACGCCGCAAGTAATGGCCATCATCATTCTTCCCGATGCACAGGAAGACTTGCTCTCGCTTCAGGAGTACATGCTCGACAAGTGGAGCGAGACCGACTGGCTCCATGCAGAAGATGAAATATTCGAAAAACTGGCGCTGGTTGACACAGGCCTTTTGACCGGAGCGCCGGTGCAGGAGCTTGCCTCCGTTGGCATCTTTGAGTACCAGAACATTTTTACGTCACACCACAAGCTGATCTATCGGCGTATCGATGGTGACGTATACGTCTACACCGTGGCAGGGCATCGGCAAGACTATCCGACGCTTTTGATGAAGCGGTTGTTGAAAATCTGACCGCGCCACGGATTGCCTACTTGCTGGCCTTCGCTTGCACCAGCAACGCATCCCAATCATCCGGCGGATGCCCGCTCTCCAGCATCTTGCGAAACACGCGATAGGCGTCATCGCTGCTGTCGTAGGCTCGCTTGCTGTCTTCGTTATTGACCCACGCCAGCACAATGATTTTGGCCTGTAGGTGGTAGCGAAAGAACAGGCGGTACTGCTGAAAAAACTTGGCACGAAACCAGTGTTTGTATTCTTCGCCCAAGGTGCCGCCCTGACGGTACTCGACGCGGGTGGGGTCTTGGGGAATGACTTCAAACGCCAGCTTTTGAATCGCCGCCAAGCGCTTGGTCGCGTTCTTTTTTACGTAACCCTGCGGGTCTTTGGACTTGAGGGCTTCAACCTGCAAAGTCAGAGCCTGCAACTGCGCCAAAAACAGGGGATGGGCAAACACCGACCATCCATTCACCACCCACGGCACTGCGGGTGGCGCGGGACGCTGCGCATTCATTCATCGTCTGCCGACAGCGCAGCATCTATATCCAGCTCCACACCCGCAGTCAGCGCCTGAATGCGCTGCACCAAACCAACATCCACCGCCTGCAGGCGCTCCGGATGCTCTGTGATGTCGTGCGCCAGGAAGCCCAAGAACGCTCCCAGCGCCGGGTCTGCCGTCTCCACATCGGCGGCCCGACTCAACACCACCTCGCCGCCAGGGCGGATGCTGTAATGGATTTTGTCGCGTTTGCTCAGGCGCAAGGCACTGCGCACGGATGCGGGTACGGTGGTCTGGTAGCGTTCGGTGAGAGTGGATTCGACTTCCATCGTGTTGGGCATGGTGCGCTCCGGTTCAAAAAAAAATGCAATTACTTATGGTAATGCATTTGCATTACCAACGCCATGCAAGGTGTTGGTCTCCCGTTGGGCCCGAGCCTCACACTGTCAAAGGCCCAGAAATCGGCGCAGACGAACGCACCAAACTCTGCTAGATATAACGGTCTAAAAAGCAGCGGAGGTCGGGTGTGGAGGGGTAGACGATCAAAGTACCGGTCTATAGTCCGACATAAATGAATCGTTCATGTCACCACTGCAACCAACGTCTATTTGCACTGGACTGGAGTTGGAGCTACGTCTCGCGTTTTGTGGTGTCGGGATTCCCAATGAACACACCTTTGTGGACTATGAAACCGGCGAAGTGGTTGAGGGATTGGTCGAATTAGTCGGTGGATACAAACGGCCGGCGGAATCCAGATATTTGCATGAAATCGAAATTCAGAACCCACCGCCTCTCCAATCGTACTCGGGGTTCAGTGGCGCACCAGTCTTCATGCTGGTGACTTGCGGGCGCAGGCCGCACTTGCGGTTGCCACAAAAGCGGGCGCGCGCAGCAAGGTCTTAACGCAACAGAGTAGGCCAGCCAACCCGTTCGCCCGCGACGCGAGCCGCAGAATGTGAGCCACGCCGCCCGCCGTGTGTGCACAACAGACAGGCTACCCAGCAGTTTCCATATGAAAAACTGGCCGCTAGCCCTCGTGGAATATGCCGATATCGCTATTAATTCAATAGCAATTAAAAAGTACCCCTACCATCAATGGTGGTGCCCATGCTCCCCATGCACATGTTTGTGGGCAATCTCTTCGGCTGACGCGGCGCGCACTTCCACCACCTTGATGCCAAACTTCAGCGTCTGGCCGGCCAGGGGGTGGTTGCCGTCCAGGTGCACGGTGTCGCCCTTGATTTTGACGACGTTAAACACGTGTTCCTCGCCGTCTTCACCACGGCCTTGCAGATGGCCGCCGACCTTGACGCCGGGTGGAAAGTCTTTCTTGGCGATGGTCGTGATCAGTTGCGGGTTGTGCTGGCCGAAAGAATCTTCGGGTGCCAGTGTCAGCGTGACCTGGTAGCCGGCTTCCTGGCCTTGCAGCGCTTCTTCGACCTTGGGGAAAATATTGTCATACCCGCCGTGCAGGTAGACCATGGGCTCGGTGCCCTTGTCGATGACCTTGCCTGCGGCGTCGGTTACGGAGAAGCGCAGGGTGACGGCGGTGTCTTTGTCGATTTTCAT
>JAZKIR010000141.1:0-39663 GCA_040384785.1 Pseudomonadota bacterium
AGACCAAATCACCGAAGACATGAAAACCGCCATGCGCGCCAAGGACAGCGAGCGCTTGGGCACCATCCGCCTGCTGTTGTCTGCCTGCAAGCAGCGCGAGGTGGACGAACGCATCGTGCTGGATGACGCAGCCGTGGTGGCCATCGTCGACAAGCTGATCAAGCAGCGCAAGGACTCCATCGAGGCTTTCTTGAAAGCGGAACGCACGGACCTGGCAGACAAGGAAGCATCTGAAATGAAGGTGCTGCAGGCGTATTTGCCCCAACGCATGACGGCTGACGAGGTGTTGGCAGAGGTCAAGGCCATCGTAGCCGAACTGGGTGCATCCGGTCCCGGCGATATGGGCAAGGTGATGGGGGCTGTGAAGACCCGATTGGCTGGCAAGGCGGAGATGGGGACGGTTTCTGCTGCTGTTAAGGCTGCTCTTGCGGGGTAGGTCTCTCACCGAATAAATCTTTCCCTGCGGGGCTTTTGTAGGCCCCCACTCCCCCCAGCCCCCTCGCCCCGCCGGGCGCGGGGGAGCCAATGCGGACAGCCGATTTGGTGTCGTCGCGCCGAATGAGGCATTGCTGGTGAAATGCTACCTATGCCTCTGGACTGCCCAGGCTTTTGGCAAACGGTCGTAGTAAATGGCTCAGTCTCTGTGTGCCAACGGCGGTCAGCTACGCGACCGCCATCCCTCACGCCAACCCTATCTCATTTTCCCTAAAAATGGCCACTCGCGTTGCCTCGCCGCTGGCGTGCAGCCGACAGCCAGGGGCAAACTACTAAAGCGGATGTACCTACGACCGCCGGCACAAAACATCCAACAACCATCAGCATTGGCAACGCCACGACCGTAATTCCGTATTCGGCGCGCAGAGGCCAAATCGGCTGTCCGCTTTAGCTCCCCCGCGCCCGGCGGGGCGAGGGGATTGGGGGGAGTGGGGGAATACAAAAACCCCGCAGGGAATAGCGTCCCTCGAACAGCAAAAACCCAAAAAAGCCTAAGACCCCGCCACCTTCATCCGATTGATCAAGATAGACCCAACCGTCTTGGCCCCGTAGTTGTAGATGTCAGCCCCCACAGCCTCAATCCCCTTGAGCATGTCCTTCATATTCCCGGCAATCGTGATCTCATGCACCGGGTAGGCGATGCGCCCCTTTTCCACCCAGAAGCCACTGGCCCCGCGTGAATAGTCACCCGTCACATAGTTCGTCCCCTGCCCCATCAATTCGGTCACAAACAGCCCCGTGCCGAGCTTCTGCAACATGGCATCCAGGTCATCCCCCGGCCGGGTCAAACGCGAGGTGAACGTCAGGTTGTGTGAACCACCCGAGTTACCGGTCGTCTGCATACCCAGCTTGCGCGCCGAGTAGCTGCTCAGAAAGTAACCCTTGACCCGCCCGCCTTCGATGACCTTGCGAGCCTTCACACTCACGCCCTCGTCATCAAACGGCGAACTGCCTTTGCCGCGCAGCACAAAAGGGGCTTCATACAAGTCGATGTGTTTGGGCAACACCATCTTGTCCAGGGTATTCAGCAGGAAGGTGCTCTTGCGGTACATGGCACCACCGCTGAGCGCCTGCACCAAGCCCCCTACCAGCCCCGCAGCCAGCGGCGATTCAAACAGCACGGGGCACTCCAGCGTGGCGATCTTGCGCGCCTTCAGGCGGCTCAGGGCTCGCTCGGCGGCGTAGCGCCCAATGGCCTGGGGCGACGCCAATTCATCCTGGTGGCGCATGGAGCTGTACCAGCTGTCGCGCTGCATGTCCTTGCCCTTGCCGGCAATCGGCGAAACCGACATGGAATGGCGCGAACTGGCATAACCACCGCGAAAGCCATGGGTGTGGGCGCTGAAGAAATGCGACTGCTGGGCCGACACGGCCGCACCTTCGCTATTGGTGATCTTCTTGCTGGTGGCCAAGGCTGCGGCTTCGCATTCCAGGGCCAGGCGCATGGCCTCTTCGCTGGTCAAGGCCCATGGGAAAAACAGGTCCAGGTTGCGCTCGCGATCGGTCTCGGGGGCAATGTCTTTGAGGTCCGGCAGGCTGGCAAACGGGTCTTCGGCGGTAAAACTTGCAATGTCATAAGCGGCGCGCACGGTTTGTGCGATGGCGTCTTCCGAAAAATCGGAGGTGCTGGCATTGCCCCGGCGCTGGCCCACGTAGACCGTGATGCCCAATGATTTGTCGCGGTTGCGCTCCACATTCTCCAGCTCGCCATTACGCACGGATACGCTCAGGCCACATCCTTCCGACACCTCGGCGCCCGCATCGGTGGCGCCCAGCTTCTTGGCATGGGCCAGCGCCGTATCGACCAGCGACTCAAAGAATGGCCGGCTATAGGCGAAGCCGCTGTCGGCCGGCTTGGATGAAGTGGCGCCTGCGGGCGAGGATTTGGAGGAGGTTTTGGGGGTCTTCATAGCGGAGGCTATGATACTTGGCTATATGAGTAAACTAAAAAAAGGCTATTTCGTCAAAGGTAAATTTGTGGCGGAAGGCAGTGAACTGGATCTGGAACTCAAGCGCGAGCTCAAGGGAACCGACGATAAAAGCCGCACCGACCTCAAGCGCGAAAGCACCGAGCTGCAAAAGCTGGGTGAAGACCTGTTGACGCTGCGGGCAGAGTTGTTGAAACGCCTGGAACTGCCGGACAAGCTGATGGAAGCGATTGCTGAGTACAAGCGCATCACCAACTTCGAAGGCCGGCGTCGCCTGCTGCAATTCATCGGCAAGCGGATGCGACAACTGGAGCCCGCGACACTGGACGCCATCCGTGTGTCTCTCGAAGAACAGCACGCCCCGTCCGCCAAGGAAACCCTGGCCCTGCACGCTGCCGAGCAATGGCGCGACCGGTTGATTGCCGATGACGACGCTGTAGGCCAGTGGGTCAACATCAACCCTGCCAGTGATATACAACAATTGCGCGCCCTGGTACGCCAGGCCCGCAAGGATGCCAAGCCTGAGAAGCCCGGCGAGGCTATACGCCATGGCCGTGCCTACCGCGATATTTTCCAGATCGTGCGCGAACACCTGCTGCATGGCAGCGATGTGCCCGATCCGATTGGGCCGGAGGACAGTTTTCCGAACAACCCTGGAGCCGATGCGTGAGCGACGTTGAGTCACTGCCTGCCGTCAAAATAGGCATTGTCTCGATCAGCGACCGTGCCTCGACCGGCGTGTACGAAGACAAGGGCCTGCCAGCCCTGAAAGACTGGCTGGGCCGTGCACTGCAGAACCCTTTGCAATTCGAGGCCCGACTCATCCCTGACGAGCAGGCGACGATCAGCGCAACCTTGATTGAACTGGTGGACGCCGGTTGTTGCCTGGTGCTGACCACCGGTGGCACCGGCCCCGCGCTGCGCGATGTAACGCCTGAAGCCACGCTGGCCGTGGCGCACAAGGAGATGCCAGGATTTGGCGAACAGATGCGCCAGATCAGCCTGAAGTTTGTGCCAACCGCGATCCTGTCACGTCAGGTGGCGGTGGTACGGAGCCAGAGTTTGATCATCAACCTGCCAGGCCAGCCCAAGGCGATTGCCGAAACCCTGGAAGGCCTGAAGGATGCCGATGGCCAGCAACTGGTCAACGGCATCTTTGCAGCCGTGCCCTATTGCATCGATCTGATTGGCGGGCCGTATCTGCAGACAGTGGACACCGTCTGCAAGGCCTTTAGGCCAAAAAGCGCAACACGGAGCAAGTAACTTATTAGGCCAGGAAACACCGTGGAACCGGCTTCGCCGGGCCACTGGTGTTGCCCCCTGCAAGGGGGAAGCGGCGTAGCCGCCACGGGGGTGGGCGTTACTTGCCCACCAGTTGGTTAAGCCGCTCGGCCTCAAAACACTCTTTTCGGGCCGCGTCACCCGGCACGCAGTCCGACAGACAATCGGCGCTACTGCGGTTGACCGACAGCGTCTCAATCGCCTTCCACAACAACGCAATCTGGTGCTCCTGGCCGGAGGCCGAGTCGATCAGGCCACGCAGTGCCTGGCTGACCGGGTCATCCTCCTGCGTGATGCCGTAGGCGCTGAACTTGGGCTCGGTGTGTGTGACATCGGCACTCTCACCGGTCTTACTGGGGATGATGCGGGCTGGAATGCCCACGGCCGTGGCACCGGGGGGTACGGGTTTGATGACCACGGCATTGCTGCCGATCTTGGCGCCATCGCCGACCACAAAGCCACCCAGCACCTTGGCGCCGGCGCTCACCACCACGTCCTTGCCCAGCGTAGGATGGCGCTTGGCGCCCTTGTACAGCGAGGTGCCGCCCAGGGTCACGCCCTGGTAAATGGTGCAACCGTCGCCAATCTCTGCGGTTTCACCCACCACCGTACCCATGGCATGGTCGAAGAACACCCGCTCGCCAATGACGGCACCGGGGTGTATCTCGATCCCCGTGAGCCAGCGTGACATGTGCGAAATAAACCGGCCCAGCCATTTCAGGCCGTGTGTCCAGCACCAATGCGCGCGGCGGTGCAAGACCAGCGCATGCAGACCGGGGTAACACGTCAGCACCTCCCAGGTCGTGCGTGCGGCCGGGTCGCGGTCGAGGATGCATTGGATGTCGGAGCGTAGGCGTGAAAACATGCGTTGAAGTCTACCTGTTGCTGTAACCGTTTGTTGCAAGGAAAGCTAAACCCCCACGCTTCCCCGGTGGGGCGCCCCCCCACATTGGGACAGCCCTGCGGTGAGAGTTAACCGGTTTTGCCGGCAGACTGCTGCAGTATGGCCTTGGCTATGCCCCGCAGGATGTGGATTTCCTCCTGCGTAACCCCGGCACGGTTGAATAGCTGGTTCAGGCGCGGCATCAGCTTCTTGGGGGCGGCCGGGTCTAGAAAACCCAAGGCCACCAAAGACTGTTCCAGATGGGTCAGCATGCCGGCGACCTGGGCGGCGTCGGCTAATCGAGGCCCCCACGCTCCGCCGCTCCGCGGGTCGCTGCCCCCCGAGGGGTCTAACTCGCCTTGGGGCGGCCCGGCGGCGAGTTGCTCGCTGAACCCACCCAGCGCCAGCCGCCATTCATAGGCGATGACCTGCAGCGCCGCGCCGATATTCAGCGAACCGAACTGCGGGTTGCTGGGGATGCTCAGGCAGGCATGGCAGCGGTACACGTCTTCATTGCGCATGCCAAAACGCTCGGAGCCAAACAAAAAACCTATGCCTTGCTGGCCCCGAGCAAATGACTCGGTGGACTGGCTGGCACCATCGGCTTCTGCAAAATCAGCCTCTAGCCCTCGTGAAACATGCTTGCTACGCTCCGTTTTTGATAGCATTTCGAAATGCTCCCGGGGCGTCACCGTGGGTGGACCAAAGTCGCGCGGGGTCATCGCGGTCGCGCAAAGGTGTGTCATGCCGTCCAGGGCCTCGTCCAGCGTGTCAACGATGCGGCATTTGTCCAGTACGTCCAGGGCTCCGCTGGCACGCTGTATGGTTTCTTCGCGGCGCAACACATTGGCCCAGCGTGGCGCCACCAGCACCAGGTCGTCAAAACCCATGGTTTTCATGGCCCGGGCGGCGGCGCCCACATTGCCGGCGTGGCTGGTGTTGATCAGGATAAAGCGGGTATGCACGGTGGTAGGGATAACAAAGGTAAAACTGACAGGTTTCAGCGTGGGCGAGCAAAGACCGCGGGGACTTGCCATGCTCACGCTAAAATAGCGCTATTGTCGCCGTCTGCATCGCCAGCGGAGTGTCAGTTCTTACAGTCAGTTGAGACAGCGCCTCAAGTCCATCCCACACACTTTAAATCGGTTGGGGACAGGGCCAAAGGTCTGTCCCACCAACAAACAAAATTTATGTCGCTCAATCTGCACCCCATGATCAATGTGGCCGTCAAGGCCGCACGCGCCGCCGGATCCATCATCAACCGCGCCGCCCTCGATATCGAAGCCGTTCGCATTTCGCAAAAGAAAGCCAACGATTTCGTTACCGAAGTGGACCATGCTGCAGAGCAGGCGATCATAGAAATCCTGACGACGGCCTATCCCGGCCATGGCATCTGGGCCGAAGAATCCGGGCGCGAGCACGGCGCCAAAGACTCCGAATTCGTGTGGATCATCGATCCACTGGACGGTACCACCAACTTCATCCACGGCTTGCCCGTGTACTGCGTCAGCATCGCGCTGGCCGTCAAGGGCAAGGTCGAGCAGGCCGTGGTCTATGACCCGACACGCAACGACCTGTTCACCGCCACCAAGGGCCGGGGAGCCTTCCTGAACGACCGCCGTATCCGCGTCTCCAAGCGCATCCACCTGAAGGACGCGTTGCTGTCCACCGGCTTCCCGTTCCGTCCGGGCGACAACTTCGCCAACTACCTGACCATGATGGGCGACGTCATGAAACGCACCGCCGGCCTGCGCCGCCCAGGCGCCGCCGCGCTGGACCTGGCCTATGTGGCCGCCGGCTACACCGAAGGATTTTTTGAGACCGGTCTGCAACCCTGGGATGTGGCGGCCGGCTCTTTGCTGGTGACCGAGGCCGGTGGCCTGGTCGGCAATTTCACCGGTGAGGCCGATTTTCTGGACCAGCAGGAATGCCTGGCCGGCAACCCGCGCATTTATGGTCAACTGATCAGCATCCTGGGCAAATACAGCAAGTTTGCCAGCGCCGGGGAAAAAGCCGCCCTGCGCCAAGCCCGCCACGCACCGGTTGCTGATGCTGCAACCGACGGCGATGGTGCGGACGACGATGCCGCGCAAGAGCCCGAAACCGACAACGCACCGCTGTAAGCGGCGACAACGGGTTTAACTGCTCGGCAACTGCAGGTCTTCGACGGCCACGGGCCGCCCGAAGAAGTAGCCCTGAAAGGCCTTGCAGCCGCATTTCAGCAAGAAATCGCGCTGCCCCGCGGTTTCCACTCCTTCGGCCACTACGCTCAGGTCAAGGCTGCGGGCCAGGCTCAAAATGGTGCGTGCAATGGCCGCATCGTTGGGGTCGGTCAACACGTCACGCACGAAGGACTGGTCGATCTTCAGTTGGTCCAGCGGCAGCCGCTTCAAGTACGACAGTGACGAATAGCCGGTGCCGAAGTCATCCAGCGCAAAGTTGACACCAATCGAGCGCAGCTCCCCCATCTTGACGATGACATCGTCAAAGTCACTGAGCAACATGCTCTCGGTCAGCTCCAGCTTCAGCCGATAAGGATTGGCGCCGCTTAAACGCAGCAGGTCCAGCAGCTGTAGCGTGAACTCCGGATGGCGGAACTGACGGGCGCTGACATTAACTGCCATGGTGAGTTTACGTGTCGCCGCACTGGTGTTCCACGCCACCAATTGGTTGCAGGCCGCGGTCAGCACCCACTGCCCCAGGGGAATGATCAGCCCCGCCTGCTCCGCCACCGGGATGAACTCGGCCGGCGACACCATGCCCCGCTGCGGGTGGTTCCAACGCAGCAACGCCTCGACGCCCGTTACCAGGCCGCTTTCATTCACCACCGGCTGGTAGTGCAGCAAAAATTCCTGGTGCTGCAGGGCGCGGCGCAGATCAATCTCCAACACGGCCCGGGCGCTGGCGGCGGCCTGCATCACGGGATCAAAAAAACGCAGCGTATTGCGCCCCGACGCTTTGGACTGGTACATGGCCAGATCGGCCCGCTGCAGCAGTTCATCGACACTCTGCTGGCGGTCAAAGAACAGCGTCACACCTATGCTGGGGGAACTGTGGTGCGGTTGACCACCCAGGTCAAAATGCTGGTTCAGTGCCGCCAGGATTTTTTTACCCACCGCTTCGGCTTGCGCGCCAGCATCCAGTTCGGTGCTGCCCAGCTCCTCCAGCATCACGACGAACTCGTCACCACCCAGCCGGGCAACCGTATCGATGGCACGCACACACTCGGTCAGCCGGGTGGCCACCTGTTTGAGCAGTTCGTCACCCATGTGGTGGCCGCGGGTGTCGTTGAGGACCTTGAAATTGTCCAGGTCAATGAACAACAGGGCACCAAAACTGCCCCGGCGCGCGCTGCTGGCCACGGCCTGCGTCAGCCGGTCGATCAACAGGCGCCGATTGGGCAGTCCGGTCAGCGCGTCAAAAAAAGCCAGCCGTTCAATATCGGCCTCGGCCTGCTTGCGGGCGCTGATTTCGCGCCCCGTGCCGCGGTAGCCAGTGAACACGCCCCGGCTGTCGAAAATGGGGGCGCCACTGATGGCCACCCACATGATGGAGCCATCGTCACGCCGACGGTACATTTCAAAATCCTGGAATGTCTCATGGGCATCCAGCGCCGCGCGGTGCGCCTCCCATTGGGCGGGGCTGACCCCTTCCACGCCCGAGTCCCAGCGCGTCAAACCGATGTAACTCTCCAGCGGTGTAGCCCTGAAAGCGTCCATATCCCCGTCGACGCGCACAAACCGGAATTCGGCGTCCTGCTCCCAATACCAATCCGAGCTCAGCTTCGTCAGGCTGCGAAAACGCTCTTCACTTTGCTGCGTGGCGGCGAGTTGCGCCGCCGCAGTCTGCAGCGCCTCGCGCTCACCCGATATGTCCTGCACGATGCCGATCTCGGCCTTGACCACACCACCGACGATCTGGCGCTGCAAGCGTGAGCGCAGCCAGATGATGTGGCCGTCGGGTCGGCGCCAGCGGTACTCCACAATTTCGCCATCCACTGACGACATCGCGTGCTGCACGATAGCCACGTCTTCGGCCACGACGCCGTGCAGGTGATCGCCGACGCGGGACACGTGGTCGCTAGCCAGATGGCAGATTTCGCGGTAACCGTGGGACACATGCACCGTGTCATCACCCGGGTACACCACGCCATACCCGACCTTGGCCATGGACTCGGTCAACTTGTACAGCGCCACTTGGCGGTTCAGCTTGTCGTTGGTCAGCGCCAGCGCTTGTTCGCCAGCCTGCACCGCTGCTGCCGCCATGCGGTCGGCCGTGACATCGCGCAGATAAATCAGTATGTAGGACTCACCCAGCACGTCCACCAAATCGGCATTCAGGCACATGAGGCGGTGCGTACCGTTGGCCAGCACCATCGTGATGTCCAACTGGCGAATCCGGCCATCCACCATCAAGGGCCGCAGCACCCGCTCGCGCGCCTGAGCATCCGGCCAATGGCCAATGTCCACTGCCGTACGCCCCAGCGCCTGGCTCCTGGTGAAACCGGTCAGACTCAGCCATTCGTCGTTCACGGCAACGATGACGTTGTCGCGCGCACGGGTCAGCGCAATGGCCTCCGGGCTTGCCATGAAAATGGCTTCGAACAGTGGGTGGCTGGCGAAACCCGGTGCCGTATCGCCTGCTGAGCCCACGGCTGCGTGGTGAGGGTCGTCGTTGGCAAAGGCGTCCACCACAAACCTTCAGTCAGGTCGGCACAACGGCATTGCGTCCGACATGGAAACGGTGCGGTCGTCCACAATGAGAAGTTTGGGTTTCCATGCATGCTCCAACGGTGGAAGGCCCCATCGACGCAGAAAGCGGCACAAGGCTGACACGAGCGTAGCACCGTTTGGCCCCTATGCCCACAGTGATAGTCCTAGGGCAATGCTGAACAAGTACCTCCGTTCGGGCTGAGCTTGTCGAAGCCTTCTGCAAGTCTTTGATTTGTAAGGGCTGCGTTTCGACAGGCTCAACGCGAACGGACTTAATCAGCAAAGCCCTAGGCCATATCCGCTCAAAAAGCTATCATCCCGCCGTGAGCCGCTTTTTCCTTGTCCTGTTGATCGTCCTGCTGCCGCTTCGTGGATGGAGCGTGGAGCGCATGGCTGTGTACATGGCCACCGGTGGGTCGACGCCGCATGTTATGGGCGTAGCACAGGATGCCATGCCGGCGGATTGTCCGATGGTGATGACCAAGACGGTTTCTTCGGAAAAAAGCGCCGAACAGGGTGATGGCACAAGCGAGCGGGGTTGCCAGTCTTGCCAGCTTTGCATGTCCTTGGCGACACCTGACACACCCAGCGTCCAAGGCATTTCCGCAGAACCGGTGTGCGCTCCAATGCCGCGCACTGACCGCTTCACCAGCGCCGACCCCGCGCGCGCCGCCAAACCCCCGATTACCTGATCCAACAGCCGAACCATGTCCGCATTTTCCGAATGCGGGTTAATTTCCCTGGGTCCAAGGACCCACTGTTTGGAGAAAAAGTATGAAACATTGGATAGGGGTGGCCGCACTGGTGGCGTGCGCGGCGCCTGCCTGGTCCGGGCCCATGGGCTTCAAGGACAGCTGGATGGCCATGGGCGATTTCAGCCCCAACTGGCAGGAGGCATTCGCCAACTACGCGCTGACACCGCGCGATGCCGTGGGTTTGTCCGCCCTGGCCATGCGCTCAGACGACGGCAACACGACCCGGCAAGTCGTAGACGCCACCTACACCCGGCTGTTGCGCCGCTGGAATATGCCCGAGGCACAGGCCAACATCTGGTTCACGGGTGGCCTGGGCAACATCAGCGGCAACGACTTCTCTGGCTCACGAACCATGGCCTCGCCAGGCCTGCAAGTGGACTACGAAACCACACGCGTCTATGCCTCGGCAACGGCCCGGCTATACCGTGCCGACGGCATCAACCACGACTACACGTCGGCGCGTGTTGGTTTTTCCTTTTACGCGGTGGACTACGACCAGATTCAGCCCTGGTTGATTCTGGAAGTGCGGCGTATGCGCGACCTGTCGGACCAGACCGAGGTCACACCCATGCTGCGCCTGATCCACAAGCGGTATTTCGTGGAATTGGGCGTCAACACCGCGTCCCAGGCCCGCATGAACTTTATGTACATATTTTGAATTGGAGCTTCCCATGAAAAAGACATTCATCACCCTCGCACTCGCCATCCTGGCGCTCCCGTCCCCGGCCGCCACCAGCGTAAAGGCCACCGTCAACGGCATGGTCTGCGCTTTCTGCGCACAAGGCATAGAAAAACGCATCGCCAAGATGAGCGCAACCAAGGAGGTTTTTGTCGACCTGAAGAACAAGACGGTCGCGGTTGAAGCCAAGGACGGCCAGACGCTGGACAACAAAGCCATCGCCGCCGAAATCGTAGATGCGGGTTATGACGTGGTCAAACTGGAAACCGTACCGCAATCGGTCTCCGACATCAGGGCCGGGTTGAAGGACCGCCCATGAGCGCCGATGGTCTGGCGGAGTCCCGCAGCGGCTTGTGGTCGTCGGTGGCCAGCCTTTTCGCAGCATCCGGCACACTGGTGTGCTGCGCGCTGCCGGCCCTGCTGGTGGCCCTGGGGGCCGGGGTGGCCCTGTCGTCCCTGGTCTCAGTCTTTCCACAGGTGGTCTGGCTCAGCGAACACAAGGCGGCTGTATTTGGCTTTGCCGGTGTAATGCTGGTCGCCAGCGGCGCCCTGCAGTGGCACGGCCGCAGCGCGCCCTGCCCCACCGACCCCACGCTACGGGACGCCTGCCTGCGGACACGCAAGACCTCCCGATGGATCTATGGCATCAGCGTTCTTTTCTACCTGGTGGGCGGCTGGTTTGCTTTTGTCCAGCCCTGGATAGTGGGTTGATGTTGATAGACTCCCTGCGATGAGCGACGCCGACAAGCAACACACACCCATGATGCAGCAGTACCTTGGACTCAAGGCTGCGCATCCCAACACCCTGCTCTTCTACCGCATGGGTGATTTCTATGAAATGTTTTATGCCGACGCCGAGAAAGCGGCCCGCCTGCTGGACATCACGCTGACCCAGCGTGGCCAGTCCGCCGGCGTGCCGGTGGTCATGGCCGGCGTGCCCTTCCACGCCATGGAGGGCTACCTGGCCAAGCTGATACGCCACGGCGAGTCGGTCGCCATTTGTGAACAGGTGGGCGAAGTCACCGGCAAGGGGCCGGTGGAGCGCAAGGTGGTGCGCGTGGTAACGCCCGGCACACTGGTCGACGCCGAACTGCTCAGCGAAAAGTCCGAATCCGTGCTGATGGCCGTGCACCAGGGTCCGCGCAACCGTTGCGGCCTGGCCTGGCTCAGCGTGACCCAAGGCGTGGTGCACTTGGCCGAATGTGCGCCCGACGCCGTGCCCGAGTGGATCGCCAGGGTCAGCCCCAGTGAGCTGGCCTACAGCGCCGGCGCCACGCAAGCCTTTGAAGACCGCCTCAAGCGCCTGCGCATGAACACCGGTGGCTCCAGTGCCCTGTACACCACGGCCCGACCCGAATGGCAGTTTGACGCCGCGCTGGGCCAACGCAAGCTGCTGGACGCCCTGCAGGTCGCCAGCCTGGCCAGTTGGAACGCGCAAGACCTGCCGTTGGCGCACGCTGCCTGCGCGGCACTGCTGGGTTATGCCGAACACACCCAGGGCCGCGCACTGACCCACATCAGCGCCGTACAGGTGCAACGCGACGGCGAGTTGATAGATCTGCCGCCCACCACGCGGCGCAACCTGGAACTGACCCAGACCCTGCGCGGCGAGGATTCGCCCACGCTGTTCTCCCTGCTAGACACCTGTATGACTGGCATGGGCAGCCGCATGCTCAAGAGCTGGCTGCTGGCACCCCGGCGTGACCGCGCGCAGGCACAGCAGCGGCTGGACGCGATAAACACGCTGCGCAATGGCACGGTGCAGTCGTCATCGCTGGCGCTGTGGCAGGGCTTGCGTCTGCAGCTCAAGGGCAGCGCCGATGTGGAACGCATCACAGCACGCACCGCGCTGCGCCAGGTGCGCCCGCGCGAACTCGTGGCCCTGGTGGTAACGCTACAAAAAACAGAGCTACTCGCGCAGAGTCTACGAGGGCTGGAGGCCTATTTGGCTAACATCGCCTCGGACTTGCAGCCCCCCGTCGAATGCGCCGCCCTGCTGCTGCAAGCGATTGCCGCTGAACCCGCTGCCTTGGTGCGCGATGGAGGCGTCATCGCCACCGACTTTGACGCCGAGTTGGACGAGCTGCGCGCCATCCAGACCAACTGCGACGATTTTCTGCTGGACCTGGAAGGCCGTGAACGCGCCCGCACCGGTATCAGCAACCTGCGTGTGCAGTTCAACAAGGTGCACGGCTTCTACATCGAGGTCACCCAGGGCCAGGCCGACAAGGTGCCCGACGACTACCGACGCCGCCAGACCTTGAAGAATGCCGAACGCTTCATCACCCCCGAGCTAAAGGCTTTTGAAGACAAGGCGCTCTCCGCCCAGGAGCGAGCCTTGGCGCGCGAGAAGTGGCTGTTTGAACAGGTGCTGGACCGCTTGCAGGCCTTTGTACCCATGCTGACCCGCACGGCACGCGCATTGGCCGCGCTGGACGCGTTATGCGCGCTGGCCGAACGCTCGCTGACACTGGACTGGTGTACGCCGCAGTTTGTCGTGGAGCCCTGCATAGACATCACCCAGGGCCGCCACCCGGTGGTGCAGGCGCGGCTGGCCGAACTCTCGGGCTTGGCAGGCCCCTCCGGTAGCCGCAACTTCATTGCCAACGACACGCGCCTGGGCCCCAAGCAGCGCCTGCAGATCATCACCGGCCCGAACATGGGCGGCAAATCGACCTATATGCGCCAGGTCGCCTTGATCGTGTTGCTGGCCTCCGTCGGCAGTTACGTGCCGGCCAGCGCCTGCCGCCTGGGGCCGATAGACGCCATCCACACCCGCATAGGCGCGGCGGACGACTTGGCCAACGCCCAGTCCACCTTTATGCTGGAGATGACCGAGGCCGCGCAAATCCTGCACGCGGCAACGCCCTATTCGCTGGTGCTGATGGACGAGATTGGCCGGGGCACATCCACATTCGACGGGCTGGCCCTGGCCAGCGCGATTGCCACGCAATTGCACGACAAGACCCAGGCCTTCACGCTGTTTGCCACCCACTACTTCGAACTGACGGAGTTTCCCGCCACCCACCACAGCGCGCTGAATGTGCATGTCAGCGCCACCGAATCAGGCCGCGACATCGTCTTCCTGCACGAGATCCAGAGCGGCCCTGCCAGCAAAAGTTACGGCATCCAGGTTGCCCGCCTGGCCGGCATGCCGGCGGCGGTGCTGAACCAGGCGCGGCACACACTCGACGCGCTGGAGCTGCAAGCCACCGAATCCCAAGCCCAGGTGGATTTGTTTGCTGCCCCGCCCGCTGCTGAAACCATAGCGGCTTCTGCACTGGATATGCGGCTTGCGTCCATCAATCCCGATGCTCTCAGCCCGCGGGAGGCGTTGGAGGCGCTGTACCAGTTGAAGGCCTTGGCCGGTGGGGGGTGATTGGACTTAGCCCCTCGACGGCCTACTGTTCGGGCGGTTCATAAACAAAGCCGAACCACTTGGCAGAGTTGTGCCCGAATTTTTCAGCCGCGGCGATTACCTGCACAATACCAAAGGCGACATGCTGCAGGTATCCGCAATTGAAAAAACCCTGATGACCACTACCCTTCACCCTGTTTCTGCACTTCCTGCTTCTTGCGCACACATTGACTCCGCCAGCCTGGTATGGCGTCCGCTGTTGCTGCTGATCACACTCCTGACCATGCTGCTAGGGCTGCAGCCCCTTGCCGACGCGCAAACCATCGTCAGCCCGACGGTCGGGCAGACGTTCGGAGCCGGCACCGTGCAAGTGGTGGTTCGCCAGACCGACGGCAAAGTCATCATCGGCGGCACCTTCACCCACGTCAACGGCCAATCGCGCAACCGCATCGCCCGTCTGAACAGCGACGGCAGCCTAGACTCAACGTGGAACCCGAACGCCGGCGGAACGGTAACGTCCATCACCGTGGACAGCGGAAGCGGCGACGTGTACGCCGGCGGCAGCTTCACCACGATCGGCGGCCAATCGCGCAACCGCATCGCCAAACTGTCAGGTACCACCGGCGCCGCCGACGCCACCTGGAACCCGAACGCCGGCAACACGGTGAGCGCCTTGGCGCTGGACGGCGCCGATCTCTACGCCAGCGGATCGTTCACCTCGATCGGCGGCCAGTCGCGCAACCGCATCGCCAAGCTGGCAACCAGCGGCACTGGCGATGCCGACGCCACCTGGAACCCGAACGCTGGCAACACGGTCAGCACCCTGGCGCCGGACGGCAGCGGCAGTCTCTACGCCGGAGGACAGTTCACGTCGATCGGCGGCCAGTCGCGCAACCGCATTGCCAAGTTGTCGACCAGTGGCACCGGCGCTGCCGACGCCACCTGGAACCCGAACGCCGGCAACGCGGTAAACGTCTTGGTACTGGACGGCAGCGGCAATCTGTACGCCGGCGGCAGCTTCACCTCGATCGGCGGCCAGTCGCGCAACCGCATCGCCAAACTATCGACCAGCGGTACCGGTGCGGCAGACGCCACCTGGGATCCGAACTCCGCCAACACGGTGAATGCCTTGACGCTCTCCGGCACCGATCTGTACGCCGGCGGAAGCTTCACCACGATCGGCGGCCAATCGCGCAACCGCATCGCCAAGCTGGCGACGAGCGGCACCGGTGCCGCCGACGCCGCGTGGGACCCGAACTCCGGCTCCACGGTGAACTCGCTGGCCGTGGACGGCAGCGGCAACGTCTATCCCGGCGGCTCGTTCAACTCGATCGGCGGCCAGAGCAAAGGCGGCGTCGCCAAGCTGAATTCGAGTGCGGCGGCCGACACCACCTGGGCATCGGCGATGTCGATAGGATCGTTGAATTCGATGGCGCGCGACGCCTCCGGAAGAATCATCGTCGGCGGCGTCTTCGCCTTCGTCGGCGACGGCACCCCCCGCACCAACGTCGCCCGCTTCAACGCCAACGGCACGCTGGACACGACCTGGAACCCCGCCGCCAACAACTCGGTGAACGCGATCGCCATCGACGCCGCCGGCGACATCTACCTCGCCGGCAACTTCACGACCCTCGGCGGCCTGACCCGCAACCGCATCGGCAAGGTGTCGGACGCCGGCACCACGGACGCGACCTGGGACCCGAACAGCAACAATGCGATCTCATCCTTGCGACTGGACGGCAGCGGCAATATATACGTCGGCGGCGACTACACCTCGATCGGCGGCCAAAACCGCAACCGCATCGCCAAGCTCTCCACCAGCGGTACCGGTGCGGCCGATACGACCTGGGACCCGAACGCCAACAACTCGGTGACGTCGCTCGCGCTCGACGGCACCGATTTGTTCGCAGGCGGTCTGTACACCACCATCGGCGGCCAAACCCGCAACCGCATCGCCAAGCTTGCCACCAGCGGCACCGGCGCCGCCGACGCGACCTGGAACCCGAATGCCGACGCGACGGTCCGCTCGGTCTTTTGGGACGGCAGCGGCAATCTCTACGTCGGCGGACAGTTCACCAACATCGGTGGCCAAGCTCGCAACCGCATCGCCAAGCTTGCCACCGCCGGCACCGGTGCCGCCGACGCGACCTGGAATCCGGACAGCAGCAGCGAAGTCTGGGCGTTCGCGCTCTCCGGCACCGATCTCTACGTGGGTGGGCAATTCATCACGCTGGGCGGTCTGACCCGTAACCGCCTCGCCAAAGTGTCAACCACCGGCGCCGGCGCCGTCGACACCAGCTTCGACCCGAACCTGGACGAGCGCGTCAAAAGCATCGTCATGAGCGGCAGCACCGTGCATGCAGCCGGCTGGTTCGGCACCGTCCTCGGACAGAGCCAAGCCAACTACGTCGCGCTGTCGATGAATGCGCCGCCGACGCTAATGTTGGACGGGGGGACGCTGGCATACACCGAAAATGCCACTGCGACGCAAGTCTCGTCTGGCGCCAGCGCCACCGACGCGGACGGCAACTGGAACGGCGGAACGCTAACGGTGCAGATGACCGCGAACGCCACCGTGGCCGATACCATCGCAATCGGCACCGCCACCGGCCTCTCCATATCGGGAACCGACGTGAACGACGGCGCGACCACCTTCGGAACGGCCAGCATGTCCGGCGGCAGCGTGACCAACAACACGATGTTGACCATTACCTTCAACGCCAGCGCGAACTCGGCGCGGGTGCAGAGTTTGGTGCGAGCCATCACCTTCGTCAACGGCTCCGATACGCCGTCGACGACGAATCGGACCATCACTTTCACGCTAGCCGACGCGGCAGCAGCTAGCGTCACCGGCACGCGGACGGTCACCGTAACCGACGCCAACGACGCGCCAACCATCGCCGCGCCGGCGTCGATCGCAGCTACACCCGCTACTGCATTGACCGGTATTTCGTTCGCTGATGTTGATTCAAATGGCAGTTCCGTCACCGCGAGCTTCCTGGTACCCTCTGGTACCCTATCTGCCGCTTCTGGCGGAGGCGTCACGGTCGCCGGCAGTGGCAGCGCATCGCTGACCTTGAGCGGCACCGTCTCGGACATCAACACCTTCATCGTCGGCAGCAACCTGAGCTACACGGGAACGTCGAACGGTGCCAACACGCTGACGATAGGTATCAACGATGAAGGCAACACCGGTTCCGGCGGCGCAAAGAACAGTAACACGACGGTGACGTTGAACGTGACGATTCCCACTCCGGCTACCGTTCCTACAGCTCCGGTGGTGGTCGTGCCCACACCAACGATTCCCGAACTCGGGGTTTCAGTCGGAGGCCTGGGCCTGCCACCCGTGCTCAATGTGGGCGGAGGCAGTGGCCCCACGCTGATTACCGACATCGCCACCCAGGTATCGAATGTGCTGGCGGTGCAGTTCAGTTTCAGTGAACAAACCTCCAATGGCACGGTAGTGCTCAATGGCCTCAATGGCAGCAACATCGCCTTCCTGCCGCTGTCCTTCCTGAGCAGCGACAACCGACCCAATGGCATATATCCGGTCGGCAACGGCCAGTTCAGCGCCGTCAGCAATGGCCTGTCGCTGACCATGGCGCCTGCGCTGGTGCACATTGAACAGTTGCTGGCCTTGCAGCCGGGCGTGGTCGCTACCGTGAACGACAGCGGCAGCATCAGCGTCACCGTCAATGGCGTGGTGTATGTGGTGCTGCCCGACTTTGCGGTGCAGCGCCGCGCCGCCACCGGCACGGCCCAATTGACGACGGATGCCGATGGTACGCTGCGTTTTACCGATAGCTTTGGCAACAGCCAGCTTCTGGGTGCGGCATTTTTGAACCCCGGCACCGTCAGGAACATTTTGCTGACGCTGGATACGGGCTCGTCCCTGATGGTGCAGCAAAATGGCACAGCCAGCGTTGTGTTCAATGGCCAACGCTATACCCTGGTGCCGGACCTGACGCTGGGCGGGATTGCGCCGGAGCGGCTGGGACAAAGCTGGTGGCAGGAAAGCCCTACTCGCTACCACTTTACCAATCCACCACTGCCGTCGACTACAGCGCAGGGCTTTACGGTCAGGTAGAAGTGCGTCTCGGCGACCAACAGCAAGCATGGGCTACCCATCACAACCCTCTGCAAAATGTTACAGAAATACCTATTCGTAAAAATATGTATGCTATTCAGTGCAGGCATGCGTAATCGCACGTCGCAATCAGCCTGTTGGGTGTAGTAAACCCCTCAAAAAATGAGGCGCCAGCCACCTGCCCCGATACACTCTAGGTATTCCCCAGCAACCGAGACAGGCCATGACCTACTGCGTCGCCATCAAACTCAACGCCGGCTTGGTGTTCCTCTCCGACTCCCGCACCAACGCCGGACTGGACCAGATCAGCACCTTCCGCAAAATGATCGTGTATGAGCGCCCTGGCGACCGCTTCATGGTGCTGCTATCGGCCGGCAACCTGAGCATCTCGCAATCCGTACGTGAGATCCTGCAGGTTGAAAAACTCAAGGACAACGACGGCGACGAGGGTGTCACCATCTGGAACGCCAAGAGCATGTTCGATGCGGCCCGCGTGCTGGGATCCGCCATTCGTCGCGTGCATGACCGCGACGCCCATTCGCTGCAGCAGTCCGGTGTGGATTTCAACGTATCGCTGATCTTTGGTGGCCAGATCAACGGTGAAGGCATGCGTTTGTTCCAGGTGTATTCGGCCGGCAACTTCATTGAGGCCACGCCCGAGACGCCGTACTTCCAGGTCGGCGAATCCAAATACGGCAAACCCGTGCTGGACCGCGTCATCACTCCCACTACGCCGCTGGACGAGGCAGCCAAATGTGCGCTGGTATCCATGGACTCCACGCTCAAATCCAATCTGTCGGTTGGCTTGCCGCTGGACATGGTCGTATACGAGGTCGACAGCTTCCAGACCGACCGCATTGTTTGTATTGACGAGCGCAACCCCTATTTCAAAATGCTGCACGACAACTGGGGACAAAAACTGCGCGAGGTATTTGACAGCATCGAGGACCCGGTGTGGGATGGTGGCCAGACCAATGTGCCGCTGCTGGTTGGCTCGGCACGCAGCCTGCCGCTGCGCAAGATCACCACACCGCAAGAGAAACTGATCTAAACATTTGCCTCGCACGTTCGGCACTGCCGTGTCCTCTCTGCCCCCGAGGGGGCTTTCGCGCCTTGGGGCGACCCGGCGGCGCTCATGCCATCATGACCACTATCATCTTTTCGCACGCCAACAGCTTTCCTGCCAGCACCTACAAGGTCTTGTTTAAGGACTTGCGTGCGCGCGGCTTTGCCGTCAAGGCCATTGAAAAATACGGTCACGACCCGCGCTACCCCGTTAGCAACAATTGGCCCAACGTGGTGCAGCAGTTGCTGGATTTCGCGCAGGAAGTGACTGCCAAAACCGGCGAGCCTGCCTGGCTGGTCGGGCACTCCCTGGGTGGATTCTTGAGCCTGATGGCAGCAGCACGCAAGCCCGAGCTGGCGCGCGGCGTGGTGCTGATTGATTCGCCCATTGTGGGGGGCTGGCGCTCCACCGCATTGGGCGTCATGAAAACCACGCCCATGTTCAGCTCCTTCTCGCCGGGCGCCGTCAGCCAAAAGCGCCGAAACGCCTGGCCCTCGGTGCAAGCGGCCTATGAACACTTTCGGCACAAGAAGGCCTTTGCCAAATGGGACGACGCGGTGCTGATGGACTATGTGACCCACGGAACGCTGGAGGTTGACGGCAAGCGTGTGCTGAGTTTTGAGCGTGAGGTCGAAACCCAGTTCTACAACACGCTGCCAGACAATCTGGATCGCCTGTTGGCACGCCATCCGGTCAAGTGCCCGGTGACTTTCATCGGTGGTTTAGCGTCCGTGGAGATGAAGCAGGTCGGCATGGCCATGACCGAGAAGGTCACCAAGGGCCGCACGATGATGCTCGACGGTAGCCATCTGTTCCCCATGGAAAAGCCGGCCGCCACCGCGGCGGCGATTGAGGCGGCGCTGCGCAATATGGACAGTAAAAGCCAAAAATAGGCTGGGTTTGCCCGCTACATTGCGCTAGGGGCCTTTAGCGCCGCCAAAAATTGCCCGATATTCAATAAAGTCAGTACTATAGTTTCAGTACTGCTGGCGCAGGGTTGGACGACCTCTTTCAACATTGCGCAAAAGTCAGGCCCGGCAACCCAACCCTAGTCACACCGTGTTTGCACTTCTATTTGTTCTTGCAGCTGTTGGCGTTTACGTCGCGACGCGGGATAACGAGTCAACGCCAGAGCCGGAGATTGATGGCCGATCACCCACCACCACCTCGCAAACCACGACCCCGACGACCGCTGCGTCAGCGCTGACGACGGCACAGTTGGCTGCGATGACCACGGCCGAGATTGCAGCACTCACCACAAGCCAGGTCAGCGCGCTGACCAGCGACCAGATTGCGGTATTGACCGGTAGCCAACTGGCCGCTTTTGAATTGGTTGACGTCGCGGTGTTGAGCACGGGGGCCATTGCCGGACTCAATTCGGACCAGATCCAATCCCTCACCACAGACCAAATCGTCGCGCTGACTACGGGGCAGGTGAGAGCTATTGAGACCGCCGACGTTGGTGCTCTGCTGACCAACCAGATCGCCGCATTGGAAACGCGTGACGTCGCGGCTCTGGGTACGGCGCAAATCACGGCCTTGACCACCGGCCAAGTCGAATCATTGGTGAGTGCCCAGGTCCGGGCCCTGACCACGGCGGAGGTTGGTGCATTGGGAACCGACGACATCGCCGCACTTGGAACCAGCGACATCAGTGCGCTCAGCTCGGCCGCCACGGCGTCGCTTAGCACGGATGCCATTGCGTCGCTGTCCACCGACCAGATCGTCGCCATGAGCACCGAGCAGTTTGCGGCGCTGGTGACCCGGCAGATTGCGGCCTTGACGACCAACCAGGTCGCGGCCATGGAAACCGCTGACATTGCCGCGCTGACAACGGCGGGCATTGTGGCGCTAAGTACATCGGATATCGTCGCCTTGACGACCAACCAGATCAGGGCCCTGACCACGCGCCAGGTGGCAGCCATTGAAACGCGCGATATTGCCGTTTTAGCGTCGTCGCAAATCGCGGCGCTGACCAGCAGCCAGGTCGCCGCGCTGAACACCGGCCAAATGGCCGCTCTGGGTTCAGGCGCCGTCGCTGCGTTTGGTACCAGTGGCTTGGGTGGACTCAGCACAGCGGCTGTTGCGGCCCTCGGCACTGCTGCCATTGCGGCCATGTCAACAGCCCAGATTGCCGCCTTGACCACCGCCCAGGTCAGTGCGCTGACCACCAGCCAGATTGACGCCTTGACGACCAGCCAGGTCGCTGCGATAGAAACCGCCGACATCGCAGTCCTCAGCACCGCCGCCATTGTGGCGCTGAGCACCGCCGCAGTTGCATCGCTGAGCACCAGCCAGCTGGCGGCCCTGACCACGAAGCAGATTCCGGCCATAGAAACGCGCGATATCGTCACTTTGAGTACCACGCAGGTCGCGGCCTTTTCAACAGCGCAGATCGCCGCTTTGACCACTGCACAACTCGCCGCCTTGACCGCCAGCGGTGGCATCTCCGTCTCGCAGTTGCCACCCGCCGGAATCGCCGCTCTGGGCACGGCCAGCATTGCGGCGCTCACGACCAGCCAGATTGCAGGACTCTCATCGGACCAGATCGGCGCGCTGACCTCAACGCAGATTGCTATACTGAGCACGGACCAGGTTCTGGCGATCGAGGTAGCTGACATAGGCGCGCTCAGCACTGCGGCCATCGTGGCGTTGAACACGGCCGACTTTGTGGCTCTGTCCAATGCCCAGATTGCCGCTTTGGGCACAGGCCAGATTGCCGCCATTGAAACCCGGGATCTGATCGTCTGGAGCACCGCGCAAGTTGGCGCATTGACCTCGAACCAGATCGGCGCGCTCACGGCAACCCAGATGACGGCGCTGACTACCAGCGGTGCACTGTCCATTCCCAATCTGTCACCGGCGGCGATAGCAGGCCTGTCAACATCGACGATCGCGGCCTTGAGTACAGCCCAGGTCGCGTCACTGGGCACAGACCAGGTTGCTGCGCTGACGACAAACCAGATCGCAGCTTTTACAACCGCCGGCATCAAGGCACTGACCACGGACCAAATCGGCGTGCTCTCCACCGACCAGGTGGTCGCGATCGAAACCCGCGATATCGCGGTGCTCACCACGGACCAGATCACGGCACTCTCCCCTACGCAACTGGCGGCATTGGCTACCGCGCAAGTGGGCGCACTGAACACCGCAAACATCAACGCGCTGGGCACGGCTGGCTTGGCCGCGCTCAATCCGTTGGCACTGACAGGACTGGGCACGGCCGCCATTGCGGCCCTGTCCACCGACCAGATCGTCAGCCTTAGTTCCGACCAAATTGCTGCATTGAAAACCAGCCAGGTCGCCGCGCTGACCAGCAGCCAGACCGCGGCCATGGAAACCGTTGACCTCGCAGCCATGGGTACCGCGGCCATCGTGGCGCTCAGCACGGCTGCCATCAAGGCCTTGACCACGGACCAGATCGGCGCACTCGGCACCCACCAGGTTGCGGCGATTGAAACCCGTGACGTCGCCGTATTGACCACAGACCAGGTTGCCGCCTTGAACACCGCACAGGTTGGCGCATTCGTCTCCACGCAAATTGGCGCGATGAACACCGCCAACGTACAGGCCCTGGGCACCAATGGCATTGGCGCCCTCAACACCGCAGCCGTTGCAGCGCTCAGCACTGCGGGAGTAGCGGCCCTGTCCACGGACCAGATCGTCGCCTTCAGCACCGACCAGATTGCAGCGTTGAAGACCAGTCAGATTGCAGCGTTGACCACCGCGCAGGTCAGCGCCCTGGAAACCGCTGACATTGCAACGCTGGGAACCGCCGCCATCGTGGCGCTGAACACCGCGGACTATGCGGCACTCAGCACCAACCAGATCGTCGCCCTAGGCACGTTTCCGATTGCAGCCATCGAAACACGCGACCTGGCGGCACTGAGTTCGACCCAGGTCGGTGCCATGACGTCGGACCAGATCAACGCCTTGACGTCCAACCAGTTGACGACACTGATGGTATCCGGCGGTCTGCCACTGACCAGTTTTACGACGGCGGCCATTGCGGCTCTGCCCACGGCAACCGTGGCGCTGTTGAACACGGCGCAGATTGCATCGATGTCCACCAACCAGGTTGTGGCACTGACCACTGCACAAATCGTGGCGTTGAGCACCCTGGCCGTGGGCGCCCTGACCACCGACCAGATCGGCGCGCTGGCCACCAAACAAATTGCCGCGATGGAAACCCGCGATATAGCCGTGCTGGGCACCGACCAGGTGGTGGCACTGGGCGCCAGCCAGCTTGTTGCGTTGGGCACCGCACAGGTTGGCGCGCTCAGTACCAACAATGTCCAGGCCCTGGGTACCGCAGGTCTTGCAGCCTTGAGCACGGCTGGCGTGGCGGCGCTGAGTACGGCCGGTATCACCGCACTGTCCACTGATCAAATCGTGGCCCTGAGCTCGGCGCAAATCGCCGCGCTAAAGACCGCCCAGGTCGCTGCGCTGAACACCGACCAGGTGGCCGCCATCGAGACAGCAGATGTCGGCGCATTAAGCACCGCAGCGATTGTGGCGCTTAGCACCGCTGCGTTTACCGCCATCACCACGGACCAGGTGGGCGCACTTTCCAGTAACCAGATTGCCGCGATTGAAACACGCGACATTGCGGTTTTGAGCACCGACCAGTTCCTGGCCTTGGGCACCACGCAGATCGGCGGCCTCTCCACCGCCCAGATCGGCGCATTGACCACCGGCAACATTGTTGCCTTGGGCACCGGTGTCAGTGCACTCAGCACCTCGGCGATCGCCGCCCTGAACACCCAGGCCATTGGCGCGCTGGAAACCAGCCAGATTGCCGCACTCACATCCAACCAGGTTGGGGCACTCAAGACCAGCCAGGTGGCGGCACTGAACACAGACCAGATACTGGCACTTGAAACCGCCGACATTTCCGCGCTGAGCACCGCCGCGATTGTTGCCTTGAGTACTGCAGCAATAGGAGCCTTGACAACCGATCAAGTCATGGCGCTGGCCACCCGACAAGTGGCCGCCATCGAGACACGCGACATTGTGGCATTGAGTTCGAACCAGATCGTCGCCCTGTCGACGCTGCAATTTGGCGCGCTGAAGTCAGCGCAAGTCACTGCATTGACAACCGACAACATCCAGGCGCTTGAAACTGCAGACATTGCTGCCATGGCCACGGCGGCCATTCCGGGCTTTAACACCAACCAAATTGTGGCCATGTCCACGGATCAGGTGTTCGCGCTGACGCCGTTCCAGGTGGAAGCGCTGTCGGCCAACCAGATCAATGCGATGAGCGTGCCGCAATTCCAGGCCCTGCATTTTGGGACGCCCCTGGTTCTGGACCTCAATGGCAATGGCGTCCTGTCCCAAAGCATTGATGCCGGCGTGCACTTTGACCTGTTTGCAGAAAGTCAGCAAACCAGCACCGGCTGGACCGACCCCGGCGACGGATTCCTGGTCCTCGACCGCAACCACGACGGCCAGATTGGTGATGGCACGGAGCTGTTTGGGGATACGACGGTATTGTCCAATGGTCGAAAAGCGCGAGACGGCTACGAGGCACTGGCCGATCTGGACAACAACCACGATGGCATCATTTCAAACACCGACATCAATTTTGCCGATTTGAAAGTCTGGGTCGACGCCAACTCCAATGGTTTGAGCGACAACGGAGAATTGCTGACCCTGGAGGATCTGGGCATTGTGAGCTTTGACCTCAACGCCGCAAGCACATCCTTCAAGGACCATGGCAATACCGTGCGACTGGTTTCCAGCTACCAAACGAATGACGGCCTCACCCACACGATGGCGGATGTGACATTTGCGGCAACGAATCAAAGCAGCCCCGGGGCCGCACCATCGGCGGCGCCCGTTCTGGCGGTAGAACCAACGCCTTTGCAAGCGGGTGTATTTGGTCTGGTCGACGCCATGACCGCGTTCACGCAAAGCCACGCCAACAAGGAATTTGATCTCTACGAAGCGGTTGGCAAGCCCATGCAAGCCGGCGGCGAGGGCTATGCTGTAAGCAGCATGACCAACCACATGGTCCAGGCCCTGAGCCAGTTCGATGCTAACGGCCAACTGCTGGCGGGACAGCAACAGAAGACCGCCACCGCGCTATCCGCCACCGACCCGAAAAAACCACCGGACACTGACACCGGCATGCTTGCCGTCGGCGGGATCTAGACGCGCGGTGCGGCCTTGAACCGGCCAGAAACTCAAGCCACCCAGTGCACGGTGCCGGTCCAGGCCGTGGCAAACACCACGATGCCAAACGCAATCCGGTAGTAGGCAAAGCCCACAAAGCTGTGCGTCGCAATAAAGCGCAACAGCCAGCGTATGCACAGCCAGGCGCTCAAGAATGACACGACCAGCCCCACCGCGAACAGTGGCACATCCGCCATGCTCAACAGGGCACGTTCCTTGTACAGGCTATAGACACCAGCGCCCACCAGCGTGGGAATAGCCAGGTAAAAAGAATAATCGGTCGCCGCCTTGCGCGACAAGCCTAGCAACATGCCACCAATGATGGTGGCACCGCTGCGGCTGGTGCCCGGTACCATCGCCAGGCACTGCACCAGCCCGACCTTCAACGCGTCCTTCCAGTCCATGTCATCGGCTTCCATGATGCGCACCGCGGTTCCACCCGCGGCCTGTCGCCGCTCCGCCCACAAAATGATGAAACCGCCCACGATAAAGGTGCTGGCTACCACCACCGGTGTAAACAAATGCGCCTTGATGACCTTGCCAAACAACAAGCCCAGCACCACCGCCGGCAGAAAACCAATCAGCACATTGAGCGCAAAGCGCTGCGCCTGCCGTTGCGTGGGCAGCTCCACCAAAGTCGTTTTGATCTTCTGCCAATAGACCAGAATCACCGCAAAGATGGCACCGGTCTGGATGGCGATTTCGAACACCTGGCGCTTGTCCTTGTCCAGAAAATCCAGCAAGGCCCCGGCCAGAATCAGGTGGCCGGTGCTGGAAATAGGCAGGAATTCGGTGAACCCCTCCACGATACCCATGACCGCAGCCTTGATCAGCAATGCAATATCCACACACACTCCCTCATAAAAATAATGGCGCTAGCCCTCGTATTATCTACACAATACGCTCACTTATTTATAGCAAACAGTGTGATATTGCACGGCAACATGGCTTGGCATACAGTCAAAGCCCTATTCTCCACCTACCCAACCCAAGACCTTTTATGCACAGACCCCTTTGCACAGCCCTGTTCACACTCACGCTGGTCGCTGGCGCCAGCACCCAGGCCGTGGCCCAGACCGATGAACAGCGCAGCACACTGGCCGACCAACAGGAAGTGGCAGTCACCATCTACAACGAGAACCTGGCCCTGGTGAAGGACCAGCGCAAACTACAGCTCAGACGCGGCGCGTCCAGCCTGGCGTTCCGCGATGTCAGCGCCCGGATGCGGCCCGAGACCGCGCTGCTGCGCAGCACCCTGGCGCCGGGCAGCGTCTCGGTGCTGGAGCAGAACTTTGACTTCGATCTGCTGACGCCACAGAAGCTGCTGGAAAAATACGTAGGCCGCAGTGTCAACATCATCCGCACCAATGTCTCCACCGGGCAAGAGACGACCGAGCAGGCACAGGTGTTGTCGGCCAATGACGGCGTGGTGCTCAGGATAGGCGACCGCATCGAGACCGGCATCCCCGGGCGCATTGTCTACAGTGATGTGCCCGCCAACCTGCGCGACCGCCCGACGCTGGTCATGGCGCTGGACAATGCCGGCGCGCAGCAACAAGAGTTGGAGTTGAGCTATTTGACCGGTGGCCTGGCCTGGAAGGCCGACTACGTGGTCGAACTCAATGCGAATGAAGACAAGCTCGACATCTCCGGCTGGGTCACGCTGACCAATACCAGTGGTGCCACCTACCGCAATGCCAAGCTGCAACTGGTGGCCGGTGATGTGAACCAGGTCGCCGACGCACGGGTCCAAGGAGGCATGCAGTTCTTGAACAGGGCGGCCGCCCCTGCGATGGAGAAACGCAAGGAAATGGTGGAAGAATCCCTGTTCGAATACCACCTGTACACACTGACCCGCCCCACCACCATTGCCGAGAACCAGACCAAACAGGTATCCCTGTTGTCGGCCGCCGCTGTGCTGGCGCGCAAGGAATTGCTGCTCAAGGGCAACGACTATTACTACCAGAGCAGCCATGGCGACCTGGGGCAAAAGATGAAGGTCGGCGTGTTTGTCGAGTTCGACAACAAGGAAAGCGCCCAACTGGGCATGCCGCTGCCCAAGGGCATCATCCGTGTCTACAAAAAGGACAAGGCTGGCAATGCCCAGTTCATCGGTGAAGACAAGGTCGACCACACGCCCAAGAACGAGACCGTGCGCCTCAAGCTGGGTGATGCCTTTGACGTCACCGCCGACAAGAAACAGACCGACTTCAAGAAACTCAGTGGCAACAGCAAATACAACTACGTGTTTGAAAGCGCCTACGAAGTGGTGCTGAAAAACGCCAAGAAGGAGGCCGTGGTGGTCACGGTGCAAGAACCCATGCCCGGCGATTGGCAGATCCAGTCGACCAGCCACCCGCACACCAAGGGCTCCAGCAATACCGCAGTCTGGAAGATCAACGTGCCGGCAGAAGGCAATACCAAGCTGGTGTACCGCGCACTGGTAAGGTACTAAACGCCACGCAGTGCCACTAGGGCAATGCTGAGCAAGTACCTCCGTTCGGGCTGAGCTTGTCGACGCCCTCTGCAAGCCTTTGATTAGCAAGGGCTGCGTTTCGACAAGCTCAACGCGAACGGACTTGATCAGCAAAGCCCTAGTGCGATCAGTGCAGCGGCGTTTCGCGCCGCGCCCGGGGCGTTTCGCGTCGTAGATGCCCAGTAACGTCGCAAACGGGTTCTCCACAGGGGTTGGCGCTGGCAAAGTTCAGCCATCGACCAACCACCAGCCCCAGGAGAAACCACCATGTTCATGCAAATTCTGACCAACACACCCAAATGGGTTTTCGTGCTGTTTGTTGCCCTGCTCTGGCTGGGTCTGAAGCAAATGTTGCCTCGCAGCGCGGGCCTTAACCGCATCACCATCATGCCCCTGGCCATGACAGGTTTGTCGCTGTACGGCGTCACGTCGGCCTTTGGCAGCTCGCCACAGGCCATGTTGGCCTGGGTGACCGGCGCAGTTTTGGTGTTCAGCGCAACCTATCCGGTGCTGAGTGCTGACGGGATCCAATACGACGCCGCCAGCCGCCGCTTCCAATTGCCCGGCAGCGTTGTGCCCCTGGCACTGTTCATGGGCATCTTCTTCACCAAATATGCGGTCGGTGTCAGCATAGCCATGCAGCCGTCCCTGGCACACGACAGCAGCTTCGCACTGACCATCAGCACACTGTACGGTGCCTTCAGCGGCATCTTCCTGGCCCGGGCCGCCAAGCTGTGGCGTGTGGCCCTGGTGCAGGCCAACGTGGGCACACACAAGGCAACTCTGGCCTGAGATGGAAGGGCCGGCCGAGCCGACCTTGCTGAACCAAAGGCGACTGGCGCGGTGAATATGGCATCAAGAACCATTACCATTGCGTCGCCCCCACACAGCCGACAAGGACCCATGACCGTGACAATACCGCTGCCGCCCGCCTCCACCATTGCAGTCATAGGAGCTGGCGCCATGGGGGCCGGTATCGCACAGGTGGCTGCCGTAGCGGGCCATACCGTCAAATTGATGGACAACCGGCCGCTCGCAGCGGCCGCTGCCATTGCCGGCATCCGCAGCCAGATTGCCAAGCTTGCCGACAAAGGCAAGCTCACCCAGGACGCCGCGGCACAAGCCAGCAGCCGCCTGGTGGCTGTGGAACAGCTCTCAGAACTGGCCGACGCCAGCCTGGTCGTGGAAGCGATTGTTGAGAACGTTCAGGCCAAGCAAGCCCTGTACTGCGAGCTGGAAGGCATAGTTGGTGACGACTGCCTGTTTGGCACCAATACGTCATCGATCTCGGTCACCGCCATTGGCGCGGCACTGAAACGCCCGCAGCGCCTGGCCGGCCTGCATTTCTTCAACCCGGCGCCGGTCATGGCGCTGGTCGAAATTGTCTCGGGCCTGGCCACCGAGAGCGCCGTTGCCGATACCCTGTTTGCCACCGCGGCGGCCTGGGGCAAGACACCGGTGCACGCCAAGTCCACCCCCGGTTTCATCGTCAACCGCGTCGCCCGCCCCTACTACGGCGAGGCCCTGCGCCTGCTGACCGAGGGCGCGGCCGACTGCGCCACGCTGGACGCGGTGATGCGTGAGGCCGGTGGCTTTCGCATGGGGCCGTTTGAGCTGATGGACATGATCGGCCACGATGTCAACTACGCCGTCACCTGCTCGGTGTGGAATGCCTTCTACAACGACCCGCGTTTTCTGCCCTCGCTGGTGCAAAAGGAATTGCTGGATGCCGGCTTTCTAGGCAAAAAAACCGGGCACGGCTTTTACGACTACCGCGACGGCGCCAGCAAACCACTGCCCAGCACAGTGGCGACACGCGCCGTCCCCGCCGGCATCACGCTGTGCGGCCACTCCCCCGCCACACTCGCCCTGTCCGAGCGATTGACCAAGGCCTCGATTGCTTTCAAGACCATGGAATCCGTGGACGGCCGCATCGCACACGTCGGCAATGCCGTGCTATTTGTCACCGATGGCCGCAGCGCCACCCAAAGGGCCGCAGACAGCGGCATAAACAACACCGTGTTGATCGACCTTGCACTGGACTACAACAAGGCCACGCGGCTTGCGCTGGCAAGCGCCGCACAATGCACGGAACCTGCCACCGACGTGGCGATAGGTCTGCTGCAGGCCAGCGGCTTCGCAGTCTCGTGCCTGGCCGATATCCCCGGCCTCGCCGTCATGCGCACCGTCGCCATGCTGGCCAACGAGGCGGCGGATGCGGTTTACCAGGGCGTTTGCTCCGCAGCAGCAGCCGACGCGGCCATGCGTTTGGGCGTCAACTACCCCAAGGGTCCGCTGGCCTGGGCCGACCAACTGGGCCTGGCTACCGTGCGCAGCGTGCTGGCCCATCTGGGCGCCAGCTACGGCGAAGACCGCTACCGCATTTCTCCGCTGATCCAGCGCCACGTTTTTTCCGAAAAGACATTCCACCATGACTGAAGCCTTTATCTGCGACGCCGTTCGCACCCCGATTGCGCGTTATGGCGGTGCTCTGGCCAGCGTGCGCGCCGACGACCTGGGCGCCCTGCCGATCAAGGCCCTGATGGAGCGCAACGCGGGCGTGGACTGGACCGCGGTAGATGACCTGGTCTACGGCTGCGCCAATCAGGCCGGCGAGGACAACCGCAACGTCGGCCGCATGTCGGCCCTATTGGCAGGCCTGCCGGTCGATGTGCCGGCCTGCACCATCAACCGGCTCTGTGGTTCCGGCATGGACGCCGTGGGCACGGCTGCCCGCGCCATCAAGTCAGGCGAGGCCCAATTGGTGGTGGCAGGCGGCGTGGAAAGCATGTCGCGTGCGCCCTTTGTGATGGGTAAGGCCGAAACCGCCTACGCCCGCGACGCCGCCATTTACGACACCACAATCGGTTGGCGCTTTACCAACCCGCAAATGGAAAAGCTGTACGACACCCACAGCATGCCGCAGACCGCGGACAACGTGGCGCAGGAGTTCAGCGTGAACCGCGCCGACCAGGATGCATTTGCCTGGCGCTCGCAGCAGCGCTGGGCGGCGGCCCATGCGGCCGGCCGCTTCAACGCGGAAATCGTGCCGGTGCAGGTCGCGCAAAAACGCGGCAACCCCACGGTGTTCACCACTGACGAACACCCGCGCCCGGACACCACGCTGGAGATGCTGGCCAAGCTCAAAGGCATCAACGGCGCGGACCTGAGCGTGACGGCCGGCAATGCCTCGGGCGTCAATGACGGTGCCTGCGCCTTGCTGCTGGCCTCTGCGTCTGCAGCCAAGACCCATGGGCTAACACCGCGTGCCCGCGTGGTGGCAATGGCCACAGCCGGCGTGTTGCCGCGCATCATGGGTTTTGGCCCGGCTCCGGCCGTGCGCAAGGTGTTGGCCGTGGCCGGGCTGACACTGGCGCAGATGGACGTTATTGAGCTGAACGAGGCCTTTGCCGCACAGGGCCTGGCCGTCACACGCGACCTGGGTCTTGCTGACGATGCCGAGCATGTCAACCCGAACGGCGGTGCCATTGCCATGGGCCACCCGCTGGGCATGAGCGGTGCACGCCTGGTGACCACGGCCATGTACGAACTGAACCGGCGCCAGGGGCGTTATGCGCTGTGCACCATGTGTATTGGCGTGGGCCAGGGCATCGCGCTGATCATTGAGCGGGTCTGAGCGTCATGTCCTCCCGCACACCCTTGAGTCCCGAAGAGATTGACCGCCTGGCGCGCAAGCGGGCTGGCGCCAAACTGGGCTGGTTCATCCATGCGACGGTTTTTGTCGTCGTCAACCTGGTCATCTTCTCCATGTCCAAGTATGGTTTTGGCGAACGGTCCTGGTCCATCAAACCCTTTTTGGGTTGGGGCCTGGGTCTGGCTCTGCATGGTGCCTCGGTCTGGTTGTTGGGCTCGGGCAGCGGATTGCGTGAACGCATGGTGCAAAAAGAGCGTGACCGCCTGCAACGCGAACACGACCGGTTGAACAAACCATGAAGATCGATTGGCTCGCCAAGCTGCGCAACGGCCTGCAGACCCTGGCGTTTTGTCTGGCCATTGCGGCCATCAAATACGCGTTCGAACCCCATCGGCCCTACGAAATTTCGCTCGTCTATTCGATCTGCATCGGCTGCTCCATGTGGATATTGATTGATTTTGGGCGCCACATCGTGGCACGTGGTGGCAACTCCGAATGGCCGATCGGCCCCATGGCGGTGGTGCTCCCACTCTTCGGCATTGCAGCGGGTTATGTGATTGGCATTTTGTTAGGTGATAGCTGGTTTGGATGGTCATCCTGGAGTGCCCAGGGCCGGGGCAAACTCCCTGCGTCCATCCTGGCCTCCGCGGTGGCGGGCATCAGCGTCACCTATTACTTCCACTCGCGTGTCAAAAGCAGCATGTTGGAAACCCAGGTGTCGGAGGCCAGCCGCCAAGCGTCCGAGGCCAAACTCAAGTTACTGGAAACCCAGCTTGAGCCCCACATGTTGTTCAACACGCTGGCCAATTTGCGCGTGTTGATTGCCACCGACCCCCAGCGCGCGCAAGACATGCTGGACCGCATGGTGGCCTACCTGCGCGCCACGCTGAGTGCATCGCGTGCCAGCCACCATGCATTGCAGTGTGAGTTTGACCGGCTGCGCGATTACCTGGAACTGATGGCCGTGCGCATGGGCTCGCGCCTGCATTACGAACTGGATTTGCCAACTGACCTGGCCAACTGCAGCGTGCCCTCGTTGCTGCTGCAACCCCTCGTCGAGAACAGCATCAAACACGGCCTGGAGCCCAAGGTCGAAGGCGGAACCATCACCGTGCGTGCACGGCGTGCAGGCAATATGCTCAGCCTGGAGGTCAGCGACACCGGTGTCGGTTTTGACAACCCCGCTACACCGTCGAACGGCTTTGGCCTGGCCCAGGTGCGGGAACGTATGGCCGCAGCCTACACCGACCGCGGCAGTGTGGAACAAACGTCCGTCCCCGGCCAGGGCACGAGCACGGTGCTGCGCCTTCCCTTGACCGATTCGAACGCCTGACCCCATGACGACGACAACACCCACCGCCCTGATTGCCGAAGACGAACACCTGCTGGCCCAGGCCCTGCAGTCCGAACTGGCCCGCGCCTGGCCCGCACTCAAAATTGTCGCCACCGTGGGCGACGGCGCATCCGCCGTCCGCCAGGCCATGGCCTTGCAACCCGACGTGCTGTTTTTTGATATTCGTATGCCCGGCATGAGTGGCCTGGAGGCCGCCACCGAACTGGCCGAACAATGGCCCACCAGTGGCCCACAAGCACGCGTATTTCCACAACTGGTGTTTGTGACTGCATATGACCAATACGCCGTGCAGGCTTTTGAGGCCCAGGCGGTGGACTACCTGCTCAAGCCCGTGCAGGCCGCGCGCCTGCAAAAGACTGTGGAAAAACTGCAGCTAGCCCTCGAAAAACCTGCACAGGCTGCTATCGATTTTGAAGCAACGCTGGGGCAATTGCGCGGCCTGCTGGCCAGCCCCACGGCCGCGCCGCCAGCCACGCCCGCTGCGCCCGCCGTCCCCTTGAGCGTGATACAGGCCAGCGTGGGCAATGCCATCCGCATGGTTCCGGTAACAGACGTGTTGTGCTTTGAAGCGGCCGACAAATACGTGCGCGTGTTAACCGCCGAGCGCGAATACCTGATACGCACACCGCTGAAGGATCTGCAGGAGCAGATCGACACCCAGGTGTTCTGGCAAATCCACCGTGGCACCATCGTGCGCGCCCTGGCCATTGACGCGGTGACCCGCGACGAAGCCGGCAAGACCTTTTTGAATGTGCGGGGTCTGAAAGAAAAGTTCGTCGTCAGCAAGCTCTACGCACACCTGTTCAGGGCGATGTAGCACAGGCTTTAACGTCTGGGCTTGTGCAAACCGATGTGCACGCGGCGTTAAACGCCCTGTGCACCTTGCATCTGCCGCCCCCGCCCACTACGATGGGGGGACTCACTGCTCCAAAGGGATTTCACCCATGGCGATTCAATACACCTCGGTTGCAAACCACCTGCCGGAAAACAAGATGCGGCTGTACCCCACCCGCGTCATCAACGTGATGGGTGGCCCGGGGTGCGAGAAATCGGTCATCACATCGGCCATCGTGCTGTTCCTGAAACTGCGCGAGAAGACCGTTGAGGTGATACCCGACTTTGCCAAGTCACTGGTCTGGCAACAGAACTTTGAAGTGCTGAAGAACCAGTATTTCATTGCCCAGCGCCAGTACCAGATGCTGAGCCTGCTGGACGGGCAAATCCAGTACCTGTTGACCGAATGCTCACTGCCCCAGATGCTGTACTACAACGAGAACTACCTGGACAATATTTGCGATATCGCAAAAACGCGCACGCAGATACTGGAGTGGTACAAGCAGTGCAACAACGTCAACATCTTCATAACCCGCGGTGACCGCAAATACATTCGCACGGGCCGCTTCCAGGACGAAGACCAGGCCCGCGCCATGGACCGCGGCATGTTGGAGTTGCTGGACCGCGAGGCCCTGCCCTACACCACGTTGCCCGCTGATGTGGATGCCATCAATGCCTTTGCGGAAACCTTGTTGGATTAAGGAGTGAGGGATAGGGGCAACTGCACACGGCCCAGTACAACATCTTCCGTTCGCCTTGAGCTTGTCGAAGGGCTCGCCAGAGCTTCGACAAGCTCAGCCCGAACGGAGGTACCTCAAAACGGCGCTCAAGAAACAACATGGTTTCTATCTTGGCCGCAATCCCACCGGCACAAACCGCCCCAGGCGCGCATGGATATCGGCCTCATTGCGCTGCCACAGCACCCCCAGCCACACCATGCCAAAACCCAGCATGGTCAGCGCAAACGGGAACAGCAGGCTGTCCTTGAACACCTGGTGCGACAAATAGCCCAGATAACCTGCCACACCGAGCGCGCCCAACACCGTGAACACCCTGCGCCCAATGGCGGCCCCCAGGAACACCAGCGCAATATTGATCAGGCAATACACCAGCTTGCCCCATTCCAGATTCGAATCGCGCAGGCTCAAGCCCCCCCAGAACATGATGGCGCCAAACATGTACAACCAGAAGGCGTAGTCCTGCCGCCACTCGGGCGCCATGGCGCGGCGGCTGTGCATATCCACCCACATGGCAACGGCGCAGGTGGCGATGCCAAACACCAGCGACACATCACGCATGAACTTCCAATCCCATGTGCCGTCCTGCAGCAGCGCACTCGCCAGGTCCATGCTCAGGTACCAGACCGTCACCGCAATCGGCATCACCATGAAGGGCAGGCGGTAACGCCACAACATCACCACACCGGCGGCCAGCGTTGCAAACTCCAGCGTCATCCAGCGCCAGTTGATGTGTGTGTGGTAGGCCGAAAAGCTGCTGGAACCGCCCTCCGGCCACAGGCCCATCAGACTTTGCACACACCACACCACCAGCGGCACCAGGCACACCGCCAGCGTGGCCAGAATGCCCGCCGGCACTGTCAGCCCCTTGGACTTGAAATGGTCCGCCACATTCAGGCAGGCAAAACCATAGGCCACGCCAATGGCCAGCAAGCCACCCGCTCCCATGGCCTGAAAGCCCAGCGTCATGAACAAGGTCATGGCGCCAATGGCCAACATGCCGCCAAAGTAATACAACACATTCACAAAGCTGAAGCCAGGGCCGCTGCCGGAAGCAGCCAGGCGCTGCGAAGACTTGACGCGCGTCTGCTGTCCGCTCAACTGCACCCACAGCGCCAATGCCTGCACCGAGGTGATCGTGCCAGCGCGCGCCGCGTCTTGCAGGTCTTGCAAGCGCAGCTCAATCGTCATGCCCAACGGATCAGTAACTTCGTTGTTATTTCTCATAGGACTGAAAAGGTATCACAAAGTAACATCCACCAACTCAATAAGAGAAGCTAATATTTCATTAACGCTTTCAATAAAGAGCTGATATAAGTAGCATCCCTAAGAGAACGGTCTTCCAGATGCGCTATCGTGCGTGCAGTGATTACTTTGTGTGTTCACATCCTCTTACTACTGGAGAATTTATGCTGTTGAAGTTGAATATCGTTGCTGCTGCCGTGATTACCCTGGCTTCTGGCGTTGCCATGGCGCAAGACGTCGTAACTATCGCTCACGTCGGCCCAACCAGTGGCGCCATTGCCCACCTGGGCAAGGACAATGAAAACGGCGCCAAGATGGCCGTCGAAGAACTGAACGCAGCTGGTGTCACCATCGGCGGCAAGAAGGTCACCCTGAAGCTGATGACTGAAGACGACGCTGCCGATCCAAAGCAAGGCACTGCAGTCGCTCAAAAGCTGGTTGACGCCAAGGTTGTTGGCGTGGTCGGTCACCTGAATTCCGGAACCACCATCCCCGCTTCGCGCATTTACAGCGATGCTGGCATTCCCCAAGTATCTCCTTCCGCCACCAACCCCAAGTACACACGCCAAGGCTTCAAGACGGCTTTCCGTATGGTGGCTGACGACGTGCATTTGGGCAGCACCCTGGGCAAGTACGCTGTCAAAGAACTGAAGGGCAAAGCCATTGCAGTTATCGATGACCGTACCGCTTACGGCCAAGGCGTGGCACAAGAGTTCACCAAGGCTGTTGAAGCCGCTGGCGGCACTGTGGTTGCTAAAGAATTTACAACTGACAAGGCAACCGATTTCAACTCCATCTTGACCACCATCAAGGGCAAGAAGGCTGACGTCGTGTTCTTCGGCGGTATGGACGCTGTTGCTGGCCCCATGCTGCGCCAGATGAAATCCCTGGGCATCAATGCCAAGTTCATGGGCGGTGACGGCATCTGCTCCACAGAACTGGTCAAGCTCGGTGGCGACGCCATTGCTGACGGTCAAGTCTATTGCGCTGAAGCCGGTGGTGTTGAAGGCCAAGGCAAGGCTGGCATGGAAAAATTCAAGGCCGCATTCAAGACCAAGTACAACGCAGACGTGCAAGTCTACGCACCCTATGTGTATGACGGCGTCAAGGTCATGGTTGCTGCCATGGTCAAGGCCGGTTCTTCCGACCCAGCCAAGTACCTGCCAGTTCTGGCCGCTACCAAAGACTACGCTGGTGTGACCGGCCCCATCACTTTTGACGAAAAAGGCGACATCAAGAACGGCGCTTTGACTCTGAAGACCGTCAAGGGCGGCAAGTTGACAGATCTGGCTGTTATTCGTTAATCTCTAGCTTCGCCTTGGCAACTACGGTTTGCCAAAGCAAAGGGCGCATCTGACTGGTGTGCCCTTTTTTTTCGCCCACTCCGGACCGGCGGCAGCCCTGCAGCGCTGAACGGGCTTTAAAAGTAAAGATACTGGAACGAAACTTGCACCATGCGCGGGGTTAGCCCCCTCACAGGCGTGGACTGTAAAGAACCGCGACTGCCAGGATTTCTGAAGTTGTCTACACGACCAGCTCTACAGGAGGAACGGAACATGCAAGCAGTCAATTTTTCGCCCGGCGACTCACACGCCGACCCAGACTTTCTGGCCGCCATCATCACCACCAGCGAGACCTATTCCATCGTTGCGTCGCAGGACATTGTGGACGTGCGGGGCCTCAAGCTGTGGGCCAAGGGCCTGCCGGTCTCTGCAGCGCTGCAGCAGCGCCTGCTGGAACGCAAGCTGTTGAATCCCATCGAGGCCTGCCTGATGGCCGAGGACGGCGTCACACACTTCTACCTGATGGAGCAGCTCCACGCCTTTCTGGACAGCCAGCACAGCATGGCGCGCGCACTGCGCCCCTGGGGCCTGCTGCTGGAAAATCAGCTCAAGCAAATCCCGCTGCATTCGGTTGCGCAGTTGCTGCTGACCACCGCATTGGCCACCCGCCCCGGCGCCATAGACCACGCCGTGCGCGCCATGGCCCTGGCCGGTGGCATGGCCCACGCCCAAAGCTCCCCGGTCGACATGCGTCTGGCCATGCTGGGCGGCCTGCTGCACGACATTGGCGAGGCGTATATCCAGCCCCAATACCTGGACGGCGAAGAACCGCTGGACCTGCTGGGCCACAAACACATGATGGTGCACCCGCGCGTTGCCCAACTTCTGCTGAACGCCACCACCGACTACCCCGCCACGCTGTGCCGCGCCATAGGCGAACACCACGAGCGGCTCAACGGTGCGGGTTACCCGGCCCACCTGCAGGGCGACGACATTTCGCCACTGGGCTTGCTGCTGGCGGCGGTGGAAACCACCATGGGCCTGGCCCAGGCACCCGAAGCGCCGCTGTTTCGCGCCAGCTTTGCGCTGCGTGTGGTGCCGGGCGAGTTTCCGACGCGCTACAGCAGCGTGGTGTTCAACATGGCCCGCGACGCCAAGGAAGTGGCACCCACCAATATCCGGGTGCCGGCTACGGCACTGGACCACATCAACGCCACCATCGAGCAGGCCCAGCAGACCGCCCAGAGCCTGCAGCAAAACACCGGCAGCGCCGAGCGCACCGCCATCGTCAACCTGGCGCTGGACCGTTTGGCCCGCCTGCGCATGGCCTGGAACGCGCTGGGCGTGTGGGGTGTGGCCGCGGACCAGCTGACACCGGCAGACCATTTCGAGATGGACCTGGCGCGCAGCGAACTGAACGAACGCCTGTATGAACTGCAACGTGAATGCATGCTGTGGGCAGAAAGCCTAAGTGAGCCAGAAAAGACCGAACTAACCCCCATCTGGGCCGATTTAAAGGTCAAGCCCGCCTAAAATCGGGTGAATGAGCACATCCACCCCCACCAACACCGCAAAAGCCGCTCCAGGGGCCACCGAAGCCGCCAAACCCAGCAATTTTCTGCGCCAGATCATCGAACGTGATCTGGCAGAAGGCACCTACGCCAGCCGCCGCTGGGCCGGCAGCCCAGGGGACGCTACCCACCACAACGCCGGCAAGCCAGACCCCGCCAAAATCCGCACCCGCTTTCCGCCCGAGCCCAATGGCTACCTGCACGTGGGCCATGCCAAGAGCATCTGCATCAACTTCGGCCTGGCGCGCGACTACGGTGGCGTGTGCCACCTGCGCTTTGACGACACCAACCCCGAAAAAGAAGACCTGGAGTACGTCAACTCCATCCGCGACGCCATCAAATGGCTGGGCTTTGACTGGAACGGCAGCCCTGATGCTGAGCCCTACCAGGCCAGCGACTACTTCGGCTTTATGTACCAGGCCGCCGAGTACCTGATAGGCGCCGGCCACGCGTATGTGGACGAGCAAACCGTGGAACAAATGCGCATCAACCGGGGCGACTTTGGCAAGCCAGGTATCAACAGCCCGTTCCGCAGCCGCACGCCGGCCGAGAACCTGACCATCTTTCGTGAAATGCGCGACGGCAAGCATGAAGATGGATCGATGGTGCTGCGCGCCAAGATCGACATGGCCAGCCCCAACATCAACATGCGCGACCCGGCCATCTACCGCATACGCCGCGCCACCCACCACAACACCGGTGACACGTGGTGCATCTACCCCATGTACACCTATGCGCACCCGATTGAGGACGCGCTGGAGCAGATCACCCACAGCCTGTGCACGCTGGAATTTGAAGACCAGCGCCCGTTTTACGACTGGCTGCTGGAGCGCCTGACCGAAGGCGGCCTGCTGGCCAGCCCGCCCCCGCGCCAGTATGAGTTCTCGCGGCTCAACCTGACCTATGTGATCACCAGCAAACGCAAGCTGGCGCAACTGGTGTACGACCACAAGGTCGAAGGCTGGGACGACCCCCGCATGCCCACCATCGTCGGCCTGCGCCGCCGCGGCTACACACCCGCCAGCCTGCAAGTGTTTGCCGAACGCATAGGCGTGACCAAGAGCGACAGCTGGATCGACTACAGCAC
>JAZKIR010000142.1:0-5634 GCA_040384785.1 Pseudomonadota bacterium
ATGACGATGAATTGCGACACATTGCTTTGCGGGAACGCGTTGTCCATCGGCAAATAGAAGCGTGGCACACCCGACCCGACCCAGGTGCTGACACTTTCCACGCCCGGCTCCTGCATCAGGCGCGCCTCGACCCGCTTGGTCGTTTGTTCGTTGGCCGCCATGGACGTGCCTTCGGGGTACCAGATGTCCACCAGAATTTCAGGGCGGCTGGAATCCGGAAAGAATTGCTGCTGCACAACACCCATGCCCACAATGCCCAGTGCAAAGGTCATCAGCATCATGCCAATCGTGGCCCACCGGTACTGCACGCACCAGTTCACGGTCTTGCGGAAGGCGTTGTAGAACGGGGTATCAAATAGCTCGTGCGGCTGGTCACCAGCAGCGTGGGGCTTGACCTTGAGTAGCAGCGTGCCCAGGTAAGGCACAAAGTACACCGATACGATCCAGCTCAGAACCAGTGCCAAAACGGTCACGCCAAAAATGGCAAAGGTGTATTCACCGGTCGAGGACTTGGCAATACCGATGGGCAGAAAACCCACGGCGGTAATCAAGGTGCCCGTCAGCATGGGCATGGCAGTGATTTCATAGGCGAAGGTGGCCGCGCGCACCTTGTCGTAACCCTCTTCCATCTTGCGCACCATCATCTCCACCGCAATGATGGCGTCATCCACCAACAACCCCAGTGAAATGATTAGCGACCCCAATGAAATCTTGTGCAGCCCTATGCCCCAGTACAACATGCCGATAAAGGTCACGGCCAGCACCAACGGAATCGTGATGCCCACCACCAGGCCCGGACGCATGTCCACGTAGTAACGCTTGAACCAGGGCAAGGAACCGCTGCGCTTGTGCAGGCCCAGACTGATGAAGCTGACGGCCAGCACAATCACAATCGCTTCGATCAAGACCCCCACAAACTCGTTGACCGACCGGGCCACGGCCTTGGGTTGGTTCTGCACATTGACAAGGCGAATACCCGCCGGCAGGGTCTGGTCAATGCCGTCGGTCGCTGTCTTGAGCGCCTTGCCCAGTGCAATGATGTCACCGCCCTTGGACATGGACACGCCCAGCGCAATGACTTGTTTGCCCTGGTGGCGGACTTTCACGGCCGGAGGATCGACATAGCCGCGTTTGATGTCCGCAATGTCGCCCAAACGCAGTTGGTTACCCGAGCTGCCCCGGATCGGCATACTGCGCAGTTGTTCCACCGCCTCAAATTGCCCACCTACGCGCACCTGCACGACATCCAGCGGAGTCTGCACCGTGCCGGCAGCCTCAACTGCATTTTGCTGCGCCAGCTGGGCCAGCACCTGGTTGAAGTCCAGGCCGAGTTGGGAGAGGCGCTTTTGCGAAATCTCGACGAACAGTTTTTCGTCTTGCACGCCAAACAGCTCCACCTTGTTCACATCGGTCACGCGCAGCAGCTTCTGCCGAACGTCATCGGCAAAGGTCTTGACCTCGGCGTCGGAAAAACCGTCAGCCTCCAGCGCGTAGATCACGCCGTACACGTCACCAAACTCGTCGTTGAAAAACGGGCCTTGCACGCCCAATGGCAACGTCTGGCGGATATCGCCGATTTTCTTTCGCACCGTGTACCAGATATTGGCGACATCGGTGGCGTGGGTCGAGTCCTTGACCTGGAACAAGATGGTGGACTCGCCGGGCTTGGAGAAGCTGCGGATCTTGTCCGCGTTGGGCACCTCTTGCAGCGTGCGCTCGATCTTGTCGGTGACCTGCTCTGCCATCTGCTGGGCTGTAGCGCCCTGCCAGAAGGTGCGCACCACCATGATGCGGAAGGTAAACGGGGGGTCTTCGTCCTGCCCTAGCTGGAAGAAGGCGGCCATGCCCAACACCATGAGCACTACGATCAGATAACGGGTCAACGCGGAATGGTCCAGCGCCCATTTGGACAGGTTAAAACCTGGCTTGGGTTGTTCTTGGTTCATGGCTGGCTCACTTCGCAGACGAAGCGCTTACCTGCGCAGCAATAACCGGTGCAGCGGTGGCAGCGGTTGCTATAGAACCCATAGTGCCAGACGCAACAACCACGGGGGCTGCAGCCACTTTTTCCTTATACAGAGTGACCTTTTCACCGGGTGCCAACACATGTACACCGGCGGACACCACCTGCATGCCAGGCTGCAGTCCGGAAGCGATGACGACCTCATTGCCATCCGCCGTCGCAATCTGGACAGGCTGCAACTTGACCGTCATCGTGTTGGTATCCAGTACCCACACGGCAGACGTCTTGCCATCCTGGCGCAGGGCGCTGGTAGGCAACTTGATGACCTGCACATTGCTGCGGTCAAAGGCCTGGGGAATGATGGACACAGTGGTCCCCAAAGCCAGCGCATCCTTGGCATCCAGGGCTTCCAGCCCCACCTTGACGGTGAATGTGCGGGTGATGGGGTCGGCACTCGCCGCCACTTCACGCACCATGCCCTTGAAGGACGTCTTGCCGGCCCAGGCCCGCACCTCCACACCCGAACCAGCCTTGATCATGGCCACCTTGTCTTCCGGCACCGCAAACACCACATCGCGCGGTCCGTCCTGCGCGATGCGCAATACCGGCGTGCCCGCTGCCACCACCTGACCTGGCTCGGCCTCTACCGCCGTGATCACGCCGGAGGTATCGGCCACCAGGGTTGTATAAGCGGCCTGGTTGCCCTGCCCCTTGGACTGGGCCTGGGCTTGGTCCAGTTGCGCCTGGGCGGCCTTGAGCGCGGCATCGCGGCGCTCCAGCTCGGCACCGCTGATGAAATTCTGGTCACGCAACTCCTTGAAGCGCTTGAAATCGGCGGCGGCCAGATCCCGGTTGGTCAGCGCAGCCACCACTTGGGCCTGCCCGGCTTGGGCGGCCAACTGGTAGTCCTGCGGGTCCAACTGCGCGAGCACATCACCCGCCTTGACCCGTTGACCCAACTCTGCCTGGCGGCGCACCATCTTGCCAGCGACACGGAAGCCCAGGCGGGATTCGACACGCGCCCGCACCTCACCCGCAAATTCAGCACCGGAATGCATGTTGTCGACGCCGACCGTCATCACTTTGACCGAGCGTATCGGCGCTTCCGGTGGGGCAGGCTTGGAGCAGGCGCTCAACAACAGCGTGGCGGCGACAAGCGTCAGCGCGGTGGGAAGGAGTTTGGAAGGCATGGAGAGACCGTTTAAAAGGTTGAAGACAGCAAAATCTCGTTTAATGACCAGATGGTTAGTAATTTAATCTAAACGAGAATGCCTGTCAACCAGAACGCCGACATTTCTGCGCACCCAGGCGCGCTGGGAGCCGACACGCGCCGCCCGCTTTGCAGTCCAACCGCTACAGTATTTATAGCGCCTTAGCTATAATTTTCGAGGGCTGGAAGGCTATTTCCATAAACAACCTCAGGAATGAGGCTCAATCGTAGGCAATGACGGCTTTGCCCTGGTCCGCCTGCGCCCGCCAGCCGGCCAGTGCGGCGTCGCTGGGGTAAAAACGTGCGTTGTCGCCCAATTGCAGCTCAGCCGTGGCGCCGGTGCACACAGCCTGAGGGTCGACCGCCTCAGCCGCTTCGGCGGCGCCCTGCTCGGCGCCATCTATCACACGCTGCACCGACAGACGCACCGCCAGCCCTCGCACCAGCTCCCCCTGCTCGGTCTGCTCGCGTTTGGCCGGAAATTCGCGCACCAGGCGGGCCACATCCGGCCCCGCAGCACGGCTGTCGGCGCTGACCGCCACCCGAAGGTACTTGCCAAAACGGCAGCGCGCCTGCTCCAGGTCCCACACCTGGGTGATGGTGAGTTGTTTGCCACCGGAAAAACGATCGTCACGCACCTTGCCCATGACAATGATGAGTTCGTCGTCCTTGAACAAATGTTTGTTGGCGTTGATCAGCTCTTCCTCGGCCCGCGCATCGATCATGGCCGACTTGTCGTCCAGCTTGAACAGCGCCAGCTTACCGCGCTGGCCGTTGATGACCCGAAAATCGGTGACGATGCCGGCCAGCAACTGTGGCTCGCGGGTATCAATCAACTCCTCAATCGGGCGCTTGGCAAAACGGCGTACCTCCAGCGTGACTTCGTCAAACAAATGGCCGGACAGGTAAAAGCCCACCGCCGTTTTTTCGTACGTAAGCCGCTCCTTGATACCCCAGGGCATGGCCTCCACCAGCTCAGGCTCTTGTGTGCTGGAACCATGGTCGTCTTCGCCGCCCATGTCAAACAGACCGTGCTGGTTGGCATTGGCCGCGCTGGCGGCCGCAAAGTCAAACGCCCGGTCTATGGATGCCGACAAGGAAGCGCGGTTGAGCTGCAGCGTGTCAAAAGCTCCGGCCTTGATCAGCGCATCGACACAGCGCTTGTTCAGCCGGCTGCGGTCCACACGGCGGGCGAAATCAAACAGGCTGGTGAACGGCCCCTCTTCACCGGTCGGGCCTTTGCCTTCACGCGCCGCCACAATGGCCTCGATCGCCTGCTGGCCCGTGCCCTTGATGGCGCCCAGGCCGTAGCGAATTTCCTTGTTGGAGATAGGCTCAAAGCGATGGCGACCGCGGTTGATATTCGGTGGCTCGAACGACAGGCCCATCTTCTCGGCGTCTTCAAACAAGACCTTGAGCTTGTCGGTGTCGTCCATTTCCACCGTCATATTGGCACAGAAAAACTCGGCCGTGTAGTGGACCTTGATCCAGCCCGTGTGGTAGGCCAGCAGTGAGTAGGCGGCAGCGTGCGACTTGTTGAAGCCGTAGCCTGCAAACTTCTCCATCAAGTCGAAAACCTCGTCGGCTTTTTCTTCACTGATGTCGTTTTTGGCGGCCCCAGCGCGGAAGATGCTGCGGTGTTCGGCCATCTCCTCGGCCTTCTTCTTGCCCATCGCGCGGCGCAGCATATCGGCACCACCGAGCGAATAACCGCCCAGGATCTGCGCGGTCTGCATGACCTGCTCCTGGTAGACCATGATGCCGTAGGTCTCACTCAGCATCTCGGCGACCAGCGGGTGCGGGTATTCGATGACCTCGCGCCCGTGTTTACGCGCGACGAAACTGGGAATCAGGTCCATGGGGCCTGGGCGGTACAGCGCATTCAGCGCAATCAGGTCCTCCAGCCGCGACGGTTTGGCGTCTTTCAGCATGCGTTGCATGCCGGTACTTTCAAACTGAAATACGGCTTCGGTCTTCCCGTCGGAGAACAGCTTGTAAACCTTGGCGTCGTCCAGCGGCAGGTTTTCATAGGCAAAGTTTTCCTGCCCCGCGTGGCGCTGCATGATGAACTCGCGCGCGATTTCCAGAATGGTCAGCGTGGCCAGGCCCAAGAAGTCAAACTTCACCAGGCCGATGGCCTCCACGTCGTCCTTGTCGTACTGGCTCACCGCCGATTCGCTACCGGGCTGCTGGTACAGCGGGCAGAAATCGGTCAGCTTGCCCGGAGCAATCAACACGCCCCCGGCGTGCATGCCGATGTTGCGCGTCATGCCCTCTAGCTTGCGGGCCATTTCCAGCAGGGTTTTGACGTCTTCCTCGTTGGCTTCGCGCTCGGCCAGTATCGGTTCGGCCTCGGAGGCATAGACGTATTTGTCGTTTTTCTTGCCATCGGTCGGCGGCAATTGCAACGTGACGTTGGTGCCCGGCTTGTTGGGGATGAGCTTGCTGATGCCATCGCAAA
>JAZKIR010000143.1:0-6064 GCA_040384785.1 Pseudomonadota bacterium
CCAGATCGTTGTCACGGCTGTGGATGCCCACAATCATGCCTTCGTACACCGGGTCGTTGGCGCGCACGAACATGCGGCCGCGGTCGTCCAACTTGCCCAGGGCGTAGGTGAAAATTTCACCGGCGTCCATGGAAATCAGCACGCCGTTCTTGCGGCCACCGATCTCACCCTTGTGCGCCTCGTAGCTGTCGAAAATATTGGAGATCAGACCGGAACCACGCGTCAGATTCAAGAACTCGTTGGTGAAACCAATCAGACCCCGTGCCGGGATGCGGTATTCCAGGCGCACACGGCCACGACCGTCCGGCTCCATATTCACCAGATCACCCTTGCGTTCGCCCAGCGCTTGCATGACACCGCCCTGGTGCTGCTCTTCGATGTCGGCCGTCACCATTTCGATAGGCTCGTGTTTTTCGCCGTTGACGTCTTTCATGACCACGCGCGGCTTGCTGACGGCCATCTCAAAGCCTTCGCGGCGCATGTTTTCCAGCAGAATGGTCAGGTGCAATTCGCCGCGGCCCATGACTTCAAAGATACCTTCTTCGTCGGTTTCCTTGACGCGCAACGCCACGTTGTGTTGCAGTTCTTTTTGCAGGCGGTCCCAGATCTGGCGGCTGGTGACGTACTTGCCTTCGCGGCCGGCCAATGGGCTGGTGTTGACGCAGAAGTTCATGGTCAGCGTTGGCTCGTCCACCTTCAGCATGGGCAGAGGTGCCGGGGTGGCAGGATCGGTGATCGTGACACCAATGCCGATGTCCGTCAGGCCGTTGATCAGCACGATTTCGCCGGGACCGGCTTCTGTGGCCTGCACACGCTCTAAACCCTGGAAGGTCAGGACCTGGTTGACACGGCCTTTGACGGGCTTGCCGTCCGGGCCTTCCATGACGACCACGTCCATCATGGGCTTGATCGTGCCTTGGCTGATACGGCCAACGCCGATACGGCCCACAAAGGTCGAAAAGTCGAGTGCGGAAATTTGCAGTTGCAGCGGTGCTTCGGGATCACCCTGTTGGTGCGGCACGTGCTTCAGAATGGTATTGAACAGGGCCGACATGTCGGGACCCCATTGTTCATTGGGTTCGCCCTCTTCCAGCGAAGACCAGCCGTTGATGCCGGAGGCATAGACGACGGGGAAGTCCAGTTGTTCGTCAGTGGCGCCGAGCTTGTCGAACAAATCGAAGGCAGCGTTGACTACGTAGTCAGGGCGCGCACCGGGCTTGTCCACCTTGTTCACCACCAGAATCGGCTTCAGACCCAAGGCCAGGGCCTTCTTGGTCACGAAACGGGTCTGCGGCATGGGGCCTTCTTGTGCGTCAATCAGCAACACCACGCCGTCCACCATGGACAGCGCACGTTCCACTTCACCGCCGAAGTCGGCGTGTCCTGGGGTGTCGACGATGTTGATGTGGGTGCCTTCCCATGTCACGGCGCAGTTTTTGGCCAGAATGGTGATGCCACGCTCTTTTTCAATCGCGTTGTTATCCATCACCGTGTCCACGATTTTCTCGTGCTGGGCGAAGGTGCCGGACTGGCGCAACAACTGGTCGACCATGGTGGTCTTGCCGTGGTCAACGTGGGCGATGATCGCGATATTGCGGATTTGTTTGCTACTGCTCATGGTTCACTCTCTCTTTTCTCTTGAATCTGTTGTGCCAGTCGCCCGGGGGCGCTCAAGCGGGTTCGTAGTTTCCTGCTTGCTGGGTTTGAGACTGTGTTATCTCAAGCGGGCTCAGCAAGCGCCCCGGTATCAACTCCCCCGCCTTGGTATGGGCAGTACCCAGCAAGGTGGTGCCCAGTACCTGTCCTGAGCCCATCGAAGGGCCATATACGGCCACTCGTTCGTCATCGGGCCAGTTTCCGCGGCGGCGCACGCCGCTCAGAAATCGCCCTGCATTTTCCCCATCCAGCGTGACCACGGTGTGGCGCTCCAGCAGCGCATCCACCGGCAACAGACAGGCCAACCGCTCGTCCTCCGTCATTGCCTCCAGCGCCTCCAGCGTCACGCATTGCGCCACCGTGAATCCACCGGTAGCGGTTCTGCGCAGACCCGTCAGGTGTGCACCGCAACCCAGAGCCTCTCCAATGTCTTCGCCTAGGGTACGAATATACGTACCCTTGCTGCAGCCAACTATCATTTTGATAGTGGGATGTTCAATATCTGCGAGGGCTAACGCTACATCCAGTTTATGGATGGTCACGCTGCGAGCCTCCCGTTCAACCTCGATCCCGGCACGTGCATACTCGTACAGCGCCTTGCCGTCCTTCTTCAAGGCACTGTGCATGGGCGGCGTCTGCAGTATCGGCCCGGTAAACAGGGGTACAACCCGCGCAACATCCTCGGCGTCCACGTGGACGGGCCGCACCGCAATCACTTCGCCTTCTGCATCGCCGGTGCTGGTTTTGCGACCCAGCAGCGCCGTCGCTTCGTATTCCTTGTCGGCATCCAGTTGCATCTGGCTGAACTTGGTAGCGGCGCCAAAGCACAGCGGCAGCACACCAGTTGCCAAGGGGTCCAGCGTGCCGGTATGGCCCGCCTTCTCCGCACGTAGCAACCATTTCACTTTTTGCAGCGCGTCGTTGCTCGACCAGCCCAAAGGCTTGTCCAGCAACAGCACCCCATGCACGGGGCGCCTAGTGACCCGTGCACGTGGCGCTTGAACCATACTTTATTCCTCGTTCTTTGAACGAGACGCAACGGCCTGCGCAATCAAGGCATTCATGTCTGCCGCACGCTCCGTGGTACGGTCAAAGTGGAAGTGCAGCGTGGGTACGGTGTGGATGTGCAGGCGTTTGAACAGACCGGCGCGCAAAAAGCCCGCCGCCTGGTTCAAACCTTCTGCACAGGCCACCGGGTCACCGGTCAGCATGCTGAAAAACACTTTGGCGTGTGCGTAGTCCGGTGTTACCTCCACCGCCTGGATTGTCACCATGCCGACTCGCGGGTCTTTCAACTCGCGCGCGATCAACTCGGTCAGATCCCGCTGGATCTGATCGGCCACGCGGAAACCGCGGTGGGGTGTGGAGGACTTCTTGCGTGCCATGTACTTGTACTGGTCTACCGGTTACAGCGTCCGTGCGATTTCGCGGATTTCGAAGAATTCCAACTGATCGCCCACCGAGATATCGTTGTAATTTTTGAGCTTGATACCGCACTCAAAGCCTTCCTTGACTTCGCGCACATCATCCTTGACACGCTTGAGCGAATCCAGCTCGCCGGTGTACACCACCACGTTGTCGCGCAACAGGCGGAAACGTGCGGTGCGGTTGACCAAACCAGAGGTGACCATACAACCGGCAACAGTACCGATCTTGGACGCCACGAACACGGTGCGAATCTCGGCGGTACCCAGAACTTCTTCGCGCTTGTCGGGTGTCAGCATGCCGGACATGGCCAGCTTCAGGTCGTCCACGGCGTCGTAAATGATGTCGTAGTAGCGAATGTCCACACCGTTGTTTTCGGCCAGCTTGCGCGCACCGGCGTCGGCACGGGTATTGAAACCAATGATAACGGCCTTGGCGGCAATCGCCAGGTTGACATCGGACTCGCTGATGGCACCCACGGCTGTGTAGACCATTTGTACCTTGACTTCGTCGGTCGACAGCTTGAGCAGGGACTGTGCCAAGGCTTCTTGCGAACCCTGCACGTCGGCCTTGACGATGATTGGGACCATCTTGACTTCGCCAGCATTGATGTCGGTAAACATGTTCTCCAGCTTGGCGGCTTGTTGCTTGGCCAGCTTGGTGTTGCGGAACTTGCCAGCGCGGTAGGTGGCAATTTCACGGGCACGGCGCTCATCGGCCATAACCATGAATTCATCACCCGCCTGGGGCACTTCGGTCAAGCCCTGGATCTCAACGGGGATCGAAGGCCCAGCAGTTTTGATCGGTTTGCCGTTTTCGTCCAGCATGGCGCGCACGCGACCGTAGGTCTGGCCTGCCAACACCACGTCGCCAGTCTTGAGCGTACCGGACTGAACCAGAATGGTCGCAACGGGTCCACGGCCCTTGTCCAAGCGCGCTTCAATGACGAGGCCCTTGGCCATGGCATCGACGGGTGCGCGCAGTTCCAGCACTTCGGCTTGCAACAACACTTGTTCCAACAGTTCATCAATGCCTTGGCCGGTTTTGGCGGACACAGTAACAAATGGCGAACTACCACCAAATTCCTCTGGAATCACCTCTTCCACTACCAGCTCGTTCTTCACGCGCTCGGGGTTGGCATCGGGCTTGTCGATCTTATTGATCGCAACCACGATGGGAACGCCGGCCGCCTTGGCGTGCTTGATGGCTTCCTTGGTCTGTGGCATGACGCCATCGTCTGCGGCAACCACCAGAATCACAATGTCGGTCGCATTGGCGCCACGGGCACGCATGGCCGAGAAGGCCTCGTGACCGGGCGTGTCCAGGAAGGACACCATTCCGCGTGGAGTTTCCACGTGGTAGGCGCCAATGTGCTGGGTAATGCCACCGGCTTCACCCGACGCTACTTTGGCGCGGCGGATGTAATCCAGCAAGGATGTTTTACCATGGTCAACGTGACCCATGACAGTAACCACAGGTGCGCGTGGCAGAGCCTCGGCGTGCTGTTGTTGCACTTCGTCGTCGGTAAAGGCTTCGGCATCGTCCAGCGCGGCGACGATAGCCTTGTGTCCCATTTCCTCAACCAAAATCATGGCAGTGTCTTGGTCCAGCGGCTGGTTGATGGTGACCATCTGACCCAGCTTCATCAAATGCTTGATAACCTCGGATGCCTTGACTGCCATCTTGTGCGCCAATTCGGCCACGGTGATGGTTTCGGGCACATGCACTTCCAGCACGCGCGCCTCCACCGGTGCGGATGCGGTTTGGTGGTGATCCCGGTCACGGTCATTGCTGCCACGTCGGCCACGTGGGCCTGCGCGCCAGTTGGTTGAGCGACCTGCGCCTGCGCCGGTGTCACCCCGGGTCGGAATGGCTTTCTTCTTGGCGGGATCACCGGCCCAGCTGCTGGACAACTTGGCAGACTTGACTTCCTTGCCAGCACCAGGGGCGCTGGCAGGGCCACCGGCGGCTGCCGGTTTAGCGGGCTTGGCCACCACGGTTCCCGCTGGCGGCTTGTGCAACGTGCCTTTCATGCCGGCCTTGGCGTCTGCCGCTACTGTGGCCTTGGGGGCCTCGGGCTTGTGGGCGACCAGGACACGCTTTGGGGCGGACATCATCGAGCGTATCGCGGCGGCTTCGGCTTCGGCCTTGCGGCGGCGGTCATTCAGGTCCACTGCGCGGGCAGATTCTTCGTCGGAGCGCGCTTTGGATTCGGCAGCCGCTTTTTCACGCACTTCCGCTTGGGCTGCAGCACGTGCGACAGCCGCTTCAGCTGCCTCTGCGCTGGCTTCGGTTTTGTTCGCCGTGGCTTGAATTTTCTTTTCCTGCTCGGCCGCGGCATAACTTGCAGCGCGCTCTTCAGCCTCGCGATGGCGTTGCTCGTCCGCTTCACGCTGGCGCCGCTTCTCTACCAACTCCTCTTCCTGGCGGCGGATCAGCTCAGCCTGGCGGCGTGCTTCTTCTTCGCGGCGCGCCAGTTCGGCGTTGTCGATCAGTGGCGCAGCGGGTGCGGCCACCAGGGCTTCTTGTTCGATGCTTTCAGGTGCGACCGCCACGTCGTCGTCTCGTCGCACAAACGTGCGTTTCTTGCGCACTTCCACCTGAATGGTGCGTGCCTTGCCCGTGGCATCCGCCTGTTTGATTTCCGTGGTCTGTTTCTTGACCAGGGTGATCTTCTTGCGGTCAGGGCTCACTGTTCCATGGCTGCTCTGCAGGAAATTCAGCAGGCTGTGCTTATCTGAATCGGTCAGCACATCGGAGGCGGCCCCTTTGGCAACCCCGGCCGACTTCAACTGCTCCAGCAGTGTGTCAGTGGATTTTTTGAGTTCATTTGCAAACTCGGCGACGGTCGTACTAGACATTTGTTGTGTAACCTTTGGCGGCGGCCCAACCACCCCGAGGGCAGTTGTTGGCCTAAACTGAAACTTTATTTACATAACCATTACTCTTGAGAAGCGGCTTCATCGGTAAACCAATGTTCGCG
>JAZKIR010000144.1:0-29074 GCA_040384785.1 Pseudomonadota bacterium
CCTACATGAGGATTCTCGCATAAACCTTGATTTTTTATAACACAGTAAGACTAGCAGGAATACACGGTGGACAGCGCGTTGGCCATGACCAGCTGCACCGGCATGTCCGCTTCGTAGACATCCGCATTGCGTTTGCGTTCGGTATCAAACAGGCCCTTGGCCATGCGGGGCTCCAGGCGGCGGCCGTTCATGCAAATGGTGGCGGTTGCGCCATAACGCACGCCGTGGTCATGCGCTTCCAGCACACCCTCCATGACGCCGACCAGGTAGTAATTGGCATAAAAGATTCCGTTTTTGCCGGATTTCTCCAGGCCGCGCAGTTCGCGCAGGGACATGGCTGATGCGGCGGTTGCGACGCAGAGGCTGGTCACAACAAGCACGGCGACGAGTACAAAGCGAGAGGAGAAAAAATGTTGGTGCATGGGTGGTAGTCGGGCAGTGGTGCCTATTCTTACACCAATGCCACCCCCAATTCCCTGCCGAGTGCCCGCCCCAGGAGTCTGGGTGGCAGAGCGTTCTGCGCAGGTAAAGGAGGAGCCCGCATAGCGGGCGGGCGACACGGAGCAGAATGCTCTGCCACCCGGACTCAGCGCTTCAAGCGCATTTCCGCAGCGCGTGCATGGCCTTGCAGGCCTTCGCCATAGGCCAATTCGGCCGCAATCGGACCCAGGACCTGGGCACCGGCCTCGCTGACCTCTATCAGGCTGGAGCGTTTCTGGAAATCGTAGACACCCAGCGGGCTGGAGAAACGCGCCGTGCCGCTGGTAGGCAACACGTGGTTGGGGCCGGCGCAGTAGTCACCCAGCGACTCACTGGTGAAGGCGCCTAAAAAGATCGCGCCCGCGTGTGTAAGCAGTGGCTCCCAGCGGTGCGGGTCCTGGCTGGACACTTCCAAATGTTCGGGCGCGATGCGATTGGAAATAGCGCAAGCCTCTTCCATGCTGCGGGTGTGGATCAGCGCACCGCGGTCGTTCAGCGACTTGGCGATGATCTCGGCGCGGGGCATTTCGGGCAATAGCCGATCAATGGCCGCCTGCACGGCATCGATATAGGCGGCGTCCGGACACAACAAAATACTTTGTGCCAACTCATCGTGTTCAGCCTGGCTGAACAGGTCCATGGCCACCCAATCGGGCGGCGTGGTGCCATCGGCTAGCACCAAAATTTCGCTGGGTCCGGCAATCATGTCTATACCTACCTTGCCAAAAACGCTGCGTTTGGCGGCGGCGACATAGGCATTGCCGGGACCGGTGATCTTGTGCACGGCGGGAATGGTGGTCGTGCCATAGGCCAGCGCGGCGATGGCTTGGGCGCCGCCAATCGTGAAGGCACGGGTAACACCCGCCACATAGGCCGCGGCCAGCACCATGGCGTTTTTCTCGCCGCGCGGCGTCGGCACAACCATGATGATTTCACCCACACCCGCCACGTGGGCCGGGATCGCGTTCATGAGCACTGACGATGGATAGGTGGCCTTGCCACCGGGCACGTAAATGCCAACGCGGTCCAATGGGGTGACCTTTTGGCCCAGCAGGCTGCCGTGTTCGTCACGGTAGCTCCAGCTCTCGCCGCAGGCCTTTTTCTGTGCTTCGTGGTAGCTGCGCACACGTCGGGCCGCGGCTTCCAGCGCTTCACGCTGCTTGGCAGGAATGCAGTCAAAGGCGGCCTTGAGTTCGGCCTGGGTCAGCTCCAGTTCGGCCAGGGTGTCGGCCTGCACATGGTCCCAGCGCGCCGTGTATTCCAGCACCGCGGCATCACCCCGCAATTGCACGTCGCGCAAGATGGCCGCCACGCTGGTTTCAATCGCCGCGTCGGTATCGTCGGCCCAATGCAGGCGCGCCTGGAAGTCCGCCTCGAATTGGCTGTCAACAGTAGTTAGACGCAGGGGCTTGGCAGAGAAAGTCATGGCGTTGAAGAAAGAGAAAGAGTCAGGCAGTCACGGCCAATGCACTGGCAAAGGCATCAATAATTTTACGGATCGGCTCACGCTTGAGTTTCAGCGCGGCCTGGTTGACGACGAGGCGGGAGCTGATCTCCATGATCTGCTCCACCTCGACCAGGTGGTTGGCGCGCAAAGTATTGCCGGTGGACACCAGATCCACGATGGCGTCGGCCATGCCGACCAGCGGCGCAATCTCCATGCTGCCGTAGAGCTTGATCAGGTCCACGTGCACACCCTTGGTGGCAAAAAACTCACGCGCGATGGCCACGTATTTGGTGGCAATCTTCAGGCGCGCACCCTGGCGCACGGCAGTGGCGTAGTCAAAATCGGCCCGCGCCGCCACACTGATGCGGCACTTGGCAATTTGCAGGTCCAACGGCTGGTACAGGCCATGGCTGCCATGCTCCAGCAGCGTGTCCTTGCCGGTGATGCCCATGTCGGCCCCGCCGTACTGCACATAGGTCGGCACATCGGTGGCGCGCACGACCAGCACCCGCACGTCGGGCAGGTTGGTGGCCAGGATCAGTTTGCGGGATTTTTCTGGATCGTCGAGCACCTCAATGCCGGCTGCCTTGAGCAGGGGCAAGGTGTCTTCGAAGATGCGGCCTTTGGAGAGGGCGAGTGTGATCATTTAAATCTTTCGATGTCGGCGCCAATGCCGCGTAATTTCGCTTCCATCTGGTCGTAGCCGCGGTCCAGGTGGTAGATGCGGTCGACCACCGTCTCGCCATCGGCGACCAGGCCGGCAATCACCAGGCTGGCGGAGGCGCGTAAGTCGGTTGCCATGACGGTGGCGCCGGATAATTTTTCCACGCCTTCGATGACAGCCACCTTGCCGTCGATCTGGATGTTGGCGCCCAGGCGCAGCATCTCGTTGACGTGCATGAAGCGGTTCTCAAAAATCGTCTCGGTGACCATGCTGTGCCCATGCGCAACGGCATTCAGCGCCATGAACTGGGCCTGCATATCGGTCGGAAAGCCGGGGTATTCGGTCGTACGAAAACTCTGCGCCTTGAGGCGGCCTTGTGATTGCACACGAATGCCGCCGTCGACCGCCGATACCGTGGCACCGGCGTCGCGCAGCTTCTCGACCACGGCTTCCAGATGGTCGATGCGCCCATGTTTGAGCACCACATCGCCACCGGTCGCTGCCACGGCGCACAAAAAGGTGCCGGTCTCGATGCGGTCGGCCACTACCTGGTGGGTGCAGCCGTGCAATGCCTCAACACCCTGGATGCGGATGCGGCGGCTGCCGTGGCCTTCGATCTTCGCACCCATGCTGATCAACATTTCGGCCAGGTCGGGGATCTCCGGCTCCTGGGCCGCATTTTCCAGAATGGTTTCACCCTCGGCCAGAGCCGCGGCCATCAAGAAATTCTCGGTGCCGGTCACCGTGACCATGTCGGTCGTGATGCGCGCGCCATGCAGGCGGGTACGGCCCTTGGGCAGCTTGGCGATCATGTAGCCATGTTCAACAACAATCTCGGCACCCATGGCCGTCAGCCCCTTCAGGTGCTGGTCCACCGGGCGCGAGCCAATCGCACAACCGCCGGGCAGCGACACCGTGGCCTCGCCAAAACGGGCCAGCAAAGGCCCCAAGGCCAGCACCGAGGCGCGCATGGTCTTGACCAACTCATACGGTGCTTCGGGTGAGCTCAATGCACCGGCATCCACGCGCACGGAGCCATCGCTGCCTTGCTCGACCTGCACGCCCATATTGCGAATCAGCGTGAGCATGGTGGAGACGTCTTGCAAGCGCGGCACATTGCGCAAGGTCACCGGCTCCGCAGTCAGCAGCGTCGCGCACAGCTCGGGCAAGGCGGCATTCTTGGCGCCGGAGATCAGCACCTCGCCCTGCAGTTGGCGGCCGCCGCGTATCAGCAGCTTATCCATTGCTCTGCGCGGCCCACTCGGCAGGAGTGAAGGTCTTCATGGACAGGGCATGCACTTCGTCCGTCTTGAGCCTCACACCCATGGCGGCGTACACCAGTTGGTGGCGCGCGATCAGGCGCTTGCCTTCAAAGGTGTTGGAGACCACCGTGGCATACCAATGGCGGCCGTCGCCCTCCACCTGGCAGACCTCGCAAGCCATGCTGTTGGTGATCAGGTTTTCGATTTCTTCGCCGGTCATGTCAGTCTCAAAAAAAAGGGAATTAGCTGCGTATCTTGTAACCGGTGCGCAGCAATTGCACGGCCAGCACACTGACCACGGCCAAGGCGCCACCAACTATGCCCAGGCTCAACCAGGGCGACGCATCGCTGACCCCGAAGAAGCCGTAGCGAAAGCCGTCGATCATGTAGAAAAAGGGATTCAGGTGGCTGGCGTTCTGCCAGAACACCGGCAAAGACTGGATGGAATAAAACACGCCGCTCAGGAACGTCATCGGCATGATGACAAAGTTCTGGAAGGCGGCCAACTGGTCAAATTTCTCGGCCCACAGACCGGCAATCAGTCCCAGAGCGCCCATCAGCGCCGCGCCCAGCACGGCAAATACGATGATCCATAGCGGCGCCGCAAAGCCCAAGGGGGTAAACCAGACGCCAGCGATCAGCACACCCGCCCCCACCACCAGGCCACGCACAATGGAAGATCCCACATAGGCCACAAACCAGCTCCAATGCGACAAGGGTGTCAGCAGCAGGAACACCAGGTTGCCCATGATCTTGCTCTGGATCAGCGAGGAGGAGCTATTGGCAAAAGCGTTTTGCAACACACTCATCATCACCAGGCCCGGCACCAAAAACGCGGTGTAACGAATGCTGTCGTAGACCTTGACGTGGTCTTCCAGCACGTGCCCGAAGATCAACAGGTACAGCATCGCGGTCAGCACGGGTGCTGCCACGGTCTGGAAACCGACCTTCCAGAAACGCAGCACTTCTTTATAAAACAGGGTGTGCCAGCCCGTCATACAGCACCTACGCTGTTGGTTTCGGGGACGTCCTTGTCCGGTGAGGGCACTGCTTCGTCTTCAGGCACCACTTGAACCAACGGTGCGGCGAGTGGCGCTTCTTTCGCCATGCCGGCCTTGGCCATGATGTCAATAAACACGTCTTCCAGATCGGCCTTGCGCATTTCAACGTCTTCGACGACCAGACCCGACTCGCGCACGGCGGCCAGGTATTGCTCGATTTCCAGGGCATTGTGGGCCGGCAACTGCACCACGGTGCCGGTGACGCGGGCGCGTGCCGCCAAGGCAGGCGGCAGCACACCAGAGGTCTTGAAACGCAGCACATTGCCCGACGCCGCCTTCAGCAACGCACTGGTGCGGTCCAGCGCCACAATGCGGCCGGTCTTCAGCATGGCGATACGGCCACATAGGGCCTCGGCTTCTTCCAGGTAATGGGTGGTCAAGAGCACGGTGTGGCCTTGCTTGTTGAGCTTGGAAACGAATTGCCACAGGGTCTGGCGTAACTCCACGTCGACACCCGCGGTGGGCTCGTCCAGCACGATGACGGGGGGCTTGTGCACCAGCGCCTGGGCCACCAGCATGCGGCGCTTCATGCCGCCGGAGAGTTGGCGCATATTGGCACCGGCCTTGTCGGCCAGGCCCAGGCTGTCCAGCAGCTCGTCTATCCAGTCCTCATTTTTGGTGACACCAAAATAACCGGACTGGAAGCGCAGCGCCTCGCGGACATTAAAAAAGGGGTCAAATACCAGCTCTTGCGGAACGATGCCCAGCTTGCGCCGCGCCTGCGCATAGTCGCTTTGCACGTCACTGCCCAGGACCTTCACCCGGCCGCTGGTGGCACGGGTCAAACCCGCCAGAATACTGATCATCGTGGTCTTGCCGGCACCGTTGGGGCCCAGCAAACCGAAGAACTCACCTTCCTCGATATCGAGTTGCACGCTGTCCAGGGCCAGGAATGTGGCGCCCGCAGGTCCGCGCGCCGACGGGTAGCTTTTGGAAACAGACTGGAAAGAAATGGCAGACATGGAGAACCGCCATTTTAGGCGCCCGCAAATTCAGGTAGAGGGCAACAGTCCTTCGATGCCGTACAGGGTCGCCAAGTCACTGAGGTGCTTGGGCAAACCCTGGACCACCAGGGTCTTGCCGGCACGCAGGCAGGTGCGGCGCAACTCCAGCAACACCGCCAAAGCCGACGAGTCGAAGCGCTGCAAGGCCGTGGCACTGACCACGACCGGAGACGCCTCGGCATCCACGCCGGAGATCAACTGCGCCAGGCAGCCCTTGGCAAGATCATGGGTCAGTTCAACCGGCAAACTCAGCACATCAGCCCTTCTTGCCGTTGGTCTTGTTGCGCTCGGTCAAGGTACTGATGAGACCATCCACGCCTTTGGCATTGATTTCACTTGCGAACTGGCTGCGATAGGTTTCGACTAGCCACACGCCCAGCACGTTGAGGTTGTAGATCCTCCAGCCAGCGCCCTGGCCTGGCGTCTTTTCCAGGCGGTAATCCAACTGGATGGCTTCGCCGCCGCCCTTGATTTCAGACCGGACCAGGACCTCTTTGTCCTCTGTGGATGCCTTGAACGGCTTCATCGTAATGGTCTGGTCACTGACCTGCGCCAGGGCACCTGCATAGGTGCGCACCAGCAAGGTCTTGAATTCTTCCTGCAAGCGCTTTTGCTGCTCTGGCGTCGCCTGGCGCCATGCCGGGCCTACGGCGGAAGCCGTCATGCGCTGGAAGTTGACGTTGGGCATGATGCGTGTATCCACCAATGCAATCACACGTGCCATATCGCCGGCGCGGATGGCCTTGTCGTTCTTGATGGTTTCCAGAATGTCGGAAGACAATCGTTTGATCAAGGCATCAGGTGCCTCGTCCTCGGCGTACGCGACAGGTACGGCCAATGCCGTGACCAACAAGACCGAAGCCGCCAGGATTTGGCGTAAAAAAGTTCGTTTCATGATTTTTCCTTCAATCCAATTAATACGTTTCACTATTGCAAGTGGCCGACGCCCGTAACAGGTCTTTACCAAACTATTACTGGGCTGCTACCGGTGCGACGGCGGCAGTGACTGCGGGTGCAGGCTCAGGCGTCAACTCCGAAGTCGTGTCCTCATCGGGTGGATTGCCGTCATACACCTGGTTGCGCCGCCTTTGCAAAAAGGCATCGCGCGTAAAACTGTACTTGTCCAAAGCGGCGCCCTCCACGACCTCACCCGCCTTCAGATAGGAAGCCCGGGTATCCACCAAGTTCAACAGCGTCAACGCATCGCGTGTCGGCACATCATTGACGTAATAGACCGGGTTACCCTTGGCGTCCAATGGCAAAGCCAGTGTGTCGCGCAATGTGGATGAACCCAAAAAAGGCAGCACCACAAAAGGCCCGGGCGCCACACCCCAGCGCCCTAAGGTCAAGCCAAAATTGGCGGAGTGGCGTTCCATGCCCATTTCACTGGCCACGTCCAGAATGCCTCCCAGACCCATGGTGGTGTTGACCACCACACGACCAAAGCTGTCCGCCGTGTCCAGTCCACGCAGCTGCAGGGCGTTGTTGACAAAAGACCATACGTCGTCGAGGTTGGTGAAAAAATTGGTGATACCGCTACGCATCCAATGGGGCAACACATCGCGGTATACCGTAGCAACGGGTTTGACCACCGCACGGTCTACAGCGTCATTAAAACCGAAGACCCCCCGGTTCCAGGATTCCATGGGGTCGCGTGGGTCTTTATTGGGCACAGACGCGCAGGCTTGCAATGCAATCAGCACTCCCAGCGCGCTCCATCGGAGCAAGCGATCGCGCCAGGTCTTGAGCGGCAAGGGGTTGGCAGGACTCAACATCTGCATCGCCTTCATTTCTTTTCCGACGCCGGGCTTGTTGGACCGTCTGCCGCCTTGCTGTACAGGAATTGGCTGATCAAATTCTCCAGCACCACCGCCGACTGGGTCGCGTTGATGGTGTCACCAGCCGCCAGATTCGTGTCTGCGGCACCGGCCTCAATACCAATATATTGCTCGCCCAACAGCCCGCTGGTCAATATCTTCAGCGAACTGTCCTTGGGAAAGGCGTAGCGGCTCTCCAAAGCCAAGCCAACACGGGCCTGAAAGGTCTTGTCGTCAAATACCAGCGACTCCACCCGCCCCACCACAACACCGCCACTGCGCACCGCGGCCTTGGGTTTGAGTCCACCCACGTTGTCAAACTTGGCCGTCACGCGGTAGGTGGACTGAAAATTCAAGGACAGAAGGTTGGCCGACTGTAGCGCCAGAAACAGGATGGCCACGGCCCCAATCAGCACAAACAAGCCAACCCACACATCATTTTTTGACCGCTGCATAAAGTTCCTATTACCTATCCAAATTTTTCTAATCGGTTGAGGACATCGCTACAGATTTAGCCTGTCCCACACTGCATTCATATCGTAAACATTAACGCGGTCAGGATGAAGTCCAGCCCCAGCACCGCTAGCGAAGCCACCACCACTGTACGTGTGGTCGCACTGGCCACACCTTCCGGAGTGGCTTGCGCCTCAAAACCTTGCAGCACGGCGATGAAGGTCACGGTAAGGCCAAAAACAAAGCTCTTGATGACGCCATTGCCCACATCCTGCCAAACGTCGACACCGCCCTGTATCTGGCTCCAGAAAGAGCCCGCATCCACGCCTATCATCAACACGCCGACGACCCAGCCGCCGATGACACCCATGGCGCTGAACACCGCAGCCAATAACGGCATGACCACCACACCGGCCCAGAAACGCGGCGCCAACACCCGTTGAATGGGGTCCACCGCCATCATTTCCATGACGCTGATTTGTTCACCGGCCTTCATCAGACCGATTTCCGCAGTCAACGAGGTACCGGCACGTCCGGCAAACAGCAGCGCCGTCACAACCGGGCCCAGTTCGCGCACCAGACTCAGGGTCACCAACAGGCCCAGCGCCTCGGAAGACCCATAACGCTGCAGGGTGTAGTAACCCTGCAAACCAAAGACGAAGCCCACAAACAGGCCCGATATGGCAATGATGGCCAACGAGTAATTGCCCAGGAAGTGGATCTGGTCACGCACCAGACCAAAACGGCGAAAGGTGGGTACGACCGACAACAACAGACGGAAGAACAGCCGCGCGCCGTAGCCCAGGTCAGCCATCTTGCTGCGGGTTGCAAACCCCACATCGGCAGGCTTGTACCAACTCATCGTGTCACTCCAAATTTCTGCTGTGTAGACCCACCGGTAGGCCCAAAGTCATCGTCCACCGTGGCCGCCGGATAGTGGAAACGCACCGGCCCTTCGGACAGCGCATTCACGTACTGGTACACCAGGGGGTCGGTGCTTTTGAGCACCTCTTGTGGCGTGCCCTGTGAAGCCACCTTGCCATTGGCCAAAATGATGACGTGGTCGGCAATAGCAAAGGTCTGCTCCAACTCGTGGGAGACAAAAATACTGGTCAAACCCATGGAATCATTCAATTGGCGTATCAGCGTGGCAGAGGTGCCAACCGAGATCGGGTCAATGCCCGAAAAAGGCTCGTCGTACATCACCAGCTCGGGATCCAGCGCAATGGCACGCGCCAACGCGACACGCCGTGCCATGCCCCCCGAAAGCTCTCTAGGCATCATCTCACGGGCGCCACGCAAACCCACAGCATTAAGCTTCATCAACACGATGTCGTGGATCATCTCTTCCGACAGGTCCGTGTGTTCACGCAGCGGAAAGGCTACGTTGTCGTAAACACTCAGGTCGGCAAACAACGCACCAAACTGGAACAACATGCCCATGCGGCGGCGCGCGGCGTACAACGCCGACGCGCCCATCCGGGTGACATCCTGCCCATCAAAAAGGGCTTCGCCCGATTGCGCCCGGTTTTGGCCGCCAATCAAGCGAAGAATGGTGGTTTTGCCACCACCCGACGCGCCCATCAGCGCCGTGACCTTGCCACGCGGCACAGTCAACGACACCTTGTCCAATATGACACGCTCCCCGTACCCAAAGGTCAGGTTACGCAATTCAACAAGGGAGGAAGACGGTTTGGGTGCCATAAAAAAAACAAAAGCCGGCAGTTCCCGGCTCTTGGATGATAAAGGATTCGTGTAAACCCTTGTATCTGGCGTGTATCACGCATGGCACACAAAACAACAGATGTGCGGGGCGACGGTTTCACCGCAGGGCCGCCCCAAGGGTAAACACGGCCCCCTTGAGGGGCAGCGAACCACACGCTGTGGGTGAGCGTGGGGGCAGATTACCGGGGCAAGTCGCTAACCCCCATCAGGTACTCATCGACCGAACGCGCGGCCTGGCGGCCTTCGCGGATGGCCCAGACCACCAAGCTCTGGCCACGGCGTACATCCCCTGCGGCAAAGACCTTGGGCACGTTGGTCACGTAGCCGCCGATGAAATCGGTTGTGGCCTTGGCGTTTCCGCGGGCGTCCTTGTCTACACCAAAGGATTGCAGCATGGTGGCAACTGGAGATACAAAGCCCATCGCCAACAGCACCAGGTCGGCTTTGAGGATCTGCTCGCTGCCGACCACCTCGACCATTTTTCCGTCTTTCCACTCCACCCGCACGGTCTTCAGACCGGTGACCTTGCCTTTTTCGCCGATGAATTCCTTGGTGGAAATGGCAAATTCGCGCTCGCAACCTTCTTCGTGGCTGGAACTGGTGCGCAGCTTGATCGGCCAGTAGGGCCAGGTCATCGGCCGGTTTTCCTCTTCCGGTGGTTGGGGCATCAGTTCAAACTGGGTCACGCTGGCCGCGCCATGGCGGTTGCTGGTGCCCACACAGTCGGAGCCCGTGTCGCCGCCACCAATGACGATGACGTGTTTGCCGTCGGCGCGCAACTGGCCCTTGAGCTTGTCACCGGCATTGATCTTGTTTTGCTGGGGCAGGAACTCCATCGCGAAGTGGACGCCGTTCAGATCGCGGCCGGGCACCGGCAGGTCGCGCGATTGTTCGGCACCACCGGTCAGCAACACGGCATCGAAATCCTGCCGCAACTGGGCGGCAGAAATCGTTTCCTTGGCCCAGTTGGTGACCTTGGAGTCCTTGGGCATTTCGCCGATCAGCACACCGGTGCGGATGGTGACGCCTTCCTTGACCATCTGGTCCACGCGGCGGTCAATGTGCAGCTTTTCCATCTTGAAGTCAGGGATGCCGTACCGCAGCAGGCCGCCGACGCGGTCGTTCTTTTCGAACAAGGTCACGTCATGGCCGACGCGTGCCAGTTGTTGTGCTGCAGCCATACCGGCCGGGCCGGAGCCCACCACCGCAACCTTTTTACCAGTCTTGTGTTTGGACGGCTGGGCCAACACCCAGCCCTCGGCCCAGGCGCGGTCGATGATGGCGTGCTCAATGGACTTGATGCCCACGGCTTCATCATTCACGTTCAGCGTGCAGGCCGCTTCACAGGGCGCCGGGCAGATGCGGCCGGTGAACTCGGGGAAGTTGTTGGTGCTATGCAGTGTGTCGATGGCGGACTTCCAGTCGTCGCGGAATACCATGTCGTTGAAGTCGGGGATGATGTTATTGACCGGGCAGCCGTTGTTGCAAAACGGTGTGCCGCAGTCCATGCAACGCGCGGCCTGTTTGTTGGCCTGTGCATCGTCCAGGCCGATGACGAACTCTTTGTAATGCTTCACACGCTCGGCAACCGGTTTGTAGCCCTCTTCGATGCGCTCGTATTCCATGAAGCCAGTGACTTTTCCCATGATTCTTTCCTGTCTATCTAGTCAGTTGGGGATGTTATTTGCCAGTTGTCACTACTTTTTTTGTAGCAGCAGATGCAGATTTAACGGGGGCTACAGCCTGTTTTTTTATATGGATTTCACCTAGGGCACGTTTGTACTCATTGGGGAAGACCTTGATGAACTTGGCGCGGGCCGTGCCCCAGTCGTCCAGCAGATCGCGCGCGCGTTTGCTGCCGGTCCAGCGGTTGTGGTCCTCGAGCAACTTACGCAGCTGCAATTCGTCGCTCAGGCCGCGGTGCCAGATCGCCTTGGGTACGTTTGCCTCCTGCTCGGCCACAGGCAGCACCTTTTCCATGGACACCATGGCTGTGTTGCAGCGTTTGGCGAACTGGCCGTCTTCGTCGTACACGTAGGCGATGCCACCACTCATGCCGGCCGCGAAATTGCGCCCGGTCTTGCCCAACACTGCCACCGTGCCGCCGGTCATGTATTCACAACCATGGTCACCGGTTCCTTCGACAACCGCCGTCGCACCCGACAGGCGCACCGCAAAGCGTTCGCCACCGACACCGCTAAAGAAGGCTTCACCCGCGGTGGCACCGTACATCACGGTGTTGCCGACGATGGTGTTGTTGACCGCGACCCCGCGGAAATCGATGCTGGGGCGCACCACAACACGGCCGCCCGAGAGGCCCTTGCCGGTGTAGTCATTGGCGTCACCAATCAAGTACAGCGTGATGCCGTTAGTCAGGAAGGCGCCGAAGGATTGACCGCCGGTTCCTTCCAACTGGATGTGGATGGTGTTGTCGGGCAGGCCTTGGGGATGCACCTTGGTCACCGCGCCGGACAGCATGGCACCGACCGAGCGGTTGACGTTGCGCGTGGCCTCCATGAACTGGACCTTTTCACCCTTGTCGATGGCGGCACGGCACTTGGCGATCAGCACATTGTCCAGCGCCTTTTCCAGACCGTGGTCCTGCTCCAGCGTCTGGAAGCGGGGCACATCGGCTGGCACCTGCGGCTGCGCAAACAGACGGCTGAAGTCCAGGCCACTGGCCTTCCAGTGCTCAATGCCCTGGCGCATATCCAACAGGTCGGAGCGACCAATCAGGTCGTCAAACTTGCGAATGCCTAGTTGGGCCATGATCTGGCGCACTTCTTCGGCGATGAAGAAGAAGTAGTTCACGACATGTTCGGGCTTGCCAGAGAACTTCTGGCGCAGCACCGGGTCTTGCGTGGCAACACCCACCGGGCAGGTGTTCAGGTGGCATTTGCGCATCATGATGCAGCCTTCGACCACCAGCGGTGCGGTCGCAAAACCGAATTCATCCGCGCCCAGCAAGGCACCAATCGCAACGTCGCGGCCGGTCTTCATCTGGCCGTCGGCCTGCACACGGATGCGGCTACGCAAACGGTTCAGCACCAGGGTCTGCTGGGTCTCGGCCAGACCGATTTCCCATGGGCTGCCGGCATGCTTGATGGAGGACCACGGCGATGCACCGGTGCCACCATCATGCCCGGCGATCACCACGTGGTCGCTCTTGCACTTGGCCACGCCTGCGGCAATGGTGCCAACGCCAATTTCGGACACCAGCTTGACGCTTATAGAGCTGTGCGGCGCCACGTTCTTCAAATCGTGGATCAGCTGCGCCAAGTCTTCGATCGAATAGATGTCATGGTGCGGTGGTGGTGAGATCAAACCTACGCCCGGCACGGAGTGGCGCAGGCGGCCGATGTAGTCGGACACCTTGCCACCGGGCAATTGACCGCCCTCGCCTGGCTTGGCGCCCTGGGCCATCTTGATCTGTATCTGGTCGGCGCTGGACAGGTATTCCGCAGTGACACCAAAGCGGCCCGAAGCGACCTGCTTGATACGTGAACGCAGGCTGTCACCGGCGTTCAGGGGAATGTCGACCTCGACCACATCCTTGCCGATGATATCGGCCATGGTCTGGCCCTGTGTGATCGGAATACCTTTGAGTTCGTTGCGGTAACGGGCCGGATCTTCCCCGCCCTCCCCGGTGTTGCTCTTGCCGCCAATGCGGTTCATCGCAATGGCCAGCGTGGCGTGGGCTTCGGTAGAAATGGAGCCCAGCGACATGGCACCAGTCGCGAAGCGTTTGACGATTTCCTTGGCGCTTTCAACTTCATCCACCGGAATGGCCTTGGCGGGGTCAATCTTGAATTCGAACAGGCCACGCAACGTCAGATGGCGCTTGCTCTGGTCGTTGATGATCTGCGCGTATTCCTTGTAGGTGTTCCAGTTGTTGGCGCGTGTGCTGTGCTGCAGCTTGGCAATCGCATCGGGGGACCACATGTGGTCTTCGCCCCTAACGCGCCAGGCATATTCGCCGCCGGCGTCCAGCGCATTGGCCAGCACCGGATCCGTACCGAACGCCGCCTTGTGCATACGAATGGCTTCTTCGGCGATCTCGAAAACGCCTATGCCTTCGACGCGGCTGGGGGTGCCGGTGAAATACTTGGCTACGGTCGCGCTGGACAGGCCAATGGCTTCGAACAGCTGCGCGCCGCAGTAGCTCATATAGGTGGACACGCCCATCTTGGACATGATCTTGGACAGGCCCTTGCCCACCGCCTTGACGTAGTTGTAGATGGCCTTGTCGGCCGACAAATCACCGGGCAGGTCCTTGTGGATGCTGACCAGGGTTTCCATGGCCAGGTAGGGATGGACGGCCTCAGCGCCGTAACCCGCCAGGACGCCAAAGTGGTGGACTTCGCGTGCGGTGCCAGTCTCGACCACCAGGCCTGTTGTGGTGCGCAAGCCTTCAATCACCAGATGCTGGTGGATGGCAGAGAGGGCCAGCAAGGCAGGGATAGCCACCTGCGTGGCGCTGATGCCTCGGTCGCTGATGATCAGGATGTTCTTGCCACCCTTGATCGCGTCCACCGCTTCGGCGCACAGCGATGCCAGCTTGGCTTCCACACCTTCGTGGCCCCAGGCCAGCGGGTAGGTGATGTCCAGCGTGTAGCTGCGGAACTTGCCCTGGGTGTGCTTTTCGATATCGCGCAGCTTGGCCATGTCGGCAAAGTCCAGCACCGGCTGGCTGACCTCCATGCGCATCGGCGGGTTGACCTGATTGATATCCAGCAGGTTGGGCTTGGGACCGATAAAGGACACCAGCGACATCACGATCGCTTCGCGGATCGGATCGATCGGCGGATTCGTCACCTGGGCGAACAGCTGCTTGAAGTAGTTGTACAGCGGCTTGTTCTTGTCGCTCAAAACGGCCAATGGGCTGTCGTTGCCCATGGAGCCAATGGCCTCTTCCCCAGCGGCCGCCATGGGGGCGATCAGGAACTTCAGGTCTTCCTGTGTGAAGCCAAAGGCCTGCTGACGGTCCAGCAATGTGACCTGGCTTTCCATCTCGCTGGCGGGCTCGCCGCTGCCTTGCACGTCGTCCAGGCGGATGCGCAAGTTTTCGATCCACTGCGTGTAGGGCTTGCTGTTGGCCAGATTCGACTTGAGTTCTTCATCGTCGATCATGCGGCCTTGTTCCAGATCGATCAGGAACATCTTGCCGGGCTGCAGGCGCCATTTGCGCACGATCTTGTTTTCGGGCACGGGCAGCACGCCGGACTCGGAACCCATGATGACCAGGTCGTCATCGGTGATGCAGTAACGCGAAGGGCGCAGGCCGTTGCGGTCCAGCGTGGCGCCGATCTGGCGGCCGTCGGTAAACACGATGGAGGCCGGGCCATCCCAAGGCTCCATCATCGCGGCGTGGTACTCATAGAAGGCCTTGCGGCGGCCATCCATCGTGGTGTGCTGCTCCCAGGGCTCGGGGATCATCATCATCACGGCCTGGCTCAGCGGGTAACCAGCCATGGTCAGCAGTTCCAGGCAGTTGTCAAAAGTGGCCGTATCGGACTGGCTGGCAAAGCTGATGGGGTAAAGCTTCTGCAGGTCGACACCCAGCACCGGGGACGACATGACGCCTTCGCGCGCCTTCATCCAGTTGTAGTTGCCCTTGACGGTGTTGATCTCACCGTTGTGCGCCACATAACGATAGGGGTGGGCCAGTGGCCACTCGGGGAAGGTGTTGGTGGAGAAGCGCTGGTGCACCAGACCCAGCGCGGAGACGCAGCGAATATCGCTCAGATCCAGGAAATACACACCCACCTGGTCAGCCAGCAGCAAGCCCTTGTAGACCACCGTGCGGCTGCTCATGCTGGGCACGTAATACTCTTTGCTGTGCTTGAGCTGCAGGTTCTGGATGGCGGCGCTGGCGGTCTTGCGGATCACATACAGCTTGCGCTCCAGCGCGTCCTGCACGATGACGTCCTGGCCGCGGCCGATGAAGACCTGGCGCTGAATGGGCTCTTTCTCGCGCACAGTGGGCGACATGGGCATGTCGCGGTTCACCGGTACGTCGCGCCAGCCCAGCAGCACCTGGCCCTCGGCCTTGATGGCGCGCTCCATCTCCTGCTCGCAGGCCAAACGGGATGCGTGTTCCTTGGGCAAGAAGATCATGCCAACGCCGTATTCGCCGGGTGGCGGCAGCGTCACGCCTTGGGCGGCCATTTCTTCGCGGTACAGCGCGTCGGGCAGTTGGATCAGGATGCCGGCGCCGTCGCCCATCAGCTTGTCTGCACCCACCGCGCCCCGGTGGTCCAGGTTTTCCAGAATCTTCAACGCATTCTTGACGATGTCATGCGACTTGGTGCCCTTGATGTGGGCCACAAAGCCGACGCCACAGGCATCGTGCTCGTTCTCGGTGGAATACAAACCGTTGTTCTGAAGATGTTGGATTTCGGCTGCCGTGGTCATGGTGCTCTCCTGATGAGGTGCAGGATTAAGAGTTGTGCAATGGGAGTGAAGAATACTGCAAGGCAACAACGGTGCCAAGCAGAATAATTGGGGTCAGATTCCAATTATTTTTTACCAGCATCCAGTTTAATTAAATTAGGGACGCATCAAATATAGTAGCAACAACTCCATATTTTACGAGGGCTACAGCCCTATTTGTTCAATGACTTTTGTACGGAAACTGGCCGTCCAGCGGACCCTTTGGACACACGGCGTGTTGTCTTTTTTTGCAAATTTTCCACAAACTCGGGCCCACCCAATGCCCAACCGCGCAATGCGGAGTCCGTCAGCGCTTGCTGCTGCCCCGCGCTAATGCCAGCCTGCACCAATTCGGCATAGGCCGCTTCGCGTGCAAACGGGGTATTGCCCAGCGCCCAAACCAAGGCGTGAGGAGTGAGCAGTTTGTCGGTTCGCAAACCAATGTAGTGCGCGTGACTGGACCAGGGATAGTCGCGCGCCTGCGTCGTTATGCCCGCACGCACCGGATTGAGGTCGATGTAGGCCATGCAGGCCAGTAAATAGCGCTCGGTCTGGATCAGCGTGGACTTGTACCGCCCTTCCCACAAGGTGCCTGTACGCCTCTGGCTGTCATTGAAATAACGTACATAGCGCCGCCCCACCGCCTGCATCATCTGTGGCAAGCCGTCTGCCGTTTGGGGTGTGGCCAGCAGATGGAAGTGGTTGCCCATCAGCACATAGGCATGGATGGCTACGCCGAATTTTCGGGCGTTTTCATCCAGTAAATCCAACATGGTCTGGTAGTCCGCCGTCGACGCGAAGATGGCCTGGCGGTTATTGCCCCGCTGGATAACATGGTGGGGATGGCCCGGCAGGGTCAGGCGTGAAAGACGGGCCATGGAAACTCCGAGAGAAGAAGCATCGGAATTTTATTGGAATCTGACCCCAATTTACGAAGCGGCAGCTGTCAGGCTGTCGGGACGCTTTCTTTCGGCAGGGCAAAGCGGGTGCTCTGCAGCGCGGTCAGACCAAACTCCTCCAGCAATGCAGTCAGCCGCTGCGCCGCCACACGGTTGGGTTTGGCACTGCGGCGGGCGATGATGAGTTCGTTCTTCATGCTGTGCTCCCAACCCACCAACTCCGTCACCGTAACCTGGTAGCCGCAGGCCTCCAGATACAGGCAGCGCAGCACGTTGGTAATCTGGCTGCCCATCTCGCGGGTGTGCAGCGGATGGCGCCACAACTCGGCCAGTGGTGTCCGGCTGAGAGACAGCGCCTTGCTGGCGTTCAGGCTGCGGGCGATCTCGGCCTGGCAGCAGGGCACCAGCACCAGGCAGCGCGCCTGCTTCTTCAGGCCAAAGGCAATGGCGTCATCGGTGGCGGTGTCGCAGGCATGCAAGGCGGTCACGATGTCGATGCCGTCTGGCATTTCTTCGGAACCCGACGATTCGGCCACGCTGAGATTCAGAAAGGACATGCGGTCGAATCCCAGACGCGCCGCCAACTCCTGGGACTTTTGCACCAACTCCGGCCGCGACTCGACACCATAAATATGTCCAGCCTTCAGTGATTTGAAAAACAGGTCGTAAATGATGAAACCCAGATAGGACTTGCCCGCACCATGGTCCGCCAGCGTGGCCCCCTTACCCGCATCCGGGAGCTCCTGCAGGAGTTTTTCAATGAACTGGTACAGGTGATACACCTGTTTGAGTTTGCGCCGCGAGTCTTGGTTGAGCTTGCCCTCACGGGTCAGGATATGCAATTCCTTGAGCAGTTCGATACTCTGCCCTGGCTTCAGCTCGGATTCCAGAGGATTGACGGGTACCGATTTGGACCGCTGCAAGGCTCCGCCCGCAGCGGGATTGTGCGCATGGCTACGTTGTTTCATGCACCGATCTTGCCATGGGGACTGGCACCCACACCCAAATCCGCCCACCCTTTTTGACCGATGCGTTCCATTGTTTGTATATTGGTCTGGAATATCAACTCTGCATGGGGAAATGCCTTTACCGCCCGGTCCACGCTTTCTTCACGCAACAGATGCAATGTGGGATACGGTGAGCGGTTGGTGAAGTTGCTGACATCGTCCGGCTTTGCGTCAGCGAACTCGTAAAGGGGATGCAAGCTGGCGATCTGGAAGACACCATCAAAGCCCGATTTAACGAGAAGCCGATCGGCCTGGGCCAGAAAGTCGTTGAACTCCAGAAAATCGGCCAAGCCATCAGGCACTATCAAAAGTGTAGTGTCTCGTGTAGCGGGGGCGAGGGCTGCAAGGTCTTTTAGCTCGTTGCTCAGGTTCAGCAGCAGATCTTTGAAGCCAATGCACCTACTGACCGCGTAGTGAATCTGTTCCTTGGCGTCGACCGCCTTTGCAAAGGGGCACAGGTTCAAGCCGATCACTGCGCGCTGCAGCCAACGACGGGTGTCCTCCACCACAATGGCGTCTGCACGCCCCAAGGTGCAGCTCATAGGAATCGATTCGGCTGCGCCACGACCATCTTGGCCAGTTCGTCCATGAGACCTTGGTCAACTTTTGGAGCGGCCCATGTAGTGGTCACCACGCCAAATCCGTCTGCGTTCGCCAACCGGAATATGAGTTGCCCGTTGTCATGGTCTGCCGTCACGGTAACGTTGCCGCGCGCCCTGGTGTCGTATTCAAAGCGGATCGCCTGCAAGGTATTTTTCTCAGGATGGATAACGCTTTTTTGCTCATGCTCTACATGGCCGAAAGCCAGTCTTTTTTTAACCCGCTCCAGATCGGGCGGAAAATTCACGCTGACGGAGCCGGAAACAGCCATCCCGCCCTTGGGCACGATATCCCAGCCCATGGCTATGTAATCGTAGACCTCTTTGTCACGTAAATTCTTCTTGCGAGAGTCCGCCCGAAAATCCGCCAGCTTCATTTGGGGCCAAGGCGTCTTGCCATCCAGCGAGAAACGGGGGGCATCTGGCGTAATAACGGTGAGCTGGCGCGCCAAATCCTGCAGGTATCTCCAGACGACCTGGCATGCCCATTCCGTGGCCTCCGCATTGGCCTCAAAATTCTGCAGCTGCGCCGTTTGCTGGCTTTGAAGCGCGGTCGCCTGCTGCTTCAATTGGTTGAGAAAACTCACTGACCCTCCGGACACACTTTGTAATTTGCTCCCATTCTAGCCAGCATCAACAATTGCTTACACAGCGCGTTCAGGCCAGCAGTCGCCGTCCCGTCAAACGCTCATGTTCGCGTGATGCGAAGCGGTCCGTCATGCCGGCGATGTAGTCGGCGACAACGCGGGAGGGTGGCGTTGCACCATCCTGCACCACCCATGCTGCGTCGCGACCGGCCCCAAAGTTGGCCGGCAGTTCCTGTGGCGCAGCCAAATAGGCGTCGAACAATTCACGCACAACCTGCTTGGCCAAGCCGTTGGTGCGCATGACTTGTGGATGTCGGTATAGATTACGAAATAGAAACTGTTTTAGCTGAATGGAAAGCCGCCGCATATCGGCGCCAAAGGCGAGCAAAGGATCGCTTGCGCGAACTGCCGCAAGACTGTCTGGCCGCGCCACGTCCAAGGCAGCACTGCTGACAGCTATCAGGTCATAGACCTGGGCGCTCAGCATGCGGCGAATGGTCTCAAACAACAAGCGACGCTGCTTGTGCTGCGCAGCCAGTTCGGGAAAATCACGCTGCACTTGACAGTAGAAATCGTCAAACAAGGCCACTTCGCGCAGTTGATCCATGGTGATCAGGCCAGAACGCACACCGTCGTCGATATCGTGCGCGTTATAGGCAATCTCATCGGCGAGGTTGCACAACTGCGCCTCCAGGCTAGGCTGGGTTCCGGTCAGAAAACGTTGTGCGACGCCACCGGGCTCCAAAGCATCCAGCAATTCTGCGTCGTAGCGCGAACAGTGTTTGAGCACGCCCTCCCGGGTTTCAAACGTCAGGTTGATACCATCAAACTGCGGGTAACACTCCTCCAACTGGTCCACCACGCGCAGGCTTTGCAGATTGTGCTCAAAGCCACCATACCCCTGCATGCAGGTATTAAGCGCATCCTGACCGGCGTGGCCAAAGGGTGTGTGGCCCAGATCGTGGGCCAAGGCAATCGCCTCGACCAAGTCTTCGTTCAAGCGCAGCGACCGCGCAATCGACCGCCCCAACTGCGCCACTTCGAGTGAGTGCGTCAAGCGGGTGCGAAACAGGTCGCCCTCGTGGTTCAGAAAAACTTGGGTTTTGTAGACCAGGCGTCGAAAGGCAGTGGAGTGAACAATACGGTCGCGGTCCCGCTGATAGGCCGTGCGGGTAGGCGCATCAGGCTCGGCAAAACGCCTGCCCCGCGAGTGGGCCGGATCACAAGCATAAGGAGCTAAGTCCATATTCTCAGTATTCGCCTGTAGCCCACGTATTTATTAGCAATTACGCTACTATATTAATAGTGAACTAGGCGCAGCAGGCATCCACGACTTTGCGCACCAGAACGTCAGGTGCGCCGCGCAGTGTTGCGCGCGATGGGCCGTCAATCAGCACAAAACGGATTTCTCCTGCATCTGCTTTTTTATCGACCCGCATCAGTTCCAAGTAACGACCCGCGTTGTCGCTTGCATTCAAACGCGGCCCAATGACCGGCAAGCCGGCCCGGCGCACCAGCGCACGCAATCGCTCCACAAATGTTGCGTCTACCAGACCCAGTTCATGCGAAAGCGCGGCAGCCATGACCATGCCACAGCCCACTGCCTCGCCATGCAACCACTTGCCATAGCCCATTCCAGCTTCTATGGCGTGGCCAAACGTGTGGCCAAAATTGAGGATGGCGCGCAGCCCGGACTCCCGCTCATCCTGGGCCACCACCCAGGCTTTGATCTCGCAACTGCGCTGCACCGCGTAGGCAAGAGCGTCGACATCGCGATTCAACAGCCGATCCATGTTGGCTTCAATCCAATCCAAAAACTGCAGATCTGCAATCGGACCGTATTTAATGACTTCCGCCAAACCCGCACTCAGCTCACGGGCGGGCAAGGTCTTGAGCGTGTCCAGATCGCAAACCACCTGCAAAGGTTGATAAAACGCACCCACCATGTTCTTGCCCATGGGATGGTTGATGCCGGTCTTGCCACCGACGGACGAATCGACCTGCGCCAGCAAGGTAGTAGGTACCTGCACGAATGGCACGCCACGCATGTAGCTGGCGGCGGCGAAACCCGTCATGTCACCCACCACACCACCGCCCAGCGCAAACAGCACCGTCTTGCGGTCACACGCCTTGGCCAACAATGCGTCGAAAATGAGATTCAGGGTTTGCCAGTTTTTATACTCCTCACCATCCGGCAGCGTCACGACATGCACGGTCTTGTACTGCCGTTCCAACGTGGTCTGCAAACGCCGTGCATACAGCGGGCCAACCGTCACATTGCTGACAATCAGCGCGGTATCGCCAGCGGGCAAAGCCGCAAAGGTCGCGGAACTATCCAGCAGTGCTGGGGCAATCAGAATGGGGTAACTGCGGTCACCCAAATCAATGGTGACGCGGGGTGTTGGGATCGGTGCTTGCATAACACCCTAGTTTAGAGGATTGGGCCGGACGGAATTTCCTGAGCCGGGTATTCCCCGCACCCGTACTCCTAACGCGCGTGCAGTGCAACGCCTGCCAACTCCAGCTGCATCACAATCATGTTGACCAGGGTTGCAACAGAGGGACGACCGGTTTCAATGACAAAGTGCGCCGTCTCCCGGTACAACGGGTCGCGCGCGGAGTAAAGATCACGCAGACGGGCCAGCGGATCAGCTACTTGCAACAGCGGCCGGTTCACGTCGTGGCGCAAGCGGCGAAACAACTCATCGGGGGTTGAATTGAGGTAAACCACCTTGCAACGCTCATGCAAGCGCTTCCGAGTTGCAGGCCGCAGAACCGCGCCACCGCCAGTCGAAATCACCGCACGCGGGATTTCGGTCAACTCATCCAGCACCGACTCTTCGAGGTCACGAAATGCATCCTCACCGTCGCGCTCAAAGGCGACGCGGATGGCGCAGCCGAGTCGCTCTTCAATGACGTGGTCCGAGTCGAAGAAAGGCAGTTGCAGCCGTCGGGCCAGTTGCCTCCCGACGGTGGACTTTCCGGAGCCTGGTAGGCCAATCAAGCTGATCATGCTGCCATCGTATCGTCACCAGCACCCACAGCCAAGAAACCTCAAACTACGGCCAGCTGATTTCCCAAGATAAAACATCTCGTCGCTTGACCGCTACTCAAAAATTTCTACCGCTTCAAGGTCCACATCCCGCGCCACCCAAACCGTCGTCTGCAATGGTCAACACACTGGTGCCCCGACGGCCAGTAGAGTCAAGTACCGTAATCGTGACAGTTTTGGTAGGCCTGGCCGGGACATCCGCAACGGGTTGACTTCCGGTGGTTGTGATTATTACGTCGGTGAAATCGCCATCTTTCGGGAAAGTGTTATCGACTCCTGCCCCGTTGTAGCATGTATTGCCCCCCGTCAGCGTGATGGTGTAGGCTGTTCCATCGGTTTTTGTCTTCACTGGTGTCCCGGGGGTGAACAGCGTATTGTCCGTTGTAAACACAGTAATTGGGCTGCCTATAGACACCCCAAATACGTTCAAGATGATATTGGGGCTATTGGCATTCTCAGGCATGGTGAAAGCGTCAGGCGATACGCGTAGGAACGTGTCCCCCCCGGCCATAAATGTTATCTTGGGCGCGACTGCCGTTTGACCATTTGCGTCAATAACGATCAACTCTACCGGATCAACAACGCGGATACCCGTTACTTCACCCTCGTTTCCATTGATAACCCTCGCAGTCACCGTGTTGTCCAAAGGATCAATGATGCGATACGGAGGAGTTCCTCCGGAGATAACGAAGCGCACCGTGTCGCCTAGAAAGACTTTGTAGGTTCCGGTTGTAACCGTCAAAGGTATGGTACCCAGCGTTACCCCTATAGGAATGCTGGTAGGTGGCGACGAAGAATCGGTCAGCGTGACAGCAGCGGTCCCGGGAACTCTCAACGCAGTAAGCGTGACATCTGTGCCATTGACAACCACGGACAACAAAGATGGATTACTACTAACTGCTTTATACGGTGGCGTGCCGCCTCCCAGCTTATAAGTTTGAGCGGCCAGCACCCCAGGAGCGATCGTAAGAGCAGCTGGGGCGGTCGAGAAAAATACCGTGCTTGAGCCGCCCGTCACCGCGATATCGAACTTAGCCCCTTTGGAGTCCTGCAGGGTAACAATGGCAGTGCCTGCCGTAACTGTTCCGACGGCTATGGTGTCTTCACCGATTAGCCAACCAACGGCGACTGCAGGATTGGTACTAAATACTGCGTAGGGCTTTTGGCCACCCTTTACCGAATACTGTTGGGTTAAGCCCACCTGCAACGTAACTTCAGCTGGTGCGGCTACTGCCAAGGCCTGCACTGACCCCGAACCCACACCGGGCGAGCCACCGCCCCCGCCACATGAGGCCAGCGATGCTGCAATGAGAAAAGACGTCAAATAAGATAAAAAGCGCATGGTGAACCCGTATGTTGTCTGATGTGTGAAATTATCGCGTCGCACCGCGATCGGAAATCATCTTGGGAGTAATAAAAACCAAAAGTTCCTGCTTGCTGGTTGACCGTACCCTGCTCTTGAAGAGATTACCGATTCCAGGCAGATCGCCAAGCAGGGGTACGCGGGTTTCATCTTCCTTCGAGGTTTCAGCATAAATTCCACCGATCACGACCGTACCGCCATTCTCGACCAGTACCTCAGTCTTGATGTGTTTGGTATCGATGGCAAATCCGGCGGTAGTCAGCCTGCCCACGGTGTCCTTGGTAACATCCAGCTTGAGAATAATGCTGCCTTCTGGCGTGATCTGAGGTGTAACTTCCAGCTTCAGATTCGCTTTTCTAAAGGCAATCGATGTCGCCCCGCTAGCAGACGCAACTTGGTAAGGCAATTCCTCGCCCTGTTCAATCGTCGCTGTTATTTGGTCTGCGGTGACAACACGTGGGCTGGATACGACCTTACCTTTGCCATCTGCTTCAAGAGCCGATATTTCCAAATTCAGGAAACGATTGGCGCTTGCGTTGAAGATTGACACTGCGAACGCAGCCGCAGTGGACAGAGCAGGATAGTTGACAACCGCCGGCATTGTCAGCATTTGCGCATTGGCATCCAATTTGCCTTCAACCCGATTTGACGTCGTGTACTGGAGGTTGGAGTAGTTCGCACCAAATGCAACACGATTGTCACCATTTACTTGGTAGCCGCCGTCGCCTCCCAAAGCGGCCCTGGCATCCACGCCGCCCAACTTAACGCCCAACGACTTACCAAAGGTATCCGTCGCCTCAACAATGCGTGCCTCAATCAATACCTGGCGAACTGCGATGTCCAGCTTGGCGATCAGTTGTTGAACTTGTTCCAATTTACTGGGGATATCCGTCACAAAAAGTTGGTTGGTGCGTTTTTCAGCAATGACGCTACCTCGAGCGCTCAAAATGCGGGCACTCCCTTTTTCTCCCCCGCCGTCTGCTCTGAAATACGCAGCTATTTCCTCGGCTTTGGCGTAATTGATTTGGAAGGATTGGGTACGCAAAGGCTCCAGCCCCTGAACAGCAACCACAGATTCCAGATCAAGTTTTTCTTTCGCAGCGATCTCGTCTTTGGGTGCGACCCACAGCACATTGCCACTCTTGCGAAGTCCCAATCCTTTGGCTTGCAGAATGATATCCAACGCCTGGTCCCACGGAACATCCTGCAAGCGCAGTGTCACGGAACCAGTCACCGAATCTGAAGTGACGATATTGAAGTTTGTGAAGTCGGCAATCACCTGTAGAAGCGAGCGCACTTCAATATTCTGGAAATTCAGTGACAGCTTTTGACCCGTATAACCGACGCCCTGCGTCAGCTTCTTGGGGTCGATCTTGATTTCCTTGACTTCAATCACAAATTGCTCGTCACTCTGGTAAGCACTGTGCTCCCACTGACCTGTAGGTTCGATCACCATGCGTACACGATCACCGGTCTGGGTCGTCGTAACGGACTTGATCGGAGTGCCAAAGTCAGCGACATCCAGACGCCGACGCAAACCTTCAGGGAGTGAGGATTTCATGAACTCGACAACCAGGGACTGTCCTTGCTGGCGGATATCGACGCCCACTTGGTTGTTCGGCAAAGTTACGACGACTCGACCTGCACCATCGGCTGTCCGCCTGAAATCAAGATCTTTCAGAGGGGCCGAGTCCCGGCTACGATTTTCCGCAAAAGTCGCAGCAACAGTCGCCACCGGTATGGTCGGTGCAGCCGCCTGCAGAACCACCAATAGCGATTTGCCTTGAATTTCAGCTGAGTACGCCACCGGATACTTCAAATTAAGCACCACCCGGGTCCGTTCACCGGCCTGAATGACACTTACCGATTTCAAATTGCCCTGATTCAGCTCGACAGTCGACCGTCCCATCGTGCTACTCACCCCTGGGAAGTCCAGCGCAATTCTTGCAGGTGACTGGATGGCAAACCCTGTGGGTACGGCCGAAAGTTCCTTTGAAAGATCAATACGGACAACCTCAGTCCCACCCTGGATGGACCCGGTGACAGCTTCTATTGCTGTTTGTGCGTTTGCGACGGCACCCAAAAGCAACGCAACCGAGAAAACAAGACCATGCCACATACGCATACCCAACACCTGATTCTGATTTTTCATTTAGACCTCTCTTGCAACTGCAATGTTGCGACGCGTTCAATCCATTCGCCGACTGCATCCTGCACGATTTCACGCAGCGTCACCTCGGTCTCACTGATTTTCACAACCTTGCCATAGTTCTGCCCCAGGTAACTTCCCTGCTTGACTTGGTACAGCAGCTTGTCAACCTGGACCAAAGCCACAGGTTGGCCTGCCTTGGTAAGGCTACCAACCAAGCCCATTGCGTCCAGCGGAAAGGCCTCAAGTGGCTCCTTTCTCCGCGCCAACTCCGGAGCAACCAACGCTCCATTCGCAACCGCTTGAGCAGAGTCCCGCTTTAGAGCCTGCGTTAACTTTTCTTTGCTAAATGGCTCGGTCGTTGCAGCATTTGTATAGGCTTCGGGCTTGAATTGTTTGGGGGCTGGAATAGCAACCACCCTCGGTCGCGTCTGGTTGCGCTCATCGGCCATCCATTGACGGATATCTTCGTCTCGAGATGCGCCGCAGCCATACAAAACCGTTAACAAGCACACTGCCGCCAATAGGGTGAAGTGCCTCATTTCTTGACCCCCTTAACGGCCTTGCTTTGCGCAGCAACTTCGTCTTTATCCAAATACCGGAATGTTTTTGCCGTCGAATCAAGAACCAACGTGCCATCTAATTTGGTAGAGGGCGCAATTGTCAAATTATTCAGCGTCACGATACGCGACAAATTTGCAATATCAGAGGCGAACGCTCCGATGTCATGGTACTTACCACTTACCTTGATGGCGATGGGTAATTCCGCATAATAGTCTTTGACCACGATATTTCCCGGCCGAAACACTTCAAATTGCAAACTTCGTCCCAGTCCGGCTTGGTTGATATCGGACAGCAAGGCATCCATTTCAGCCTTGCTGGGTAACTGCTTTTCAAGTTGTGTCACATACTGCAGAACTTGTTCCCGTTGTTTCCTAAGCACATCCAGATTGACAGCTTTGGTCAACTTCGTTTTGTAGTCGGCTCGGAGCGTGACTTCTTTTTCCTGCTCTTGCTTCAGCACAACGTCATAGCTCTCCAGCCAAAGAAACCAGAGCGCTACAACAAACACCAGGGATGTAAATGCAAACAGTACATACCTAGGAATTGACGGCCAGGAAGCTGGATCTTTCGGGTCCAGACCACTAAATTGGTCCTGCAGCTTTTGCTGCAATTGCGCGAAATCAATTGAACTTGGGGTTTTGGTAGCCATATCGATTCCCGCTAGTTCTTCGCCGCAGCCGAAACGGCCGCCATTGGAGCAGACGTCGCGACAATTGGCGCAGACGCGGCGCCACCTTGCTTCGCGGCTTTCTCAGCTTCACTTGCCCGAACCAAACGAACACGGATCGTAAAATTAGATACGCGCCGTGCATCCTTGGGCGTCAACGCAACAGTACCAGCCACAATCTCCACCAATTCAGGCTTTGTAAACCATGGTGTATTGCTCGACAAGTTGCGCAACAACTCAGAAACCCGTTCGTTGGATTGCGCGACGCCAACGATGGTCACCAACTGATCTGCTTGGGTCATCTTGCCTACATAGACACCATCAGGAAGCTGATTGACAATTTCAGTCAGCAAATGCACTGGCAAGTTGCGATCTGACTGCAAATCTTCAACCGCCTGTTGTCGAGCCCGCAAAGCCGCAATTTCCGCTTCCAGTCCGCTGATGTCTTTGATTTGATCTTCTAGCTTCTTGATCTCTGTTTGCAAAGCCAGGTTGGTGCCTTCTTGTGTCGATATGGCGGTCTGGTACCACAGAAATATCGCAACAGCGATAAGACCGCCAAACACAGCCGAAGCGCCCAAAGATACATTGAAAATATCGCGACGGCGCTTGCGCGCGGCTTCGCGGTGCGGTAGCAGGTTGATCAGAATCACTGCGCAAACCTCCGCAGAGCCAAGCCACAAGACGTCAGATAGGAAGGCGCCTCACGGGTCATTTTTTTCAAACGAACACCGTCTCCAATTTCCATACCGTCGAAGGGATTGAGTAAATTGCACGGGAAAGTCGTGTGCTGGGTCACCGCCGCAGTCAACCCCGGCAACGCCGCCGACCCACCGGCCAGCATGATGTAGTCCACCTTGTTGTGCGGCGTACTGGTAAAGAAAAATTGCAAGGCACGGCCCAACTCTTGAACCATGGTTTCAATAAAAGGCTTGAGGACGGACGCATCGTAGTCCTCAGGGAGTTCCCCGCTGCGCTTCTTGCTCTCCGCCTCTTCCTGGGAAAACCCATACTGGCGAACTATCAGCTGCGTCAGCTGCGCACCGCCAAAAGCTTGGTCTCGGTCATACAGAACTTCGTCATCGCGAAGCACCTGCATGCTGGTGGTCAGCGCACCAACCTCAAAGAGGGCAACAATCAATCCGGCCCCTTTATTGGGCAGGCTTTCGATCAAGCGCCCCGCCGCAAGGCGTGAAGCGTATGACTCAACGTCTACGACAACGGGTGTCAAACCTGCCGCCTCAGCCAGACCTTGAATGTCCTGAACTTTTTCTTTGCGGGACGCAGCAATCAGCACCTCGACGTCGCCGGCAGAAGTTGCACTGGGACCGATGACACAAAAATCCAGACTCACCTCATCCAGCGGAAACGGAATGTATTGATTGGCTTCGTTTTCTACCTGCTGCTCCAACTCCTGGTCCGACATACCACCAGGTAAAACGATTTTCTTGGTGATAACTGCGGAAGGCGGCAAGGCCATGGCCACGTTTTTGGTCTTGGTACCACTTTTCTTGACCAAGCGCTTCAAGGCATTGGCAACTTCTTCGAACTTTTCGATATTGCCATCCGTGATCCACCCCCGTTCCAACGGCTCAATGGCGCAGCACTCCAGCACCAGATTGCCACCTTTATCACGCCCCAACTCCACCAGCTTTACACTGGAGGAACTGATGTCCAGCCCAAACATCGTTGGTGGCTGGCGACTGAAAAACGACCCCAATGAGATCAAAACGGTCCCCTGAAACATACCGGTCAAGCACCGGTCAGACTTAAGAAATCACTTCAATGCTATCAGTAAGCACCTTGTCCCGCAAAGGTTTTTTCTGTTTTAAGCTGTTTCAA
>JAZKIR010000145.1:0-79228 GCA_040384785.1 Pseudomonadota bacterium
ACCGCTGACCTCTTGCATGCCATGCAAGCGCTCTCCCAGCTGAGCTATACCCCCTAAACCCTAAGATCACTGCCTGATTTCTCCGCAGCAACCTGAGAAAACCTTTTAAAGTATTCTCAACTTCCGAGCCTCAAATTATATACAAGTTTTTCAGGCCCTGGCAAGCCGAGCAATAACTTTTTCTCTTCCGCACATTTCCAACACCGAATCCAGCGATGGTGTCTGGGCCGTTCCCACAACCAAAACCCGCACGGGCATGGCCAATTGCGGCATCTTCAAACCATTGGCGGCCAGCACTTCCTTGATGGCGGCGGCAATGGATGCCTTGTCCCAGGCGCAGGTAGCCAGCTTGTCGGCCAGCATCGCAACCGCAGGGCGCACCACATCGGTGACGTGCTGCGCCAGCTCGGCCGCATCGGGTGTCACATCGCCATAAAACTTGGCGGCCCAGGTGGCCAAGGCGACTGTGGTGTCGCAACGGTCTTTCAACAGTGCGCAAAGCTGCGGCAGATGGCTCTCAACAGTGGACGCATCCAGTGTTATGCCTTGCTTGGCCAATTGTGTTGCAACCAAACCGGCCAAGCGCACGTTATCAGCCTGCTTGATGTATTGGGCATTGACCCACAACAACTTGACCGGGTCCCACTGCGCGGGACTCTTGTTCAGGTGTGTGCCGTCGAACCAGGCCACCAGTTGTTCGCTGCTGAACAACTCTTCATCACCGTGGCTCCAGCCCAGGCGGGCCAGGTAGTTCAGCATGGCCTCGGGCAGGTAACCGCCCTCTTCATACGCGGTCACGCTGACGGCGCCACGGCGCTTGGACAATTTCTGTCCGTCGTCACCCAGGATGACAGGGCAATGGCCGAACTGCGGCAGTGGCGCACCCAGTGCGTTGAAGATATTGATTTGCCACGGCGTGTTGTTGATGTGTTCATCACCACGGAACACATGGCTGATCTCCATATCCCAATCGTCCACGACCACGGCGAAGTTGTAGGTCGGAACACCGTCGGTGCGCGCGATGATCAGGTCATCGATCTCGCGGTTGCTGATGGTGATGAGGCCTTTGACCAAATCATCCCAACTCACGTCGCCATCGGGCGGGTTGCAGAAACGCACCACGGGCAATACACCCTTGGGTACTTCGGGCAGGGTCTTGCCCGGTGCGGGACGCCAACGGCCGTCGTACAAGGTCTTTTCACCGCGAGCCTTTTTGGCTTCACGCACCGCGTCCAGTTCTTCGGGTGTGCTGTAGCAGTAGTAGGCCTTGCCTTCGGCAATCATCTGGTCGATCACTGCCTTGTAACGGTTCAGCCGCTGCATCTGGTAAATCGGACCTTCGTCGTACTCCAGCCCCAACCAGTGCATGGACGCCAGAATCTGGTCCACCGAATCCTGCGTGGAGCGGGCCACATCGGTGTCTTCAATACGCAGCACAAACTCACCACCGAAATGGCGGGCATAGGCCCACGAATACAGTGCAGTGCGGGCCGTGCCCAGGTGCAAAAAGCCGGTGGGTGATGGGGCGATGCGGGTGCGAATTTTTCGTGATGTCATGTCAGGGTATCCAGGCCGCGCGCGAGGTCGGTCTTTATGTCTTCAATATGTTCCAGGCCAACAGCCACGCGAATCAGGCCTTGGCCAATGCCGGCCAACTGGCGCTGCGCTTCACTCAGCTTGCCGTGTGAGGTGCTGGCCGCGTGGGTGCACAAGGTTTTGGTATCGCCCAGATTGGTGCACAGTGACAACACCTGCATGGAGTCCAACACATGGAACGCACGTACACGCGCCTGCTCAGGTGAGGACGCCTTCACGTCAAAGGACAACACCGCGCCGCCCAGGCCCGCCATTTGCTGCATGGCCAGGGCATGTTGGGGATGGCTGGCCAGACCAGGGTAGTACACGTGGGCCACACCGGGGTGCGCCACCAGCCACTGCGCCAATTGCAAGGTTTGCGCGCTCTGCGCCTTCATGCGCAGCTCCAGTGTCTCCAGACCCTTGAGTACGACCCAGGCGTTGAAAGGCGCCAGCACCATGCCGGAGTTTTTTTGCACCGGCAAAAATTTCTCGCGCACCATGGCTTCGCTGGCGCACAGGGCTCCGGCCATCACTCGGCCCTGGCCATCCAGGTACTTGGTGCCGGAATGCATGACGATGTCGGCGCCCAGGCGCAACGGCTGCTGCAGCACCGGTGTTGCAAAACAATTGTCCACCGCCAACAGCGCGCCCGCGTCGTGGGCAATGTCGGCCAGCGCAGCGATGTCGCACAACTCGATCAAGGGATTCGTGGGCGTCTCGGCAAACAGCAGCCGGGTGTTGGGCCGAACCGCAGCCTTCCACGCGGCCAGGTCGGCCTGCGGGACCATCGTGGACTCCACGCCGAAGCGTGCGAACTCAGTACCGATGAGCTTGATGGTGGAGCCGAACATGGACTGCGAGAACACCACATGGTCGCCTGACTTGAGCAGGCTGAAGCACATGAGCATGATGGCCGACATGCCGGTGGACGTGGCCATGCAGGCCTCGGCCCCTTCCATGGCCGCCAGGCGGCGCTCGAAGCCGGTGACGGTGGGGTTGCCGCTGCGGCCGTAGGTGTATCCGTCTTCCTCACCGGCAAAACGCGCGGCGGACGCGGCGGCCGTGGGCTGAACATAGCCGCTGGTGAGGAACAAGGCTTCGGAGTTTTCGCCATAGGCGCTGCGTGCCACACCTTCGCGAACCGCGAGCGTGGCCGGATGCAAGCCAGGGGGCAACTGTATTCTGTCGGTCATGGTGCTGTGTTGTGCAGATCAGTCGGCGGGGTTGGGCAGCGCCAGGCGGGACGTGTCTTCTTGCGCCTCTTCACCGCCCACGCGGTTTTCGTTCAGGCGGTTGATGTCGGCCGACGTGATGTCACCCGTGACATACACACCATCAAAACACGATGCATCAAAGCCCTTGATCTTGGCATTCAATGAGCCTACGGCCTTCTTCATGCCATCCACGTCCTGGTAAATCAGGGCGTCGCAACCAATCAACTGGCGAATCTCTTCGACGCTGCGGTTGTGCGCCACCAGCTCGCTGCTGGTCGGCATGTCGATGCCATAGACATTGGGGTAACGCACGGGTGGCGCGGCGCTGGCCAGGTAGACCTTGCGGGCGCCGGCGTCGCGCGCCATTTGCACGATCTCTTTGGACGTGGTGCCGCGCACGATTGAGTCGTCCACCAGCAGCACATTGCGGCCCTTGAATTCACTGGCAATGGCGTTGAGTTTTTGGCGCACGGATTTCTTGCGCACGGACTGGCCTGGCATGATGAAGGTGCGGCCCACATAGCGGTTTTTGACAAACCCTTCGCGGTACGGCAAGCCCAGCAAATGCGCCAGTTGTGCGGCGCTGGGGCGGCTGGATTCCGGGATGGGGATCACCACGTCGATCTCGTTGGGCGGCACGGTGGAGATCACACGTTTGGCCAGCGACTCGCCCAGATTCAGACGCGCCTGGTAGACCGAGATGTTGTCCATGACCGAGTCCGGGCGGGCCAGGTAGACAAACTCAAAGATGCAAGGGTTGAGTTGTGGGTTGTCCGCACACTGCTGCGAATGGACCGTGCCATCCAGCGCGATGAACACGGCCTCGCCCGGATCCACGTTGCGCTCAAACTGGTAACCCGTGCCTTCCAGTGCCACGGATTCGCTGGCCAGTATCGTGCTGTCACCGCTCTTGCCAATACACAGGGGGCGAATGCCAAACGGGTCGCGAAACGCCAACACGCCGTGGCCGGCGATCAGCGCGATCACCGCGTACGAGCCCTTGACCCGGCGGTGCACATTGCGCACGGCGGCAAAGATGTCCAACGGCTGCAGTGGCAGGCCGCGTGTGGTCTTTTCGATCTCGTGCGCCAGCACATTGAGCAAAACTTCGGAGTCGCTCTCGGTGTTGATGTGGCGGTGGTCGGTAATGAACAGCTCGCTCTTCAACGCATGCGCATTGGTCAGGTTGCCGTTGTGCACCAGCACGATGCCAAACGGTGCGTTCACGTAAAAAGGCTGTGCCTCTTCTTCGCTATACGCATTGCCGGCCGTGGGATAACGCACCTGGCCCAGGCCGCAGTTGCCGGGCAGCGAGCGCATATTGCGTGTGCGGAACACGTCGCGCACCATGCCCTTGGCCTTGTGCATGAAGAACTTGCGCTCTTGCTGGGTCACGATACCCGCAGCGTCCTGGCCACGGTGCTGCAACAGCAGCAAAGCGTCATAGATCAGTTGATTGACCGGTGCATTGCTGACAACGCCAACTATTCCGCACATAGTGTGTTTCTCATGTAATTAAGGTAAATATTTTCCAAATTCTTCGGGCAACACGGGCTTCAGGCCTTGCAAAGCCACCGTGGCAATCTCTGCACCGGTGGACTCCGTCCACCAGATGCCGTTGTGCAGCGGCGTAATGCCTACCACCACGGCAAAAACCAGCAACACCACCACGCCCCGCACAATGCCAAACGCGGCGCCCATCACGCGATCCACCGGACGCAGCCCAACGGCGGCCACCAGCTTGCGTACCAGAAACGCGAGCATGCCACCAGCAAACAACGCCGCAATAAACACCAGCACAAAACCTGCCGCAAAACGCACAACCTCGGTGCCACCCGTGATGGGCAACCAGTGCGCCGCCGCGGGCGCAAACCACTGTGCCAATACAAAGGCGGCAATCCAGTTGGCGACCGACAATATTTCATACACTAGGCCGCGCCAGACGCCCACCAGCATGGAAATCAGCAGCACCGCCAAAAACAACCAATCCAGCGTGGGCATGATGGCCTATGCGCGCTCTTACAGCTCCAGCACCGACGCAGGCAGATCCAGCTTGCGGATTTTGTCGGCGGTCTTGTCCGCCTCACCCTTGGATTCAAAAGGCCCGACCCGCACCCGGATGCGCTTGCCCTCTTTGGGCTCCACCACCTGGGTATAGGTCTTCATGCCGGCTTTTTCCAGTTTGACACGGGCCTCATGCGCCTTGACACCATCGGAGAACGCACCGATCTGCACGATAAAGCGGCCCGCCGCAGCGGCTGCGGGTGACGAAGCTGCCTTCTGCGCCGTATCTTTACCTTCCAGCAAGGCTTGGGCCTTGGCGCCGTCGTCGGCACGCGCTGGTGGCTTGTCTACCGGCTTATCCGCGGGCTTGGCAACAGGTTTTTCAACCGGTTTTTCTGCGGGTTTGGCATCTGGTTTAGTGATCGGTTTGGGCGGTGCGGAAGCAGCCACGGAGACCGTACCGGTGGAGGCCCGCGAGGGCGCTACGGCCGGACGCGCTGAAGGTGCCGACGCGACACTCACATGCTCCTTGCCGGCATCAGATTCCACCACGATGTCAGCCGCGGGCTTGGCCTGGGCCGTTGATGTTGTCGCCAGCGGCTTGACGGTGTTTTTGTCCGGTATTTCGATCGGAATATCGACCGAGATGGGCCGTGGCTGGCTATCAAACAGCATGGGAAAACCAATCACACCCAGCAGCACCAGCACCGACGCACCAATCAGGCGGTGGCGGGCACGCGTGCGCATGGCCTCTACGCTTTGGGGGGCGGGAGCGGGGGTGGCATGCTCGTCACCACCCTTGCGAAATTTGAAAAAAGCCATGGATGATTGAGGTGATTCTCAGGAATTCAGGTGTTTGGCAAGCAATCGGGGAACGCCCTGCGCGAGTACGCCGCCCACCGTATGGAACGATCCAAAGACCACGATTCTATCAGCGGGGTCTGCGGCGGCTATGGCAGCCTGCAGCGCCTGCATGGGGTCGGCGAAGGTGGCGGCCTGGGCATCCTTGCGGGTGTTCAGGGCCTGCCATTGCGCCATCAGATCCGCACCTTTGGCCGCCCGCGGCAGCGGCAGATCGGTGAAATACCAGCGGTCCAGCAGGGGCAGCAGCTTGGCCAGCATGCTGGTCAGGTCTTTATCGGCCATGGCGCCAAACACGGCATGTGTGGTCGGAAAATAACCCATGGCATCCAGATTGGCCGCCAGCGCCGCCACCGAATGCGGGTTGTGCGCCACGTCCAGCACCAGTGTGGGTTGACCCGGAATGATTTGGAAGCGCCCCGGCAGTTCGACAAAGGCCAGGCCATTGCGCACCGCCTGGGCCGTGATGGGCAGGCGTTCGCGCAGCGCGGTCAGCGCGGCCAATACACCGGCCGCATTGACCAACTGGTTGGCACCGCGCAGCGCCGGGTAGGCCAGGCCGCTGTAACGGCGGCCGCGGCCGGCCCAACCCCACTGTTGTTGGTCGCCGGAGACGTTGAAGTCTTCCCCCACGCGCCACAGGTCCGCGCCTATTTCGAGTGCATGGTCCAGCACACTTTGCGGCGGGACGGGGTCGCTGACGATGACGGGGCGGCCGGTGCGCATGATGCCGGCCTTTTCACGGCCAATGCTTTCGCGGTCCTTGCCCAATAGCTCGGTGTGGTCCAGGTCGATGCTGGTGATGATGGCGCAGTCGGTGTCGATGATGTTGGTGGAATCCAGCCGGCCGCCCAGGCCAACCTCCAAAATGACCACATCCAGGTTGCTGCGCACCATGACTTCGAAGATGGCCAGCATCGAAAACTCGAAGTAGCTCAGCGAGATCACTTCGCCATTCTGCGTTCTAGCCCTCTCCACTGCTACAAAGCCCGCTACCAAGTTTGTAGCATCGACGGATTGGCCGAGGAGGCGCAAGCGCTCTTCGAAATGCACCAGATGCGGCGACGTGAAGACGCCGGTGCGGTAACCGGCCTGGCCCAGAATGGATTCCAGCATGGCGCAGGTGGAGCCCTTGCCATTGGTGCCGGCCACGGTGATGACCGGGCAGTCGAAACGAATAGCCATGCGCTGGGCAACGGTACGCACGCGCTCCAAGCCCATGTCGATGGCGGTGGGGTGCAGGCGCTCGCAGTGGGCTAACCAGTCTTCAAGGGTGTTCAGGGTTTCCATATCGTCTTCGATTGTCGCTGAGCCATTTGGGGTCGGCATTTGGAGGGCTAACCTGGGTCAAATGTTTTGCAACCTTGCCTTTTGTTGGGATCGGGTGGGTCTGGCGTTTTGCTCCATGTCCCCCGCAGAGGGCAAGCCCTCTGCTCCTCCTTGACCTGCGCAAAACGCCCGACCCACCTGATCCTTCACTGCCGCTGGCACGCATACAGAAGCAATACAAGACAGGGGACACGGACGGCGGCGCTTACGCCAGCCCTTCTGCGGGCTCAGCGAGAAGGTCTTAACTGAGGCTAGCCCGCAAACCGGTCCGTAGCCGCCAGCAGTTGGGCCAGTATCCCCGGCTCATTAAACGCATGCCCCGCGTCATCCACCAGATGGAATTCCGCATCTGGCCAGGCGCGGTGCAGGTCCCATGCGGTTTTGGCCGGGGTGGCCACGTCGTAGCGGCCTTGGATGATGGCGCCGGGGATGCCCGCCAGCTTGTGTGCGTCACGTACCAACTGCCCTTCTTCCAGCCAACCACCATGCACGAAGAAATGGTTTTCGATGCGGGCAAAGGCCAGCGCGTAGTGGTCTGCCGCGTGTTTGGCCGCGTTGGCGGCGTCGGGCAGCAGGCGTATGGTCTGGCCCTCCCACAGGCTCCAGGCCTTGGCGGCAGCCAACTGTGCCACCGGGTCCGTACCGACCAGGCGCTTGCGGTAGGCGGTTATCAGATCGCTACGTTCATCTGCCGGGATGGGGGCTAGAAACGCCTCCCAGAGGTCGGGGAACAGCCAGGACGCACCTTCCTGGTAGTACCAATGCAGCTCTGCCCTACGCAAAGTAAAAATGCCCCGCACCACCAGCGCAGACACGGCCTGCGGGTGCGTCTGGGCATAGGCCAGCGCCAGCGCGCTGCCCCAGGAGCCACCAAACACGAGCCAGCGGTCCACGCCCAGCAACTTGCGCAAGCGCTCGGTATCGGCCACCAGGTGCCAGGTGGTGTTGGCCTCCAGACTGGCGTGCGGCGTGGACCGGCCGCAGCCGCGCTGGTCAAACAGCAACACGCAGTAACGCGCCGGGTCAAACAGGCGGCGGTGGTCAGCCGTGCAGCCCGAGCCGGGGCCACCGTGCAAAAAGACCGCCGGTTTGCCATTGGGGTTGCCACACAGCTCCCAATACAGCGTGTGGCCCTCGCCGGTGTCCAGCATGCCGGTCTTGAACGGTTCTATGGGTGGGTACAGGGTTTTGAAGGCTTCAGGCATTTTTGGATGATTTACTATGAATTTAATAGCGCAACTGTCATATCCTACGAGGGCTACAGGCCAGTTTCGCTTAAGGCCTAAGAGAAGTGCAACCCCGACACCCGCACCCACGGCATGCACCAGCCGCCCGTGTCTATGCGCTCGGCGCTGACGGCCACCACGTCGCGCAGCATCTGCGCCACGTTGCCGTTGATCATGGTCTCGGACAGGGCCGTGCCGACCACGCCGCCATCAATCGCAAAACTGTTTTTGATGATGCCGGAGAAATCACCATTGGCCGCCGGGTTGCCCATGGACAAACGCCCCACGACCGCGCCGCGCGGCACGTCGCGCACGATGTCGGCCAGTGGTGTGGTGCCGGCTGCCAGCTCCCAGCCGTCGCTGGCGGTGGGGACATGGGCCAGGCCGGTCTTGCGGCTGCCATACAAGCTGGGGGTGAGTGCCTGCAAACGGCCGGCCTGCAGCAGTTGCAGCGGTGGTGCTACAAAACCGTCGCCCGACACGGCGGCGATGCCGGGTGCGTCGAAGCGGCTCTGCAGGCTGAGCAGCGGTGAGGCCACGACCTCGCCCACTTTGTCCCGGTACATGGAGCTGCCGGAGATCAGCGCCATGTCGCCCACCTGGCCCTGCAGCCAGCCCAGCAGCGTGGCCACGGCAAGCGGGGTCAGCACCACGTCACCGACAAACTTGCCGCCAAAACAATCCGCCACACCCTGGGTGACGATGGAGCGGGTCAGTTCGCGCATCAAGGCGTCTATGCCAAAGCGGCTGTGGGCCGGGTCGCCGCGCAGGTCTTCGGTCTCGCCGCCGGTGTAGTGGAAGGAGCTGGTGCGCACCTGGCCGTCGGGCCCCGGGCCGCGCGCCGTGCCGAACACGCTGAGGCCGTACCAGCCCAGTGTGCTTTGCAGGTGGCTGCCGCCGCTGGTCAGCATCTGGGTCTCGGAACGGATGTGGCTGGCAGCGCCCTCTTCGATGTTCATCGTGGGCGTGGCCTTGGTACGAAAGTCCAGGATGTCGTGGGCCGCGTCGGCCAGGGCAGCCAAGTCGGCCTCCAGCGGGCCACGGGTGATGGCCGTTTGCTGGCCGCTGGAGACGGCGTGGGCCGTGTCTTGCGGTGCGGCGGCGGCATCACCGCGCAGCGCGCGGGCGGCGGCGGCCAGGCTGTCGGGCGACAGATCGGACAGCTCGGTGCTGGCCTTGCGACCATCCCAGATGCCGACCAGGCTGAGCTTGTGGCTCTGCGTGCTGCGCAGCATGCTGGGTTCGCAGTGGTTGATATTGAGCTCGGTCAGCGCGCTGGTGCTGACGGTGGCTTGTGATGCATCGGCGCCTTCGCTTTTGAGCGCGGCCAGGGCTTGTTCGGCAATGTGTTGCAGGTTCATATGTGGGTCTCCCATTGAACGGATTTACTGGCCACCCAGGTGGGCTCGGGTCCGCAGCGCCGGGCCACCCATGGACACCACCATCACCTGTTTTTTGCCGCAATAACCACCGGCGTCCCAATGCATGTCGTCCGACACGGCGTCCACGCTTTGCAGCACCTTGATGGCCGAGCCGGACACCGTGGTGTCGCGGATCGCGGAGCCCAGTTTGCCGTTCTTGATCTCGTAGGCCAACGTCACACTGAACATGAATTCGGTGGTGCTGTCGGCCTGGCCGTTGCCGGTCTTGGCCAGCAGATAGCCATCCTCTACGCCGGCAATCATGTCCTGCAGCTTGGACGTGCCGGGCAGGATGACCGTATTGCGCATGCGCACCAGCGGCTCGTCGCCCGGTGCATAGGCACGCGCGCTGCCGGTAGGCGCCTGGCCCAGGCGTTCGGCCGTCTCGCGGCTGTGCATGAAGCCGCTCAGCATGCCCTTGTCGATCAGCACCGCGTCACGTGCTGGTGTGCCTTCGTCGTCCACATACACCGGCATCAGCGCTTCCTGGCCCTGCCAGGTATGGGCGATGTCGACCATGCTGACCAGCTCGCTGGCCACACATTGTCCGACCAGGCCCGCGGTGATGGCGCCGCCCAGCACGATGTCGCCCTCGCAGGGGTGGCCCATGGCCTCATGTGCCAGCATGCCGGCCAGCGCAGGCGCCAGCACCACGTTCTGCATGCCGCCGCGGGCCGGCACCGCGTGGCGCTTGGCCTGCAGGTGCTGGTACAGCTGGTCAATCTGCGGAGCCAGGTGCTCGGGCGACAAGTCACCATCGGCCGCGCTGCCCTTCCAGGAGATCGGGTGGCTCAGCTCGATGGGGCTGCCGTCGTCGGCGTTGGACATCAGCGTGACGTAACACAGCGCACGCTGGATGCTGGATAACGAATCGCCGCCACGGCTGGTGGTCAGCCACTTGCTGTGGTGTTCGTCGGCCAGCAGGAAACGCGTGCTGCGCACATCCGGATAACGTTGTTTGCAAAAGCTGTGCAGAGCCTGCAGGCTCTCATTACATTCGGCGGGTGTCAGCTCGGCTTTGCCTTTGAAACGGTGCTGGCCCACATAACTCTCACCCGGCAAGGCCAGCGTGGAACGTGTGCCGAAGCGGCCCATGGCCTGGGCATTGCTGCGCGCCTGCTGCACGACCTGGGCCACCTGATCCGGCCCACCCGCGCCGGGCACGGCCGAGAAGCCCCAGTAGCCGCCGTGGTGCACACGTGCGCTGATACCGGCCTCGGTACTGCGCAGGTTGGTGGTCAGGTTGCCGTCGACCATCAGCATGCGCATCTTGCGCAGCTCGTGGCGGCGAGTCTCTAGATAGTCGGTCGCGGCTGTGGCCGTTGTAACGCTCTGTGGCATGGATGTCTCCCTTGTAAGGTGAACGGGCATTCTAGGGAACAAAGGCTGGCTCCGCAGCCCAAGCCCTGGCTACGGATTTTGCGTTCAGTCCTCAGGGACAAACTGGCTTACTTTGGAGCGCATCGCAGTAATTTGTCCACAGTCCACAGGCGATTGGCGAGCCACAGCGCCATTGCGCTGAGCACCAATAGGCTCAGCACATAAGGGGAGTCCGCCACGAACCATTCCGACCGCAAGGAAACGACGCCAAAGACCGAGCCCAAGCCGAGTACCGCAATTCCTGCCAACACCCAAACGGTGACCAAGCCCCATAGCCACCACCTGGTGTAACCGGTTCCGCGAATCAAAGTTCCAACTGAAATGGCGAATACCAGTTGCACAGGCGCCAAGCAAAAGCCTGCAAGGTACGTCGCTACGCTATCCAGTGAGATGGACGGCGCGAAAACGCGCACGGCAACGGTGCCCACTGCTATGGCGATCAACAGGCCTATGAAATTCACCGTTGCGGTACTGACCGCGATGTGCCAACCCAGCCCTCCCCGGCGCATGCCTGCGGGAGCCAACATCCTGCGCCAATGCAGGTCTTTGCACACCAGCAGCGTGCTGGTAAGCAGGGCTATGAGTCCGAGCAACCAAACCTGCCATGCAGGGATCCCCGTACCCCAAGGCATCAACATCGTGGGGTTGATAAGCCAGTAGACAGGCCAGAACATGACAACATAGACAGAACGCTTGGGTGCATCCGACGCTGGGTTTGCACCCTCGGCCCAGGCGGTCAGTGGCGTGTAACGCAGGACACGACCCTTCATGTCTTTCCAGATATCAACCGCGTCAACGAAGCTGCGCGCGCGGACTTGTGGTGCTTGCTCAAGCCATCGGCGGGGCAACACCAGTGCAAGAATGGACCCACTGGCGACCGAGCAGAACAATACGATCCATGGCAGGTGGTCAATCCCGCGCAATGTATGGGCGACACCGCCACCCCAACCGGCGCCCACGAGTGGCAGCAAGATCAGTACCGGTGCAACCCACGACCACACCCGAGGCGCCAGACCCTGGCGCGCAAGGCCCCACAACACTGACAAGCTCATCACCAAAAACACTATCGCCGCCGCAGCGAGCCCGTGCCAAGGCGAATACACAAGCATTGCAAATGTGCCTGCGGCCAAAGCGAAGGCGCCCGAATGCAAGAGCGTTCTTTTCAACCCTGCCAATAACCACTGCCGCCACAAGCGCGTGGGCACCTGGCGTTGGCCCAGCACCCGCGCGCCCGCACCAAGCGACTGAGCGAACTCCCCGCCGAGCCACGCAACTAAGCCGCAAGCGGCCACGATAGACAACAAAACAACCGCAGCGGTGACCTGCGCGGAGGAAGCCAGTGCATACCCCATCAAAAAAATCCCACACCACGACAGGCCCAAGGCCCACGTCGAGCCCCTCAACCGGGTGTTGGGCCAACCGGTGCCATGCCCCCCGGCCAACACGTTGATCCTCTTCATGCATTGAGCTCCAAAAACAATTCATCGAGCAGCAGCGAACGCCCTGCGCCCGCCCATGCGGAGTCCAAACGGGTGTCCACGACCCGACAACCGGATTGGCGGTTGGTCCACACCAGTGATCGCGTCACTCCCCGGCTTTTGTCATTAGCCGCAACCGGTGGCACAAGGCGCAAATGCTCTTGCATCGCATCCCAAGCATCGAACCACTGCAAGCGCCCATCGCGAATGAAAGCCACATGCGTGACCACACGCTCCAGATCGGCAAGCAAGTGGCTGGAAATGAGCGCCGTACGTTCGCGAACCGGCTCGGTCCGGTCGTTATCAGCCCGCAGCGGACTCGTAAACAAGGCGCGCATGAAGTCGCGTCGGGTCATGGGGTCAAGACTGGAGACCGGTTCATCCAGCAACAGCAGGTCGGGGTTATGGGCCATTGCCAGCACCACGGACAGCTTTTGCTGGTCACCGCCCGACAAATTGCGCACGGAGCCACCCAGCGGCAGCTCCAACTGCACGGCCAATGCCAACGCACGCCTCTCATCCCAACAGGGATAGGCGCGCCCAATGGTCTGGAGCATTTCAAGAACCCCCATCCACTCAAACAGATCTGGCGTCTGGGCCACAAAACCCAGCCGTTCACGCACTGCATCGGTCAGGTGCAACGAGGGGCAGCCCAACAGTTCAGAACTGCCGCTGCTGGGCTCAACCAGCCCAACCAGGCTGCGCAGCAGCGTGGATTTACCCGCCCCATTGCGCCCGACCAGCCCCACCACGGAACCGGCTGGCACGGAGAGGGAAATATCTTTGAGGATGGACCTGCCGCCCAGGTGCACGCTAAGACCCTGTGCGCTAGCGGCGACGTCGGTGGAGGATGGGGCTTCTGGGGTCATGGCAAAAGGATCACTTATGGAGTTTTGGGGAAGGCGTCATCCGAGACGGATGGCTTGGCGTCGTGGAGGGCTTGCGCGAAAGCCTGGATCGCCGCTTCGCTACCGATACCCAGTTGAAGGGCAATCTGGGCGGTTTGGGCCAGCATCGGCTGCAACAGCGCCAGCGCATCGATGACCTGACCAGCGCCCGCGGCTTGTGCCGCGACGACCATGCCGACCCCTCGGCGACGCTCCAGAATGCCCTGCGCTTCAAGCAGGCTATAGGCCTTGCTTACGGTCATGGGGTTGATCGCATGCTGCAATGCCACCGCGCGCACAGATGGCAGGTCAGCACCTACCGCGAGTTGGCCGCTGGCGACTTGGCGCTGGACCTGCTCGACGATCTGGCGGTAAATCGGTGTGCTTGCGTTGGGCAAGATATCGAAGGTCATTGTGCATTAGTGTATCGCTACAATAATACACATGACAACCCACCCACCCAGCCCTTTGCCCGTCACCGTGCGCTGAACACACTTAGCAATAGCTTCGTCACTATCAAATATATAGCGCATGACGCAGCACCGACGAGGGCTACATGCCCGTTTTTCTTAAGCCAACCATGGCAGAATCGCCCCATGATCACCCTCTACGGCATCCCCAATTGCGACACCGTCAAAAAAGCCCGCACCTGGCTGACGGACCACGGCGTGGACTACACGTTCCACGATTTCAAGAAACAAGGCGTACCCGAGGCGCAGATCGACCACTGGCTGGCGAGCGTGGGCTGGGAAACCGTGGTCAACCGCAAAGGCACGATGTGGCGTGGTCTGGACGATGCCACCAAGGCTTCGGTGGTGGACGCGGCCAGCGCACGCGCCGTGGTGTTGGGCGCACCCAGCGTCGTCAAGCGCCCGGTCGTGGTCTGGGCGGACGGCAAGGTGACGGTGGGCTTCAAGCCCGAGGCCTTTGCCGAGCGGCTTCCGGCATAGGTTTGCCCTCCCCCTCATAAAATCGACACACCACCACTCGCATGCGGACGTTCGCTCCGCATAGCCGCACGGGACGACCCTGCGTATCCCACTCTGCCCAAGGACGACCTTGGGTCCGTTTAAGAGGAAACGCCATGAACTGGCTCATTCTTTTTGTCGCCGGCCTGTTTGAAGTCGCCTGGGCCATCGGCCTGAAATACACCGACGGTTTTACCAAGCTGTGGCCGTCGGTCGGCACCGTCCTGGCCATGGTGGCGAGCGTGGTGCTGCTGGGCATCGCCATGAAGACGCTGCCCGTCGGCACGGCCTACGCGGTGTGGGTGGGCATTGGTGCCGTGGGCACGGCCATACTGGGCATTGTGCTGCTGGGCGATGCGGCCAACGCCGGGCGCATCGTCAGCCTGGCGCTGATCGTCGCGGGCGTTGTCGGGCTCAAGCTGGCCACGCCGACCTGAGCCTGGCTTTATCGGGCCGGCGTCAGGGTTCGACGCGCATGGTAATACCCACGGACCCACGGGCAAGTGCCGTGCGGGCCATGCGGGGTGATTCGCCTAAAATCGCAGGCTGACCCTTCTGAAGCCATTTTTTTGGCGCGTCACCCCCTTCTCTCTCTTGGACCGCAACCACCATGACCACCAGCCAGATCCCCAACGTCACCGTCACCACCACCGCCAATGTGTACTTCGACGGCAAATGCGTGAGCCACAGCATCACCTTTGCCGATGGCACCAAGAAATCCGTTGGCGTGATCCTGCCCTCCACACTGACCTTCAATACCGGCGCGCCCGAGATCATGGAGTGTGTGGCCGGTAGCTGCGAATACAAGCTGGCCGGGTCGGATGCCTGGGTCAAGTCCGCGGCTGGTGAGCAGTTCAGCGTGCCGGGCAATGCCAAGTTCGATATCCGCGTGACCGAGGCTTACCACTACATCTGCCACTTCGGCTGAACCCACCGTCATTCGCTACTTTTTTAATAGCTGCTCACGCTTATTTTGCGAGGGCTAGAGGCCAATTATGTCAAACACCATCCTGCAAAACATCCCCGTCGGCCAAAAGGTCGGCATCGCATTCTCTGGCGGTCTGGACACCAGCGCCGCGCTGTTGTGGATGAAGCAAAAGGGCGCCCTGCCCTACGCCTACACCGCCAACCTGGGCCAGCCCGACGAGTCCGACTACGACGAGATCCCCAAGAAGGCCATGGAATACGGCGCCATCAAGGCCCGCCTGGTGGACTGCCGCCCGCAGCTGGCCGCTGAAGGCATTGCCGCGCTGCAAAGCGGCGCCTTCCACATCACCACCGCTGGCCAGACCTACTTCAACACCACGCCGCTGGGCCGCGCCGTGACCGGCACCATGCTGGTCAGCGCCATGAAGCAGGACGATGTGAACATCTGGGGCGACGGCAGCACCTTCAAGGGCAACGACATCGAGCGCTTCTACCGCTACGGCCTGCTGACCAACCCCGCGCTGAAGATCTACAAGCCCTGGCTGGACCAGGTTTTCATCGACGAACTGGGTGGCCGTGCCGAGATGAGCGCCTTCATGACAGCCAACGGCTTTGGCTACAAGATGAGCGCCGAGAAGGCCTACAGCACCGACAGCAACATGCTGGGCGCCACGCACGAAGCCAAAGACCTGGAGTTCTTGAACAGCGGCATGAAGATCGTGAACCCCATCATGGGCGTGCCGTTCTGGAAAGACGACTGCGTCGTCAAGGCCGAAGAAGTGAGCGTGACCTTTGAAGAAGGCCGCCCCGTTGCCCTGAACGGTGTGCAATACCCCGACCTGGTCAGCCTGATCCTGAAGGCCAACGAGATCGGCGGCCGCCACGGACTGGGCATGAGCGACCAGATCGAAAACCGCATCATCGAAGCCAAGAGCCGCGGCATCTACGAAGCCCCCGGCCTCGCGCTGCTGTTCATCGCCTACGAGCGCCTGGTCACCGGCATCCACAACGAAGACACCATCGAGCAATACCGCGACAACGGCCGCAAACTGGGGCGCCTGCTGTACCAAGGCCGCTGGTTCGACAGCCAGGCCATCATGCTGCGTGAAACCGCACAGCGCTGGATTGCCAGCGCCATCACCGGCACGGTGACGGTGGAGTTGCGTCGGGGCAACGATTACTCGCTGTTGAACACCGAAAGCCCCAACCTGACCTATGCGCCCGAGCGCTTGAGCATGGAGAAAGTGGAAGATGCACCGTTCTCGCCGTTGGATCGGATTGGACAGTTGACGATGCGTAATCTGGACATTACGGATACGCGGGCCAAGCTGGGGATTTATTCCAATGCTGGGATGCTGGAGTTGGGTAAGGGGGATGACTTTTTGAAGTTGGGGAAGTAAGTCAACCGACTTATCGCCAGATAAAAGCCCGCCAGGTGTCTTGCTTGGCGGGCTTTGTTGTTAGCCGGGGTTACGTCCCTCGTAAGCAGCAGCGATCAAGGGCTTGGCCACCTCCAAGTCCGCCAATGAAGACAAGACTACTTCCAGGTTCCCCGTGCCCCAATGACCAATGTTGGTTACGTCACGTGCATTGGGAAGCATCGGGACCGCGTTAGCAGGGTCCAAATGCAGGAACAAGAACAAGCAATTCTTGCGGTGCGGTACTACAGTGGCGAAGTTCTTCAGGCGTTTGAAAGCCACGTACAAACGCAGCTCTTTGCGCTGTACATCGTCTCCCAGCGACAAGGTGTAGTCCTCCAGTGAGGCCAACAGCAATTGCATTGATTCGGACAAGGTGGGCATCAGTTCGGCAAACGACTTGTCTGGCCCCGTACCTTTGGCGCCTATGGCGTCAGTAGGCAAAGACATTGCTCTACTCTCAGCCTCCGTCTTGCTGCCAGAGGCTTTAGCGCTCTTGGATACACTGGTCTTGCTAGCAGCATCGTTCCCTGCATTGACAGACTCCAACAGCAGCAAATCCTCACCAAACCGGCGGTAGCGAATCAGGTCGATATTGCGGTCAATCTGCTGCACCGCATGGTTATCGTATTTGGTGAAGTCCGCCGCAATACACACCACGCGTGGCGCACTCCAATCGATAGCATCCGCTGCCGCCGCGCCCAGCTTATCCAACACCAGCAGCTTAAACTCGGCCTTGTGGTCCATCAACCAGTCCAGGTAGAAAAGGCCTTGGTTAATCACGTTCTCACCCACTGAACGTTTGTATTCCAGAATTACCGGGCAATGGTTTTCATCCAGTCCCAGCGAATCGATGCGCCCGCCATGCGTTTTTCCGGTGAAATGCTCACTTGCAATGAAGCGAATGTTGAGCAAGGGCTGCAGATTAGCTTCGATCAGCGTTTGCAGTGGCCTTTCTAGATCGGAGGCGCTGCCTTGCAGTTCGGTAGCCACCCCCGATTGAAGCCGGAAGAGCTTGATATCGCTCATGCAACCGCCCTTGCAGTACTGGAGGGCAACGAGGCCGCCACGTCTCGAAATGCTGCTAAGGCCGCCTCAAGGTGATCAATGATCTCCTGCTGCAACACATCCGGCGGCGGCAGATCGTCGAGATTGTCAAGGCTGTCGTCTTTGAGCCAAAAGATGTCCAAACTGGCTTTATCACGCTCCATTAGTTCGTCATAGCCGTAATACCTAAAGCGCTCAGTCTGCTCCCGCTCGTGCCTATTTTCCGGTCTGTAGCAAGTAACGAAATCCAACAGATCTTCGAGTTGAAGTTGTCGTGTTTTCAGCGTGAAATGCATGTTGGTTCTCAAATCGTAGAACCACACACCCCTTGTATGAACACGCCCGTCTTTCGGCGCATTGTCGAAGAACACGACATTCGCCTTGACGCCCTGTGCATAAAAGATGCCGGTAGGCAGGCGCAAGATGGTGTGCACATCGCAGTTCTCCAGCAGCTTACGGCGAATCTTTTCACCGGCACCGCCTTCAAACAGCACGTTGTCTGGCAACACCACCGCGGCCTTGCCGGTCACCTTAAGCATGCTCACGATATGCTGTAAAAAATTGAGCTGCTTGTTCGAAGTGGATTCCCAAAAGTCCTGCCGTTCGTAAGTCAGCGCCTCCTTGTCTTCCTCACCCTCTTCGTTGGTGATGGTCATGCTGCTCTTCTTGCCGAACGGTGGATTGGCCAGTACGTAGTCCACCTTGAGTTTTGGCTCAGTAATCAATGCATCTGAGCGCGCCACCAAGGGCTCACCATCCAACTCACCCACGTTGTGAAGGAACAAATTCATCAAACACATGCGACGCGTGCTCGGCACGATCTCGTTACCGTGGAAAGTCTTATCGCGGAGAAATTCTTTTTGCGCTTTGTTCAGCTTAGCTCCAGGCCGCGTTAGCCATTGGTATGCACCCAAGAAAAAGCCACCAGTTCCGCAAGCCGGGTCAGCAATGGTCTTCATCGGCTCGGGCTGCACGCAAGCGATCATGGCCTCGATTAGTGCACGCGGCGTGAAGTACTGGCCAGCGCCGCTCTTGGTGTCTTCTGCGTTCTTTTGAAGTAGCCCTTCGTAAAGATCACCCTTAGTGTCAGCGTCCAGGCTGATCCAGTTTTCTGCGTCTATCAGCTGCACCAGGCGCGAGAGCTTGGCCGGATCTTGAATCTTGTTTTGCGCCTTGAAGAAGATGGCACCCAGCATTCCCGGCTCTTGCCCCAGCTTGTGCAATGTCGCCAAGTAGTGTGCTTCCAGCGGTTCACCCGCCTTGGGCGTCAGGCTGGCCCAGTCGTAGCCCTTGGGAATGTGGGTATCGCGGTTATATGGCTCCTGCGCGTATTCGTGCGCCAGCTTGAGAAACAACAGATAAGTAAGCTGCTCCAGATAGTCACCATAGCCCACGCCGTCGTCACGTAGGGTGTGGCAAAAGTTCCAGACTTTCTGGACAAGAGTAGAAGTATTCATTCAAGTTTCTAACAATTTTTGAACCCAAGGGTGATCAACATGACGCTGCCCTTTGAGCAGGAAGATCATGTCGCCGCTGTAGCTAGCCTTGCGATCAATAGCGCGTCGAATCTTCCTCGCCACAATCGTAAAGTGCTCTTCCATACCCTTTTGTGCGAATAGAAGTTTGGCTTGCTCAATATCCGCCATCAGTCGCACGGCAGCCGCGTGCCGCTGCTTGCATGTCGGCTCATAGTCGAGGTGATAAATCTCGATCGACTCCTCTGCACGATGTTTTTCAATAGTCTCCTGACTTGTGGAACAAGGCTTCCCGTTCTCATACTGACAACCAATTAGTTCCCAGTCGTTAAGCTCGCAGGGGTCAAGCAAGGTCGGTTCTTCCTGGTTCAACGGGCCTGGAGCATACAGTCGGGCCGCCTCATCAAGAAGGGGGAATCGATCTGCCTTGCCCCCGGCAGTGCCGTTCAATTGGTCCTTGCGCCTACTATTGCAAAAAGTGCAGGCATACCTAAAGTTGCGACGATCAAAGGCAAGCCATCTGTAGCCCGGGTGGGGATTTACTGCGTCAGCAACGCGACCCTTAGGACGAAAATGGTCAACAGCATTGTCAGCCCGGTCCACAGGGGATTCACAGAACCAGCACTTCTTTTCAGGAAACAATGCGCCCAAAGCGACCTTAAGTTCTTTCCAGATCTCGTCGTAATCATCAGGCTTAGCACCACCGGCCACTGCGGCGGCGGCGGCGGCAGCCTTGCCCAGCCATCCTGCCGGCAGGGCCAGTTCGTCTTGATCGATGTACCTCATGGGCTAGATTCACCCATCTCTTGGTCTTCGCTTGCAATAAGCTTCGCAATCAGGTCTGTGGCCAAGTCTTCGCGATCTTGGCGGCTCATGGTTACCGTCTTTTCAGCCAACTCGAGCGGGTCAGTCACTTCTAACTTCGCTCTGAGCACCTCATTGCGCAAGCGCAGATACCTTGAAAACTCGTCATCAGGATGAAAGAACCTGAAGCCTAGTCGGCTCAATTCTTCGTTCACCTTATCCAATGCCTCTTGTTCGGAATCGGACAAGTCGTTCTTTGAACCAAGCGCCCGTTGTTTTTCCAGAAGTAGTTGCGTGGAGCCATCTAAAGATGAGGCGATGCCAAACATATCGCTGGTCACGATGGCCGCATAGCCCATCCCCCTGGGAGCCATCTCGGGGAAGCAAGAGACGATCTGCCGCTGCTCGCCCGCTTTCTGAATCCGCAGGATTTGCACCTGCTCGCGTTCCAGCTCGGCAATCGCAAGCGGGTTGTGCGTGGTAAGCAGTATGTGACTGGTCTCCTCCTGCTTCGCACCATTGGAGATGAACTGCTTTAGGTAGTGGATGTAGTCCACGCTCCAACGGGGATTCAAGTGGGTGTCCGGCTCATCCAACAAGAACAGACTCTCCTCTTCGGCAGTGAAGCGTAGCAAGCCCAAAACCGTCAGCAATTGCTGCTCGCCTTCACTCAGTTCGCGAAACGTCACGCTGCCATCGTTCTTCTTTAGGCGCACGCGTATACGGACCTCGTCGATTAACTGGGATACATACGTGCTCTCAAGATCTCGGAAAAATTTTGCCGGCTCTTGACTACCAACCAAATGGCGAAGGCCAGCAATGTCTCGCACAAAGAGGTACTTGAACTCAAGCGTCTTTTCATTCCACAGCGAAGTCGGCACTGTGCGGCGCACCGTGATCGGCGCCAACGCAACGTCTTGAACTCGAGCCAAAAACTTGCTCACCACGCCACGCGCATTCCAAAAGCGCGGATCGCTGTCTGGTGCACTAATCTTCCAAGGCGGCTGCCGCAGCACGAAGAGTACGGACTCGAGTCCTTCGTTCGGGTCTATATCGAAGTGATCCTCAAGAAACTTGCTTACAAATGCAGGTTGTTGAATCATGAAAGCCAGCAAAACGAACTGGCTGTGAACTGGCATGGCATAGAAGAGACGCTTTAGACCCGGGTCCACACCTTTGCGTAGCTTGCTGTCAAATTTTTCCAAATAGGGCTTGAAAATTTCGTGCATGCGTGGGCTCTCGCCCGAGTAATAGCTGAACACGTAGCGCGGCAAGTACGTCGAGTCATCTGCCACGAGAGAATTGAACTTGATCTTGTTACCGCGAAGTGCCGACACTGTCGGCTCGCCCCCAGGAATTGGCAGCACCGAGTTTTTGCCACGCGCTTCGTCGTCTGTCGCCACATGAATCATGTAGGAATCTTTGGCTCGGTCGGGGTCGGCGTCGATATGGATGTGGCGCAGCGCCTCACCAGCGCCCATGCGGTAAGCGAGCCGGTAGGCAAAAGCCGGTTTTTGGTCCTTGCCAATCAGGTCGCGAAAGATGATGGCCAGCGCTTCCAGCGCATTGGACTTGCCTGTACCGTTCCAACCAATGACGACCGTTACCCAATGATCTTGATCGAAGTCGATCGAAACGTTCTTCAGGTTCTTGAACTGGTGCGTCTTGCTGTCCTTGGCGCTGCCGATGGTGAGCTTGTCCAGACGCATGGTCAGCCTACCAACAGTTTTAGGCGGTCATGCAGCTTGCGCCCCTGCGCATCGCTGACAACTTCCACAGCCAGCCGTCCCGCTTTGTCCAAAGTGCGCAGCTCGGCATAGAGCGCCTCAATTTGGTCGGTCTCCGCGCCATCGGCCACGCCACAGCGTCGAAAAGCTTCTTGCGCTGGCACCCAGTCGCCCGCTTCAGCGAGCACGTCAATAAGTTTGCTCACCACGGCGGCGATCTCCTTCTGCTGTTTGGTTTTACGCACCTTGGGTTGTTTCTCACGTTCCGCCCGTTCGGCAAGGATGCGTTCTAGCAGCACGCTGGCGGGTTCGTCGTTCGGGTCTTGCTGCACCAGTTCACCAGCGAAGGCAGCGCGCAGGATGTTTTGGCGTTGGGCGGCGGACTGCTTGAGGGCGTGTTCATTGAAGACCAATTGATCGTGACACCTCGAAAAACTTTCCTTGATGGTGTCGATCAACGCGATCTGCTCATCCACAGGCGGTAACGGTACTGAAAGTTTTGAGAATTTTCCAGCACTCAAATGATTAATCCCAACACCGCCTGAAAGCTTGCTAAACACACCCAGCTTTTGCATAGCCAAGAAGGAATAGAAGGCGTACTCTGAGCCAATGCCTTTGGGTGAAAATCGAAGCACTGTGTTCTGGAAACAATACAAGCCTTCAGCTTGTCCCCATATTGCAGGGCGGCCAACGTGTTCCGGGCTTCCTGACGCTTCAGTGAGCAAGACGTCGCCGACTTTTAGCGCGAAGGTTTCTTTTTCCTTTTCAGAGAATTCCATTTCAAGGACATCGCTCAAATCGACACCGCCTTCGGTGATGTTGGCTGCTCGAATATACGGAGTTGGGTTGGCCAGGCCGACTTTACTTGGTGATCTTTGCCTGCCAAGTTGTACATGGCCCAGTTGCTCCACACTCGCCCACACCCACCCTTGCGGCAATACCGGCAAGTCGGTTATATCCGGCTGCACCGGCTCGGGGTATTTTTTTTGCCAGTCTTTGGGTGGGGCATTGCCTTGCTCTTTGAACTTGGCAATTTGCTTGATTTCCCAGTGGGCGCGTCGCTCCTGCAAGATGCGTTCCAGCAGTTGCGCACCGGTCTCGGTGGGAGTGTGCTGGGCGCGCCACTGAGCAGTGAGGGCACCTTCCACGGCAGCCTTCAGCAGCGATTGGCTGTACTGCACCAACTTCTTCTGTGCGGCCTTAAGCTCGGTCACGCCGGCATCGAGGTCGGAGAGCAGTTCCTCGAGTTTGGCGACGATGCGGATTTGCTCAGCACGAGGTGGTAGAAGAATCGGCCAAGCTTTTACGATGCCTTGCGAAATGTTGGGCTGAGCGCCTCCTTTTCCAGCATCGACAAAACCCTTCTCCTGTGACACCAAGAAATAATACAGGTATTCGGAGTTCGTCGCATCTGGGATACCTACTGCACAGGCTTGATTCGTAGCGGCATCAATCCCAAGAATGGATGTCTTACCAATGGTTGCACCGTACATAGCAATAGCGACGGAGCCTTTTGGAAATACCTTTGCGCTTGACGCACCGACGGCTTTCTCAGAGATATGTTCTTCCGTCTCGTAAATGACACGCGGACCCAATTCACCAGTTTTTAGCCAAGGAATCGATCCTGAGAAATATCCGGGGTTTGATCTCGATGGAGTGCCACCCGACGACCAGATCGCAACATCTTGCAGAGTTGCTGGGGCCCATCCTTTTGGCATTTCACTCACGCAACTAACTCCATATTTATTTCATTCATCAAAATATCCAAGTCTTTACCAAACAAGCCCCAGGCTTTCTGCAGGCCGCCCTTATCGGCCAGTTCGGCGTAATCAAAATCATCGCGGCCAATGCTGCAACTGCTGGCAATGTGCTCCTTCATCAGGCGCAGCCAGTCGGTTTGCTCGGGTGTGAAGGCCGTGCCGCGCTGAGCGTTGTGGCGGAAGATCCAGGCTTGAAAGCGCTTGTCCACCTCATCAGCAAAAGGCTTCAACTCACCATCTAGACCCAAAGCAAAACGCAGAAGGCTGACCAAATCAGTGAGCTGGCGTTTGCGGTCTGCACCTTTCACCGCATTAGCGTGCACGCGAGCATACGCGCTCCAGAGGCGCTCTGTGGTGAGCATCAGCGGTGGTTTGCTTATACGCTCGTGCAGGTCTTCGATCATGTCGAAGGTCATTGCGCGACGCTGGTAAGGCTGCTGGTAAAAGAAGTCCAAGGCGGCGATTTCGTCTTTGTGCTGCTTCAGGTAATCGGAAAAGGTCTGGATCACGGCTTCGGCTTGCGCTTCAGCCTGCTCGCTGTACCCGGAAAACGTAACCTGATCTAAGTTGATGTGGTCAATAACCTGCTCACGCTCGCGGCGAGCGTTTTCAATTTCTTCACGCAGGGCCGGTTGGTCGAATGGGGCGCAAGCGGCGGCCACGCGCTCTGCGCGCGCGGCCTCTATCTCCTCTGGCAAAAGGGTATCTTCGCTGCGCGTGATGCCCTGTTGTTGTGCCCTGGAGAGCGCCGCCTGGGTGATGGCGTCAGCGTCCAGCGCGGTGATCAAACCTTTACCCAACTCAGCCACAGGAATGCCGCCGCTGGCTTTTTCGATGCGGGCATGCGCTTTGTCGTCCAGCTGTTTGGCCAGACGCACCAGGCGGTTGGCTAAAGTGAGCACTGTGTCATCATCACGGCTGCCCATGGCTACGCCTTGCAGCAGATCCTTAAGCGCCACGCCGGGCTTCTTCTCTAGAGGGCGGCTTTCGGTTTTGAGGGTCTTTTCCACGCCAACGGCATCGATCAGCACAAAACGGGTCTTGGCACCATCGGCACTGTTGCTGACGCGTTTGAGGCTATCACCATCAAGGCTGCGCACGCCGCGGCCTTTCATTTGCTCGTAATAGCCTTTAGACCGCACATCCCGCATGAAGAGGAGCACTTCGAGCGGCTTTACATCTGTTCCGGTGGCGATCATGTCTACCGTGACAGCAATACGCGGGTTGTAGTCGTTGCGAAAGCTGCTGAGGATGCTGTCGGCATCTTCTTCGGCACGGTAGGTGACCTTTTTGCAGAATGCGTTGCCTTGGCCGTAGACCTCACGCAGGATGTTGATGATGTCATCAGCGTGGCTGTCGGTCTTGGCGAAAATCAGGGTCTTAGGCGTTTCTTTGCGGGCGGGGAAAATTTGCGTTTCCACCGCGTTCTTCATGGCCTGAATCACTTGGCGGATTTGGCTGGTGTTGACCACTGAGCGGTCTAGCTCCTTGCCAGTGTAGGCGGTGTCGTCTTCGGTTTCGCTCCAACGCTTTTTACGCGTCTGGCGGTCGCGGTGGTCAACCCACTCTTTGGCTTTAAGCACCGCACCCTTTTTGGTGACGTCAGTTTCAATGGTGTAGACATCGTAACCAACGTTGACCCCGTCAGCCACCGATTGCTCGTAGTTGTACTCGGCGACGATGTTTTCGTGGAAGAAGCCGAAGGTGCGTTTGTCGGGCGTCGCCGTGAGTCCAATGAGGCTTGCGTCGAAGTAGTCGAGCACCTGCTTCCACAGGTTATAAATACTACGGTGGCATTCATCGATGACGATGAAGTCAAACGTCTCTATCGGAACTGCCGGGTTGTAGCTAACGTGTTTTTCCTGTTTGACTGTTTGCTGCACCTCGTTGAGCGAGATGTCTTCGGCTGATTCATCAATCGGTTCTCCACTCAGGATGGAAAACATGCGCTGGATGGTGCTGATGCATACCTGCGAATGCGGATCGATATTGGGCGAAGCGAGCCGCTGCACGTTGTAAAGCTCGGTGAACTTGCGGCCATCATCCGGTGGCGTATAGGCCATGAATTCTTGATGGGCCTGTTTGCCAAGGTTCCGTGTATCCACTAGAAACAAAATGCGCTTGGCGCCACCAAATTTGAGCAGACGGTAGACCGACGAGATGGCGGTAAAGGTTTTGCCTGCACCGGTAGCCATGTGTACCAAAGCACGGGGCTTGTTGAGTGCTAACGACTTTTCAAGCCCCAACACTGCACTCACCTGGCAATCGCGCAAGTTTTGTTCTGGCAATGCTGGCATCTGCTCGGCCAAGCGGCGGCGCAGTGTTCCGGGCTGTGCCAGCCAGGCAGCCAAAGTTCCGGGCTTGAAAAAATGGAATATTTCACGCGAGCGTGGCGCTGGATCAGCGTTGTCGGTGAACCGAATGATCTTGCCTGTAGCTTCAAACAAGAAGCGCAGTGACGTGCTGTCTTTGCGCCATTTGAGATTGGCCGTGGCATATCGCTCGGTCTGCGCCTCGGTCGCAGTGAGGTTTTCACCAGTGTTGTCTTTTTTGGCCTCGATAACCCCAATAGCATTTCGATTGACGAACAACACGTAGTCGGCCGGGCCGGTGTCGGTAGGGTATTCGCGCACTGCCACTCCTACCCCCGCTGCCAAGTTGAGCTGCTTCATGTCTTGAATGACCCAGCCGGCCATTTCCAGCTTTCGGTCAATCTGTTGACGTGCTTTTTCTTCAGGTGTCGTCATGGGTGGCCTACTGTTTGTTATGCAAACAAACCTTGGTGCGCCCGGCAGTACTGCAACCAACCAAAGCGCATGGCGTTATTCCAGCAGAATTTGCCTTCGAGGTAGCTGATCTTCTCACGGCATTTGGCGCAAATCATTTTTTTGGCCAATGAGGCGTCGCTTTCTGAAATTGCGGATGTGGCAGCGTGGGCGACTGCCGCAAGTCTTGCAGCAATGCCAGGCGCTTGGACTTGTCGTCCGCTAATTTGATCAGCATGATCCCCTCCCCCTCGAATTTTTTATTGTTCAGCCAGCATCGCAATGTACGCGGCGTAACTGTAACTGCGGTTTTTCTTCTGCCCGGTCAGCTCGGTCACGATGCCCACATCTTCCAGCACCTTGACCGCCGCCGTGGCGGTGGGGAAGCTGGTGGCCAGCCTCTGGCGCACCTGATCAATCGTGAAACGCGGCATCATGGGCAGCATTTCATACAAGCGGTAGCTGCTGGGCCCGGCTTTGGGCGCAGCCAGCAAACTGCGGCGGTCGGTGGCCAGCAGCGTGGCGATGGCCACAATGTTGCGCTCCGCGTTCTGCGCAGCCACGGCCACGCCTTCCAGGAAAAACGCCACCCAGCCCTCCCAGTCGCCCTCAGTGCGCACGTTGGACAGGCGGCGGTAATACTCGGCCTGGTGTTGTTTCAGGTAGCCGCTGAGGACCATCAAGGGCTCGGGCAGCAAGCGCCAATGCTCCAGCAGCGCGGCAATCAGCAAGCGCCCGATACGGCCATTGCCATCCAGGAAGGGGTGGATCGTCTCAAACTGCAAGTGGACCAGCGCCGTTTTCACCAGCGGCGGCAAGGGCTGCGCGGTGTCATGTATGAAGCGCTCCAGGTCTGCCAGCAAGGCAGGCACCCGCTCAGGCGGTGGCGGCACAAACACCGCGTTGCCAGGCCGCGTGCCGCCAATCCAGTTTTGCGAGCGGCGCAGCTCACCCGGCTGTTTGCCGTTGCCGCGGGCGCCGTCCATCAGCAGCCGGTGTGCATCGCACAGCAATCGCACGCTTAAAGGGAGCCCCGCCGGGTCACGCAGTTGCGACTGCACCAGCCGGAAGGCACGCAGGTAGTTGGTGACTTCTTCCACATCGTCGGTGTTGCTGACCGCAAAGCCCGCTTCTGCGTCAATCAGGTCTGCCAGCGTGGCTTGGGTGCCTTCAATCTGCGAGGTCAGCAGCGCCTCTTTGCGGATGGCGCTGTAGAGCAACCAATCTGCCGAGGGCACCAGCCCGGCCACCCCCGACAACCGGGCCAGCGCCAGCTCGGCCACGCGGTTGGCTTCCACATAGCTTTCGGGTGCCAGCACGGGCTTGGCGGGTGGCAGCACATGCGGCACGAAAGCCTGCACCAATTCGCCCATGGTGGTGGAGGGTGCGTAGGTGCCGGTAGTGCGCATGGTGCGAAAGAATTCTTTAATGGAGTTGAGTAACATTAAAGCATTCTTTAATATTTGGCGCTAATATGAAAGCGGGCTTGAATAGAGTAGCAGGTGGGCTGGCAAGCCGGTTGGGCGGCATCTCTTATGTCAAATTGGCCTGTAGCCCTCGTGGAATATGCCTAATATGCTATCAAAAACATAGTATCTGTGGAACGGCCACGGTCACTCTCGGTTTGAACCGTCAAGTACAGCCCGGGGGGCTTCAGGTGTCTAGCCGGTCTGGCTTGTTGATGGCCTTTTTGTCTTCGGACGCCAATCGCCGCTCGACTTTTTTCACATCTTCCGCAGGCGGCAGGGCCTCAGGGCGAATGCCGCGTTCCAGCAAGGTATTGCGCACTGCCTTGTTGTTGGTGATGTGCTCGGTCGAAATCACTTGCTCGCTGTCCATCTGGTGCTGGCGGGCGTTGAAGATGGTGATTTCGGTGGCGAAGTCTTTGGCCTTGAGCAGAATCGTGGGCGCAAAGTCGGCCAGCGGGCGGCTGTCAGGCACTTTCCACTGGGCTTTCATGGCCTGGGTGCTTTTGCCAAACAGGGCGTGGTCGCCCTTGCTGCGGATGAGGGCAAAGTCTTGGTTACCGCCTGAGCCGATTTGGACCATTTTGTTGACGTCAACAAAATGGTCGCCCACTGTGTGGCCGCTGACCTCGCAAGCAGTTTTTGCTTTGCTGACCACTTGACCAAAATTGCGCCACTCGGTGTAACCCAGCAAATGCTGAATGTCGCGGGCCAACCAATACTCCACGCCTCCCTCGGTTTGCTGTGCGTGGCCTTCAAACGTTTCCGTCAGCGATTGCACGATCTCGGTTTTCATGGGTGCTCTCCCTTGCTGCGAGGCTGTTATTTTATACAGCCTTCTACCCATGAATTGCACGACGCGTCGACAAATTGCAATTTAGGGAACATCAAACCACGCTCCAGCGCAGCACAAACAGGCTTTGGTTGCGGCTGGCGGCGCTGCTCTGTTTCGGTCTATAGGAGGAATCGCTTAGGAGCAATTGGCCTGTAGCCCTCGTGGAATATCGGTAAGACGCTATCAAAAACATAGTAACTGCAGAGCGTGTCGGCGCTTTTAGACTTCTTTAGTCGATGTCTTTGGGCGAATGGAGATCCAATGCCTTGAGCATGCGGTCATCGTCCATCACGTAGGCCTTGATGGTTAACTGCCGAATCAACTGGTCCAACTCCGCTCCCCGCCACCTCCTCCTGCGGCGTATCCCACATCTCCCGATATGCATGGACGTACCCAGCAGTCGCCACCGGGTTCATACCGTAGTAGTACCGTCGGTCATGCCCTATCACCCCCATCCAGCCCCAACTCCCGCTCAATCGCCTCAATGCTGGGCAGTTTGTCGCGCAGGGCTTCTGGAAGGGTGTGGCTCAGGGTGTAGGTGGACAGGCCCATGGGCTTTTGAATGTCGCTGAGCGCGTATTCGGCCACCAGCCGGTCTTTGCTTTTGCACAGCAGCAGGCCGATGGTTGGCTGGTCGCCCTCGCCGCGCAGTTGTTCGTCAACGGCCTTGATGTAGAAATTGAGCTTGCCCGCAAACTCGGGCTCAAAGTCCACCGTTTTCAGCTCCACCACCACATGGCAATGCAGGCGGGTGTGATAAAAAAGCAGGTCCAAAAAGAACTCTCGCTCGCCCACTTGCAGCGGTACCTGGCGGCCTATGTAAGCAAAGCCTGCGCCCAGTTCCAGCAGAAACTGGGTGATATGGGCGATGAGGTCCGACTCCAGCTCACGCTCGGTATGCTCTTTGGTGAGCGACAAAAAGTCAAACTTGTACGGGTCTTTGAGCATCTGAATGGCCAGATCCGACTGTGCGGCGGGCAGCGTCTGCTCAAAGTTGGTGATGGCTTTGCCCTCGCGCTGCCACAGGCCGCTCTCAATTTGGTGCACCAGCACGCTACGGCTCCACCCAAAGGTTTGCGTGGCTTGGGCGTAATACAGCGCCTCATCGTGCTGTTTGCACTTGGCCAAAATGGCCAGGTTGTGGCCCCAGGGGATGGACAGGATTTGCGAAACAGGCTGTTGTGCCAATTGGCCTACAGGCTGTTGGCCAATTGGCGACGACCCGGCATAGAACAAATGCCATTGACGAATGCTTTTCAAATTGCTAACGGAAAAACCCTGCACATCGGGGAATTCACCACGCAGATCAGCGCTGAGCTGCTTGATAAAACCACCGCCCCATGCAAATTGCGTTTGTTTGACCACCATGTCCGCCCCCAGCTCCCAATAGAACTGGAGCATGGCGGTGTTGACTGCCACGGCAGCTTTGAGCTGAACTTGGCGAAAGCGCGTTTTCAGGTCGCCCAGCCATTGGCGGTAGTCGGCTGTAAGGATCATCATTTTCCAGATTATGACGTCGCACCTATCAACCCAAAATCTGGATCAAAATGTCGCCATAACAAGGAGACAGCCCCATGGATTCCACCCAAACTGCCACCAGTCCCCAACCTCCCCCGCAAGCCGACATCAAACAAATGTCCACCTTCGCCGAGTTCTATCCCTTCTACCTGGGCGAACACAGCAACCTGGCCTGCCGCAGGCTGCACTTTCTGGGCTCCAGCTTGGGGCTGGTGTGCGTGGGCATGGTATTCGCCACCGGCAAGCCGCAGTACCTGCTGCTGGGCCTGTTGTGCGGTTATGCCTGTGCCTGGATCGGGCACTTCGGGTTTGAGAAGAACAAGCCTGCGTCCTTCAAGCGCCCGCTGTACAGCTTCATGGGCGATTGGGTCATGTACAAGGACATGTGGACAGGCAAAGTGAAGGTGTTGTAAGCACCCAGCGACTTATGTATTGACGCAAAACAACTTATTGCGTCACTTGAATTGACGTGATAACGCTTGCGCGACGTCTTATTTGTCGCAATACTAGGGCTCAATACAGGAAGCAGCCCATGCCCAAAGTCACATCCCCCAAAGAACTGGACCATCTGGTTGCGTTGATTGAAGCGCATCCGGGTGGCATAGGGAGTGAAGCGCTTCTGCTGGCGCTGCAGGGGCGCTTGCAATTGCGCGCCTTGCAGCGCCGCTTGTCCCTGCTTACCGCGCAAGGGCGTATCCAAAAGGTGGGCGAGGCCCGTGCCCAGCGGTACACCGGCATCGCGCGAACCAATGACACACCAGTCCACAACGACGGTGATGCCTTGCACGCTACCGCCGAGGTGTATGTCCCACTGTCGCCAGAAGGCCAAGAAATCAAAACCTATGTCCGGCAAGACCGCCAACTGCGCAAGCCCGTGGGATACAAGCTGCAATTTTTGGAGCAATACCACCCCAACCATACGGCGTATTTGCCAACCAGCCTGCGGGACCAACTGCATGCACTAGGGCGCTCGCCCGCTGAACAGACACCGGCAGGGACCTTTGCGCGCGACATTCTCAACCGGTTGCTGATTGACCTGTCTTGGGCATCATCACAACTGGAGGGCAATACCTACAGCCGCCTGGATACGGAACGCCTGATTGCGTTCGGCCAAGCCGCCGAAGGTAAGGATGCGCTGGAAACCCAGATGATCCTCAACCACAAAGAGGCCATCGAATACTTGGTGCGCGATCCGGACCATGCCAGCCTGACCCCCGACACCATCATCTCCCTACATGCCTTCCTATCAGACGGCCTGATGGCCGATTCCGCTGCGGTGGGTCGCATACGCCGCCGGGCGGTCGAGATTGGTGGCAGTGTGTATCTGCCCATAGCCTTGCCACAGCGCCTGGAGGAATTATTCGGCATCGTTTTGCAAATGGCTGCTGAAATCCAAGACCCGTTCGAACAAGCCTTTTTCCTGATGGTGCACTTGCCATATCTACAACCTTTTGAAGACGTGAACAAACGGGTCTCGCGATTGGCGGCCAATATCCCTTTTATCCGACACAACCTGTGCCCCTTGTCATTCATCGATGTTCCCCAGCAAGCCTATGTGGATGCCATGATTGGTGTGTACGAACTGAACCGGATCGAATTGCTGCGCGACGTTTTTGTGTGGGCTTACGAGCGCTCATGCCAGCAGTACGTGGCGGTAAAACAAACCTTGGTGCCACCTGACATCTTTCGCTTGCGATACCGACAAGCATTGAGCGAAACCGTGGCGAGCATGGTGCGTGCCTGTGCGCCGGCGAGCGATGCTGCCATACGCGCGAGGATTCCAGCCAGCGTTGCGGCACCAGATACGGACCATTTTGTCGCCTTGGTGCAAAGCGAATTCAAAACCCTGCACGCTGGCAATGCCGTGCGTTTTGGCCTGCGGCCCCTGGAGCTGAAAGCATGGCAGGATCAGCATCAACCCCTGTGAAGGTGCTCTAAACGACCACCGGCTCCGGTTCCAGCAGGATGCCGAAGCGTTCGTAGACGCTGGTCTGTATCGCCTTGGCCAGTGTCATGACCTCGCCGCCGGTGGCGCCATTGCCGTCCACACCGGCGCCGCGGTTCACCAGCACCAGGGCCTGTTTGTCATAGACGCCGGCCTGGCCAACCGATTTGCCCTTCCAACCACACGAATCAATCAACCAGCCGGCGGCCAACTTGATGGAGCCATCGGCCAGGTGGTAGTGCACAACCCGGGGTTCGCGGGCGATGATGTCGGCGCATTGCTCGGGCGACACCTGGGGGTTTTTGAAGAAGCTGCCGGCGTTGCCGATCAGCGCCGGGTCGGGCAGCTTGGCGCGGCGGATGGCGCAAACCCAATCGAAAATCTGTTGCGCCGTTGGGTCGGTGACCGCATGATCGGCCATCTTTTTCTCGATATCGGCATAACCCAAAACGGGTTTCCAGACCTTGGGCAGCGCAAAACGCACACGCAGGATCAGCGCACGGTCTTTCAGGCCCAGGGTCTGTTGCCCGCCCGTAGTCACCGTGCCGCCGTGCTTGAACACCGAGTCGCGGTAACCAAAGGCACATTGGGCGGCGTTCAGCGTGAATACCTGGCCGGTCTGCAGGTCCATGGCGTCCAGGGAGTCAAAACGGTCCTGCAATTCCACGCCATAGGCACCCACGTTTTGTACGGGGGATGCACCCACCGTGCCGGGGATCAGCGCCAGGTTTTCCAGCCCCGCATAACCCTGGGCCAGCGTCCAGGCCACAAAATCGTGCCAGACCTCGCCCGCACCGGCCTCCACAATGAAGGCCTTGGCCGTCTCATTGACCAGGCGCCGACCCTTGACTTCGACCTTGAGCACCAAGGGTTTTACATCGCCGGTAAACACCACATTGCTGCCGCCGCCCAGTACAAATTTAGGGCTGGTGGCCCACTCGGCATCCGCCAGCAGCGCCTGCAGGTCACCCTCACCGGCGATGCGCACCAAAGCAAGCGCCTTGGCCACGATATGGAAGGTATTAAAGGGTTGGAGCGGGACGTTTTTCTCGACTAACATGGATGGATTGTCGCACTCGGGTTACTACTACCCTTTGCGCAGGCCAGATCGGTCATGGCCTCGTTCAAGAAACCGCGCGCAGCCCGGGACCGATGGGGGTCGCGCACCAACCACATTAGCCAATCAACATGCCTTCATTTGATACCGTCTGCGAAGCAGAACTCTCCAAAGTCAAGAACGGGGTGGACAACACCGCCAAGGAAATCACCACGCGTTTTGACTTCAAGGGCACGTCCGCCAGCATCAGCCTGAAAGACAAGGAAATCACGCTGGTCGGCGACGCCGAATTCCAGCTCGACCAGATCGAGGACGTGCTGCGCAACAAGCTCACCAAACAGGAAGTCGACGTACGCTTCCTGGACAAGGGTGATGTGCAAAAAATGGGTGGCGACAAGGTCAAGGTTGTCATCAAGGTGCGCAACGGCATTGAGTCCGAAGTCTCGAAAAAGATCCAGCGCCTGATCAAGGACAGCAAGATCAAGGTGCAGGCCGCCATCCAGGGTGACGCGGTGCGCGTCACCGGCGCCAAGCGCGACGATTTGCAGGCGGCCATGGCACTGATCCGCAAGGAGATTGCCGATCTGCCGCTGAGCTTCAATAATTTTCGCGACTGACCAACCTACTAACGGATGCATTGATGAAAACCACCCTCATCGCGCTTGTCCTGGGATGCCTGCTGAGTCCGGCTGGGTGGGCCCAGACCGTGGGCCTGTCTGGCATGTTGGGCGGCAAGGCACTGGTCATTGTTGATGGCAGTGCCCCCAAGGCTGTGGCCGTGGGTGAGTCGTACAAAGGCGTCAAGATAGTGTCGACGCAGGGCGATGATGCTGTGGTGGAGGTTGGCGGCAAACAGCACAAGCTGCGCGTGGGTGATGCACCCGCCAGCGTGGGCGGAGGCGCCGCCCCTTCCGGTGGCAACCGCATCGTGCTGACGGCCGGCACGGGTGGCCATTTCTTCACGCAAGGTCAGCTCAATGGCAAGTCCACGCAAATGTTGGTGGATACCGGGGCTACCTCGGTGGCCATGAGCGTGGCGGAAGCCCAGCGCCTGGGCATCGAATACAAGTCTGGACAACCGATACAGATGAGCACCGCCAATGGCATCACGCAGGGCTGGCGGATCAAGCTGGACTCGGTGCGTGTGGGCGACGTCGTGGTGCATGGTGTTGAGGCCGCGGTGACCACCGGGTCCATGTCCATTGTGCTGCTGGGCAATAGTTTCCTGACCCGTTTCCAGATGAACCGGGCCAATGACCAGATGGTGCTGGAAAAACGCTACTAAACTGCTGCCGTGAGCATCCAGAGCGAAAACGAATACGAAGATCTGCTGGGCCTGTGGTCGGACCTCGAGTCCGGCCTGGGTGTCATCCTGGGCAACCCCGGCAGCACGCAGGAGTTTGCCCATCGGGTGCTGCAGTACGACCGCTGGATGCAAAGCCTGCTGCAACGCGACCCTGACGTGGGCCTGTATTTGCTGTTCCAGTTGGCCAGCAATTCGCCCGTGGGCTACAGCGCTTCCCACGCCCTGGTATGCGCCGTCTTGAGCCATTTGATCGCCATTGAACTGGGCATTGCGCTGCCGGAACGTGACAGCCTGGTGCACGCCGCGCTGACGATGAACGTGGCCATGACCGCCATGCAGGACGTACTGGCCACGCAGATCGAAAAGCCCAGCCCGGCACAGCAGGATGCCATCCGTGCACACGCTGCCAAGGGCGCGCTGATGCTCAGCAATCTGGGCGTCATGGATGGCCAATGGCTGGATATTGTGTCCCACCACCACGACGATGCCGTCGACAAGCTGGACCTGCACAAGGTGGCACCGGTGACCCGCCTGACGCGTATTCTCAAGATGGTCGACCGTTATGCGGCGATGATCAGCCCACGCGTATCGCGGGATGGCCGCAGCGCCACCGAGTCGGCCCGTTCGGTGATCGCCAATGCTTCGGAAAAAACCGATGCCATAGGCCACGCCCTGGTGCGCGCCGTAGGCATGTGCCCGCCAGGCACCTATGTGCGGCTGGACAATGACGAAACCGCCGTTGTGCTGCGGCGCAGTGGAGAACACAACCACCCCTATGTGGCCATCCTGGCCAAGCCCAACGGTGAATTGATTCCCAGCCCACGCCTGCACCGCACGGCCAACAACAACCCGCAGATCAAGTCGGCGCTACCGGCGTCCGCGATTCGGGCCCGTTTGAACCATTTTCAGATTCTGCGGTTGGGCGCTTACGCGGCGCAGAATCCGTAGCCCCCACGTTCGCTCACTGCGTGTAGCTCTCTGCCCCCCGAGGGGGCCGCGTTTGGCAAAACCCCAAGTCCACAGCTTGGGGCGGCCCGGCGCTGAAACCTCTCCCTATTTAGGCCTTCTTTTTGCTGCCCAGCTTGGATTCAGTGCCCTTGAGCAGGCGGGAGATATTCTCGGCGTGGCGCCAGATCAGCAGAGCGGACATCACCGTGATCGATAACACGACGCTTTTGTCCATGACCCAGGCCACACCGCCGCCAAAGACGTAATACACCGGCGCAAACACCGCGGCCACCAGGGATGCCAGCGACGAATAACGAAAGAAGTAGGCGATGATCAGCCAGCTCGCCATGATGGCCAGGCCCAGCATCCAATTGATGGCCAACAACACGCCCAGCGCGGTGGCCACACCCTTGCCCCCGGCAAAGCGGAAGTACACCGGGAACAAATGACCCAGAAAGGCCGCCAGCCCCACCATGGCCATGGTGCCCTCGCCCAGGCCATGGGCCGCTCCAAACCATTTGACCAGCATCACCGGCAACCAACCCTTGAAGGCATCGAGCAACAGGGTCGTGATGGCGGCGGCCTTTGAGCCGGAACGCAGCACATTGGTGGCACCGGGGTTTTTGCTGCCATAGGTGCGCGGGTCGTTCAAACCCATGGTGCGGCTCACGATGACCGCAAACGACAACGAACCCACCAAGTACGCGGCGATGACGGCCAACAGCGGATAAAAAGCACGAAGGGAATCCAAAACCAGTTCTCCTGAGATCAGCCCTGGGCCTAGCTGCCAAGGGTCAGGGCCGCAATCAATCAGCCAGTGCGCACTGTACCTGCTTTGCTGCCAGCAACTGCACACAAACGCTAGGCGAAATCCCTACCAGGTAGCCACGCCGCCCACCGTTGATCAGCCCCGTCTGCCGCTATTTGCTGGTACCGGCATCCATTGCCAATACTTTTTTGATACCCCGCATCAGAACTTCCCTGTTGTAGGGCTTCACCATCCATGCCAGAACACCATATTCCTTGGCCCTGGCCTTCATCTCTGGACTGGTCTGCGTAGTCAGCATGAAGATTGGCACCTTATAACCTAGCTGCTTGATGTGGCTACACATGGTCAAACCATCCATGCCCGGCATATTCAGGTCTGAAATGATTAAGTTAACCGTGTGCAACGCCATCATCTCCAGGCCTTGCTCCCCACTTTCCGCTTCTACAACATCAAAAGCCTCCGTGATGAGTAGTTCCCTCAAGTTGTCTCGCATGGTCTTGGAATCGTCAACTACAAGAATGGTAGGCATATAGGTTTCCACATACTAATTTGCTCTGACTAGCCGCATCTGATGACGCGAATACCGTCCGCAGCTGTCAATTCCAATGAGAAACGAGTCCAACATGATCTCAGAGCGGCTTTTGCGCTACTCTTCGCCCTCTGAATTGGTGCAGACACGGTTTCTACCGTAGTGCTTGGCAGCATACAAATACGTGTCTGCGCGCTCGATCAGCTGTTCCAGGTTTTCGTTCTGACGACATAGCGCCACGCCGCAACTGACAGTTACCCGAATAGTTTTGCCATTGCCGATATCAATGTCTGTGCCTTCAAGTTGAGACCTGATTCGCTCAGCCAATATGGAGCTTCCATGCTCATTTGTATCGTTATTCGGCGCCGCCACAATAAACTCTTCGCCGCCATAGCGGACCGGAATATCCGTGTCTCGAAGGCAACGCCGGATGACGCCCCCAAACTCCCGGATGACGATGTCACCCGCAGCATGCCCATGGGTATCATTAACGTTTTTGAAGTTGTCAATGTCAAACAATAGGAGCGATAACTCGCGAACGTTGCCGCGCCTGAAGTCCGCAACTAGTCGCTTCACACTGTCGTTCATGAACAGCCGCGTGTAAAGACCCGACAAGGGGTCCCTGATCGCGCACTCATACAACGCTCTGGCTTGCCTCCCGAGTAAGTCCGCCTTTTCAACCTGGCGTTGGGCTGAAACGTTGTCGGTACTGTCTTCCAGAATGACCATGTACCGGTCAACAATATTGTTTTTGACTATTGGCTGAAATCTCGGTCGAATCCATTTTTCATTCGGACTCCCACGGTTCACACACAGATAGTTCGTGCCGTCAAAGCCCTGAGCAAAGGTCGTGAAAAACGCCGATTCTTTGCCAATGCACTCCCGCAATGCATAGAAAATTTGTCCCAATTCAGCGCGCTGATCTGCATTCTCAGTGCTCAAAATCACTTGCAAGGGCTCTCCGGTCAGCACGCGCCGATTCAACAGCACATGGCAGTATTCGGACAAAACCTCCTCGATCACACCCGTCTTATCCAAGACCAACAGCCCGAGCGGGATGCTGGAGAAAATACTCATCAGCTTCAATTCAGTCTGGTACAGACCGGAAAGATCATCTCCGATGATGGAAAGGACCCGCCCGTCGGCATGGCTAACGTGTTCAAGTTGAAAAATATGCCAGTGAAAAGATTTACTCGGGGCATCGGCGTCAATACCCGCAAATTCAAGCTTGATTTGTGCACTGGACTCACCTTGCTCGCTGGCACGCAGATGCGTCAAGTGGCGCATCAAAATGTCACGATTTTCGATAGTGAAGAATGACGCAAAATCCAAATGCAGGGCATCCTCCATCGAGCACCCTACAAGCGCACAAAATGCGTGGTTCGCCCTGATGACCTTATTTTGTTGGTTCAGGACCACGAACACGTTGGGGATGTTGTCCAGGATCTTTTCGCTGTATTCGCATGCGTATTCCAACAAGGACAGAACACGGTGCGACGCCTGTAATTCGTTTGAATTGATCATAAAAAATCCAACTCGCCTTCATCTGATTGCTCGTCGACGTATTCAAAGTTCTTGAGTTGATCGGCCGCCATCAACTCAACACAGCAGCTAACGTAAAGAAGTCCAAAAGATCCACTCAAACCCCAAAAATCACCAAATTTGACGATGACCCCACTCTTCTCTTGGTAGTCCGCATAGATTTCATAAATCCCACGGGTGCATAACGGAATGCTCATGCCCAGTGCTATTCCGTTGGATTGAAATACACGACTCGCGCGGCCACCAATTTGATTGCCGAGTTCCTTCATAAAGTCCACCAGATCCTTGTCTGTCAAATCCTCCGCTCGAATACCCTGCGTCCGACGATAGGCGCGCACCTGCTCGGGATTAAAGTGCACCTTGAACATCATGCTAATTTCCGAGCCTGTCAGTAATATCATGACAACGAAACGCGTTAGAACCTGTCCAAGAACATGATTCGGCGGAGTGGGCACAAGCACAATGCCCTCACATTCGAAATACTGATTGACTTGCGCGACAGAGACTTTTCTCAAAACCTCAAGCAACATTTTTTTGGAAGACGTCGTGTCAGAGTCATTACTCATTGATTAAGCCCCAAAGTTGTTATCTGTTTCAGACTCGATGGTTGCACAAAATTTGACACAGCGCAGGTTTCAGATAAGAAATTCAACCACGCAAGCCCAAGTACGACAGCACTCGGACCATAAGAACTTTGGGCATTTCAAAATTCACTCGCGCCTCAATCGGCCAGTGCGCACTGTACCTGCGTTGCCGCCAGCAATTGCGTGCAAACGCTAGGCGAAATCCCTACCAGGTAGCCGCGGCGCCCGCCGTTGATCAGGATTTTGGGCAGGGCCAGAATGCTCTCTTCGATGTAGACCGGCATGGCACGGCGCGTGCCAAAGGGCGAGGTGCCGCCCACCAGGTAACCGCTGTGCCGATTCGCCACTTCAGGGGCGCAGGGTTCGACCGACTTGGCACCGATTTGCCGCGCCAAATTCTTGGTGGATACCTTGCGGTTGCCGTGCATCAGCACCAGCAGCGGCTTGGTATCCTGGTCCTGCATGACCAGGGTCTTGACGACGCTAAAGGGATCAAAGCCCAGCACTTGCGCACTGTGCTGGGCACCGCCATGCTCCAGGTATTCATAGGGGTGTTCGGTGTAGGCGATCTTGTGCGCCTTGAGCATTTGGGTGGCGGGGGTCTCGGAAACATGATCTTTTTTGGCCATGGCGGTATTTTCCCTGTAATAAACCCCGTCTTTTCACGACCAAGATCTAGGCATACCCTGCCTCGGCCATTACATTGCGAGGGCGGACATAGGAACAGTTGCCCATGACACCAAGATCCACCCTTATAACGGTATGCCCACCATGAAAATTTTGATCAGTTGCCTTATCGCCGTGTCCGCGTGTATCACCGGCATTGCATCCGCTCAGACTGCGCCAGTCAAACCCGCTGCTGCCACCGCCATGCTGGACCTTCACGCCTTTGGCACCAATGGCGAAAAATTCACGCAGGACCGCATCCGTGGCAAGGTTGCCATCGTCTTCTATTGGTCCACGTCCTGCGCCGTGTGCCGCGACAGCCTGCCGGAATTGCGCATGAACCTGAACGGCTGGCGCGACAAGCCCTTTGCCCTGGTAACCGTCAACGTGGACAAAAACTCCGGCGATTGGCTGGCCTATGAGCGCATCCAGGGGCAAACACAGGCCCTCACCAAGGGCTTGATTGCCGTGCGCCAAGACGAAGGGAAAGTGGTACCGATGAAGCTGCCGCTGACGTTACTGGTCGATGCCAAGGGCAAGGTTGTCGCCCGCTTCGAGGGCCGCCTGGCGCCCGAGGCCTGGGACGGCGTCGCGGATTTGATGCCCTAGGGCTATTGACGGGGAGCCCCCGCGCAAGGCGGTGGCTCCTTGGAAACTTACGCTGCCAGCTTGGCCTTGCGGCGGCGAACCAAGGCGCCCACCAAGCCCAAGCCAGCCAGCATCAGCGCATAGGACTCGGGTTCGGGCACGGTAGTCACCGCCACGAGGTTTTGCGATAACAAGCTGCCGGACGATTTCTTGTCGGCCAGGGCCTTGTAGAAGTCCACCTTAAGGTGCGGTTCGGAGAAATCCAGAGTATGCCCAGCGGCTGCCACGAAATCGATGGTCCATGTCATTGAGTTTGTCAGCACAACCGGGGATGCGAAGGCGAAGCAGGCGCCACCCGACATTCCACCCGAGCAACCGTTGGCGGAGAGTTCCCTACCGCTTTCGGCTATCGACGTGAACGAAGGTCCGCTGACGACCGAGGCCGAAGCAATTTGCCCAATGTCCTTGAAAGAAAACGCCTTCAGGTACTGCACGCCGGTCCAATTGCCATCCGCCGTGTTGGCGCCCGTGATGGTGAAGCTCAAGGTGTCGCTGTCAACCGCATGGGTGCTGAAGATGACGTCTTGAAACGTCAGGCTGCTGTTAGCAAACGAAGAAGCCGAAGCCGCAAGGGTCACCAGCGTTGCAAGGATTTTGGTTTTGAAGTTCACTGTGGGATGCGGCTGTAGGTCTATTGTTAACAATTGTAATTTTGCAAACTAGCGTTGCCAATAGTCCATATGGACTATGCCGGGGCAGATCGCGACGTGCGGGTGGGTAAAATTCCCGTCCTTGCTACCTACCTGGCCGCAGCACGCAATGCCATTGCAACTGCTTCTGGCTGCGCGTCACCCCCACCTACCTATGTCCTTGAAGTCATTTGCCCTCCTGCCCCTGATTGGCCTGCTTGTCGCGTGCGGCGGCGGCGGCGGTGGCGGGGCTCCCGCGCCAGCCGCTATAACGCCCACACCAGTCACTAGTGACACTGGCGCTACGGCTTTGGCATCGGCAGCATCACTGGCCCAGCAATGCGCCGCGCCGCGCACCGGGACAGCGGACCGCCAGGGCTCCATCGATACCGAAAAGTCCTGGGTGCGCTCCTTTATGGACGAAACCTACCTCTGGTACAAAGATATTCCGGTGGCCAATGCAGCCAATTTCACGCTGGCAAACCATGGCAACAGCGTCTCCCAAACCCTGGACGCGTACTTTCAGGCGCTCAAGACCAAAAACCTGACGGCCTCGGGCAAACTGGTAGACCAGTTCAGTTTCACCCTGTCCACGGTCGATTTGCTGAACCTGCAGTCTGGGGTTGCGTCGGGTTACGGTTTTCGCCGTTCGGCGACCAGCAGCGGCACGGTGCCACGTGTGTTGCGGGTTTTGTACGTGGAACAGGGGTCACCCGCACACCTGGGCGGTGTTTTGCGTGGCGACACCATCACGTCGGTGGATGGTGTGGATATCAATGACACGACTGCCGCCGGCATTGCCACGCTGAATGCCGGCCTGGCGCCCACGGTGTCCGGCAAGACGACCAGTTTTGGTCTGTTGGCTGCCGGCGCCAATGCGCCACGGGTCGTGACCATCACCTCTTCACAGTCCATAGCCGTTACACCGGTCGCCCTGTCCAAGGTCATTATTGATGGCGCCAACACCGTGGGTTACCTGGTGCTGAATTCCTTTGGTGTGGTCAGCGCAGAAAAGCAGTTGGTTGATGCGGTCACGCTGTTCAAGAACGCCCACGTCAACGAACTGGTTGTCGACCTGCGCTACAACGGTGGCGGTTACCTGGACCTTGCCAATGAACTGGCATGGATGATGGGTGACACAGGCCTGGCCGGCAAGACGTTTGAGAAGCTGACCTGCAACGACAAAAATCCCCTGTCTTTCTGCAATACGACCAGCGCGTTTCACCAGACGACGCTGGGCTTTTCGGCGGCACCGGGTCAAGCCCTGCCCCAGTTGGGGCTGAAGCGGGTGTTTGTGCTGACGTCGGGCAGCACCTGCTCCGCGAGTGAGTCTGTCATCAACGGTCTGACCCCGTTCATGCAGGTCGTGCGTATCGGCAATACAACCTGCGGCAAGCCCTATGGTTTTTCCTACAAGGACAATTGCGGAACGTCTTACGCCGCCATGCAATTCAAGGGCGTCAACGCGCAAGGATTTGGCGACTATGCCGACGGCTTCGCCCCCAGTTGCGCGGTAGCAGACGACTTGACCCGGGAGCGGGGCGACACGGCCGAAGCCATGCTTGGTGGCGCCCTCACTTATATGCGAACCGGTGCCTGCCCCGTCCCGGTATCCGGCTCCAACAGGAACACGGCCCAGGCCCTGTTGCAGGGCAACTATGTGATCGACCGCAGTCCCTCGGAAGAGGTCAAGTTGCTGCGCAACTCCGGCTTGCAGCGGTAATGTCTACCGCCACCCTGCGCTCGCGGGGTCGTATATTGCGACAGCTTTGCAACGCGCTTGCACTGGCCCTGCCACTGATGACGCTAAGCGCTTGCCAGAGCACTCCGTCGCCTGCACCGGTCCCGGCCCGCATGGTGACTGAAAAGACCACTGCACAATGCATCGCGCAAATGCAGTCCGCCGCACAGCGGCCAGGGGCAGGCCGCGTTGTGCTGACACCAGCAGCCTTTGCCACCGAAGACCGGCTGCGCATTGTTCCGTCGGACACCGTGGTGGACGCAGCGGGGCAAACCGCAGGCGGACGCTTGCTCGGTGTGCCCGATAGCTTTCGGTTGAAGCTCCGCAACGGTGTCTGCACCATGGTCCGCGAAGCCGACGCGCAGGCCACGACCCTTCCTGCCTGTACTTGCCTGGCGATGCAGTAGGGCTAATGTTCCAACCGACTCACATTGATCTTGGTTGTCTGGGTGCGCCCTGGTTTACCCCGCGATTCGACCAGGCTTCCAACGAAGCAGCATTTCTCGGCCATACTCTCTCCACGCGATAAACCACTACACCGACTCAACGGGCACTCCAGGCCGTGGTGTGAATTGAATACCTTACAGGAGTGCTTGATGACCGATCGAAATTCTCATCTTCCCTCCATATGGCTGGCCGACTTCGGCAACAAGGCGGAATTTGATGCCCGCGCTGCGCAGACGGGCGCGCAACTTGGCGTCATCGGTGCGATCGATGACCGCATGTTGCAATCCCGGCATCCTTTTGACATAAAGGCCTGGTGTGCGGCATGCAACGCAGTGACAACCATGCGAATCACCTGGCATTACTGCGGGACCAACCCCATGGGTGCTGTTCACCCTGCGTGGACCGAGACCTGTGCCTGCAATCAGTGCGGCTTGAACAGCCGCATGCGGGCTCTGATTGATTTGCTGGTGAGCAAGCTGGACCTTCCCCAACGCGCGCATATCTACATGGCCGAGCAGATTACGGATTCATTCAAAGTGGTTCAGCGCCTGTTTGGCAACGTGACCGGCAGCGAGTACCTGGGCGCCAACTACCAGTCTGGCGAAATTGCCAAGGAGTTCAAAGGTCATGCCAACGTCAGGAACGAGGACCTCGGTCGACTGTCATTTTCCGATGGGGTGTTTGATGCTGTTCTGACCCAGGATGTCTTTGAACACATTCCAGATTACCGAAAGACGTTTTCGGAGTCGGCACGTGTATTGAAACCAGGAGGCGCGCTGGTCTTCACGGTTCCATTTTTCTACGATCAGGCCAAGACCACCATTCGCGCAACAGTCGACGCGCAAGGCAATGTCCAGCACATTCTTCCACCGGAATTTCATGGCAACCCCGTCTCCAACGAAGGTTCGCTGTGTTTTCAGAATTTTGGCTGGGATCTATTGGATGCGCTGCAAGCTGCTGGCTTTCGGCAACCCAAAGCGAATATGTATTGGGGGCCTTGGGCAGGCCACATCGGTTTTCCGTTTTTTGTCTTCAGCGCCCATAAGGCCTAGGCCGCGATTACGCATACACACCGGCGCGGGGCGCCAGCCCCCTAGTTGACCAGGTCACGCCCGCAGTAGTAGTCGTCCAAGGCCAATTCACGCAGCAAGGCCACTTCCCGCTCAGAGGGCTGCTTCACCAATACCTCGTACAGGCGTCGACCCAACGGGGTTGGTACAACAAAATCTCCAAGAAGATTGGCCCGCGTGGCAATGGCATCGTCGACAAACTTCAGCGCGCCCTTGCGAATTTCGGCTCGGATGGGTTGGCACTGCACTTCACCACGACTCAGAACACGAACTTCGGGCGCCACTTCACCAGAGGGCATGAGCTTGTAGCGAATGATTTGCGCTTCATCGGAGCTCAGCAATTTTTCAAGATCGAAGCTTTGGCGCAACAGGGCTGTAGCCTCCGGGCCCGCTTGAACGTACTGACCAAAACATCCTTGGACAGTCACCCCGTATCGATCCGAAACAGATTCCGCACGGCTATCGGTCACCATGTAATAACCATGGACCTTTCCTTCCACCAGTTGGTTCAAGCGTCCCTGAATGGTGGCTGAATAGCCCACATCCACCAAGGCAAATTTCTTGGCGTCGTTGAGGTCCATGTGGTTCAGATACGCCATGACACCGGGAAGCTCTGCTTTTGCCTGCGCAAAAATACGCGGCGCAAGCGCTGCAAGCAATGGCTTCAGGTGATCGATCCGACCATCAATCACTTCCACTTGTCGGTCTGCATTCAACAAGCCCTGGCTAGCGAAGGCCGACAATTCATAGTCCGTGAGCACCAGACCATAACGTTCCCAAACAAACGAGGACACATGGTTTTCAAAATAAGTCGTACGTGCAATGGTCTCGATCTCATCGATCCCACGGATCATGGGCACGGTAACCGAGCGCCGCGACAACACCAGGTATTCAGACGGCGGCACCGCATCCACATGTTGCGCCCATATGTCGTACACCTTTTTCAGGAACTCCCCTTCTCGCGACAGAAAGTAAAGCTTTTCCATGCCGTCCGCCGAAGATCGCTGCCCCAACCATTGAACAAACGACAAAACCAAGGGGCCCAGAACGGTATAACCCAAGGCTTGGTAATTGGGTGGGACCAGATCCAGCGAAGAAAAATTGGAATAAAAAACCGGACCCAGATTGGAGCGCAGCAGCAGACCCAAGGTCAGTTCCTCATTCAGGTCCTTTTCACAAAGTGCGTGCACCACCAGGGGAGCCAGTCGCGTAGTGACGGCCGCCATTTCGACGGGCCGCATCACATGCCAAACCCTCATCCCCATATCGCCAGGTACCTGAACATCCGAATGCTCGTTGTCGCCCACCATCAACATCTGCTGCGGTGCCAACGCTTCCTGGGCAAGTATGTGGCGATACAAATCCCCGGTGTCCTTGCGCAGACCAATATCGGATGACAGGTAGAGCGCGTGCCAGCCCAGAATCCCATGGGCCGACAACATGGACTCGATGACCGGTCGCGGCAGATACATATCGCTTGCCAGTACTACCCGTTTGCCTTGTGATAACGCGAATTGCAGGATCTCCACCACGTCGGGTCGCGCAGCGACCGATGCACGTTCGACACTTTCCTCCAGTTGGCGTAGTCGGGCTACCGCGTCTTCGGGCAGTCCCGACAGCGCCGCAAACTCCACAAAAATCGCATCCAGATCCACGTCACGCCCAGCCCGTTGGCGGGCCAGGCCTTCAGACTCAGCCCGCAACTTCAGATAAACCTTGCCAGCGTCCCCCCCTGCCTTTTGGGCAACGATGGCTTTCGTGCTCTCGGGGTTCAATAGAGGGCGCAGCAGAAGTGTGTCAAAGATATCGAATATCACGACTTTCAGATCCGCTTGCGACACAACAGCGCGCACCGAGGCGCCGGTTTGCCCCAGATACTGCTCGAATCCCCACGCCGATGATCTGGGTTGCGCGGCATCCCGCAAAATGGCCGTCGTGTAGCCGCTGCGATTGGCAGTCAATGCAAACAGGCGCTCCAGGCAGTGTGCAAACGTCGCGTCTTGCTGCCCCGTCTCCGTTGGAAAGTCTTCCAATGTCAGGCCTGCATCAAACAATGGCTTCAGGGCCTGCGTACGCGCCCAAAACATCGAACCGGCCGGATAGTCGAAGTAGCCATTCGGCACATCCTCAACGCCCAATCGCTGGCACCACACACGTCCCATCGGTTTGTTCGACAGCCAGGTATTGGCCCAGTAAGGAAGTTTGGAATAGTTCTGTGGATAAACCAGGCCAATGTGTGTGCTCTCGGTCAGCAGGGCAAAAATCTTTTGTATCTGCAGAGGCTGTCCAAACAACTGCTCCAGCAAATACTCTCTCCAGCCCTGGGTTGCGCCATCGTTGTACAGCGACTTCTTGCTGTGGATATGCGCCAAGTAGTCGTAGCCGCGCAACTCCGCTCCAAAGGTGCAGAACATGGGAGCCATATCGCGCCCACGGTTCGGTACGACCGCCGTCTTCAGGCGCAGCAGCTTCGGCAGGCCCGCAAACAATGCTTCGCAGACCATGCGGTCTTCTTCCGAAGTGACCGACACAAACAAGTCGAAGGCAAACGGCATGCGACTCAAAAAATCCTCAAACTCCGGGGCGACATCCGCATAAAAGATGTGCGCATGCACGGCGATTCGCCCATCCGGGGTGGCGTCCAACGGTGCGATGCCGTCCATGTCCACCATTCTGGATGGGGATGTACCGGCAAGCGCAAGAAAATGCGGCGTTGATCCCGGTTCCCGCGTTCCGGCACTCGGGGCAACTGTGCTCGGCGAAGCGCCGCTCCACGCCAGCGGCATGCGGACACCTACCCGTGTCGATGCAGCAAAAAGGCGTCGACGAACGCTATCCACGGCCTGGCGGCGGTCACCGCGTGCCATACGCGACACGAAACGCAGCAGGCCCGTCACCTTCCATGAGGTTGAGCCAAGAAGCTCGGCCACCGTCCCTTGCAGTACATCCGCACGTGCTGCATTCTTGGCGGCAAGCTCTTTCGCGGCGCCCTTTTGGCGATTCAAGCGGTCGATGCTCGCCCGCATGGTTACCGCATGCGCCAGAGCGGCATCCAACTCAAGCTGCAGGTCCGCAATACTTTCGTTACTGGCAACCAGACGGACTTCCAGTTGTTGATTCTCATGGGATCGATCCAATGCCAGTTGGTAGAAATGGCTTCTCGCATTCTCAAACCAGTGGATGGAACGCACCCAATCGCGTGACGTAAACCGGGGGAGCCATGCGTCGAATATCAATGCGCGATTGACGATGTGTTTTTCTGCGTCGGCCTCCGCCGAAAGACCGGACGTGCCCAGAGCCATGCGGTACACAGCGCTAACCTCGGGAACATGTTGAAAAACCGTCAGGGCGGCAACTTGCAGCCAGAACTCCCAATCTTCCAGGCATTCAAGGTCTTCGCGGAACAGGCAACCCTCGTCCAAAAGAGAGCGTTCAAAAAGAACGGCATGAATAGGGAGAAAGTTAGCGCCGCGCAACCGGTCAATGTCCCAGGGCTCATCCAGCACCAGAACGGTTCGACCCTCGCTGCCCACCAGTTGAACGCCCGTGTAACACGCTCGCGCTGTGCTGGTCGCCAAGGCATGGCTTAATTTTTCCAGGTGGTTTGCCAGAAAAAAGTCGTCGTCATCCAGGAAAATGAGGTACTTGCCCTTCGCACTTTGCATTCCAAGATTTGCAGCCGCGGAGCGGGTCAATGCGCCCGCGCCTTGAACCAGTCGCAAGGGAAATCGGCCACAACGATCTCCCACGGCGCTGTGGTTATCTCCTTTTGCATTCACTACTACCACTTCCACGTTGGCGTAGGTCTGCGAGGCAATCGAATCCAGCGCATCACGGAGCATGAGGCGGTCCATGCTTCGGACAATCACACTCACCAGTGGAGCCCCCTCAGGCACGACCGACAAGCCCAACCCGGGTTGGCGTTGGTATCGCGGCTCATACAACTCGAGCGTGTTGTTGTTGTCTAGTTCATCGGGTTGCAGCATCGGACGAGTGTCCCGGTAGCGGCACGGGGCGTCGGTACGCCAGCACACCCCCACTGTCCGACTACGCCGTATTCCACTCCCGCCAATACTCCACCGCCACCCGGTACGTATTGAGCTGCACGGCCACCGTCTCCTCGATACGTACGCCATAACCCCCGGCCATCAACACCACCACCGGCAAGCGGCGGGCGGCACACCAGTCAAACACGCGTTGGTCCCGCGCCTGCATGCCCTGAACAGTGAGCTTGAGGCGGCCCAGGCGATCGCCCTCGTACGCGTCGGCTCCGGCCAGGTACATCACCAAGCCTGGCGCAAAGCGTCGGTCCAACTCGGCCAGCGCGGCGTCCAGCGCGGCCAGGTAGTCCGCATCGGCGCAGCCATCGGGCAATGGCACATCCAGGTCACTGGCCTCCTTGCGAAACGGGAAGTTCTTGTCGCCATGCAGTGACAGCGTGAACACGCTGTCGTCGCCCCGGAAGATATGCGCCGTGCCATTGCCCTGGTGCACATCCAGATCAATGACCGCCACGCGCAAGGGCGCCGCGCCCCGTGTATGCGTGCGGCCCCACTCCGCCTGCACGACCCGGCTGGCCACGGCCACATCGTTGAACACGCAAAAGCCACCGCCCTTGTCAGCATAGGCATGGTGGGTACCGCCTGCCAGATTGGCCGCCACGCCCTCGCTTAATGCAAGGCGCGCCGCGGCAATGGTGGCGCCGACCGAACGGCGCGCACGCTCGGCCATGGCTTCGCTCCACGGGAAACCAATCTCGCGCAGCACCGCGGGGCTGGCTATGCCCTGCGCAATGGCGTCCACATAGCCGGGGCTGTGCGCATAGGCCAGCTCGCCGTCGCTGGCGCGCGGCGCCTCCAGGCATGACACCTCGGGCACATGGATCGCCAACTGCTCGCGCAGCATGCGGTACTTGGCCATCGGAAAGCGGTGGCCCTCGGGCAGGGGCAGGACAAACTGGTCGCTATAAAACGCGTGCATAAATAGATGAAGGGAGGGTTGTGGCTATTGGCCCATGACGGCCGCCGAGCGCCAGCGCTTGCGGCTGGTGCGCAGGCGAAAGCGTTCACGGTAGGCGGCGGGCATGACGCCGGTCTGGCGTGCGAACACGCGTCTGAACGTGCCCACGTCCTGGTAACCACACATGTGCGCCATTGGCTCGACGCCAATATACGTAGTCTCCAACAGCACACGCGCATGGGCCACACGCAGGCCGTGCAAATAGTCCAGCGGGCTCTGGCCATAAACCTTGGAGAACCAGCGCAGCAAGGACCGCGGGCTGGTGGCAGCGGCGCGCGCCGTGTCCTTCAAGCTATAAGGTTCGCTGACATGCGCTTCCAGCCACTGGCGTGCACGTTCCAGTGAACCGGCCGATGTGATGATGGTCTGGCCGCTCTGCGCCGACTGCACCGCCGCGCGCTGGCGCTCGCCGGAATGCAGCAGCACCGGTGCACCCGCCAGCGCCAGATCGGCCACCGGTGTATGGCGCAGCATGTCCAACACCACGTCGTAGGCCAGTGCCGGTGAGTCACAGGTCCACACACGTTCATGCTCCACCCATGCACGGTCATTGACCAACTCCACACTTTGAACACGCCGCAGCAGATCGGCCACAAATGGCCATGACGTCACCGCGCTGCGCCCCTGCAGCAATCCGGCTGCACCCAACAAGGCGGCACCGTTGTACAGGCCTGCGACCCGCCCACCACTGCTGTGCACCTTGGCGATGCGGGCCGCGGAAGATGCCGCAGCGCGGGCCACCAACTGGTCCAGGTGCGGCACACTTTGCGCATGCCAGCCGGGCACCACCAGCAGGTTAGCCACGCCCTTGAAGCCGGCACCACGCGGCAACAACTGCGGTGGCCGTGCGCCATCGGCACACCACCAGCGCCAGACAATGGGGGCAGCCTTGGGGTCGCGCATGGCGGCCAGAAAATTGACCATGCGCAGCACGTCCACCACGGCCAGGGCCGCACCGGCCAGCACGTCGGGTCCCCACAGAATGTCCACCCGCACGGCGCCGTTGGGTGAAGGATGTGGTGATAAAGTCATGGCGAAATAAGCACCCAAGTTGGCAAGGAATGCACTGTAACCCAGCGCCGTTAAACCCTAGGATTGCAACTCCAAGTCCATCAAGGTTTGGATGCACATGCGCGCATGCCCGGCGCAACCAACAACAAAACAGGAGACTCCCTTGCTGACGATGAACACCGCCCTTCGATTCACCCCGGTCGCGCTGGCCGCGCTGCTGGCCGCCTGCGCCACCCAGACTCCAACCGGCACGACCAACACCGCCACGATCACCCGCACTGCAAACGGCGTGCCCCACATCTCCGCGCCCGATGCCGAAACACTGGCTTATGGCATTGCCTACGCCTACGCGCAAGACAACGTGTGCCTGAGCGCCAACCAGTTGGTCACAGCGCGCGGCGAACGCTCTGTCTACTTCGGCGGTGGCAAGGCCAGTGCGCTGCTGGGGCGGCGCGTATTGCCCAATGAGCAGATCGACACTTTCATGGCCGCGCACATGGACGACGCCATGCTGAACAAGCAGTGGCTGGCCACCAGTGCCGAGGCGCAAGCCCTGGCACGTGGTTATGTGGCCGGCTACAACCGCTACCTGGCCGACAACACCGGCAAACTGCCCGCCGCATGTAATGGGCAAGCCTGGGTCAAACCGATGACGCTGAGGGACTATCGGCGCATGGGCGAGTTGACTGCCGTGCAGGCCGGCATTGCCGCCCTGGCCGATGGCATGCTCGGCGCCCAGCCTCCCGCACCCGCGGCAGCAAGTGCCAACCCTGCGACGAGCATCAACCTGGCCGACGCTGCCGACGCCATGCGCGAAGCCGGGCTGCTGGATTCGCCGCTGGGCTCCAACGCCTGGGCCTTTGGCAAGGACAACACGGCCAACGGCAGCGGCCTGCTGCTGGGCAACCCGCACTTTCCATGGACGGGAGTGAACCGCTTTTACCAGATGCACCTGACGATTCCGGGATCGCTGGACGTCATGGGCGCCAGCCTGGCGCACTTTCCGGCCGTGTCCATAGGTTTCAACAAAGACGTGGCCTGGTCACACACGGTGTCCACCGGCAAACGCTTTACCTTGCATGAATTGGCGCTGGTAGCTGGCGACCCGACCAGTTATTTGATCGACGGCCAGCCCGTCAAGATGGCATCACGCACGGTCAGCATTGCGGTGCGTGGTGCAGACGGCGCACTGCAAAACAAGAGCCATACGGTGTGGTCTACGCGCTGGGGCCCGGTGGTTGTGGTGCCACGTGCCGGTTTGGCCTGGACCAGCAAGATCGCCTATGCCTTGCAAGACGCCAACACCGGAAATGTGCGCATGCTGGACTCGGCCATGGGCCTGTCGCGTGCGACCAGCGTGAACGACATGCCCAAGACACTGAGCACGCTGGGCACGATGTGGGTCAACACCATCGCCGCGGACCGCCAGGGCAACACCTTGTATGCCGATGCCAGCGCCGTACCGGATGTGGACGCAGCCCAACTGGAGCGTTGCGCGCCCAGCAAAGCCGCAGCCGCATTGCGCCAGGCGGCCGGCCTGGTGGTGCTGGATGGCTCCACGAGCAGTTGCGACTGGCAGCGCGACCCGGCCTCCCCTGTTCCGGGCCTGATACCGATCACACGCATGCCGATTGCGGTGCGCAGCGACTGGGTGCACAACAGCAATGACAGCTTTTATTACTCCCACCCGGCGCAACGTTTTTCCAACATCTCGCCGCTGGTGGGTGACGCCAGCGTGACGCGCCCGCGCACCCGCGCCGGCTTGCAAGAGATACCGGAGATGTTGTCCAAGGGCAAGGCCACGGCCCAGGGCGTGCAACAACAGCTGTTTGAAAACCGCAACTTCATGGCCAGCGTCATCCTGCCTGACCTGCTGAGCGCCTGCACCAACGCACCCAACGCGGCGGCGCAAGACGGCTGCGCCGCATTAAAGGGCTGGAATCAGCGCAACGAAGTCGATGCCCGCGGCGCCCATGTATTCCGCGAGTTCTGGCGCACAGCGCGCACCATCCCCGGCGTCTACCGCGTGCCCTTTGATGCGCAACAACCAGTCGCCACGCCCAACGGTTTGAAGATGTCCGACACCGCCGTGGCCACCAAGGTGTGGGACGCTTTGACGAAGGCGGTGACCAATGTCCGCACCGCGGGCTTCGCGTTGGATGCAACACTGGGCAGCGTGCAGCGTCCGTCCATGACCGACGAAGCCATCGCCTTGCATGGCGGGGATGAAATCGAAGGCGTGTTGAACAACCTGGGCCGCCAGGAGATCAGTGGCATCACCAAGGACGGCCTGCGCATCGACTACGGCACCAGTTATGTGCAGACCGTGACCTTTGATGCCAAGGGCCCGGTCGCGCAAGGGCTGCTGACCTATGGCCAGTCCACCAACCCTGCATCACCTTTTGCCAATGACCAGTTGCGATTGTTCTCGCGCAAGGAGTGGCCCACACTGCCCTTCCATGTGGAAGACATAGCCAAGGCGAAGGTCGGGGAAACGCTGCGCCTGACACGCCCTCAATAGGGGCGAAATTTCCGTTCGCCCTGAGCCTGTCGAAGGGCTTTCAAGGGCTTCGACAGGCTCAGCCCGAACGGTAATTTCTCAGGCCGACACTTTATGCAAGCGTCGGTCCACCGCCCTCGAACCCCGGGTAACCCAAACGTAACCGGGTGTGCAGCACGATTCCGCAAAACACGCTACATTTCGGCGACCCGCAATGTGGACGAACAAGGAGCTGCCCATGACAACACTGAATATCAACGGCAAAGACACTGCGGTCGACGCCGATCCCAACACCCCCATCTTGTGGGCTCTGCGCGATACGCTGGGCATGACCGGCACCAAGTTTGGTTGCGGTGCCGCGCTGTGTGGCGCCTGCACAGTGCACCTGGACGGCGCTGCCATACGCTCCTGCGTCACCCCCATCTCCGCAGCAGCGGGCAAGAAGATCACCACCATTGAAGCCGTAGCCAGCGACAAGGTTGGCCTGGCCGTGCAAAACGCCTGGGTGGCGCACGATGTTGTGCAGTGCGGCTACTGCCAAAGCGGCCAGATCATGAGCGCCACCGCGCTGCTCAAGACCAACAAGAAACCCAGCGATGCCGACATCGACTCGGCCATGGCCGGCAATATCTGCCGCTGTGGTACCTATGCCCGTGTGCGCAGCGCCATCCACGCCGCAGCCGCCACTTTGGCCTGAAGTATTGCCCCCAACGCTCGAGGAAATCACCATGCATTTCGACTCCGCAAACCCTGACCTGGTAGGCCAATTGCCAAAAGGGCTGCTAGCCCTCGTGGAACGTGTGCAAGGCGCTACTAAAAATATAGCTAACGAAGGTCTGGCACGGCGCAGCTTTTTGAAGATGGGCGTGGCCTCGGGCTTTGCGCTGGGCGCCTACCCGCTGGTTGCAGAGGCACAGACCGCCGCACCCGCTGGCCTCAAGCCCTTTGAACAACCGTCGGCCTTTGTCCGCATAGCCAAGGACGGCACGGTCACCGTCACCATCAACCGGCTCGAATTTGGCCAGGGCGTGTTGACGGCCTTGCCCATGTGCCTGGCCGAGGAGCTGGACGCCGACTGGAGCAAGGTGCGCGCCGAACACGGCGATGCCAACCCCGCGTATGCAGACCCGGCCTTTGGCATGCACCTGACCGGTGGCTCGGGTTCCATCAAACGCTCCTTCATGCAGTACCGCGAACTGGGCGCCCGCGCCCGCGCCATGCTAGTGGCCGCGGCCGCTGCGCAATGGGGCGTGGATGCCAGCACATTACGCACCGAAAACGGCATGGTCGTGGGTGCCGGTGGCAAGTCCATCAGTTACGGTGATTTGTCCGATGCAGCGATGAAGCTGCCGGTGCCCGACAAGGTGGCGCTCAAGGATGCCAAGAACTTCCGCATTATTGGCAAGGCCACACCACGGCTGGACGGGCGGGCCAAGTCCAGCGGACAGCAAAACTTTGGCATCGACGTGCAACTGCCCGGCATGTTGACCGCCGTGGTGGTGCACGCGCCGGTGTTTGGCGCCAAGCTCAAATCGGTGGACGACAGCGCGGCCAAGGCGGTTGCCGGTGTCAAGGCCGTGCTGCGCATGCCCACCGACCGGGGTGGTGAAGGCGTGGCCGTCGTGGCGCAGGGCTACTGGGCGGCAAAGCAGGGGCGTGACGCGCTGAAGCTGGAGTGGGACACATCGGCCGTCGAGAAGGTCGACAGCGCCAAACAACTGGCCAGCTACAAGGCCCTGGCCAAGAAGACGGGCTTTGTGAAGTACAACGCCGACATGGGTCCATTGGCCAAGGCACCGAAAAAGATCAGCGCCGAATTCACCTTCCCCTACCTGGCGCATGCGCCCATGGAGCCGCTGAACTGCACGGTGCACATGACCGGTGCTGGCGCAGACACCAAGGCAGCCATCTACCTGGGCACACAAATGCCGGGCTTTGACGGCATGGCCGCCAGCAAGGTGCTGGGCCTGCCACCGCAAAACGTCAAAGTGAATGTGCAGATGGCCGGTGGCGGCTTTGGCCGGCGCGCCGTGCCCACGGCCGACTATGTGGTCGAGGCCTGCACCGTGGCCAAAGTGGCGCGGGCTGCGGGCGTGGATGCACCCATCCGTGTGTTGTGGAGCCGCGAAGACGACATCAAGGGCGGCTACTACCGCCCCATGCACGTGCACCGCGCCGAGATTGGTTTTGATGCCAAAGGCAAGGTGTTGGCCTGGGACCACGTCATCGTCGGCCAGTCGATTGTGGAAGGCACGCCGTTTGCGGCCATGATGATCAAGGATGGCATAGACGCCACCATCGCCGAAGGCATGCGTGAGCCGTACGATGTGCCCATGCGCTTGTCGGTGCACCATCCCAAAGTCAATGTGCCGGTGCTGTGGTGGCGCAGCGTGGGCTCCACACACACCGCCTATGTCATGGAAACGCTGGTCGATGAAATCGCCCGCACCACCAACCAAGACCCGGTGGCGTATCGCATGCAGCTGATGGGTGACAAACACCCGCGCCACAAGGCCGCCTTGATGCTGGCCGTGGAGCAATCCGGCTACGGCAAACGCAAGCTGCCCAAGGGCCAGGCCTGGGGCGTGGCAGTGCATGAATCGTTTGACACCGTGGTGGCCTATGTGGCCGAGGCTTCGGTGACCAAGGGTGTGCCCAAGCTGCATGCGGTCACCGCCGCCGTGCACTGCAACCTGGCCGTCAACCCCAAGACCATCGAAGCCCAGGTGCAAGGCGCGGCGCTGATGGGCCTGGGCACTTGTCTGCCCGGTGCAGCCATCACGTTCAAGGACGGTGTCGTGGAGCAAAGCAATTTTGGCGATTACGTGGTGGCACGCATCACGGACATGCCCAAGATCGCCGTGCACATCGTGCCCAGCGCCGAGCCGCCCACCGGTATGGGTGAGCCCGGCCTGCCACCGCTGGCACCGGCCTTTGGCAATGCGATTGCCAAGCTGACCGGCAAGACACCGCGCGACCTGCCCTTCAAACTAGCCTGATCCCGCATGGAAAGTCTGGACCTGCGCGTACTGGGTGACGCTCTGCTGTGGCGGCAAACCGGCCATGCCGTGACACTGGTCACCGTGGTCGACACCTGGGGCAGCGCGCCACGCCCGCCCGGCGCCTTGCTGGCGGTGCGCGATGACGGCCTGGTCAGCGGTTCGGTATCCGGCGGCTGTGTCGAAGACGACTTGATCGCACAGACCAAGGCTGCCTTTCAGGACGCCAGCGGCCAGCCGCGCATACAAGCACCACCATCCATGATGGCCTATGGTGTCAGCAAGGAAGAGGCCGCACGTTTTGGCCTGCCCTGCGGTGGCACATTGCGTCTGGTGCGTGAACCGTTGCTGGATGTAGCCTGGGTTGAAGAGTTGCTGACACGCACCCAGGCACATGAACTGGTGGCTCGGCAACTGACGCTGGCCACTGGTGCGGTGCAGTTGCAGGCCGCCCAGCGCGGCCAAGCCATGCAGTTTGATGGCAGTGTGCTGACCACCGTTTTTGGCCCCAAATGGCGCCTGCTGTTGATAGGCGCGGGCCAGTTGTCGCAAGCCGTGGCGCAGATGGCGCAAATGCTGGACTTTGAAGTGCTGGTCTGCGACCCGCGTGAAGAATATGCGGCCATGCTGCAGATGGCTGGCGTCACCCGTTTGCAAGGCATGCCGGACGATGTGGTGCGCGAGCTGGTGCCCGATGCACACACCGCCATCGTCGCGCTGACGCATGACCCCAAGCTCGACGACATGGCCCTGCTGGAGGCGCTGCAGTCCAACGCCTTTTACGTGGGCGCCCTGGGTTCGCGGCGCAACCAGGAGACACGCAAGCAGCGCCTGGCCGAGCATTTCGATCTGCAGCCCGAAGAACTGGCCCGGCTGCACGGCCCGGTGGGCCTGTTCATTGGCGCCAAGACGCCGGCCGAGATTGCGGTATCGGTGGTGGCACAAATTATTCAGGTCAAGAACGCCACATCCGCTGCCCAACCCGCATCGGAGCCTTCGACGTGCGCGAGCCCGCTCCCACAGTCCTGATTCTGGCCAGCGGCCGCGGCGAGCGCTTCCAGGCCTCCGGTGGCCAGGGCTCCAAGCTGCAAGCCCTGCTGCATGGCAAGCCGGTGTTACAGCACACGCTGGACGCGGTGCGCGCCAGCGGCCTGCCCTACCACGTGGAAACCGGGCCACACGCCGGCATGGGCGACTCGATTGCCGCCGCCGTGCGTGCCACCGCCGATGCTGCGGGCTGGTTAGTACTGCCCGGCGACCTGCCGCTGGTCCAGAGTGCCACCTTGTTGGCTGTTGCACAGTACCTGGCGCAGCACACGGTCGTGGTGCCGGTATTTGACGGGCAACGCGGACATCCGGTCGGTTTTTCCCCCATATGCCGCGATGCGCTCTTGGTCCTTAAGGGAAACAAGGGTGCAGCCCTCGTCTTACTTGCGTATGGCGCTATTGAATTGATAGTGGATGACATCGGAGCCGTGACCGATATCGATACCGTGCAAGACCTGCTGCGGGCCGAACGGCGCGCTCGGTGAGTTCAACAGCAAGGCAATCGTCTGGGCCACGCATACCCTTTTGATTCTTTTGCGGGGTTGTCAAAAGCACCATGGGAGCCGAAGCTCCCATGGTGGGTTTGCATTACAAGCCTGAAATTAGGCTTTATTGGACTTGCGGCGACGCACAATGGCGCCCATCAGACCCAGGCCCGCCAACAGCATGGCATAACTTTCTGGCTCAGGAACGGCCGTGGTCGGCGTGAAGGTAAAGTTGTCGATGGCCGGGCCTTCGCTGCCGCCATAAAACACAACACCGGTAACCGTTCCGGTGTAACTGGAAGCTACCCACTCCAAGCCGCCGCTGACAGGTTGGTCCATGGGGCCCTGGAACACCAGATCGTTGCCACTGAATAGTTCGAAACTGTGTCCTCCTCCGCCCGATATACCGTTAGCCCCCGCACCGCCCCAGGAGGCGTAATACGCACCGATAAACGTGATGGGTGAAGCGAAGGTAACTGCAATCTGGTGATCCTGGCCGTAGAGAAAGCTGATACCTGACACAGCGAAGTCAGTGCTCTGGGATACGTTGCCGGTCCACGACGCGCCGTAGTAGTTGTTGATGAGGTCGACGGAGAGTTCGTCAAAAGTGGCAACTTCGATACCTGCGTTTGCTACAGCCGCTGCGGATGCGAGCGCCAGGCTCAGCAAAGTTTTCTTGAAATGCATTCGATCTTTCAGGTGGTTTAGGGCACTACATGGTGCCTTCACGGGCCGAGACTGGCAATAGTCCGATTGGACTAGTTCAGTGCCGTGCGCAAGGGCTGACCAAGTTAACGGCCTTGCAAGGTCCGGTACTGGACAACTACAACGCCATCATTCGCGCGTCATGGCGGGCTTGGCCTTGGCCCTGGTACCGGCCGGCCTGGTGCGCAACGACATCGAGGTCCCCAATCATGGCAGTTTGGGCGGCAAGATTGGAGACCCCCTGCCAAATCGGCTACCCTCGCCGATTCACAAAGGGAGCAATTGTGGGTCACATTCTCTACAAAACATGCGCGGCGCTATTGGCAGTCGCGGCTTTGCACGCACAGGCATTCCAGATTGTCAGCGTCTCACCGCAGGGCGAAGTGGCCCGGGTACGCCAGGTGCTGGCCAAGTTTGACGACAGCGCCGTCAATTTTGGCGATCCCAAGGCCGAGGCGCCGCTGAGCCTGACTTGCAGCGATGCCCAGGTGACCAAGGGCTCGGGGCGCTGGGTCACGGACCGCAGTTGGGCTTACGAGTTTGAGAACGACCTGCCGCCGGGTGTCTCCTGCAGTCTGCAGGTGCGCAGTGGCTTCAAATCGCCCAAGGGCGCCGAGCTGACCGGTGTCAGCAGCTACAAGTTCAATACCGGCGGCCCCTTTGTACAAAATGTGCAGCCCTACCCCGGCAACCGCATCGACGAGGAGCAATTCTTCACGCTGCGCCTGAATGGCCCGGCGACATTGGCCAGCGTGCAGGCCAACGTCTGGTGTTCGGTCGAAGGCCTAGGCGAACGCGTGGCCGTGCGCCTGATCGACGGCAAGGACCGTGCGGCGCTGCTCAAGGCCCAAGGCCTGGAAGCCGCTGCCACCAAAGACCCATTAAGCGTTGTGACGCTGGCCTGCAACCGCACACTCAGCCCGTCCGCCAAGGTGCAGCTGGTCTATGGCCAGGGCGTCAGCACGCCGCCCAGCGGCAGCAATGCCAATGGTGTGGCCAATTCGGTAGAGAAGCGCTTCAACTTCCAGGTGCGTGAGCCCTTTGCCGCCACTTTTAGTTGTGAACGCGAAAACGCACAAAGCGCCTGCCTGCCGATACGCCCCATGCAGCTGAGCTTCAACGCGCCGGTGTCCGCCAAGCTGTTGGAAGGCATACGCCTGAAGTCCGACAAGGACAACTACAAACCCACGCCCAAAGGGAGCGAAGGCTCGGCGGACGAAGACAATGTGGAAAACAGCGTCACGTTCAGCACCATTTTTTCCGAGCAAACCGCCTTCACGCTGGAGTTGCCCAAAGGCTTCAAGGACGCATCCGGGCGCAGCCTGCGCAATGCCGACAGCTTTCCGCTCAAGGTGTCCACCGGCCCCATGCCGCCGCTGGCCAAGTTTGCCGCCGCCCCCTTTGGTATCGTTGAGCGTTTTGCCGAGCCCGATGGCGTAGCCATGCTGCCCGTCACGCTGCGCAATGTGGAGGCGGCCTTGGCCACCAAGGGGCTCAAGGTCGAGCAGGGCAAAGTCACGGTGCCCGCCGACGCCAGCAAGGTCAGCACTTTTACACCGGGCACCGATGCCGACATCATCCGCTGGTTCCTGAAAGTGCAACGCTACGACGACTTCACGGTCTCGCGAAAAATTGCAGAGCGAGAGATCAAGGGCCCATTGCCCAAGTCGCTGGATGCCTACGACAGGGACCAGGTGCAGTCGCGCATGGTGTCGCTTCTGAATGGCCAGGCCAATATAAAAACGTTGGACCTGCCCAAGCCCGCCAGCAATGATCCACGGCCGTTCGAGGTGGTGGGCATACCGTTATCGGCCGGCTTCCATGTCGTCGAAATCACGTCGCAAAAGCTGGGCGCATCGCTGCTGGACGAGCGCCACGGCACTGGTAGGACCATGGTGGTCCGTACCTCGGCGCTGGTGACCAACCTGGGTGTGCACTTCAAGCTGGGCCGCGAAAACGCCGTGGCCTGGGTCACGACGCTGGACAAGGGTGCGCCGGTGGCCAACGCCCAGGTGCGCGTATCGGACTGCAATGGCCGCGAAGTGGGCAGTGCCAAAACCAATGCACAGGGCATTGCCAACCTGAGCGGCATCTCGCCCAAGGCGCCCAGTTGCAATGTCGAAAACAACTACACAAACGCCTACTTTGTCAGCGCCCGCGCGCCACAACCCGCTGGCGACGGCAAGGGCATGGTCGACGACATGGCGTTCACCTGGAGCGACTGGTACCGCGGCATAGAACCCTGGCGCTTCAACCTGCCCACCAGCCGTGAGGAACAGCCCAACGAGCGTGCCCACACCATCCTGGACCGCACGCTGTTGCGCGCCGGCGAGACGGTGTCCATGAAGCACATTCTGCGCAGCGAGACCAGCCAGGGTTTTGGCCTGACGGCTACACAACCCGGCACGCTGGTGCTGACCCACGTGGGCAGTGGCCAGCAGTTCACCCAGGCTCTGGCCTGGCGCAAGACGGCCACCGGTGGACAAAGTGCCGAAACCACGTTTTCCATCCCGCCAGCGGCCAAGCTGGGCGTCTACCAGATAGAACTGCGCGGCGACACCAATCGCGCATACACCACGGGAAGTTTCCGGGTCGAAGAATTCCGCCTGCCGGTGCTGGAAGGCCGTGTCACGCCCGTCGACAAAAAGGCCTTGGTCAACGTAAAAGCCGTGCCGGTGGACGTGCAAATCAATTACGTGTCCGGCGGTGGCGCCGCCAACCTGCCGGTGCGCGTATCGGCCCTGGTGCGGGGCAAGTATTTGAACTACGCAGACTTTTCAGAGTTCAACTTCCAGGCGCCCCGCGGCACGCGCGACAACCGCCCCGAGGGTGAAGAAGAGCCCGACGCCACGGCCGATGCCAAGGTCATTGCCGACAAGCTGCCACTCACACTGGACAAGAATGGCGCAGGCAAGGTGACTGTGGACAAGATCCCCGCCAGCCGCCAGCCACAAGACCTGTTGCTGGAGGCCACCTACTCCGACCCGAATGGCGAAGTGCAAACCATCCGCAGCACACAAACGTTGTGGCCGGCTGCCGTGGTCGCCGGTATCAAGACCGAGGGCTGGGTGTCCAGCAGCCAGAAGGTCAAATTTCAGGCCCTGGCTTTGGACCTCTCCGGCAAACCACAGGCGGATGTGGCCATGGAAGTCACCGCCACGGCCCGCATCGTTACCACCACACGCAAACGCATGGTGGGTGGCTTCTACACCTATGACAACAAGACCAGCGTCAAGGAATTGGGCCGGGTCTGCGCGGGCAAGAGCGATTCGCGCGGCCTGCTGTTGTGCGAAACCAGCCTGAATGAGGCCGGTGAAGTGGAATTGGTGGTCACCGCCAAGGACAGCGCGGGCAATAACATCCAGGCCGCATCGTCGGTGTTTGTGACCAAGCAGGGTGAACTGTGGTTTGGCGGTGAGAACCACGACCGCATCGACTTGCTGCCCGAGAAAAAGAGTTACCAGCCCGGAGAAACCGCCAAGTTCCAGGTGCGCATGCCCTTCCGTTTTGCGACCGCACTGGTGGCCGTGGAGCGCGAAGGCATTGTCGAGACCGAGGTGGTGCAGCTCAACGGCCAGGACCCCACCATCAGTTTGAAGATCAAGGACAGTTGGGGACCCAATGTGTACGTGAGTGTGCTGGCCCTGCGTGGCCGCTTGCGCGAAGTGCCGTGGTATTCGTTCTTCACCTGGGGCTACAAGGCGCCACGTGAATGGTGGACATCGTTCTGGTACGAGGGCCGTGAATATGTGGCGCCCACCGCGTTGGTCGACCTGAGCAAGCCCGCCTTCCGCCTGGGCGTGGCCGAGATCCGTGTCGGCACCAAGGCGCACCAACTGGACGTGAGTGTCAAGGCCGACAAGGAAAGCTACGCGGTGCGCAGCCAGGCCAAGGTCACGATCACCGTCAAGTTGCCGAATGGCCAACCGGCAGCGAATGCCGAAGTGGCGCTGGCCGCCGTCGACCAGGCCTTGTTGGAGCTGATGCCCAATAACAGCTGGAACCTGCTGGACGCCATGTTGCAACGCCGCTCCTGGGGCGTGGAAACATCGACCGCACAAATGGAAATCATTGGCCGCAGACACTATGGCCGCAAGGCCGTGCCCGCCGGTGGTGGCGGTGGCAAGAGCAGCGCGCGTGAGCTGCTGGAAACCCTGTTGTTGTGGAACCCTTCCGTAAAGCTCGATGCCAATGGTCAGGCTGTGGTGACCGTGCCGTTGAACGACGCATTGACCACCTTCAAGATCGTTGCGGTGGCCGATGCATCCACCGGTTTGTTTGGCACCGGCTCCACCAGCATACGCGCCACACAAGATCTGCAAATCATCAGTGGCCTGCCACCTCTGGTACGTGAGGACGACCAGTTCCGCGCCCAGATCACGCTGCGCAACACAACCAAGCAGGCGATGAAGGTGGAGGTAACACCACGCGCCACGCTGTTGGAACTGCCCACGCAAACAGTGGAGATTCCCGCCGGGGATGCACGCGAAGTGGCTTGGATGGTGACCGCCCCGGCGCAACTGGCCCAGATCCGTACCGAGGCGATTTTGTGGGAGATAGAAGCCAAGGACACCATCAGCGGCGCCCGTGACGCGCTGAAGGCACGGCAACGCATCATCCCCGCCGTGCCGCTGACGGTGCAGCAGGCCACGCTGGTGCAGATTGACGGGCCGTTCACACTGGACGTCAACGCACCGGCCGATGCGATACCCGGCCGTGGTGGGCTGAAGATGTCGCTACAACCCAAGTTGGCCGAAGGTTTGCCGGGGGTCAAAGACTGGTTCGCACGTTACCCCTTTGCCTGCCTGGAGCAAAAGACCAGCAAGTCGGTCGGCCTGCGCGATGGCAAGTTATGGGAAACCGTGGCCGCGCAAATCCCGACCTACCTGGACAGCGATGGCCTGGCCAACTACTTCCCGCCACGCGATGGGGATGCCAATCGCGGCAGCGACACGCTGACCGCCTACCTGCTCTCGGCAACACACGAGGCCGCGAGTGTCAACCCGTCCTTTGCCCTCAGCGACGCGGTGCGTGCGCCCATGGAACGGGGCCTGATCGCGTTTGTGGAGGGCCGCATCCAGCGCGACTTCTGGAGCCCGCGCAAAGATCTGGACATGCGCAAGCTGGCCGCACTGGAAGCCTTGTCGCGCTACGGAAAGGCCCAGGGCCGCATGTTGGGCAGCATCACCATTGCGCCGAATCAATGGCCAACCCACTCGGTGATTGACTGGCTGAATATCCTGAAACGTGTGCAAGACGTGCCCGACCGTGACAAACGCATCGCAGAGGCAACGCAGATTTTGCGTTCGCGCATCAGCTACCAGGGCACCAAAATGATTTTCAGCACCGAGAAGGATGACTACTGGTGGTGGCTGATGCAAAACGGTGACGTGAACACCGCGCGCTTGATGCTGGCGGTGATGGACGACCCGACCTGGAAGGACGACATGGGCCGCCTGGCCAATGGCTTTATCGGCCGCCAGCAGGCTGGCGCCTGGCACACCACGACAGCCAACCTGTGGGGCGGACTGGCGCTGGAGAAGTTCTCGGCCAAGTTTGAGGCCGTCACCGTTGCAGGGGCGACCAAGGCAGCCATGAGCACAGGTTCCGCATCTGTGGACTGGAGCAAGGTCGAACGCATCAAGACCACCGATGCAGCCGGCGCGCCCCACCAAACGACGTGGTTTGGTGCACCCGCATCGCCCGGTAACCTGCGCAACAACAGCATGTTCCTGCCATGGAGCAAGACTGCGACTAAGGACAACCTGAGCGTGACACACCAGGGCCCTGGCAAGCCCTGGCTGACGTTGCAGTCGGTGGCGGCCGTGCAACTCAAGGAGCCATTCAACGCCGGTTACCAGATCAAGAAGACCATCACCCCGGTGGAGCAGGCCAACAAAGCCTTGCCAGCAGGTAGCTATACACGTGGCGATGTGTTGCGCATCACATTGGAAGTGAACGCCAGCGCCGACATGACCTGGGCCGTCATCACCGACCCGGTGCCCGGCGGAGCCACCATTCTGGGCAGCGGCCTGGGGCGCGACAGCGAAATTGCGACACAGGGCGAGAAGAAAGAAGGCGATGGCTGGGCCGCGTTTGAAGAACGCAGTTTCGAATCCTTCCGCAGTTATTACCAGTTCATGCCCAAGGGTGTCGTGAAGATGGAATACACGATTCGCCTGAACAACGTGGGTGAGTTCTCGCTGCCACCGTCACGCGTGGAGGCCATGTATGCGCCGGAGATGTTTGGCGAGGCGCCGAATGCGCGGGTCAAGGTGGAGGCCGCGAAGTGATGGAGAAAACGGTGCGCTTGCACCGTTAACCGCCCACTGCGGACCCGCACGGTGGGTAATGGGGGATGACGATTAAAAGCCGTTACCTACCCGATAAGGCCTCATGGCGTGAGCCGGCTGGCAGGCATTCGCTACTTGGATCAAGCCAGTGCCGCTGAAGGCCCCTTGTAAGCAGTGTGCCGGTCCGTGTTGATTAGATTGCGTGCAAACTGCCCCATGTATACGGCCGCGGGAGCGTGTCTTTGCAAGGCGGCGACGGCGGCGAACGGAAGCGAGTTGGCCAACAGCTCTGGTCTCCTCAGCTTTTCACTCCAACTGTCTTCGCCGGGGATCGCGCGGCATATGGTAAGCACCAGAGACGAGCCAAAGCGCACTGCATCATATTGGGCATGCTGCTCCAAGAAGTTCCTCTCATCCGTCCCGAGATCGAAAGACCCGTGGACGGCCAAGCCAAAGTCTGCGAAGTACAGGCGGGCTCCGTCAGTCAGAATGTTATCGAGGTGCGTGTCGAAGTGATAGAACCTCTGACGGCGCATGAAATCGATAGTTCTGAACGAATGCGCCTCCACGAATTGCACCGCCGCGTTCGCTGACGACTGGTCAGAGCGCAACTGCTCCAATAGCCATTGTGAGAGCGTGATTGGGAAGTGCTCAGTGAAAATTGCGATGTGTGTTTGTGAAGTTCTAAGCGCTTCGAGACGCTGGCGGATGACGGACTCGTCTTCTCCAACTGCAGCTGGGTGCGTAAGGTATTCATACGCCTCTGCACCCTCCGAGCCCGCGTCGGAGCATTGAATGACCCGCCAGTGATAGAGCAGTGGAAACTGCTCATGCTGCCCCTCAAGTGCCCAACCTGAAGTGAGGACGTGGGCAGCAAGCTCTCGCCATGCGCCGAATCCAGTGGACCCGATTCCGTACTGATAGTAAGGAGGTAGCTGAAAGAGGTTCTTCGTGGACTGATGGTTTGCGGAATCCTTCTCCAGGCTGGTGAGCGGCACCATCTTGCAGAACACGCGTACCTCGCCTACTTCAAGCTGGACCGTCCTGCCTCCGAAGCCGCCATTTCCGCCGGAACCGCCTGCGAGCAGCTCAGCGATCGCCACGTCGTCAAGGCTTTCCAGATGGGAACTGATCTCCCGGTGTCTCTTGGTGCGGGCGGCAGATGTGGTCGGTTTGATGCTGTGTCTCCGCTTTGGGGTGGGTGAACTGAAGGGCCTGCCGGACGGCCGCTATTTTGCAGGAACGCTTGACATGGGGTCTATGTGGACAGACTCTATTGATGGCAGCTGTCCATTAGTGGGCCAGAGGTCACGCAATGCCTTCCACGTCTGGGGAGTAAGTTTGTGCTGCAAATTTGCTGGTGCAGTAGCAGTAACCAGGGGAAGAATTGTTGATGGGTCAGATTCGAAGACGAGTACTTCTGCCCATTCGAAGGCTTCTATTGCCCAACTTGGGAAGCCTGAATTTTGAGCAGGAATCATGTGCATTGATCCAAGCATGCGGACATTCGTGTTTGGAAATTGCCAGTACATACAAGTATTCAAATGATTGGGGAGCCTAACGTGATGTCCAGAGCATCAACAAGTGCTCGACAAACTGGCCGATGCTCGATATTTTGGTCATCAAATCCTCCTGAAAGTGGCTTGCAGCCTCACTTCGACTGTTTTTCGGCTTTGATAAACGGATATCGATATTCTGGCAGACCCCGCAAGACCGATGGGTGCTTAATCATGTTCACATGACTAAACGAGACTCAATTTGAACGAACCAGCCCAATGTCCGGTACCGCCCGCGTACCCGACTTAGGAAACGACCGAGCGGGTGACAGCAATGTATCTTTTCCTGCGATTTGATCCTGGGGTGACGTAGCCTCAAGCTGCAATAGTATTGATAGCAGCATACATATATTTCTCGGGGGCTACAGCCCAATTTACCGCAAAGGCACCATGGCCGCACCATAACTCCCCATCAGTTCAAACCTGCCATAGGCCAGTTGCGCCTGCAACGCAGGCAGGTCCAACGGTGTGGGCGATAACACGGCCATCAGGTACGCAACACCCTTGGGGTAAAGGGCGGGCATGCGCCAGGTGCCGCGCGGCAGATCGAGGTAACCGGCGCCCATGAAGTTGGCGTCGTCCACCGCATTCGGAAACACCAAACGCAGGAACTTGCCATCGCCGTCCAACTGCAGCAGATAGGCAAAGCCTGCGGTGTTGGAAAACACCCGCAGCTTCAGCGCTTCGTCCAATTTGACCGGGTTTGCCGATGGCTGCACGCGCACCTGCAGTGCAGGGTTGGCTTTGCCCATGACCAGCTCCATGCGCTGCATCCAGCTGGCGTCGGCGGACGAAGAGCCCTTGGATGCGGCGCAGCCGGCCAGCGCCAGCACAAGAACAAGGCCGATGGCGCATACCCGGATTGGGGTGAAAAGATTTTTCATACAAAAGGATACCATTCGGCTCGTGAAAACCATGCAATCCCGCAGCCTGCTGATCTTGTCCACCGTCGCCGTTGTGCTGATCTGGCAGATACCCTATGGCCCGCAGCTGCTGTACCCGCTGACGCTGCTGGCCACCTATGCGCATGAAATGGGGCATGGCGTCACCGCGCTGCTGACCGGCTCGGAGTTTGACCATCTGGTTCTGCATGCGGACGGTTCCGGCATGGCCGTGTGGCGCGGCAACCCAGGCCGTTTTGCCACCGCACTGATAGCCGCCGGTGGGCTGGTCGGCCCTACGTTTGCCGGTATTGGCTTGTTGCTGGTGTCGCGCAAGCCACGTTATGCCCGCGCCGTGCTGGCAACCGTGTCGGCACTTTTGGCGCTGTCGGTCGTGCTGTGGTCGCGCAATGCCTTTGGTGTGGTCTTTTTGATCGCCGTGGCGGCCACACTGGGCATAGCCGCCAAGACATTACCTGATGCCGCCGCTTCCTTTTTGCTGCACTTCATCGCCGCCACACTGTGCCTGTCGTGGTTCAACCACCTAGGTTATCTGTTCTCCGCGCAAGCGGTCATCAATGGTGTGGCCATGCCGTCTGACAGCTCAGTCATCGCCCAGGCTTTGTGGTTACCGTATTGGTTTTGGGGTGGGGTTGTTGCGGCTTTATCGTTTGTTGTTGCTGCGTGGGGTATTTCCAAGAGTTAAGCCTCTTTGGGCCTGCTTGATTGGCATGCAGAGGAACGGTTGGGGGTGGCGGCCTCATGGTGCCAAATGCGCACAAATCGGCCGCCATCCCCAACCGCCCCTCTGCTGCGATGCGGATTTGCACTCAAAGAAAAAGTATCAGCAGTCAAAAACCTCACTGCTCGCCGGGGTGGGGAGTGCCAGGGGCCGATTTGTGCGCATTTGGCACCATGAGGCCCCCGGCATTCCCCACCCCGGCAGGCACAAACAGAACAGCGCAAGCTAGGTGCACTTATACGGCGGAAGGCTCCACTTGTGCAGGCACAGACTCCACCGCCCCAAACCGCCGCTTGAACCAGCGCGGCAGATTGTCCAGATACGTGTACAACACCGGCACCACGACCAACGTCAACAAGGTGCTGGTAATCAACCCACCAATGACGGCACGGCCCATCGGTGCCTGGGCCTCACTGCCCTCACCCCAACCAATGGCCATGGGCAACATGCCAAAAATCATGGCCAGTGTGGTCATGATGATGGGCCGCAGCCGCACCTGGCCGGCGCGCAACACGGCGTCATGCTGGTTTAAACCTTCGCGCTGCGACTGGTTGGCAAAGTCCACCAGCAGAATCGCGTTCTTCACCACCAGCCCCATCAACATGATGAAACCGATGATGGAAAACAGATTCATCGTGGAGCCGGTCAGTATCAGCGCCGCCATCACGCCCACCAGCGTGAACGGCAGCGAGGCCATGATGGCAATCGGCTGAAGAAAGCTGGCGAACTGCGACGCGAGGATGAAGTAGATAAAAATGACCGCCAGCACCATGGCCACCATGGCCGCGGCACCGGCCTCGTCGTTCTGTTCGGCCTCGCCCTTGATGTCAAAGCGGTAGCCTTGGGGCAGGCTGATCGCCTGCACCACTTTCTTCACCTCCTTGGCCGCGTCGCCTGTCGGGCGCCCTTCCACATTGGCATAAATGCCGACGCGGCGCTCCAGATTCTGGCGTTTGATGACCTGCGGGCTGGTGGACGGCACAAACTCCACCACCTGGCGCAGCGGCACCATGACAGGTGTGCCATTGGCGTCGACCTTGTTGGTGGAGATATACAAGTCACCCAGGTCAGACAACTTTTGACGGCCAGAGCGTGGCAGCTGCACATTCACCTCATAGTTCTGCCCATCGGGTGCCAACCAGTTGCTGACCTGGTCGCCGTTGACAAAAGGACGCAGCGCGCTGCCCACCCGCTCCAGCGACAGGCCCAGATCGCTGGCCACGGCCTGGTTCACCTTGATGATGACGGCGGGGTTGGCATCCTGCAGGCTGTGCTCCAGGTCAACAATGCCCGGCACCGCACGCACCTTGTGCATGACCTCGTCCAGCAGCTTGGGCAAGTCGGCTGAGGCAGGACCAATCAGATTGATCCAGATCGGCTTGTCAAATCCCAACGATGGCTCTATGCCGGGGATGCTTTGCAGGCGTTGGCGCACTGCGTTTTCTACCTCTTTCTGGCTGCGCCGCGCGGTGGTACTTTTGTCCACCAGCTTGATCAGCAACTCCGCCTCGTTGCGGTTGTTGCCGCCCACTGTGGTACTGACCAGTTCAATCTCGGGAAACTCCTTGATCGCCTCTTCCACCTGGCGGACCTTGTTGTCGGTATAGAGCAGGCTGGTGCCCACCGGCGTTTTGATCTTGAGCGCAAACATACCCTGGTCGATCTTGGGCATGAATTCACCACCCACCATGGGCACCAGGCCCAGGCTGGCGCCAAAAATCGCAGCCGCCACGGCCAGCGTTGTCTTGCGGCGCACCAGCGTGTGATTCAGCAAACGCCCATAGACCACATGCAACCAGTCCACGCGGTGCTCCACACGCTCCATCAGGCGGCCCAGCCAGGGCGCCCAGCTAAAGCGCGACTCGACCGGGTCTTTCCACACCGAGGACAACATGGGATCCAGCGTGAAACTGACAAACAGCGACACCAGCACCGCCACGGTGACCGTGATGCCGAACTGGAAAAAAATCTTGCCGATGATGCCGCTCATGAAGGCCACCGGAATGAACACCGCACAAATCGCCAGCGTAGTGGCCAGCACGGCCAGGCCAATCTCTTGTGTGCCGTCGCGCGCGGCGGTCACGTGGTCCTTGCCCATGCCGAGATGGCGCACGATGTTCTCGCGCACCACAATCGCATCGTCGATCAGCAAACCTATACACAGCGACAAGGCCATCAGCGTCACCGAGTTGATCGTGAAACCAAAGGCATACATGGCGATGAAGGTGGACACCACCGAGATCGGCAGCGTGATGCCGGTGATGATGGTGCTGCGCCAGGAATGCAAAAACAAAAACACGATCAGAATGGTCAGCAAACCGCCTTCCACAATGGTGTGTTTGACACTGTCCAACGACTTCTTGACGTAACTCGCGTTCTCGGAGATGGAACGAATCTCCACATCCGGCGGCAGTTGTTTGCGCAGCTTGTCCACAGCCTTGGCCACTTCGTCACCCACCACGACCAGGTTCGCATCCTGGGTCTTGAACACACTGAGGGTCAGGCCCGGCTGGCCGTTGATGCGGCCTATGGACTGCGCCTCGCGTTCCCCATCCGCAATGGTGGCCAGTTGCTCCAGCGTGACCGGTGTGCCGTTGCGCCGCGCCACGATGATGTGGCGGAAGGCATCCACACTCTTGAGCTTGCCCTCCACCCGCACCAGTTGCTCCTGCTCGGTGGCGCGCAGCGAACCGGCGGGCATGTCCTGGTTGATCTGGCGGATGGCGGTAACGATCTCGTCCACCCCAATCTGGTAGGCCAGCATTTGCTGCGGCTTGAGCGAGATGGACACCTGGCGCTGCACCGCTCCGCCCAGCGCGACCTGACCCACGCCCGACACACCCTGCAGGCGTTTGACGATCTGCTGGTCCGCAAAGGTGGACAACTCACGCAGGCTGCGCGCGCTGGACACGATGCCAAAGGTGGCCGTGGGTTCGGCGTTGTCAAACTGGCCGCGCACGATCAACGGGTCTTTGGCATCGCGTGGAAACGCGGGGCGGATCTGCGCCACCTTGTCACGCATGTCCTGCACGGCCTTGTTCATGTCGGTGGCCAGCGCAAATTCGGTCCAGATCTCGGCACGGCCTTCCAGCGAGTTGCTGAAGATATTGCGCACGCCATTGACGGTGTTGACCGCCTCTTCCAGCGGCTTGACCAGGTCGGCCTCCACCTGCTCGGGCGATGCGCCAGGGTAACGCACCTGCATCCAGATGCCGGGCACCTGGATATCGGGCATTTGCTCCACGCCCAGGCGGGTGTAGGAGATGACGCCCAGCACCATCAGGGCCAGCATGACCATGGTGGCAAAAACGGGCTGGTTGATACTGGTTTTGGTGATCCACATAGTGTTGTTCTTCTTGCCGGTGTGTGGAAAAAATCAGGCGGGCTTGGCTACTGCGGAACTGGCTGGGGCGCTGGGTAGTGTGCTGTTTGGTGCGGCGCTGGCACGCACCACCGCCGGAGCGCCCACCTTCAAGCTGCCCATGCGCACACGCACCACGTCGGCGCCCTGCTGCAGTCCGCTGCGGACCTCGGCCAGGCCGTTGACCTCGTCACGCGCGCCTACGTTGACCGCGTGTTTGGCAATCTTGCCGGCCTCCACGGTAAACACATAACTCTGGCCGGCTTCTTCAAACAGGGCGCTGACGGGCACCACCGGCAGCGGCTTGGATTGCGACAGCGTGACCTGCCCCTGGGCAAACATGCCGCCCTTCAGCAGACCATTGGCATTGGGCACGGCGACAAACAGCTTGATCGCGCGCGACCCTGCCTCTGCCACCGGGTTGATGCGCTCGACCTTGCCCTCGAACGAACGGTCGCCAAAACCATCCACCCGAAAGTTCACGTTTTGCCCCAGCGCCATGCTGGCGATATCGGAGGCCGGCACCGCCACCTCCAGCTCCAACCGGGACAAATCCACAATCGTCAGCATGGTGGCGTCGGGCACGACCCGCTCACCGCCATTGACCACACGTTTGGACACCGTGCCGCTGATGGGCGCGCGCACCGAGGCATCGTCTATCGCCTTCTTGGCCAGCTGCACCTGGGCGTCGCTCCATCGCACCGCGGCCTCGCTGCCCTGGTAGGTGCTCAGCAACTGGTCGAACGCATTTTGAGAAATGAAGTTTTGCTTGAGCAACGCCTGGTTGGTGTCGCGGTTGCGCTCGGCAATCGCCAGGCGCGAGCGCCGTTCGGCTTGGTCCGCCTGGGCCGCATCCAGGCGGCTGCGCAGATCGATGGTGTCCAGTTCCGCCAACACATCGCCCTGTTTCACGGCCATGCCTTCGCGCACCAGCACCTTGCGCACCTCACCGGCCACGGTCGCCTTGACCACCGCCTGGTTGAACGGCGTCAGCGTGCCCGAGATGCTGCTGGTGCGCACCAGCGACTGCAAACCCACAGTGGCGATATCCCCGGCAGTAAATTCCAGTGTGACGGCGGGTGCATTCTTCTTGGCAGTATCTGCGGATCGCGCGGCCGAGTTCTTGGACACCAAAAAGGCCGCCGTGCCACCCACGGCCAGCACGGCAGTCAGGGCGATCCAGATCAGTTTGCGTCGCGCAGGGCTTGCACCGGTGGCGGAAAAAGTAGTGGGGTGTTGCATCGTTGTCTCCTCCTGTGGCCCTTGGGTGCGGCCATCATTCGTTCGTATGGGTGGTCTGTCGCGACCGCGTTCGCACTGCGGTTGAATCAGAAATTGTAGGTCGCGTTCAAAAAAATGGCTGACCTTACCGCATTACGCAGGTCTTAAACCCAGGTTTGCGACAAGCCGCCCTTTTGAGGGGATGAATGGCCCTTTTCCGGCATGGCCCCGTCAGTCAGGGGTCAGTCTGTGCCCTACGAGGGAATGGTAAGCTAAACCGCTGCCAACCCAGGCAACACACACATGCCGCAAAACAGCCTCGATGTGCGGCCACCTTCAACACCAACATTCCATCATGCACGCCATCAATCTTGCCCAACAATTCCCCGCCCTCACCGAACCCTGGCAACCCATCAAGGTCGCCCAATGCAATGGCAGTGACGTGATGGTGGCCAAGGGCCAGGGCAGCTACCCCTGGCACAAACATGAGGCCACCGACGATTTCTTCCTGGTGCTGCAGGGCACGCTGGTCATTGAGATGCGCGACAGCAGCGTAACCCTGGCCGCCGGCGAAATGTTTGTGGTGCCCAAGGGCGTGGAACACCGGCCTGTGGCCGACAGTGAAACCTTTTTTGTGCTGATAGAGCCGCCCGATACCAAGGGTTATGGCACGACCCTGGTCTAAACCAGCAACAACAGCCAACCTGCGTTTGCCCATGAACAGCCATCCGCTGGTGCGCAGCATTGCTTCTATTTTGATAGCAGCATGCACACATTCCGCGTGGGCTACCGCCACGTTTAATGAAACCAGAAGCAGCTACCAACCATCCGACACACTGATCCTGGACCGCCACGGCGATGTGCTGCACCGCCTGCGCACCGATGCAACCGTGCGCCGCGGCCAGTGGGTGGCACTGGCGGACATATCGCCGGCGCTGCGCACGGCGCTGGTGTTGTCCGAGGACAAGCGTTTTTACGAACACAGCGGCGTGGACTGGCAGGCCGCCACCAGCGCCGCCTGGGCCAATCTGTGGAACAACAGGACACGCGGCGCCTCCACCATCACCATGCAACTGGCCGGGCTGCTGGACGAAGACTTGAAACGCAACGCCGGCGGGCGTAGCGTGGTGCAGAAGATAGGCCAGACGGTATCGGCGCAAATGCTGGAACGCAGCTGGCGCAAGGACCAGATCCTGGAGGCCTACCTGAACCTGGTGCCGTTTCGCGGTGAACTGGTTGGCATAGACGCCATGAGCCAGACCCTGTTTGGCAAGGCCGCACACGGGCTGGACGCCCGCGAGGCCGCAGTCGCCGCCGCGCTGGTGCGCGCGCCGAACGCCAAGCCGGCGCAAGTAGTGCAACGGGCCTGCACCGTGCTGCAGAGCCTGGCACCGCCGGGTACCAAAAAAGGGACTGGCACCAGCGCCGATTGCGAAGCATTGGATCTGTTCACCAGCGCCGTGCTGCAGCGGCGCGACTATGCGGCCAGCGTGGGATTTGCGCCGCATGTGGCACGGCAACTGGTTCGCTCCTCGGTTCGCCCTGAGCCTGTCGAAGGGCCTGGCAGCGCCGCGAAGGCTTCGACAGGCTCAGCCCGAACGGGCGAATTGCGCACATCCATCCGCACCACCCTCAGCGCCCCGTTGCAACGCTTTGCCGTGCAAACCCTGCAGCAGCACCTGCGCGAACTGTCCGGCCGACACGTCGAAGATGGCGCCCTGGTCGTGCTGGACAATGCCACGGGTGAGGTGCTGGCATGGGTCGGTTCATCCGGTGATATCAGCAATGCGGCCGAGGTTGACGCGGTCACCGCTTTGCGCCAGCCCGGCTCCACGCTGAAGCCTTTTTTGTTTGCACAAGCGATTGCCGAGCGGCGCATCACCGCCGCGTCGCTGCTGGAAGACTCGGGCACACAAATACAGACCTCGGGTGGCCTCTACATTCCGCAAAACTACGACCACCAGTTCAAGGGCTGGGTGTCGGCCCGCACCGCGCTGGGTGCGTCGCTGAACGTGCCGTCCGTGCGCACGCTGGTCATGGTGTCACCCGATGCGTTTCAGAAGCAGTTGGTCAAGCTGGGGCTGCCGTTCAAGGAGAGCGGAGACTACTACGGCTACAGCCTTGCGCTGGGCAGCGCCGAGGTGTCGCTGCTGAACCTGGCCAACGCCTACCGCGCACTGGCCAACGGCGGGCGCACCGGCCCCACGACGTTGACCGCGCGATCCGCAAAAACACCCGCCAAGACCACGGCCGCCCTGGACCCCCGGGCCGCCTTTATCGTCGGCGACATCCTCAGCGACAGCAACTCCCGCGCACGCACCTTCGGAACCGACAGCGTGCTGGCCACGCGTTTCTGGACGGCCGTGAAAACCGGCACCAGCAAGGACATGCGCGACAACTGGGCCATGGGTTATTCGCAGCGCTACACGGTGGGTGTGTGGGTCGGCAATGCCAGCGGCGCGCCGATGTGGGATGTCAGCGGCACCACGGGCGCGGCGCCGATCTGGGCCGCAGTCATGCACTACCTGCACAGCACCCAGCCCAGCCGCGCACCCAAACCACCGGCGGGTGTGGTGCGGGCGGCGGCGCAGTTCACGGACCCCGGCACCACAATCAACGGCCCCGCACCACTGGAGGCAGCGCGTGCCGAGTGGTTTTTGCAGGGCACGCAACAAACCAGTTTTGCTATAAATTCAAGAGCAACTCACGCAATCTATCCGAGGGCTAGAGGCTCAAATAGCGCAAGGCCTCCGGACGAACAGGCAAGCGCTCGCATCACCGCCCCCACTACCGGCACCATCATCGCGCTGGACCCCGACATTCCGCCCAAACACCAGCGCGTCAGCTTCAAGGCAGAAGGTGCCAATCTACGCTGGCTGATGGATGGCAAGCTGTTTGCCAAGGGCCCGACCGCGCAGTGGCTGCCCTGGCCTGGCCGGCATGTGGTGCAGATCGCCGATGCCAAGGGGCAGGTGCTGGATGAGGTGCGACTGGAGGTGCGGGGGGCTGGGGTGCGGTGAAACCAAGCAAAACGGGAACCGAAGTTCCCGTCTACATGGAAGCGGTTGTTGACCCGTTCAGGCGGCAGCAGCCTTGCGTGCGCGACGGCGTGCAAGGCCACCGACCAGGCCCAGACCGGCCAGCATCAGCGCGTAGGATTCTGGCTCGGGGACCGCGGATATTTCGACCACGCCATGCTGCGGATAGCCGTAACCCGACACGCTGGCCAGGTCATTCCACCGGCCGTCGGCGTAGGTGTGCACATAATCTTCACCAGAGCAGCAGTTATTGGGTTCGCCGCTGGCCCAGTTGGTGTACGTCACGGCCTGACCATTGGTCCAGGCAAAGGTCGCCGCATTGGGGGATGTGCGAAACATTCCCAGCCACAGCGTCGTGCTCGATCCCCAGGTGGTCGTCAAAAAGGTGTTTTCGGCTGCATCATCAACAGCGACCAAGTGGCCACCCAGCGATACCGCATAGGCCTCGCTGTCGGTCCAACTGGCTTGTGACAACAACTGGTACGTATTGCCGTTGTAAGTTGCAGTGTCTAACACGGTGATGGCGTTTGCCGACCCGGCGGCCAGAACGCTGGCCGCAATGGCCGCTTTAACAAAATTCTTGAACATTGGACTCCCTATGTGTCGCAAAAAATTAAAGCACCAGAATTAGCGCTCCAGCGTGTCAATGTATGACCCTCATCCTCACAGGACAATAGTCCAATTGGACTACTCAGGCCAACCCGAGCAGCGAGGCAGACAACCATGGACATGGAATCCTCCGCTCTTGGCGCTCATGCAAAGGGAGGAAAAAGTGAAAAAATACTCTCCGCCCGTAGCCGCATGACGCTGCGGCTGGGTCGGCTCATCCAACAGCTGCGGCATCTGTCGATGCCTGCCAAAGGCCAGCGGCGCGGCTCCGGGAACGCTGCACTATGCATGCAATATCTGCGGCCGACGCAACAATGCCGTTGATGCATCCTGACGCCCTGGAGAGGGGCTTGCGGCAACTTCAGCGCTCGGTGTAGTAATGGCTGACAGGTTCCTTGGCCAAGTGTGCGGCCAGCGTGGCCCAGGCGCCGGAAGACACAACCGTGTCGATATGGTGCTGGTGCTGCGACGCGGACTCCCAATCCTCCAGCAGCATAAAGACGCAGGGGTTGCCGCTGGCGGCAAACAGCCGCACCGACCGGCAGCCGGGCACCGCGGGCAGGTCGCGTTTGACCTGCTCCAGCAGGGCCGCAAAGGATGCGGCCATTTCGGGTTTGGTCTCGAACGTGATGATCATCTGGGTGTTGTGCATTCTGTGCCTTGAAGAAAAAAATGACGTTGATGGACGCTGAAAATCAGCAGCCGCCACTGTAATTTCGGGGCATTTACTCGGCAAGAACCAGGACTGCGCTTGTATTGATCAGCACTGCGAAACTGCAATACGCCTACTACGCAGCCCGGCCCAGGCACTCGGTAGGCGACACACCAAAACGGCGACGAAACTCGCGCGTGAAATGTTCGGGACTCTCGAACCCCACCTGGGCCGCCACCTCGCTGGCGCGCAGGCCGCCGCGCAGCAGCAACATACGGGCCTCGTCCAGGCGCAGGCCACGCAGATAACGCATGGGGCTGACACCGGCAATCTCACGAAACGTGTGTGCATAGTGCGAAGGACTCATCGCACTGTGGCTGGCCAGCTCCGCAATGCCGACCGGCCGGTGGTACTGCGTGCGGATGAACTGGATGGAGCGCTGTATCTTTGCCGCCGACCGCGTGACGGCCGCGGCATCCCGCAACGCCGCTCCAGCGGGTGAACGCAACAAACGAATGATGATTTCTTCCAGCACCAGGGGCGCAATGGTCAGGCGGTCCACCGGGTCGTCAAGGGCAGGCAACAAACGTGTAAACGCCTCCAGCACACGCGGGTCGACCGGAGCAACCACATGCGGCGCCAATTCGGGCGAGACAGGTGGCTTGGCACTAACCTCCTCCAGCGCGATCAAGGTTTTCACCAGGATATCGGGCGGCAGGTCCAGGTGGATGGCCAGATACGGCCAGTCCGCATTGGCCGTCACCACCGTGCCATGGCAGGCCGCCTCACTGCCCAGTATCAAACAATGCAGTGCGTCATAGGCCAGCACCTGCTGCCGTAGCCGCGCCGTCTTGCGGCCCTGCAACACCACGACCAGCCCCGGCATCAGGACCTGCGTCTTGTGGTATTCAATGGGCCATGAAAACCGGTAATAACGCAACCCGGCATAGGGTGCGTCGGTGCGCCCCTCGCGCTGCGCCCGCTGGGCCACCATGCCGCGCAGATGCGCCACCAGGGGAGCGGCAGCGTGGCCGACTTCGGGGTCGGTGATGAAATATTCGAATGCTGGGAGCATATTGGAGAAAAACAAGAGACTGTGGTCTTTGATTCTGCCGCACGGGGCTTATCGTCTTTCAGCATTCAAGTAAACAATCGCACCACTTTAAATGCACTGAAGCGCTCGTTCACGCCAAATATCTTGACAGCGTGGTGACGCTTTGGAGTCTAGCTTTCGGTACCGCATTAGACGCACTAATGCCCTGCAATGTTGCCGAAACCCAGGTGAAACCCTCGGGGTGTTCAGGGCGGCCTTGCCTACAGTAGCCGTTCACATCACTCATGGAGGACACCATGCGAACACCTCTTTCCCTGCGCCGTGCCATACGCGCCGTGGCGCTGGCGGTTGCCATTTTGTCCAGTGTTTTCCTACAGGGTCGCGATAGCGCCCCCTCCACGATGGAGATCGGCGCAGCCTCAAAGGTTACGGAGAACCCCTGAGGAAAACACCATTCAATAAACCAGCAGCTTGTGGGAACCACGCCAATCGCGGCTCCCGGGCTCAGGTGCTGCATGTTCAGCAATCCAGAAATATGAAACGATAGGAAACGTAGTGGAAAAAAGCAAATATGCAACCGCAACACGACGCAGTTCGGCATGGATAACCATCCTCGCCACCCTGACACTTCAATCCTGTGGCGGTGGTGGTAGTGGTTTGGATAGTGATTTATGTCCTGGCGTGACTGCCGGGTCACAAGTCGGCGGTGCGATCGTCACGCGGGTGGAACATATCTCCCGCAGCGATATGGCCCCTGCTTACTGCAAAGTATCTGCCACCATCGCGCCGCAAACTGCGTTTGAGTTGCGCCTGCCGGATGCTTGGCAGCACCGTTACATGCATATGGGCGGTGGAGGGTTTGACGGAACAATCACCTACTACGATGACAACTACCTCGGTGCGCTCACTGCGTTATCACGCGGGTTCGCCGTGGTCGCCTCCAATGGAGGCCATGTAGGACGTCCAACCACCGTTGGTGGCCCTATATCGGACGCCAGCTGGGCGCTAGACAACCCCGCACTACTGGCAGACTACGGTTACCGCGCAATCGGTACCGTGGATACTGCGGCAAAGGCAATTACCACCAAATTCTATGGACGTGCACCACAGCACTCCTACTTCAATGGCTGTTCAACCGGAGGGCGTGAAGCCTTGATTGCAGCCACCCATTTCCCACAGAATTATGATGGCATCCTTGCGGGCGCACCGGAGACTTCCAACTCAGGCAAGCTGCTGGCCCGATACAACATCTATCGGCAAGTACTCAACCATGGCAACATTCTCCCGTCATCCAAAGTCGCCGCGTTGGAAAGAGCGACGCTCGCTGCCTGCGATGGACTGGACGGCGTCAATGACGGGCTCATCAGCAATCCGGCTGCATGCCATGTCGATCCTGCTGTTTTGCGTTGCACCGGCGCCGACAATGGCAGTTGTTTAACCGACGCTCAGGTGCAAACCGTGCGCACCATCCGTGGCGACACTGCACTGGCAGACGGCACCATTGTGCATGCCGGTTTTGGACTGGGTGCGGAATTCAATCCGGTAGACGGTGTGGATTATTGGCAGTCTAGGTTTTTCGGCAATCCGTCTACAGGCGCGGTATCAGGCATTTTTTGGGATACGCAGTCTCGCCTGCGCTACTTTACTTTCAACGATCCTTCCTATGAGCTTGGCAGCTTTCAGGCTGATCGGGATTACCCTCTGGTTGCCAGCAAGAATGCAGCCAATGGTTTGGATGTGGATCCCAACGCATTCAAGGCTTATGCCGCAGCCGGCAAAAAGTTAATCATATGGAATGGCGCCAGTGATTACGGGATATCGGTCAATCAGACCATACGCTTCTATCGCCAAATGTCCGATGCAATCGGAGGGGCAACGCAGGCCAGCGCGTTCTCCCGCTTGTTCGTTCTGCCGGGCGTGCAACATTGCGGCGGTGGCGTTGGCGCGGACCAGTTCGACCAAATCAGCGCGATCAGCGACTGGGTGGAGAAGGGCACCGCACCACAAAGTCTGAACGCAACAAAGATCGTTCCGTCCACGGGTGCCGTGCAGTTGTCGCGCCCACTGTGTCCCTATCCGCAATTTC
>JAZKIR010000146.1:0-31904 GCA_040384785.1 Pseudomonadota bacterium
TGATCAGCAGATCCAACTGGGGACCGCCTTCCCACCATCCGGGGTAGTAGTAGTAAGGCGCCACCTTGTTGAAGCCCAGCTTCTGGTCATCGTAAGGACCAACCCACTCGGCCGCATCAATCGTGCCTTTTTCCAGCGCGGTGTAGATTTCACCGCCGGGAATGTTTTGTGGCACGCCACCCATGGGAGAAAACACTTTGCCGGCGAAACCACCGATGCGCATCTTCAAGCCCTTGATGTCCTTGACCGACTTGATTTCCTTGCGGTACCAGCCGCCCATTTGCGCACCCGTGTTGCCCATGGGGAAACTGGTCATGCTGTACTTGGCGTAGAAGTCACGCATCAGCTTCAGGCCGTTGCCTTCGTACATCCAGGCCGTCATCTGGCGGCTGTTCAGGCCGAAGGGAATGGCGCAACCGAGTGCGAAGGCCTCGTTCTTGCCGAAAAAGTAATACGGCGCGGTGTGGGCGCACTCGATAGAGCCTTGCTGCACGGCGTCGACCACGCCAAATGGAGGCGTGATTTCACCGCCCGCGTGGGTGGAGATTTCGAACTTGCCGCCGGACATGGCCTTGACCTTGGCGGCGAACACTTCGGCTGCACCATAAATGGTATCCAAAGCCTTGGGGAAGCTCGACGACAGGCGCCAGCGCACGGCTGCCTGCGCATGCACGGCAGGCGCAACACCCGCAGCCAATGCGCCGGCAATGCCAGCGTTCTTGATGATTGAACGACGATCCATTCGGTGTACTCCAAAAGAGGTTTGAAACAATCTCGCCGCACAGAAACGCGCAGCAAGGACTGCTATGAGTCACTCGGGATTGTAGGAAGCCAGCCTCTGCCAACCCTGGGGGTTTTCCCTCGAAAACCGCCGCAAACGCAGCCCTTCAGGATTCTGCAAGCATTGTGAAGTGCGAGAACGAAGACCGAGCGTCACACACTGTGAACGAACGTGTGGGTGACGTTTCAGCGCAGGGCCGTCCCAAGCTGAAACGCGCGCCCTCGGGGGGCAGCGACCCGCGCAGCGGCGGAGCGTGGGGGCTCTACCTCAAGCCGCCCGTGCAATCGGCGCAAGCAGCTTGGCAAAGCGGCGCGCAACAGAGGCTTGGATACCGGCTGCGTCCAATCCCTGCAAGGTCAGCAGACGTGCAGGGTCGCCGTGCTCGATAAACGTGTCATCCAGGCCTAGCTGCAACACGGGCAAGGCCATGTCGGCCGCCATCAGCGCCTCCACCACCGCACTGCCGGCACCGCCCATGACACAACCCTCTTCCACGGTGACCAGCGCTTCGTGGTTGCGCGCGACCTGCAACAACAACTCGGTGTCCAGCGGCTTGGCCCAGCGCATGTTCACCACCGTGGCGTTCAGGGCCTGCGCCGCTTCCAGTGCCGGGTGCAGCAGCGTGCCAAATGCCAGGATGGCAATACCTTTGCCTTGGCGGCGAATTTCACCCTTGCCAAAGGGCAGGCCTTCGAGTCCAGGCTGCTGCACGGCACCAACGCCAGCGCCACGCGGGTAGCGCACTGCTACGGGATGGTTTTGCGCAAACGCGGTGCTGAGCAGTTGGCGGCATTCGTTCTCGTCCGAGGGGCAGGCCACGCTCATGTTGGGGATGCAGCGCAGGTAGGCGATGTCGTAGGCACCGGCGTGTGTGGCACCGTCGGGACCCACCAGGCCGGAGCGGTCCAGCGCAAACACCACCGGCAGGTTCTGGATGGCCACGTCGTGGATCAACTGGTCGTACGCACGTTGCAGGAACGTGGAGTAGATCGCCACCACCGGTTTCAGACCCTCGCAGGCCAGGCCGGCGGCAAAGGTCACGGCGTGTTGCTCGGCAATGCCGACGTCGAAATAACGATCCGGGAAACGTTTGTGAAACTCCACCATGCCCGAGCCTTCGCGCATCGCCGGCGTGACACCGACCAGGCGCGGGTCGGCCTCGGCCATGTCACACAACCAATGGCCAAACACCTGGCTGAACGTGGGTTTGGGCGCGACGGCCGGCTTCTGCACGCCCACCGCCAGATCGATCTTGCCTGGGAAATGGTAGAGCACCGGATCGGCCTCGGCCAACTGGTAACCCTTGCCCTTTTTGGTCACCACATGCAGGAACTGCGGGCCTTCCAACTGCTTGATGTTTTCCAGCGTAGGAATCAGTGAATCGAGGTCATGGCCGTCTATGGGGCCGATGTAATTGAAACCAAATTTCTCGAACAGAGTGGCGGGGACCACCATGCCCTTGGCGTGTTCTTCGATGCGCTTGGCCAGTTCGAACAGCGGCGGCGCGCCCTTGAGCACGGTTTTGCCGGCGTGTTTGGCTGCGGCGTAAAAACGGCCGCTCATCAGCTGCGCCAGATAGCGGTTCAGCGCGCCGACCGGTGGGCTGATGCTCATGTCGTTGTCGTTCAGGATGACCAGCAAATTCGTGTCTGCCACGCCGGCATTGTTGAGTGCCTCAAAGGCCATGCCGGCGGTCATCGCACCGTCGCCGATGATGGCCACCACACGCCTGTCGTCACCCTTGATCTTGGCCGCCAGGGCCATGCCCAGCGCCGCTGAAATGGAGGTGCTGGAATGCGCCGTGCCAAAGGTGTCGTATTCGCTCTCGGTGCGCTGCGGGAAACCACTCAAACCACCCAGCTGGCGCAAGGATGCCATGCGATCACGCCGGCCGGTCAGAATCTTGTGCGGATAGGTCTGGTGGCCCACGTCCCACACCACCCGGTCATGCGGCGTGTTGAACACGTAGTGCAAGGCCACCGTGAGTTCCACCGTACCCAGATTGGAGCTCAAATGCCCGGTGGTCTTGGCCACGCTGTCGAGCAGGTAGGCACGCAGTTCATCGCTGAGTTCGCGCAACTGCGCACGCGGCACCTCGCGCAGATCTTTTGGATCGTTGATGGTGTGCAGCAGGGGGTAGGAATTTTTCAACATATGCTATATTTTTTGTAGCAGCTTGCGCTTATTATTCAAGGGCTAGCGGCCATTTCCCTTTAATGGATATGCTCAGTGAGCCCGGTTGACGACCATGTCGGCCAGCGCACGCAGGGCCTGCGTCTGCGCCAAGCCACTGCCATCCAGTGCCGCCAAAGCATCTTCCAGCAGGCGCTGGGCATAGGCCTGGCTGGCCTGCAATCCCATCAGCGACACGTACGTGGGTTTGTTGTTGTCGGCATCCTTGCCGGCGGTCTTGCCCAGCGTGGTCGAGTCCGCGGTGACATCCAGTATGTCATCCACCACCTGAAACGCCAGGCCGATGGCCGCCCCATACATTTCCAGCGCAATGACTGCTTGCTTGCTGGGATCTCCGCACTGCGCGCCCATCATGACGCTGGCTTGCAACAGCGCACCCGTCTTGAGCTCATGCATCTGGCGCAATTGCGATTCGCTCAAGGGTTGGCCCACACTGGCCAGATCAATGGCCTGGCCGCCCGCCATGCCGGCACTGCCCGCGGCGCGGGCCAATAGTGCGCACAAACGCGCCTGGGTGGCCGGCAACACCGAACCATCCTGTGGTGTCAAAAATTCAAACGCCAGGGCCTGCAGCGCGTCGCCGGCCAGCAGTGCACTGGCCTGGCCAAACTGCACATGCACGGTAGGCTTGCCACGGCGCAGCACATCGTTGTCCATGCAGGGCATGTCGTCATGCACCAGCGAATAAGCATGTATCAGTTCCACCGCACAGGCAGCGCGCATGGCGGCGCTTAAAGTGGCGTCACCATTCGCAGGGCACACCGCCTCGTGTGCCGCCAGCACCAGCAAGGGGCGCAGACGCTTGCCACCGTCGAGCACGGCATAACGCATGGCTTCAACCAATTGCGCCGGTGCACCATGGCTCAGGCCTTGCGGCACATCCGCGGTGACCCAGCGGTCCATGGCCTGCTCAACCTGGCCCAGGCGCGTACGGCTCCACGTGTCCAGGTCAAAGTCCGCATACGCAGCGGCTTGCATGGGCGCGGGGCTGGTTGTTTCAGCAGTCATATGGCTCATTGTGGCTTCCAAACCTTCAGTGTGCCGTCGTCCAGGACCTTGATCTGGTCTTCCACGGCCTGCAGCTTGTCGCGGCAGAACTGCAGCAATTGCGCGCCGCGCTGGTAGCCCGACAGCAATTGGTCCAGTGGCATGGAGCCCGATTCGAGCTGACCGACCAATTGCTCCAGCTCGCCCAGGGCTGCTTCATAGGTAGCGGGCATGGCGCTGATCGCGTCTGCTTCTGCATTGGAATCGGTTTTGGCTGGGGCCTTGGGCATGGACTTGGAAATGGATAAGGGGCAGAAAACTGCAATTCGCGATTTTAGGCGCTTGCGGCGGCAAGGGTCATTGTGCCCCCGGGGTACAATCCACAACCCTAGGCAGCTCTCAAGGTAGCTGCCTCACCGAACCCCCGGCAACGGGGGTTTTGCATCTAGAGGACCGAGAATTGTGCAAACAATGTGCAGGAATGACTTTCCGCCAATCGTCAAAAAGCCCCTTAATTCCGTACAGCCACTAGGCATTCGGGTTTCGACAGAGTCAAAACAGACCCCGTCACAACTACCAGTTTCAAGCTATTTTGACCCCGCGCTGTACCAGCGCGAGATGCAAACTATCTTCCAGCAAGGGCCCCGTTATGTGGGGCACTCTTTGAGCGTACCCAACGTCGGGGACTACTACGCCCTGCCCCAGGAGCAGGAGGGGCGGGCACTGGTGCGCAATTCCGGCGGTGTGGAGTTGATCTCCAACGTCTGCCGCCACCGCCAGGCGCTGATGCTCAAGGGCCGTGACTCACTGATCCACCCCGCCACCGACAATGGCCGCCAAGTGGCCAGCGCCGGCGGCAATATCGTCTGCCCGCTGCACCGCTGGACCTATAGCGGCGCCAACACCCAAGGCGCGCCCGTCAAGGCCGGCACGCTGGTTGGCGCGCCGCATTTTGAACATGACCCCTGCCTGAACCTCAAAAACTACCCGTTGCAGGAGTGGAACGGCCTGCTGTTCGAGCAGAATGGCCGCAATGTAGCCGCCGATCTGGCTGGCATGGGTCCGCGCGCGGCGCTGGACTTTGACGGTTTTGTGCTCGACAAGGTCGTCATGCACGAGTGCAACTACAACTGGAAAACCTTTATCGAGGTTTATCTGGAGGACTACCACGTAGGCCCCTTCCACCCCGGATTGGGTAAATTCGTGACCTGCGACGACCTGAGCTGGCAGTTTGCCGACAACTACTCGGTGCAGACCGTGGGTGTGGCCGCGCAACTGGCCCGCGCCGACACCGGCGCAGGCTCCCCCGTATACGCGCGCTGGCACAAGGCGCTGCTGGCCTACCGCAATGGCGTGCCGCCCAAGCAGGGCGCCATCTGGCTGACCTATTACCCGCACATCATGGTCGAGTGGTACCCGCATGTGCTGACCGTCTCCACGCTGCATCCCATGGGACCAAACAAGACCATGAACATGGTCGAGTTTTATTACCCCGAAGAAATTGCCGCCTTCGAACGCGAATTCGTCGAGGCCCAACAGGCCGCCTACAACGAAACCTGCCTGGAAGACGACGAGATCGGTGAGCGCATGGACGCCGGCCGTGCCGCGCTGTATGCCCGTGGCGACGACGAAGTGGGCCCCTACCAGACGCCGATGGAAGACGGCATGCCGCACTTCCATTCCTGGTACCGCCGCCAGATGGGCGCCGTGTGAACGTGGCGCCGCGACCCGCGCAGCGGCGGAGTGTGGGGGCGACGACAAATCCGCGCCGGGCCGCACCAAGCGGATTTAACCCCTTGAGGGGGCAACGACCCGCGCAGCGGCGGAGTGTGGGGGCTCTAATCTAAATGCAAGCGTTATGGATGGTTGCAGGCTCGTTTCTGTTTGCCACCATGGCCGTAGGCATCAAGTTCGCATCGGCCAGTTTTGGCACGGCGGAACTGGTGTTCTACCGCGGCATTGTCGGCATCATTTTTATGGCCATGGTGATGCGCGCGCGCCGCACACCGCTGCGCACCCCCGTGCCCATGATGCACCTGTGGCGCAGCACGGTCGGTGTGCTGTCGCTGAGCGCCTGGTTTTACGCGATTGCCCACCTGCCGCTGGCCACCGCGATGACACTGAACTATATGAGCGGTGTCTGGGTCGCCGCCTTTGTCGTCGGCGGCGCCATGCTCTACGGCCAGCCGCAGCGCCAAGGGCCGTTGATGGGCACGGTGCTGCTGGGCTTCGCCGGTGTGGTGCTGACACTGCGCCCCACCATAGACCACGACCAGTTGTTTGCCGGCGTCATTGGCCTGCTGTCCGGCATGGGTGCCGCGCTGGCGTATTTGCAGGTAACCGCGTTAGGCAAGGTCGGCGAGCCCGAGGTGCGCACCGTGTTTTATTTTGCGGTCGGCACGGCCGTCGTGGGTGCGGTCGGCGCGTTGTTCACCGAATTGACACCTTGGTCGCAGGTCAGTTGGACCGCGGCGGTCTGGGTGATACCGATTGGGGTGCTGGCCTCGCTGGGCCAATGGTGCATGACACGCGCCTACAGCCATGGCGCCACGCTGGTAGTGGCCAGCATGCAGTACACCGGCATTGTTTTCGCGTCCATCTACAGCCTGACGCTGTTTGGTGACAACATAGCGCCCATTGGCTGGGCTGGCATTGCGGTCATCGTGACCAGCGGCGTTCTGGCTACGGCTCTGCGCGCTCGGGCACTGCCCAACACGCCAGCGGAAGACCACTGAAGATGTGGCGGCCCCCACGCTCGCCCACTGCGTGTGGCTCTCTGCCCCCCGAGGGGGCTAAATCCGCTTGGGGCGGCCCGGCGCGGATTTGTCGCCCCTACACACCGTCGCTGCGGTAAAACACAACACGCCACAACACGCGCCCCATTCCACCTCCTTTTTCGCAAACCATATTAAGGACTCACGCACCATGTACACGACCCTGATCTCCGTCGCCCAACTCCAGACGCTGCTGGCCAGCGGGCAAGCCTGCACTGTGTTTGATTGCAGTTTCGATCTCATGAAACCCCAGGCCGGTGAAGCCATGTATGCCGAGGCCCATATCCCCGGCGCGGTCTACGCCCACCTGGACAAACACCTGAGCGCCACCAAGGATCCGGCCACCGGCAACCCCCTGCCCGGCAGTCACGCGTCGGGTGGTCGCCACCCGCTGCCCACGCGCGAAACCTTTGCCGCATGGTTGGGCTCGGTCGGCTTTGACAACACGCAGCAAGCCGTGGTCTACGACCGCCAGGGCGCCAACTACTGCGGCCGCCTGTGGTGGATGCTGAAATGGGCCGGCCACGAAAACGTGGCGGTACTGGACGGTGGTTTGCAAGCTTGGCAAGCGGCCGGTGGCGCCGTGGATAGTGGTGCCGCAGCCGAACGTCCCAAGAAAAACTACGCGCTAGCCCCCGAGAAGACTGTACTTACCGCTATTGATACTGTAGCAAGCCAGGTTGGCAAGTCCGCGGGGCCGGGCGGCCAGACCGTGGTCGACGCGCGCGCCACACCACGCTTTCGCGGGGAAGTGGAGCCGCTGGACCCGGTGGCAGGTCATATCCCGGGTGCGTTGAACCGCCCTTTTGGCCAGAACATTGGGGCCGATGGCCGCTTCAAACCCGCCGCCGAATTACGCGCCGAGTTTGATCGACTGCTGGCGGGCCGCGATCCGGCCACGGTGGTACACCACTGCGGCAGCGGCGTCAGCGCCGTGCCCAATATCCTCGCCATGGAAGTTGCTGGCCTGGGGCGCACCGCGCTATTTGCCGGAAGCTGGAGCGAGTGGTGCAGCGATCCGGCGCGGCCGGTGGCGCAGGGCTAAAGCAGACGCCCCAACACACCAAGGGGCCGCGTTTTGGTTGCATGCCCGCAGCAGGGGTGGGTTTTGCGTAGGTCAAGGAAGAGGGCAAAGCCGGGGGACACGGAGCAAAACCCGCTACCCGACTGATACAACTCAGAACTCAGTGGCCACCGTGGGCCAGGCTGCTCATGACGGTGACCAAACCAATACCCAGCCCCAGCCACGTGATCTGTGCAACCGTCTCCGACAGCGACAGGCGCTTTTGCAGTTGGGGAATCAGATCGGCCAAGGCCACGTAGACAAAGCTGCTGGATGCAATCACCAGAAAGTATGGCAAGTAGTCGTGCAGCTGGTCCACCAACCAGTAGCCCGCCAGTCCGCCTAGCGCGGTGACGGCTCCTGCCAGCGACACCTTGACCAGCGCCATGCGTTTGTTGCTAGCGCCGGTGCGCAGCACCATCAGGTCACCCATGTGGTGCGGCACCTCATGGGCCAGCACGGCCAGCGCGGCGATGGCGCCCAGGCGCATATCGGCCATGAAGGCTGACGCAATCAGGATGCCGTCGCCAAAACAATGCACGCTGTCGCCGGTCAGGATGGCCCAGCTGCCGGGCTGGGCCTTGCCGTGCAGATGCCCGTGTGCGTGGTCATGCGCGTGACCTGTTGAATCCGCATGTTGATGCGCGTCACCATCGGGGTGGTGGTGCTCGTGGCCATGGTGCCAGAGTTCGGCCTTGTCCAGCAGAAAGAAAAACACCAGCCCCAGCAGCAGCGTCAGGAACAGGTCATGCGGGCGCGCCTGGCTCTCAAAGGCCTCGGGCAGCAGGTGCATGAAGGCTGTGGCCATCAGGGCGCCGGCCGCCATGCTGAGCATGTGCTGGGTGTAGCGGGCCAGCGCACCAAAGCTCAGGGCCGCGGCCAGCCACACCGAGCCAATCCCGGCGACCAGGGTTCCCATCAAGATTGCTATCAAAGTCATAGCGTATTACGCAGATTCCTAGAGGGCTGGAGCCCTATTTCACTTACAAAGAAAAATAAAAACCGCCCCTGGGGCGGTCCTGGTCACCGCCGGCGCCCCAAGGCGACGGCGGCCCCTCGGGCGACAGCGTGTCAGACGCCGTGGCCCTTGAACCACTCCAACGCACGTTGGAAACCGTCTTCGGCAGCTTCCTTGCGGTAGCTGGGCCGGTAGTCCGCATGGAACGCATGGGGGGCTTGAGGGTACACCACAAACTCACTCCCCTTGGCAGCCTTGTTGCCCTTGGCACCGGCGTCAGCCAGCGCGTCTTTCATCTCGTTGACGGTGGTCAAAGGAATGCCACCATCCTGGCCGCCGTACAGGCCCAGCACAGGTGCCTTCAGCGAAGCCGCCAATTGCACCGGGTGTTTGGGCGTGACCGCCGATTCCGCACCCACCAGGCGGCCGTACCAGGCCACGCCGGCCTTGACGTTTTGGCTGTTGTGCGCGGCATACAGCCAGGTGATGCGGCCGCCATAACAAAAGCCGGTCACGCCGACCCGTTTGGTGTTGCCACCGTTTTCACCGGCCCATTTGACCGCGCCGTCCAGGTCCGCCATGACCTGCGCATCGGGCACCTTGGCCACCACTTCGGACAGCAATTTGCCAATATCGGTGTACTTGCTGGCGTCGCCCTGGCGTGCATACAGATCGGGGGCGATGGCCAGGTAACCGGCCTTGGCGAAACGGCGGCAGGTGTCGGCAATGTATTCGTGTACTCCGAAAATTTCCTGCACCACCAGTATCACCGGCAGATTTTTCTTGCCGGCTGGCGCGGCGTAATAAAACGGCACCGGGTAGTTATCCACCTCGAAAACGGGTGTACCGGTGACCAGGCCGGTGTCGGGCGTCTTGATCGCCGTTTGCGCCATGATGGGCATGGCTGTGGCGGCGTAGCCCACACCCAAGGCCGTCTTGAGCGCAGTGCGGCGCGTGGCGCCGGCCTCGGTGGTTTTACCGGGAAGCAAGGCGTTGAATTCGTTTTTCTGGTCTTCAGTCAACATTGCATGGTCCTTCAAGCTAGGGGTTGGGTGGAGGGGAAACCGGCACAGTCTACGGGAATCAGTGTGCCTTGTCCCAGTTGGGTCCTACCCCTACCTCGGCCAGCAGCGGCACCTTCAGGTCCGCCACGCCGGCCATCAGACGCGGGATCTCGGTCTTGAGCCAATCAACCTCGCCCTCGGGCACTTCGAACACCAGTTCATCGTGCACCTGCATGATCATCTTGGTGCCACGCTTTTCCTCATCCAGCACCTGCTGCACCTTGACCATGCTGAGCTTGATCAGGTCGGCCGCTGTGCCCTGCATGGGTGCGTTGATGGCCGCACGCTCCAGGCCGGCCAGCTGCGCGCCCTTGGCGTTCTGGATGCCGGCGAGCTGCAACCGCCGGCCAAACACGGTTTCCACATAACCCTGCCTTTTGGCCAAGGCGCGCGTGGTTTCCATGTACGTTTTGACACCCGGATAACGCTCGAAGTAACGCGTGATGTAGTTTTTTGCCGCCGTGTTGTCTATGCCCAGGTTGCGGGCCAGACCAAAAGCGCTCATGCCATAGATCAGGCCGAAGTTGATGACCTTCGCATAACGGCGCTGCTCACTGCTGACCTGTTCCACCGGCACACCAAAAACCTCTGCGGCGGTGGCGCGGTGCACATCCAGGCCGCTGTGGAAGGCGCTGAGCAAGGCCTCGTCACCACTGATGTGGGCCATGATGCGCAGCTCGATCTGCGAGTAATCGGCACTGGCAATCACACTGCCGACCGGCGCCACAAAGGCTTCACGTACACGCCGGCCTTCGGGGGTGCGGATCGGAATGTTTTGCAGGTTGGGATCGTTGCTGGACAGGCGCCCGGTAATGGCCACGGCCTGCGCGTAGTGCGTGTGCACACGCCCGGTGCGCGGCAAGGCCAGTTGGGCCAGCTTGTCCGTGTAGGTGCCCTTGAGCTTGGCCAGGCCACGGTGTTCCAGCAGCTTGGCAGGCAAGGGGTAATCTTCAGCCAGTTTCTCCAGCACCTCTTCGTCGGTGCTGCGTGCGCCGGTGGCGGTCTTCTTCACAACCGGCATGCCCAGCTTGTCAAAGAAGATTTCACCCAATTGCTTTGGGCTGCTGAGGTTGAAGGGCTGGCCCGCGATTTCATAGGCCTCTGACTCCAGTTGCAGAATACGCTGGCCCAGAGCGTGGCTTTGCGCGGCCAAGGTGGGCGCGTCGATCAGCACACCGTTGCGTTCGATGCGGTACAGCGTTTCGCTGCTGGCCATTTCCAGTTCGTAGATGAACTTGAGTTTGTCATTGGCTTCGAGCTGCGGCCACAGTGTGCCGTGCACGTCCAGCGTCTGGTCCGAGTCCTCGCAGGAGTATTCGGCGGCCTTGACAATGTCCACCTGGTCAAACGCGATCTGGTTGGCACCTTTGCCGCACAGGTCTTCGTAGTTGATGCCACTGCGCCCCACATGGCGTTCGGCCAGGCTGGCCAGGCCATGCGGCATATGCACTTCCAGCACATAACTTTGCAGCATGGTGTCGTGGGCATAGCCTTGGACCTCGATACCGTGGTTGGCAAACACGTGGCGGTCATACTTGATGTGCTGGCCCAGTTTTTTCGCGGCCGGATTTTCCAGCCAGGGTTTGAGCTTGGCCAGCACTTCTTCGCGGTTCAATTGCTCGGGGGCATCGGGGTAGCGGTGGGTCAGCGGGATGTAGGCCGCTTCGCCGGCTTTGATACTGAAGGAGATGCCGACGATTTCGGCGCGCATTTCGTCCAGCGACGTGGTTTCGGTGTCGATCGCCACCAGCTCCGCAGCCTGCAAACGCGCCAGCCACACATCCAGCGCCTCCCACGTGAAAATGGTTTCGTACACCAAGTTGGTGGCGTTGCGTGTACCTGCGAGGTCGGGCGCCTCGTCAAACAGGCCCGGGGCGGCGCCACTGGCGACCGGGCGTTGGCTGGGTTGCTGTTCCTTGAGCAGTTCGGGCGATATGGCTTGGCTGTCCAGCGTCTTGACCAGCCCCTTGAAGCCATAACGTTCGCCAAAGGCCCGCAAGGCCGCACTGTCCTGCCCGCGGATGGCCATCTCCTCCAACGACGGAAGGCCTGCGAGGTGGCCATCCATGCTGCAATCGGTTTTGATGGTCAGCAACTCACGCCCCTTGGGCAACCATTCCAGCGCATTGCGCAGGTTCTCGCCCACCACGCCCTTGATGCCGGCCGCGTTCTCCACCACGCCCTGCAACGAGCCATATTCCAGCAGCCACTTGACGGCAGTCTTGGGGCCGACCTTGGGCACTCCCGGCACGTTGTCGACCTGGTCGCCGACCAGGGTCTGGTAATCCAGCATCAGACGCGGCGGCACTCCGAATTCGGCCTCGACGCCGGCAATGTCCCGCCGCCGGTCGTTCATCGTGTCGATCACGGTAATGTGCTCGTTGACCAGTTGGCTCAGATCCTTGTCGCCGCTGGAGATGATGACGTCCACCCCTTGCTCCGATGCGCAATGTGCCAGCGTGCCGATCACATCGTCGGCCTCCACGCCGGGCACCGTCAAAACCTTCCAGCCCAGCAAGGCGACCACTTCGTGGATGGGGTCCACCTGCGAGCGCAGGTCGTCCGGCATCGGCGAACGGTTGGCCTTGTATTCCGGATACAGCACATCGCGGAAAGTCGGCCCCTTGGCATCGAACACACAGGCCGTGTAATCGGCCCGCACGTCCTTGCTCAGCTTTTGCATCATGTTGATCATGATGCGAATGGCCCCGGTCTTCTGCACCGTGCCGTCGGGCAAGGTCGTACTCAAGGACTCGCCGCCCGCAAAGAAGGCTCGGTAAAGGTAGCTGGAACCGTCGACCAGCAGCAGGGTTTTCTTATCAGTCATGCGCGCATTTTGCCTTGCCGGACGAGCGGCCCAGACCAAGCCGCGCGGCTACCCGATGGATACAACAGCCACGGAGGCGCTCGCCCCAGCCCAGACCGCTGCCTTGCTGGCACACATCGACCGATGTACCCAGCACTCTACAATCCGGGCACACATTTTGTTTATCCATCTCCCGCCCGGCCGAACCCCGTCTGGGGCACGGTGGGATTCTGACTTTTCGGGCTGGCGGACACACATGGCGGTTTACACAGAGGTCTCTTTCGACGAGGCCAGCGAATTCTTGCAAAGCCTTCAATTGGGAACCCTCCAGACTATGGCGGGTTGCTCGGGCGGCATAGAAAACACCAATTACTTCGTCACCACCGACCAGGCCGCCTATGTGCTGACGCTGTTCGAGCGACTCAGCATGGAGCAGTTGCCGTTCTATCTGCGCCTGATGAAACACCTGGCCCACCATGGCATCCCCGTGCCGGACCCGGCGACCAACCGCGATGGCGATGTGGTGCATGCTTTGAAGGGCAAACCGGCCGCCGTGGTCAACCGCCTGCGTGGCAAGAGCGAACTGGCCCCTACCCCTGCGCACTGCAAACAGGTGGGCGCCATGCTGGCACGCATGCACTTGGCAGGCCGTGACTTCAGCATGCAGCAACCGCATCTGCGGGCGCTGGACTGGTGGAACGAGACCGTACCCGTGGTGCTGCCCTTTGTTTCCACCGAACAAGCCGCGCTGTTGCAGAGCGAGCTGGCCTACCAGAACCATGTCGCCACGTTCTCGGCTTATGGCGCATTGCCGCGGGGCCCCATCCATGCCGATCTGTTCCGTGACAACGTGATGTTCGAGACCGCGGAAGAAGATGACACAACGAGCCCCACCCTCACCGGCTTTTTTGATTTTTATTTTGCCGGTATCGACAGCTGGTTGTTCGACATCACCGTGTGCCTCAACGACTGGTGCATAGATCTGGCCACCGGCGCTGGCGACGAAGCACGCACGCAGGCCTTTATGCAGGCTTACGCCACCGTGCGGCCGCTGCAGGCTCAGGAACGCCAATTGCTCCCCGCCATGGCACGCGCCGCAGCGCTGCGCTTCTGGATCTCGCGCCTGTGGGATCTGCACCTGCCGCGCGAAGCGGCCGTTTTGCAAGCCCATGACCCGGACCATTTCCAGCGCGTCCTGCGTCAGCGTATCCTCTGTCCTCTAACCTCGACCCACATCAGCGCATGAAACTTCACATCGTCCCCGCCAGCAGGGGCGTCCAATGGGTCAAGTTGGGCGTGCAAACCTTCTTTCGACAACCCTTGGCGCTGTCGGGTTTGTTCTTCATGTTTGTGGCGGTGATGACGGTGCTGAGCACGGTGCCACTCATAGGCAGCCCACTGGTTCTGGCCTTGCTGCCGGGCGCCACGCTGGGTTTGATGGCCGCCACTCGCGAGGCCAGTAGTGGCAAGTTTCCGATGCCGCTGGTGCTGATCAGCGCGTTCCGGGCCGCTGGGCCGCAACGGCGTGCCATGTTGACTCTGGGTGGACTGTACGCGCTGGGCTTTGTGCTGGTTCTGGCTTTTACTGCCTTGGTTGACGGCGGGAAATTCGCCAAAATGTACATAACCGGCGCGCCGGCGACGGCCGAAATGCTGCGGGAAGGCGACTTCCAATTGGCGGCGCTGGCGGCTATTGCGCTGTACCTGCCCCTGTCTCTGATGTTTTGGCACGCTCCCGCCCTGGTGCATTGGCATGGCGTACCGCCGGTCAAGAGCCTGTTTTTCAGCCTGATCGCCTGCCTGCGCAATTTTTGGGCTTTTGTGGTCTACGGTTTGGCCTGGTTGGGCATTTTTCTGGCTTTTGGCATGGTCATGGCAACACTGGGTGCGGTCATAGGCAGTGCGGAAGCCATTGCTGCCGCGCTGTACCCGGCGGCAATGCTGATGGCGGCCATGGTTTCTGCATCTCTGTACTTCACTTTTCTCGACAGCTTTGAGTTCACTCCAGGAGACGACACATGACACAGCACACTCTGCAGGGTAGAAACGACAGCGAACTCCTGTGGTTCCAACGGCGTGGTTTTTTGCAAGCCGCAACGGCGTGGACGGCCGTGGGAGGGCTGAGCGCGGCGCATGCGCAGGCGCGCGGCAATGTGGTGGAACTGATGGGTGACGCGACTGTCAATGGTCAGCCCTTGTTACCCAACCAATCGGTCCAGACCGGCGATGAGATCATGACCGGCCCCCGCTCCACGCTGATTTTTGTCGTTGGCAACTCCGCCTTCCATGTGCGCCAAAACTCCAGCATGTTGGTCGAGCGCGGCCCCACCCTCAATGCCGTGAGCCTGTTGCGCCTGCTGACGGGCGCGGTCGTCAGTGTCTGGGGAAAGGGCAGCGCCCGCCAGATCAAGACCCCGACGCTGACCGCCGGCATCCGCGGAACTGGCGTCTACACCGAGGTATTTGCGAGCGGCCGTAGCTATTTCTGCAATTGTTATGGCACCGTTGATCTGGCCTCCGGCAACGACCGCGAAGTGTCGGAGTCAAGCTACCACCAGGCGGTCTGGGCCGAACCGGTCCTTGACGGACGATCGGCGCTGACGCCGGCGCGGGCCATCAACCACTCGGACGAAGAACTGGAATACCTGGCCCGTCTGGTCGGGGAGCGCACGGCTTGGCAGATCAGCGGCAGAAAAGGCAGCAGGGAGTTGGTTCGCGAGTACGGGGGTTGATTTGTACAGTGTTGCCAAAGCCACAACAATCCACCAAACAACATCAAAAAAGCGGTCGAAGGTGTTGATTTGTCTTGTTTTTATGGATCTGATCGCCTGATAATGAAACACGTTGATGGCGCGTTATGGCGTCTTTGTTTTAATAACCTTGGATAAAGGGGGCTACCTTGATTCCCAACACTCTGAAGCTGATGGCAATCGGTGCCGGCGCTGCATTACTGGTCGGCTGTGCTTCATCGCCGATACCGGTTTCCGCAAATTTCCCCCTTACCGTGGAACCCAAAGTTCGATCGGCTGGGCATTGGGGCCTGGTGTCGAACGACGTGGTCAAGCAAACGCTGGAATCACTGAACAAGCTGGGTGTTTCTGGCAATCTGTATGTTGCCCCTCCCGCTAATACATCGACGTTTGACAGGGCGTTTCAGAACTTCCTGATCACGGACCTGGTCAAGAGTGGCCGCGTGGTGCAGCAATACCCCGACAAGGCGCTAGAAGTCAGCTACCAAACCCAGCTGGTGCGTCACAACAGCCCCCGCCCGCACTTTGTGCCCGGTCGCTTCACGATGATTACCGCCGGGTTGTATGCCGCGTACGGACTGGGCTTGGCGCCGGTAGGTGACAAATTGGTGGGCGGTCTGCATGCTGCAGTGGGAGCGGATTACATCGCCAGCGTCGACTCCGGCGGCCCAACCCATACCGAACTGATTCTGACAACCACTATCGCCTCCGGTGGTCGTTACCTGGTGCGCAAGACGGACATTTACTACATCGAAGAAGCCGACACGGGCTTGATGCAATACAGAGCTCCCGCCCCCATCATCAAGGTAGTAGGCCCATGAACTTCAAACTGATATTCACCGCCGCCACCGCTGTGGCTTTGCTGGGTGCCTGCGGTGCACCATCCGGTACCCGCGTGGACCCGACCTACGATGAAGCGGCTGCCAGCAAATTCGTTGCGATGAACAAAGATGCGGTCAACCAGTTGACCGGCAACCTCGATCGCAGCTCAGATACGCCCGTCCTGGTCGCCACCATCGTCAATGTCAACGACATGCGCCGTACCGCCCCACTGGGTCGCACGCTGTCGGAGCAGTACGCCTCGCAAATGGCGAATTCCGGCTTCAATGTCAAGGAAATGAAACTGCGTGGCGACGTGTTCATCCGCGAAGAAACCGGTGAACTGCTGTTGTCGCGCGAGATCAAGGACATTGCACGCAGCCACAACGCCAGCATGGTGCTGGTAGGCACTTATTCGGCCGCTACCAACTTCACGTACGTCAGCCTGAAGTTTGTGCGTACCGAAGACAGCCGCATCATCCGCGCCCATGACTACGCCCTGCCCAACGACAAGGACGTCAGCAAGTTGCTGCAGGTCGCTAACGCCAACGGACGATAAAGTCTACGAGGCCTTAGCGCTTGTAGAAAGAGCCCGCCCTGTGCGGGCTTTTTTTTGTCTGCATCTCTACAGGCAAGGCGCCCTTCTTCTCGCGCCCGCCGCTGGCAAGGGGCAGGCCTTTTGCTCCGTGTCCCCCGGCCGCAAGCGGCCTCCTCCTTTACCTACGCAAAAGACCTGCCCCTTACCAACTGCTGGAGAGTTAGGACAACACAGTGCTGCAGGTACTCCAACCAATCGCAAGATCCGTCAGGCTGTGCGTTTTGCGCAGGTCAAGGAGGAGCCCGAAGGGCGGGGGACACGGAGCAAATTGCGCAGCCTGACGGGTCTGGAGCGAATACAAAGAAACCCTGGGCAGCGACAAAGGCCCCGCCTTCTTCAAGGCACGGGCGTCAGCTTGGCCACGCTGAGTGCCAGCCACTTGGTGCCGTGCCGCGGGAAGTTGATCTGGGCTCGGGCATCATCCCCGCTGCCCTCCAGCGTCAACACCTTGCCTTCGCCAAACTTGGCATGGAACACCAGCATGCCCAGGCGCAAACCATGTTTGCTGGGTTCTTCCTTACGCACAACGGCTTGATTAAATGAGCCACTAGCCCTCGTAGAACCTGAATAGGGTGCTCCTGATTGCATAGCAGAGTCGGCATTCCAGCCGCGGCCGAAATTTTGTATTTTGGGCGTCAGCCACTTCAGGGAAGCCTCGGGCAGCTCTTCAAAGAAGCGGCTCTTCATGTTGAAGCGTGTCTGACCGTGCAGCATACGTGACTGCGAGTGGCTCAGGTACAGGCGCTTGCGCGCACGGGTGATGGCCACATACATCAGGCGGCGCTCCTCCTCCAACCCGTCACGGTCGTTCATCGAGTTTTCATGCGGGAACAGGCCCTCCTCCATGCCGGTAATGAACACGCAGTCAAATTCCAGGCCCTTGCTGGAATGCACCGTCATGAGTTGGATGGCGTCCTGGCCGGCCTGCGCCATATTGTCACCCGCCTCCAGCGCCGCATGGGTCAGGAAGGCCACCAGCGGTGATAACGTCTCGCCGGTATCGCCAAATGCATCGGTAGCTTGTGCCGCTTCCGCGTCAAGGTCCAGGCCCTGGCTGGCTGGGCTTTGCCCCGCGGCGGACACGATCATGGCGGCTGCGTCGCGGCCAAAACCTTCCTGCATCACAAAACTCTCGGCTGCATTCACCAGCTCGTCCAAATTCTCCAGCCTGTCGGCGCCTTCGCGGTCGGCTTTGTAATGCTCAATCAGTCCGCTGTGCTCCAGCATCAGCGCAATGATGTCGCGCAGGTTCAAGCCCGCCGTTTGCTCGCGTAGCACATCGATCTTGGCGACAAAACCCGCTATCGCCGCGCCAGCCCGTCCGCCCAACGTGCTGACCGCATCGTGCAAGGAACAACCGGTGGCGCGGGCAATATCCTGCAACTGCTCGATGCTGCGCGCACCAATGCCGCGCGCGGGAAAGTTGACGACCCGCATGAAGCTGGTGTCGTCGTTGGGGTTTTCCAGCAGACGCAGATAGGCCAGGGCGTGCTTGATTTCGGCCCGCTCAAAGAAGCGCAGCCCGCCGTAGACGCGGTACGGCATGGCGGCATTGAACAGCGCGGTTTCGATGACCCGGCTTTGCGCGTTGGAGCGGTACAGCACTGCAATTTCCTTTCGCTCGTAGCCCGCTTCGGTGCCGTTGTCGCGCACCAGCTGTTTCATTTCCTCGACCATCCACTGCGCTTCGGCAAAATCGGTCGGGGCCTCGTAAATGCGCACCGGTTCACCGGCGCCCTGATCGGTACGCAGGTTCTTGCCCAGGCGCTTGCTGTTGTGGCTGATCAGTGCGTTGGCCGAGTCCAGGATATTGCTGTAGCTGCGGTAGTTCTGTTCCAGCTTGATCTGGTGTTGCACGTTGAACTCATGTACGAAGTCGGCCATGTTTCCAACGCGTGCGCCACGGAATGCGTAAATGCTCTGGTCGTCATCGCCTACCGCCAGCACCGCCCCGCCAGGCATATCCGGGCTGGCATTGTCACCCTGGCCGGCCAGCATCTTGATCCAGGCGTACTGCAGCTTGTTGGTATCCTGGAATTCGTCGATCAGAATGTGGCGAAAGCGACGCTGGTAGTGTTCACGGATGGGATCGTTATCGCGTAGTAACTCGTAAGACCGTAGCATCAATTCGCCAAAGTCGACCACGCCCTCGCGCTGGCACTGCTCTTCGTAGAGCTGGTAGATGTCGACCTTGCGTCGCGTCTCTTCGTCGCGTACCTCCACCATATTCGGGCGCAGGCCGTCTTCCTTACAGCCGCCAATAAACCACTGCATTTGTTTGGCCGGAAAACGTTCGTCGTCAATATTGTTCTGTTTGCACAAGCGTTTGATGGCGCTGAGCTGGTCCTGGGTGTCCAGAATCTGAAACGCCTGCGGCAGATTGGCCATCTTGAAATGGGCGCGCAAGAACCGGTTGCACAGGCCGTGGAAAGTGCCTATCCACATGCCGCGCACATTGACGGGCAGCATAGCGCCGAGCCGCGTCATCATCTCCTTGGCCGCCTTGTTGGTAAAGGTGACGGCCAGAATGCCGCCGGGCGCTACGTAACCATTCTGTAACAACCAGGCGATGCGGGTTGTCAGCACCCGGGTCTTGCCCGAGCCGGCCCCGGCCAGTATCAGCGCATGTTCAGCGGGCAGCGTAACGGCGGCACACTGTTCGGGGTTTAGAGTGGCCAACAAGGGTGAGGAGGCGTTGGAAGCCAAGGCGGGGGTGGAAAACATGCCTGATTGTAGAAAGGCCAAGGTAACCGGTATGGATGCGTTCTAGGTGTCTTCCCGAATGCCCACCAAAAGCCACCTGCACCCAGTATCATGGCCCCGGCTATACCATGTTAAGGCGCTGCGCTGAATGATATTTACATCCAAGCTTCTCAAGTTACTTATGCTTGCAACCACAAGCATACTGGTGAGCGCGCCCGCACTTTCCGCAACCCTGGATGTTGGCGGTGTGAAGGTGGAAGACTCTCTCAGCATTTACAACAACACTCTGGTGCTCAATGGCGCGGGTCTGGTTTCCAGCGGCAAAACGCCGATGTACGTGGCCCAAATTTATGCCAAGCAGAAGTTCAAAACACTAGAGGAGTTGTTTGCCGTCCCAGGACCGAAGCGTTTGGTTCTGACCGTGATCAAAGAAACAGATACCGGCCCCATCGTCAAGATGTTCAACCGCAGCGTGGACGAGACGGCTGGCAAGAGTGACCGCGCCAAACTGATTCCTGGTTTGATGAGCATTGGTGAAATCTTCAAGGCCAACCGTACGCTTAAGCCTGGCGACGTGATGACGCTGGACTGGGTACCGATTTCCGGTATGGTCATTTACCTGGGTGGCAAGCTGCAAGGCCAGCCCTACCGTGAAGCCGAACTGTTCAAGGCCGCCATGGGGGTCTGGATGGGTGATTTTCCCGCAGACGGCAAGGTCAAAGAGGCTTTGCTCGGACGCATTTAACAGAATCTCCACACGATAAGCTGGGTTTGTATACAATCGGTCACCGGGCCCAAGCAATTGGGACCCGGTTTTTTTATGCCGGGTCCCGTCCAAGCGCCTATTGTTGGTAATCCTTTGTAGGTCAGACCACTCGCACCGCGATGTGCTCTGACCCCAACTTGCACTTTGATTAGGAGCTTGGACCATGGAAATTTTTGACTACGACAACATTCTGCTGCTGCCCCGCAAGTGCCGCGTGGAGAGCCGCTCGGAGTGCGACGCTAGCGTGGAACTGGGTGGCCGCAAATTCCGCATTCCCGTCGTACCCGCGAATATGAAAACCGTTGTCGGCGAAGACATCTGCGTCTGGCTGGCGCAAAACGGTTATTTTTACGTGATGCACCGCTTTGACTTTGACAACGTGCAGTTCGTCAAAGACATGAAGACCAAGGGGCTGTTCGCGTCCATTTCATTGGGCGTAAAACCACCTGACTACGCCACGGTAGACACCCTGCTCGCATTGGGACTGGCGCCAGAGTACATCACCATCGACATTGCACATGGTCATGCCGACAGTGTGAAAAACATGATTGGCTATATCAAGAACAAGCTGCCGACCAGTTTTGTCATTGCTGGCAATGTAGCCACGCCGGAGGCCGTCATCGATCTGGAGAACTGGGGTGCCGATGCCACCAAGGTCGGTATTGGTCCAGGCAAGGTCTGCATCACCAAGCTGAAGACCGGTTTTGGCACCGGCGGCTGGCAACTCAGCGCGCTCAAGTGGTGCGCGCGTGTGGCGACCAAGCCCATCATTGCCGACGGTGGCATACGCGAACACGGCGACATTGCCAAAAGCATTCGCTTTGGTGCCACCATGGTCATGATCGGCTCCATGCTGGCCGGGCACGAAGAGAGTCCTGGCCAGACCGTGGAAGTGGATGGCAAGCTGTACAAGGAATATTATGGCTCGGCCAGCGACTTCAACAAGGGCGAGTACAAGCATGTCGAAGGCAAACGCATTCTCGAACCCATCAAGGGCAAGCTGTCCGAGACCATGGTTGAGATGGAGCAGGACATTCAAAGCTCCATTAGTTACTCGGGTGGCAAAAAACTGATGGACATCCGCAAGGTGAATTACGTAACACTGGGCGGGGACAACGCGGGTGAACACCTGCTGATGTAGGCATAGCGTTGGGGCAGCAAATCCGCGCCGGGCCGCCCCAAGCGGATTTAGCCCCCTCGGGGGGCAGCGACCCGCGCAGCGAATGAGCGTGGGGGCTATAACATCGGCCCCGTCAGTGATCTGACAGCAATTCGGTGCCAATCGCGGCACAGCCCAATGCGGGCGATGTATTCTGATGCCTAGCAGAGGAATACATGATGAAAATCGCAGTACTGGGTATTGGCCTGATGGGCTTTCCTATGGGACGTCGCCTGTGCGAGGCCGGGCATGAAGTCCATGTCTGGAACCGCACACCGCACAAGGCGCAACGACTGGCCAGCGCCGGAGCCGTCGTGCACCAGCACGCTACCGATGCCGTGCGCGATGCCGAAGTCGTCATCACCATGCTGGACAACGGTGCCATCGTGGGCGAGGTGTTGTTTGACCTGGGCACGGCCGCCGCCATGCGGCCAGATAGCCTGCTGATCGACATGTCCTCCATCAAACCCGTAGAGGCCAGAGACCACGCCGCCCGCCTAAGTGAAATGCACATTGCCTACGTGGATGCGCCCGTCTCGGGCGGCACCATAGGCGCGGAAAACGGCACACTGGCCATCATGGTCGGCGGCAAGGCCAGCCGCTTTGAGCAAGCGCTGCCGGTATTTAATACCTTCGGCCGTGCCATCCATGTAGGACCGGTCGGCTCCGGTCAACTGGCCAAGCTGGCCAACCAAATGATTGTCGGCGCCACCATAGGTATCGTGGCCGAGGCGCTGCTGCTGTGCGAACGCGGTGGAGCCCATATGGGCAAGGTCAAGGAAGCCATTACCGGTGGTTTTGCCGATAGCCGCATCTTGCAGGTGCATGGCCAACGCATGGTGGAGCGCGACTTCACGCCGCGCGGACGCATGTCGGTGCAGCTCAAGGACTTGCGCAATGCACTGTCCACGGCCGGCGAAGTCGGCTTTGATGCCCCCATCACCGCGCTATTTGAACAGTTATACGCTCAGGGTATCGAGCACGGGCTGGCCGACCTCGACCATGCCGGCTTGTTTGTGGAACTGGCCAGCCGCAACGGCATGTCATGAAAACTCTTACGCATGAAAAAAGGACCCGGTAAGGGTCCTTTTTTGCTTGGGTGCTAACTGCTACGCAGTCAACGCGGTTCAATCAATCAAACGTGCGGGCAGCGCGCTTCTTGGCATCACGGGGCACAAACACCTTGCCGGCATTGCCGGGCTTCACACCCATGGGCTTGCTGAAGGCAGGCTTGCGGGCGGCGAAATCGCCGCGCGGAGCACCACCACCGAAGTCACCACGGGGCGCGTCAAAGTTGCCACGTGGGGCTTGGAACTCACCGCGGGGCGCGAAGTCGCCACGGGGAGGACGTGCATCACCGCGTGGTGCGCCCTGGCCGCCAGCAAAGCGGTCATTAAAACCACCCTTGCGTTCGTAGCTGAAGCCTTCTTTGGCCGCGCCACCAAAGTCACGTGCGCTGTTGCCGAAATCACGTGGACCGCTGGCAGGAGGGCGTCCGCCGAAGCCGCCACCACCATTGCCACGGTTGCCACCAAAGCCACCTTCACGGGGGCCGTTGTTGAACTTGCGCTCACCACCGAAGCCGCCACCTGGATTGGCACGACCCGCAAAGCTGGGGCGTGACTCAGGCGCGCGCTGTTGTGGCTCCAGGCCAGGAATCGTTTCAGCCTTGATGGGCTGGCGTGTGTAAGCTTCGATGTCGAAAATCTTGCGGCGGTCGCGCATTTCGGCAAAGGTGATGGCCAGGCCATCGCGACCGGCACGGCCGGTACGGCCAATGCGGTGGGTGTAATCCTCGGCCTTCATCGGCAAGCCGAAGTTGAACACGTGGGTGATCGTGGGCACGTCAATACCGCGGGCAGCCACATCGGTCGCCACCAGAATTTGCACTTGGCCATTGCGCAGCGCCATCAGGCGGCGGTTGCGCAAGCCCTGGCTCAGGGCACCATGCAATGCAACAGCGTCAAAGCCGTCTTGCTGCAGGTCGTTGGCCAGGCCGTCACACTCGATTTGGGTGCTGGCAAACACGATAGCCTGGTTGATACCAGCGTCGCGCAACCAATGGTCGAGCAGCTTGCGCTTGTGCTGGGCGTTGTCCGCCCAGAACAGCACCTGCTTGATGTTGACGTGTTTTTCTTGCGGGTTGTCGATGGTCACGCGTTGTGGTTCGCGCATCACACGGGCAGCCAACTGCTGAATACGTGGAGCGAAGGTTGCGCTGAACATCATGGTCTGCTTGCGACCAATGGTGAGTTGGTTGATTTCGGCCAGATCGTCGGAGAAGCCCAGGTCCAACATGCGGTCGGCTTCGTCCACGACCAGAAACTGCACCTGGTCCAGCTTGATTTGCATGGAGCGTTGCAGGTCCAGCAAACGGCCGGGAGTGGCAACGACCAGATTAGCGTTTTGCAGCTTGGCAATTTGCAATTGGTAAGGCATGCCGCCCACGATGTTGGCGATGCGCAGACCACGGCAGTGTTGCACCAGGTCGATCGCATCGTTGGCCACTTGTTGTGCCAGTTCGCGGGTGGGGCAAACGATCAGGGCGCCAGGTGCTGGTGCCTTGAAGTTGCGGGCATTGGTCGGGTCTTTGCGCTTGGGGCGCTTGGGTGGTGCTTCACCGCGGGCAACGGCTTCGGCTACCTCGCGCTCAAAGGCAGCACGTTCGTCGATTTCGGCCTGGGCTTGTTGCTTCAACAGCGTGTGCAACACGGGCAACAAGAAGGCTGCGGTCTTGCCGCTGCCGGTCTGGCTGGAAACCATCAAGTCGATGAACTTGCCGGCCTTTTCGCCAGCGCTGTCGCCGGGCAATGCCAGGGGAATGGTCTTCAGTTGAACCGATGTAGGCTGGGTGTAGCCCAGGTCCTTCACGGCATTGACCAGTTCGGGCGCCAGGCCCAGCAGCACGAAGCCGTTCGGTGCTTCCGGCACGTCGGCAACTTCGGGCGTATCAATGTCAGTGCTGGCGTCGGCTGTGACTACAGCGTCGCTGGCAAAGGAGGTGTTGGAGGAAATTTCGGCAGGCGCAAAGGCACCTGTCACTTCAAAAGCGTCAGTCATGGTTTTACTCACACGCGAGCGCCGCAGGGTATGCGGCTGCTCCGTCAATGGTTAAAAAACATCAACCATCAAACGGAACCTGCGTCTGAAAAACTGTTCAGCGCTTGGGGCCCGACTTTGCGAACCCGGTGAATGAAGGGAGATGTACAAATATGCACTACTGTTTGCAGCGCAGCCTTCGATTATGCCATGAACTCGGGTTTCTACCTAATCTTTATTTCAAACCCGTCGCTGCCGGATCGCCCCAAGGCGACTAGGCCCCCTTGGGGCTGATGGCTGCGGCTCCCGTCCTGCCTGCGCAGGGCGGGACAGCCAGAAGGGGCGATGCCTGTGGCAACACCGCGGCCCGCAAGGCCAGCGCAATACGCGCAGCAACAAGCGTGGGGGCAAGGACCTAATCGAGTTTCAGGAAGTGCTGGCGGTAGTGTTCCAGTTCGTCAATCGACTCGTGCACATCGGCCAGTGCGGTGTGACGTTGCTGTTTTTTGAAGGACGCATGGACATCGGGCCGCCAGCGCTTTGACAACTCCTTGAGCGTGCTGACGTCCAGGTTGCGGTAGTGGAAAAATGCTTCCAATTTGGGCATGTACTTGACCAGAAAGCGCCGATCCTGCCCAATGGAATTGCCGCACATAGGTGAACCATTGGCTGGCACGTACTGCTTCAAAAATGCGATCAATTCGTCCTGCGCCTGCTCCTCGGTCACAGTTGACGCCTTGACCTTGTCAATCAGCCCGCTCTTGCCATGTGTGCCCTTGTTCCAGGCGTCCATCTTGTCCAACTGGGCGTTGCTCTGGTGGATCACCAGTACCGGGCCTTCGGTGCGGCACTCCAGATTGGGGCCGGTCACGATGACCGCGATTTCGATGATGCGTTCGACCTCGGGGTCTAGACCGGTCATCTCGCAATCGAGCCAGACCAGGTTTTTATCGGATTTGCTTAAAGTGGGTGTGGTGTTGGGTGCGTCCATGGGCTTAATTGTCGCCTACGGCCAGAAATATAGCCCCCACGCTTGTCGCTTCGCACACTGCGCTGGCCTTGCAGGCCGCGGCGTTGCCACAGGCATCGCCCCTTCTGGCTGTCCCGCCCTGCGCAGGCAGGACGGGAGCCGCAGCCATCAGCCCCAAGGGGGCCTAGTCGCCTTGGGGCGGCCCGGGGGCGCTAAACTCGGTCGCCATGAACGATCTCTTAGCCAGCAACTCCGCCTCCCTGAACACCACCATTGCTTTCGCGCTGGCTCTCACTCTCAGCCTGGTGCTGAAGTTTTGGCTGGCCAGTCGCCAGATTCGCCATGTGGCCCAGAATCGCAGCGCAGTGCCCACCGCCTTTGCCGAAAAAATCACTCTGGCGGCACACCAAAAGGCCGCCGACTACGCCATCACCAAGACACGTTTTGGCCTGCTGGAACTGGCCTGGGGCGCAGCCATCGTGCTCGCGTGGACCCTGCTGGGTGGACTGTCCGCATTGAACCAGTGGCTGGTTGACCTGATGGGCCACGGCCTTGCCCAACAGGTGAGCTTGTTGGCCGTCTTTGTAGCCATAGGCAGCGTACTGGATTTGCCGTTCACGCTGCACCAGACCTTTGTCATTGAAGAGCGCTTTGGCTTCAACAAGACCAGCCCCAAGTTATGGCTGCAGGACTTTGCCAAATCGCTGCTGTTGTCCGCGGTGATTGGCCTGCCCTTTATTACGCTGGTGATCTGGATGATGGGCGCCACCGGCCCTTGGTGGTGGCTGTGGGTATGGGGCGTGTGGATGGGTTTCAACTTGTTGGCCCTGCTGATTTACCCGACCTGGATCGCCCCGCTGTTCAACAAATTCCAACCACTGGAAGACCCGCAGGTCAAGGAACGTGTATCGCGACTGATGGCGCGCTGCGGCTTCACGTCCAAGGGTTTTTACGTCATGGACGGCAGCAAACGCAGTGCCCATGCCAATGCCTATTTCACTGGCTTCGGCGCATCTAAACGCGTTGTGTTTTATGACACGCTGCTGGCGCAACTGAGCCCGCCGGAAGTGGACGCAGTACTGGCCCATGAGCTGGGACACTTCAAACACAAACATGTGATCAAGCGCATCGTGTCCATGTTTGCGATCAGCCTGCTGGGCTTTTTTGCGCTGGGATGGCTCAGCCAGCAGGTCTGGTTTTTCACCGGCCTGGGGGTGTTGCCCAACCTGGGCGCCCCCAATGACGCGCTGGCCCTGCTGCTGTTCATGATGGTGCTGCCATTGTTGGCCACCTTCATGGGTCCGGTGTTTGCCCAGATGTCGCGCAAACACGAGTTCGAAGCCGACGCCTATGCCGTGACCCAGACCAGTGGCCCGGCCTTGGCAGGCGCGCTGCTGAAACTGTTTGAAGACAATGCGTCGACACTGACACCGGACCCGGTCTATGTGAAGTTCTACTACTCGCACCCACCAGCCACCGAGCGATTGGGACGTATCCTGGCGCGTACCGCAACCGCCTGATTTAGCACAACCCCATATGAAAAACCAGCCTCCAGCCCTCGTACTCACTGCACTAGGCGCTACACAAGTAATAGCAAAGCTAGCACAGCTGGATGACTGGAAGCTACATGGCGACGGAGCCGATCTGGCGATTGAAAAGACCTTTCACTTCCCCGGCTACCTGCAGACCATGGCCTTTGTGAACGCGGTGGCATTCATTGCCGAATCCAGCCAGCACCACCCGGAGTTACTCATCCACTACCAGCGCTGCAGCGTGCGCTGGAATACGCATGAAATACAAGGCATCACCGCCAACGATTTCGCATGCGCGGCCAAGGTCGATGCGTTGCTAAACCTCAGCTAAAACCAGGACCCCATTTTGGCAACACCCCCCTCTTTGGAACCCGGCCTGGTCATTGCCGGCCACGGCCGCCACGTGTGGGTGGAAACACCGGACGGACGGCGCCTGATCTGCCATCCGCGTGGCAAGAAAAGCCAGACCGTGGTCGGTGACCGCGTGTTGTGGCAAGCCACCGAAGACGAGGGCACGATAGAAAAGGTGCAGCCGCGGCGCAACCTGTTCTACCGCCAGGACGAGATTCGCACCAAGTCGTTTGCCGCCAACCTGGACCAGGTACTGATACTGATCGCGGCCGAGCCCGAGTTTTCCGAGAGCCAGTTGTCGCGCGCCCTGATGGCGGCCGAAGCCGAACATATACGCCCCATCATCGCGCTGAACAAAAGCGATCTGGCCGAGCCTTTTGGCCGCGCCTGGGAGCGCATGGGTGTGTACCGCGACATGGGCTACACCGTGCTGCCGATGGCGCTCAAGCCCAAGGGTGATGCCGACCCGCAAACCGCGCACAACCTGGACATAGTGCTGGCGGGCAAAACGACGCTGGTGCTGGGGCCTTCCGGCTCGGGAAAAAGCACGCTGATCAACCGGTTGATCCCCCATGCGCAGGTGCTGACCAATGCGATATCCACCGCCCTGAACTCCGGCAAACACACGACCACCAGCACCACGCTGTACTGGGTTGATATGGCCAGAACTACGGCGGTGATCGACTCACCGGGTTTTCAGGAATTTGGCTTGAACCACATTGAACCCATGCACCTGGCCAGCCTGATGCCCGACATCAAGGCGCACGCGTCGAATTGCAAGTTCTACAACTGCAGCCATTTGCATGAACCGGGTTGTGGTGTGATTGCCGCTTTGCAGAAAGCGTCTGATGGCCATCTGGCCCCTGGCCCCGGTGAAATAAGCACGAGCCGCTACAAAATATATAGCAATCTATTTGCCGAGCTGTCCGAGAAGCGTTATTGAGATTTCACCGCCGGGCCGCCCCAAGGTGTGGACTTGGGGTTTTGCCAAACGCGGCCCCCTTTGGGGGGCAGGCCGCCACTCTCAGTGGGCGACCGTGGGGCTAGATTAGCCTAGCAGCCTGGCCAGCGACAACAAGGCCAGAAACACCATCCACATCACCACGGTGCGCCAGACCAGGCCCACCACCGCACGCAGGTGCACCGCCTGTGGCGTTTGTCCGGCGCCAGGGCTATCGGGCTCGCCCAGCTTGACGTTAACAGCACCTGCCGTTGCGGCTAGCACCACCCCATTGTTGCCACCTGGAAACTGGGCCTCGCGCTGGCGCCAGCTGTCTACCGCTTCTTCAAAGCTGCCGACAAAGGCAAAGCCCAGCGCGGTGATACGTGCGGGGACCCAATCCATGGCATGCCAAGTCAGGCTTGCCGTGGCCTTGAGCGAATCGCTCAACGGGGCACTGGAGGGCCGGGTGGGCCGATTGGCATAGCGGTAGAAAAACTCCCCGACCCGGTAGAAGACCGCTCCCGCCGGTCCCAGGCCCATGGCCGCCAGCAGGGAGTACCAGGCAAAAACACCAAACACATGGTGGTGGGCATTCAGGACCGAATGCTCAATGACGTGGCGCACGATCTGGCTGCGTGGCAAAGCGCTGACATCCATGCGCATCCACAGCGCCAGTTCCTTGCGGGCCACGTCTTCCTCACCGGCCAGCAGCGCGTCGCGAATCAACGTGAAGTGGTGGCTGAACTGGCGAAAACCCAAGGTGGAGTACAGAATGGCAATGCTCCACACGGCCGCCGCGATCCATCCCATGGACCACAGCAACAACCAATGCACGGCAAACACCAGCACGGTGGGTGTGGTGACCGCGATCCACCAAGCCAACCAGCCGTGGTGGTCTTTGCCGGTGTCCAGATTGCGAACCACCCAGCGTACCCAGTTGCGCACCCCGAGGTGAACCGGATTGCCCTGCCCCAGAGGCCGCGCTTGCTCCAGCAGCAGCGCAAATAGTATGGAGAGAAAACTCATGGGGCAATCATAGCGACCCCGGCGACGCAACTGACGCGCCGAGTGGCGCTGGTAGGCCACCCATACTCAGTCCAACAAGAAGCGGTACAAATTGCGCAGCATGCCGGCGGTTGCGCCCCAGATGAAACGCTCGGCGGTGGCGTCCACATAGGGGATGGACAGCCATTCCCGGCGCGATCCGGCCCACTCGACCGCGTGGCGGCGGTGGTTGGCAGGGTCCATCAGAAAGTCCAGTGGGACTTCAAAAATATCGGCCACCTCGTATGGGTTGGGCGTCACGGTGTGCGCAGCATCCACCAGGGCCACGATCGGGGTCACGAGGAATGCGCTGCCCGTGGTGTAAATGGGCAATGCGCCCAGTACCTGCACCCAACGGTGCTCAAGGCCAATTTCTTCATCGGCCTCACGCAAGGCAGTGGCTACCGCATTGGCGTCTTCCGGGTCCGCCTTGCCGCCTGGAAAAGCGACTTGACCGGAGTGGCTCGACAAATGGGTGGTGCGCTCAGTGAGCAGCACGGTCAGGCCGCTATCGCGCATGACCAGCGGAATCAACACCGACGCATGCACTGGCTCCCGGTTGGAAAACCGCGGCTCCGCCAATAGCTCAGGAGTCCACACGTGTGCAGTGGCAAAACGCTGCGCCAGCGCCTGGGGCTGCAGGGAGCGTGCAGGCACCTTGGCGAGGTGATTGTCAACACCGATCACCGGTACCTGGCGCGGATCAAAGTTCAGAGGGGGCAAAGGTGCGGTCATAAAAAAACCGCCACAAGCTTGCGCCGGGCGGTTTTGTTATCGAAGACAAAGGCTTGTATTAAACAGACGCTGTCTTCTTGGCTGGCAGTTTTTCCTTGATACGTGCCGACTTGCCGCTGCGGTCACGCAGGTAGTACAGCTTGGCACGGCGCACATCACCACGGCGCTTGACTTCGATACCGGCGATCAGCGGGCTGTAGGTCTGGAACGTACGCTCCACGCCTTCGCCGCTGGAGATCTTGCGAACGATGAAGCCGCTGTTCAGGCCACGATTGCGCTTGGCAATCACAACACCTTCGTAGGCCTGCACGCGCTTGCGGCTACCTTCGACAACGTTCACGCTGACAACAATGGTGTCGCCAGGTGCGAATTCGGGGATGGTCTTGCCGAGGCGAGCAATTTCTTCTTGCTCAAGAATTTGGATCAGGTTCATGATTTCCTTCGTGATCTTGCATGCGCCAGCACCGAATGGTGCGAAGTCAGGGTATCTAAAGAATACACTGCTTTGGCCGTACAGAGGATCTGGTTAGCCTCACATTATAGCAAGTTCAGACCAAGCCCCGCAGCACTGCCTCATCCTTCGGAGTCAATAACCCCGCACCACGCGCAATTTCCAGCAAGTCGGGGCGGTGCTGTGCCGTCAGGCGCAGCCGCTGGTCGCGCCGCCAACGCTCAATCTGCCCATGGTGACCGGACAGCAGGGTGTCTGGAACGCGTAAACCAGCCCACTCCTCGGGCCGCGTGTAATGTGGACAATCCAGCAAACCATCCAGAGAAGGATTGAAACTGTCCATATGGTGGCTGTCGGCATCGGACAACACGCCGGGCTGCAAGCGGGCCACCGCATCCAGCAAAGCGAGGGCAGGAATTTCGCCACCCGACAGCACGAAATCGCCTATGCTGATTTGCTCGTCCACATGGGTGTCGATGAAGCGCTGGTCTATGCCTTCGTAGCGGCCGCAAACCAATATCGCGCCAGTGCTACTGGACCAGCGCTGAACTGCGGCATGGTCTAGTCGTTTGCCAATAGGAGAAAACAATACCACCGGCGCTGCATCTGCACGCTGGGAACGAATGTGTGCCAGTGCCGTTTCCAGCGGCTGCGCCAGCATCACCATGCCGGGACCCCCACCAAAGGGCCGGTCGTCCACACGGCGGTAATTGCCGATGGCGAAATCGCGTGGGTTGGTGCACTGCACATCCATCTGCCCGGACTCAAAAGCCCGCCGGGTGATGCCCACCGAAAGAAATGGAGTGAACAGCTCCGGGAATAGCGTGACTACGTCGAAGCGCATACGCAGGGACTCAGTAGTCGGTTTGCCAGTCCACGCGGATGCGGCGTGCCTTCAGGTCCACATCGTCCACGTAGGCGGCTACAAACGGGATCATGCGTTCACAGGTTTTGCCGTCTTCCTGGTATTCCATCACCAGCACGGTTTGGGCGCCGGTAGACAGCAGTTCCTTGACGATGCCAAGGGCCACGTCTTCCCGGTTGATGACGTCAAGGCCAATCAGATCAACCCAATAGTATTCATCCTTGGCAGCCGTTGGAAAACTGGAGCGCGAGACAAAGATGCGCGAACCGCGCAGGGCCTCGGCAGCCGTACGGTCATCCACGCCATGGGCGGTGGCCACTACGGTGTCAGAGTGTTCCTTGGCTTCCTTGACAGACAGACTGGCAACACCTGTGAACGTCTGCGCACCACGCTCAGTGGGCAACAAAAACCAGCGTTTGGAAGAAAAAAGCGCCTCGGGGTCGGCGCTGTAGGGCAGGACTTTGAACCAACCCTTGATGCCCCACGCGTCCGCAATCCGTCCGACTTCAATGGCATCCGCTGGCAATTCAGCAGCTTCGAGTCCGGTGAGCAT
>JAZKIR010000147.1:0-15586 GCA_040384785.1 Pseudomonadota bacterium
CTTTCACCATCTTCATCACGTCTGCGACGGTCTTGGCCATCAAATACTCCTGTTTGCACGGTTGTTAAAAATTTGCCTTGTTCACAATGCAGCTTTTATGCCAACAGCTGATCCGAACACCAATTTGGTAAAGCACTCTATTCTGCCCTGATAAACAGGGCTTTCCCGTTGTGCACGATCACAGTCACAACACCATCTGGAACTGGACGCGCGGCGCATCACGAATCCATGCACCAAAATAGAGTCATCAAAATACGCACTTCATTGGTGCGATATTATTTGCGCACCAATTTGGGGCCTAACTTAGCCTTTAGGGTTTGCAGCCCCTGCAACAGTGCCGCGTAGGCCGTCACTACCACATCGGGAGCTCCCTTGACGCCCAATTCGATATGGCGACCATATTCCGGATGGTCAACGCTGGGCAAGCTGAACACTTTGACCGCGTGCTGCCGTTCCAGCGCCTCCATCAGTGGCGTTAACGTCGATTCCATGGTTCCAAAAACTATGACCGACTGCTCCAGCCACGCATCGTGAACGAAGTATCGCGAAAAATGGGTGTCCAACACCCATTCCATCATGGGCCAGGCCATGACGGGAAAACCTGGGAAGAAAAATATGCCCCCACGTTCCTCCGCTGCATATGGCTGGCTACTCGCGTTACAGAAAAAGCCAGGAATCTTGTTGAAGGGATTGGGGATGATCGTCGCGCCTTGCGGAAACATACCCATATTGAGCCGATGCGCGTTATCGCTGCGCTCGGGCTCATAGGGCAGACCCTGCTCACGCGCAACATCCTGCATACGTTCGTGTATCAAACTTTCGGCATGCGGGTGCAGCACCAGGGGGCGCTCCAAGGCCTTGGCCGCACATTGGCGGGTATGGTCATCCGGTGTGGCGCCAATCCCGCCACACGAGAACACGGCATCGCCCGATGCAAAGGCACGTTTCAGAGTGGTAGTAATCCGTTGCGGGTCGTCGCCGACATAGTCGGCATAGGCCAACTGCAGGCCGCGGGCACCGAGCAGCTCGATGGTTTTGGCCAAGTGTTTGTCACCGCGTTTGCCGGACAATATTTCGTCGCCAATGATGATGAGACCAAAGTTCATGGTTACTCCAAAGGCATGGATGGCAACGGTCCAGCCGGCAGCGACAGATTCGTTGCACTCCCAAAAGCTGTCGAGTCCGCTGGGATTGCGGGGTGGCGCAACGTGTACAAGGCGCTCAGGCAATAGTGCGCAAACCACAGCGAGGAAAACGCAAACACCAGGGTGTAGATCCAGATCGCCAGCGGAGCCAAAAAGACAAACCACGGGGAAAAGAAAGCGACCGAAGCCCACAGCAAACTAGGCGCGGCGCCCAGGTACCCGGACAACACCCCCATACCCAGCAACTGGGGTCTGTGGCGCCGCAAAATAGTCTGCCGCTCTTGCGCGTCCGCGTGTGTTGCCAGCGCGTCAAATGCCATGACCCGATAGGTCAACCAGCCCCATATCAGAGGTGGTAGTACCAATACCAGGGGTGGCACAAACCACAGGGGAACGGAGATCACCAGCGCCACCAACGCTAGCGCGGTAGAGCCCAGGGACCAGGCCAACCCGTGCCAAAACGACGCGCCATTGCGCTCTTCCAGGCTGGGAAAGCGGCGCAGCGCAACCAGGCGCACCAGCACTGGTGTCATCAGCAGGGCCACCACCAGCAGGGACAAGATGACAATCAACGGGGTCACCGTGAAAATGACGATCAAGGGGGCCAGCACAGTTTTGATACGCCCCAAGCCCACACTGTCCAGCCAGGCCCAGCCGTTGTTGACAAAGGCCGAGGATTCCAGCACCAGCCGGACCTGGTCCATGGCGTTGTCCCAAAACATATAGCCAAGGCCCACCGTCAAACCGATCACCAGAATCAGCGGCAACAGGGACAGAAAGATGACGCGTGGCCGCAAGCAATACGCGGCGGCACGCCAGCAGGAATCAAGAAGCGGGTTCATGGGGCTAGGATAACGCCGCGGCTTGCAACACTTTCAAGCTAGGCCTTTCCTACCAGGCGCTTGAGTCCTTGCCACTGCTGACTCCAGAAACCCTGTCCGTAGTCCCGGCCCTGCTCCACCTGATCCCGCACTCCGGTAGGGTCGTAGCGCAACTCGAAATTGGCGGTTCCAAACAATATATCCCACCACGGCAGCAGAACCCCGAAATTGGCGCCACCCAGTGTATTTTTACCTGCGGACTCATGGCCAATGCCGACGGAATGGTGCAAGCGGTGAAACCGCGGGCTGATCCACAGGCGCTCACCAATACGGCCAAACCACAGGCGCAGATTGGCGTGTTGCAGGCTCTCGCTGAGCTGGGTGAAGGCCACAATGGCGACGAACTGGCCCGGTGCAATACCGATCAACTGGGCCACCACCACCATCAGCGTGTCGCGCAGCAAGTCGTCCAGCAGGTGGTTGCGGTTGTCGCTCCACATGGTCATTTGCCGCTGGGCGTGATGCAGGGAATGCAGGCTCCACCACCAGCCAAACTGGTGCTGACCGCGGTGCATCCAATAGTCAACAAAATCCAGCACCACCAGGTACAACAGGAAGCTGGCAATCGGTTGATCCGTCACGCCGGGCCACAAGGCGTCCAGGTGGAAGGTTCCCCAGCCGGCCACACGCAGCGTACCGAACAACTCATCAAACAGCGGGTCCACCGAGAAGAACAGTGCCAGGCGGAAGACCCCCAGGCGGTGGACTACCGTGTACAACATATCGGTGCGGATGGTTGCGCGGTCGGTCACCGCTTCGACCGGCCACCAACGCTGCAGTGGGCCAATCACCGCAACCAACACCAGAATTTGCAACAACCCGACCAACAGCCAGCCGGTGGCATCAAAACCCTGTTCCAGCACGCCGGCAAGCCCCAGTTCAAACATCAGGGGTTGCACAACGGTCTCGAACAGCCACAACTGGGCCGCGGAGAAGACGCCAACAAGGGTATCGATCACATCGTTCACAGTGGATTCACAAAAAGCTTGAATGCCTGACTATCGGCCTTGTGCGGTTATCCAGGCCTTGTAGCTCGGATGCTCGCGCAAGGTCTGAAAACAAAATCCCTTGGCCTTCAGACCCACGATCAGTGGCTCCAGAACGGCCGGGGCCCACGGGTCCTTGCGTGACCAGATGCCCAGGTGGGCCAGCAGGATGTCGCCGCTGCGGATATCGCGCAAAGCCTTGGCCAATAACGCTTCGTTGCTGGATGTTTCGCTGGGTAATTCGTCACCCAAAAACCCGGCCGGCGCCCAGCCCACGTGGGCATAACCACAGGCCTTGGCCACGGCCAATAGCCGGGGCGATGTCTTGCCGCCGGGAGCACGAAAAAGTGGCAGGGGTTTCACGCCGGTCAGCTCCTGCAGCCGGTTTGCCGCCTGGTTGATCTGGTCGCAATAACCCTTGGCATCCAAGGTGGACTCTTGTCCTTCCTGTGGGCCGGCCGAGGGCCGCATGCGAAACCGGGGCGGCTCCCCGGGCACATCGCGGCGCCAGTAGACGTGGTCAAAGGTATGGGAGGCGAAGGCATGGCCTTCGGCGGCACGCGCCTTCCACCAGGGCGCCCAGTCCTTGCCCAGCGAACCATCGCCCACTTTGGTGCGTTCATTGGCAGCGAAAAAAGTGACCTTCACGTCCTGGCGCTGCAACACGTCCGCCACCAGCGGAGCCACTTCCATGTGGCCCGTATCCAGCGTCAAATACAACGGTCTGTCACAAGACTTTTGTGCTGTAGCCCCCGAAGATACTGCACAAGAGGCTACAAAAATAATAGCAATATGGCAGCAGCGCGCAAGTCCCATGGGGCTGTTTACCGCGCTAACGTCGCGCTGCGTGGTCCAGCGTCCACACGCCGTGCGGTGACTTGCCCACCTTGACCTGGCGTACAACCTTGCGTGTGCCGGTATCGATGACGGTCAGCTTTCCGGCCCAGCGCGAGGTCACGTAGATGAAACGCCCGTCGGGTGTCACGTCCATGCAATCCGGCCCACTGGGCGCGGAGTAGTTGTCCACTACCGCCAGGGTCTGAAAATCAATCTTGCTGATGGTATTGGCGACCCGGTTGCTGACCAGCACATGGCGCTTGTCACCCATGGAGCGGAACGCATGCGCGCCCTTGGCGGTCTTGATCAGTTGTTTCAACTTTGGCACCGGCCCGCTGACGTCGTACACCTCTACACCGTCGCCACCGGTCAAGCCAATCAGCAGCAGCTTGTCGTCCGGTGTGCCAAACACGTCGGCGGGCATGGGCCCGGTCTTGGTGCGCCATTTGATGGACTGGGTTGGCAAATCGATGGCCACCAGTTCATCGCTGTCCTGCATGGTGCAGTAAATGGTGTTGCTGGTGCTGTCTATCCACAGGTGGCTGGGTGTTTTGCCGGTGGACACCCGCTTGGCCAGTGTCATTTCGGCGCCGTCCCAGCGGTAAATGTCCACATGGTTCAGGCGGTTGGCGGCGGTCACAAACCATTTCATGTCCGGCGAAAAGCTCAACTGGTAGGGGTCCAGAATCCCGCGCACTGTGCGCTGCACTTCCGCTGTTGTGGGATCGATAAAGGTCAGGGAGTCGCTCAATGCATTGGCAATGATGATGGACTTCTGGTCCGGCGTCAGGTACATGTGGTGCGGCTCTTTGCCAGTGGTTATGCGCCGGGTTTCCTTCCAGCTCACCGGGTCGACCACACTGATGCTGGCATCCAGTGAGTTCAGCACGAAGATCGGTTTGCTGGCCTGGGCCAGCGCGGCGGTCGGCTCGACCATGGCAGCACACACAACCGCCAGGAGCGCACAACGGGGCAGTAACAAAGCTAGGCTACGACGGACGGAGACGAATAGGGGAACAATAATCTTCACAAGCAATCACTTTTCGGGTAACCAACGAGTTTAAACGCCAACTCGGTATTTTCCCGGGGTAGGCCCATCTCTAGTGATATAGATCAAAGAGAGAGGTTCACGCAAAAATATAGCGGTCTCAGACGCTTTTAGCCGTTAGTTTTTGTAAGTCATCGGCGCGCAGCCAGCGCCACTGCCCCGGGGCCAGGTCCGCCGGCAACTCCAGAGCCCCAATTCTGGAGCGGTGCAAACCTTCAACCCGGTTGCCCACGGCTGCCAGCATTCGTTTGACCTGGTGGTACTTGCCCTCCGTCAGCGTCAGGCGAAGGTGCAACGACGCGCCGTCTGCATCCACAATCTCGCAGGCAGCGGCGCGCACCGGTTTGGGGTCATCGTCCAGCACCACACCGGCCAGCAGGCGTTGCACCTGTTTGTCGTCCAGCGGGTGTTTGGCAGTCACTTCGTAGACCTTGGGGCTGTGTTTCTTGGGCGAGCTCATCTGGTGGATGAAGTGCCCGTCGTCGCTGAGCAGCAGTAGGCCCGTAGTGTCCTGGTCCAGCCTTCCCACTGCCTGTACACCCTGCACGGCGCTTTTTTGCGGGCGCAGACGCAGCGGTGACGGCAGCAGCGTATAAATGCTGGGGTAGGTGGAGGGTTTCTGCGAACACTCGGTGCCGGCGGGCTTGTTCAGCAACACATAGGCCTTCTCGAAATACTCCCAGTCCACGCCCTGGACCCGGAAACGCAAACCGGTCGCTATAAAATCCATAGCGGCATCCGTACAGTTTACGAGGGCTATAGCGTCATTTTCCATATAGACTTGAACGTAACCCTGCTGTATCAAGCCGGCGCAAACGCGCCGCGTGCCAAAGCCCTGTGAGTAAAGTATTTCCTGAAGCTGCATGGGTTCTCTTTTCAATGCGTGTCACGTTGCCAACCCTCTAGCTTAATGCGTGTGTGCCGAGCAGACATGGGCTGGCTTAGAAATGGGGTGCGTTCGCCGTTGAATCGCAGTAGACTGGCTCGACCAATCCAAACCACGTCAGATGGTCAACCGCTAGTGTGAGATACGTACATGATTGTTGCTGTTGCCTTTTTGATCGGCCTTGGCGTGGGTGGCGCACTGCTCTACTGGTACCATCGGGCGCAAACCCGTACGCACAAACGTATCCCCAAGGAATGGCCGCTGCAGGTACGCCCCCTGGTTAACAACCGCGAGAAACAGGTCTGGGCCTGGCTGGCCAAGGTCATGTTTGACCAGCAAATCATTGCCAAGCTACCGGTCACGCGGTTCACCGCCCCCAAGCCCAAAACCGATGCCGCACATTGGTACCACCTCCTCAATGGGGTGTACTGCTCCTTTACCGTTTGTAATCTGGAGGGCCAGGTGATCGGCTGCATCGACGTTCCCGGCCCCCAAGGCCTGTCGATGAGCAACCAGACCCTTAAGCACAACCTGCTGTCACATTGCGGCATCCACTACCTGGTCGTGGACCCCGACAACCTGCCCCACCTGATACAGATACGCACAGCATTTCTGGGCGAACATGCCGCCCGTGGCATGGGCAATAGCCAACTGGAGTCGCAATTCAAGGACGTTCGCGAAAGTCTGCACGCCACTGTGGACCGCAAACGCAATGGTAAATCGAGCGTTATGGCGCAACTGGACGCGTCGCTACCGAACACATCGGAATCCGGCGAAAGCCATCTGGCCCCGGGCTGGGAGCAAAACTCATTTGTGACGCCACTGGACAGCCGTTCGGCGGACCTGAGATAGAACCCCCGCGCCCCGCCGCTGCGCGGGTGGCTGCCCCCACGCTCCACCCTGCACGGGTCGCTGCCTCAGACTCACACGCCGCGCAGTCCATCCACGGCCTGGAACATGGCTTGGCGGGCCTGCACCACGATCTGGGCACGCCAGGCATCGGTGTTGACGTAGAACGCATCCATCATTTGCCGGTGAATGGCCGTTTGCAGGGCTTGCGGCGCCTCGGGGTGCAGGTACAACCAGTGGTCGGCCCGCAGTGCGGCAATCATGTCCAAAATCGGCAAGGTGCCGTATTCCATCGCAATGCCGGTGTATTCGGCCTGCGGGCATTCCTCGTAGATAGCAGCCCACATCAAGCCTGTCAGGTGTGCCGAGTTGGACGACCCATCGTAGAAAGAGGTCACCGGCGTGGAGCCCCCTCCGCCCCACCAGGCACGCGCCCGTTCCAGCGCCGGCGCTTCGTCCCGGCAGGCAAAAATGCGTTCGCCCAGGCCGCTGGGGCCTAAGCCGGTATGCAGGTCCATCCACGCGATGCGCTTTGCAAGCTGGCCATAGGTTTGCAGCACATGGCGCAGGGTTTGGTTGCTCCAGGTAGGCTCCGTCCCGCCAAAGAACATGCCATCGACAAATTCATGTTGCCCCTGCGATACCGCGGACTGGTAACGTGCCACGCCGTGGGTCTCGATGTAGGCGGCAATGGCCGCCTGGTTGTCGGATGTCGGTGGCCACTCGGCAGGCAATAACAGCGCGTGCAATTCGGCATACGCGTTATTGACCGGCAGCGGGCGTGCAAAGTCCTGGAAGTTGCGGTTCAGGTCCACGTTCTCATGTGTGGTACGCCGTAAATAGGAAAAACCATGGGGATTGAGCGCATGGATGTAGAGCACCGCCACCCCTGCAGCACGCGCCTTGTCGCGCCACTCGGCATCCCGCGCCGCAAACACCTGCACACCTGAGCCGCAGAAGCCCTCCGCGCCATGGCAGGCGCTGCTGACGATGAACAGGCACTCGGCGTCCGGTGCGCCATCCAGCGCCACGTCCATGGCCAGGTCTTCTCCGTCACAGCCCTTTAACGGATGTGCATAACTGCGCAGCGCCATGCCGGCACTGGCAGCCGCCTCCAGAAACTGGATGCGGGCTTTGGCGTAGCTATCCGAGAACGCCCCCTGAACATCCATCATGCAATCCGTCCTTCTTCCACCGCGTGGCAAGCCACGCGCGCACCACTTGCCAATGGCAATGTCTGTGGCCGCTCGCTGGTGCAGCGCTCGTTGGCGTGTGGGCAGCGCGGATGAAAAGTACACCCGCTGGGTGGATTGAGCGGATTGGGCACCTCACCCGACACCGGCGTGCGCGCACGCCCCGTGTCGTGCATTTTGGGAATCGCATCCAGCAACATCCGCGTGTACGGATGGCGTGGCTGGGCAAACAGGGTTTGCTTGTCGGCCAGCTCAACCAGCCGCCCCAGATACATGACACCCACCTGGTCGGCCACATGGCGCACCACGGCCAGGTTGTGGGAGATGAACAAGTAGGTCAGACCACGGTCGCGCTGCAGGTCCTTCATGATGTTCAGCACCTGGGCCTGCACACTGACATCCAGCGCCGATGTGGGTTCATCACACACCAGAAACTCCGGCTCCGTGCCCAGCGCGCGGGCAATCGAAATACGCTGGCGCTGGCCGCCTGAAAACTGGTGCGGGTATTTCACCATGTCCAGTGCGCTCAAGCCCACGGACTGCAACAGTTCACCGACCCGTGATTTCAGCGCTGCGGCGTCGGTGATCAAACCATGTTCCTTGAGCGGCTCGCCCACAATGTCTTCCACCGTCCAGCGCGGGTTCAGGCTCGCGTAGGGGTCCTGGAAAATCATCTGTATGCGCCGGCGCAATTGTTTGCCGGGCGGAGTCTTCAGTGTGGTGTGCACGTCCAGACCGTCAAAGCTAAGGCCACCACGCGTTGGCTCATACAGGCCCACCAGCAGACGAGCCACAGTGCTTTTTCCGCAGCCGGACTCCCCCACCAGTGCCAGCGTCGTGCCTTTTTCAATCTCGAAACTGACGCCGTCCACCGCCTGCAGCAGCAGGCGCGGCTTGCCTTCCAGCACCCGGTTCAACCACGGTGGTGAAACGTCGAAATTCTTCGCCAAGTCCCGCACCTGGACCAGCGGATGGCCTGTGGGTGTAGCCGCGCTCATGCCATGGCTCCGGTGGATGCAGCATGCAACCAGCAAGCGGCATCTGTGGCCACAGTCGCCACCAATTCCGGACGCTCCTGGCGACATCGGTCAAACACCTTGGGGCAGCGCGGATTGAAGGCGCAGCCCGTAGGAATGGCGTCCAGCCGCGGCATGGCACCGTCGATCTGGTTCAGGCGTTCGCGGTCCAGCGTGATGTCGGGGATGGCGGCCATCAGGCCTTCGGTATAGGGGTGGGAGGGGCGGTTGATAACCTCGTGCACCGGGCCGATTTCGGCAATACGCCCGGCATACAAAACGGCCACGCGGTCGCAAGTCTCGGCAATCACACCCATGTCGTGGGTGATCAGCATCACGGCTGCGCCGTGCTTTTTGCACACGCTTTTCAGCAGCGTGATGATCTGCGCCTGGATCGAGACATCCAGCGCGGTCGTGGGTTCATCTGCGACGATGAGCTTGGGTTCACCGGCCAAGGCCAGTGCAATCACGACGCGCTGGCGCATGCCTCCAGAAAACTGGTGCGGGTAGTGTTCCATGCGCTGCTCTGCGGCGGCGATCCCGGTTTCTTGCAACAGCGAGATGGCGCGTTGGCGGGCTTCGACTGCAGAAACGGGCAAGTGGGTTTGTATGGTTTCGATCAACTGCCGGCCCACCGTGTACAACGGGTTCAGCGACGTCAAGGGATCCTGAAAAATCGCGCCGATACGCCGGCCACGAATGCGGCGCATCTGCGCCTCGTTGAGGTTGTCGATGCGCTCCCCTTCGAGCAAGATTTGCCCACTGGCAATACGCCCCGGCGGCTCCAGCAGACCGATGATGGCTGCGCTGGTCAGGGACTTGCCAGCCCCCGATTCGCCAACGATGCCCAGTATTTCACCAGGCGCAATATCAAACGAAATGTCGTCCAACGCACGCAGGGTTCCGCGCCGGCCGGGGAATTCAACGACCAGATTTTTGACTTGTAAGAGGCTCATAGGAATAACGGGTGTCCCGCTGCCGGGCCGCCCCAAAGCGGGACAGCCCCCTCGGGGGGCAGCGAACCACATGCAATGGGGAGCGTGGGGGTCATGTCTAGCGCAAGCGTGGGTTCAGCGCATCGCGCAGCCAGTCGCCCAACAGATTGACGCTGAGCGCGATCAGCACCAGCATCATTCCCGGAAACACGGTGATCCACCAGTTGCCGGAAAACAGGAACTTGTTGCCGACCTGTATCAAGGTGCCCAGCGAAGGCGAATTGGGTGGTGCGCCAACCCCCAGAAACGACAGCGTCGCCTCGGTGATGATGGCCGTAGCCACCTGAATGGTGGCCAGCACCATGACCGGGCCCAGCACATTGGGCAACACATGCCGACGCATGATACGCAGCGGTGCCACACCGGTCAGACGCGCCGCCTGCACGTACTCCTTGTTGCGCTCGACCAGTGTCGAACTCCGCACCGTGCGGGCGTACTGCACCCAACCGGTCAGCGAAATCGACAGTATCAGCACACCAAACACCATGGCAGATGGCGCCTGAGGGAACAGCGCCCGCCCCACCCCGGCGATCAGCAGCGCAATCAGAATCACCGGGAAGGACAACATCACGTCACAGACCCGCATGATGAATGCGTCCAGCGCGCCGCCCACAAAACCAGCCAACAAACCCAGGCTGACGCCCACCAACGCTGACAACGCGACCGAGGCCAGTCCCACCATCAGCGAGATGCGCGCACCAAACATCAGCGCCGACAGAATGTCGCGGCCCTGGTCGTCCGTACCCAGCAGGTACTTGGGATTGCCACCTTGCAACCAAAGCGGAGGCAAAAAGGCGTCTCCCCCCTCAAGTGTGGCGAGGTCAAACGGATTAAGCGGCGCTACTACATTGGCAAAGATGGCGCAGAACAGGCAAACAAACGCAACGATGCCTGCCACTATCGCAACCGGAGAGCTGCGAAAGCTGTAGCCCACATCGCTGTGCCAGGCGCGCTGAAACCATGCGGTCATGTCTTGCCTGTCACTTGACAGTGATGTAGCGCCACATCATGCCGTTATCGGGCCACTGGACCAGCTCGATGTTCTTCTTCGCGCCCCAGTTCAGCCCCTGCTGGTGCAGCGGAATATGGCCAACCTCGTCCTGGTGGATCTTGATCGCCTCACGGATCATGTCATTGCGCTTCTTCACATCGGTCTCCGAAGCCGCCTTTTCAGTCAACTCATCCACACGCGCATTGCTGTAGGCGCCCAGGTTGAACTGTCCACGTCCGCCCTCACCCGGTGTGGACAAAATGGCAAACATCACGTTGTGCGCGTCCACCGTGCTGGAGGTCCAGCCCAGCATGTAGAAGCTCGTGTCGCGGCGCAGGATCTTGGGAAAGTAAGTGCCCTTGGTCTCCACTTCCAGCTTGATCTTGACACCCACACGCGCAAGGTTGGCGGCAACCGACTGGCAGATCGCGCCATCGTTGACATAGCGGTCGTTCGGGCAGTTCATAGCCACTTCAAAACCATTGGGGTAACCGGCTTCGGCCAGCAGCTTCTTGGAAGCCTCCGCATCAAATGGCAAACGTTTGGCCAGATCTGGCGCAAAACCGTTCACCTCAGGCGGGAACATCAGCGCAATCGGGGTGGCGGCGCCCCGCATCACGACACGCTTGATGGTATCTATATCGATGGCCTGGTAGAAGGCCTGACGCACACGTTTGTCCTTGAACGGGTTCTTGCCCTTGACGTTCGAGTACAGCAACTCGTCACGCTTCTGGTCCATGCCCAAAAAGATCACGCGCAGCTCAGGCCCCTGCATGACCTTGAGGTTGGACGCGGAGCGAACACGCTCCACGTCCTGCACAGGCACCGGCTCCATGACATCGATTTCACCGGACAACAGGGCCGCCACACGGGTGCTGTCATTGCCGATGACGTTGAACACTACGTCATCCACATTGCCGTCAACCTTGCCCCAGTAGTTGTGGTTGCGGGCAAACACCGTACGCACATTGGGCTGGCGCTCACGCAGGCGGAAAGGGCCTGTGCCATTGGCCTTGAAAGAGGCCGCATTTTCAATGCCCTTGCGGCGGTCCACCGGCTTGGTCGCCTGGTTGGTTTCGCACCACTTCTTGCTCATGATGTTCCAGTGCGTGAACAACTCGGGCAGGATGGGGAACGGTGCGTTGGTAATGATGTCCACCGCGTGGTCGTTGATCTTTTTGATCTCCTTGATCTGGCCCACATAGGTCTTCATGTCCGAGCCGTCACTCTTGGCACGCTCGTAACTGAAGATCACGTCGTCCGCGGTGAACGGCGTGCCATCGTGAAACTGCACACCTTTGCGCAAATCGAACCGCCACACCGTCGGGGCGGTTTGTTTCCAACTGGTGGCCAGGGCTGGTGCAAGCTTGAAATTCCGGTCACGCACCACCAGCGGCTCGTAGACGTTTTCGGTCACACTGATCTGCAACGATTCATTCAGCGAATGCGGGTCCATGGACAGGGCATCCCCCTGGTTGCCGATGCGCAGGGTCACTGCACTGACCGGAACGGCGGCCGCGACCACCGCCACGCCCAGCAAGGTCAACGCGAATTTTTTCTTGAACTGCATGTAATCTCCTCTTGTTATGGGAAAAACTGGTGGGACAGACCTTTGGCTCTACCCACAACCGACTAAGAACTAGGCTGACACGGATAAAGGCATAGACTGCTCCACCAGACTGGCATGTAAGGCAGCGCCCAGCGGCAAGATGTCATCGTTGAAGTCGTAACGTGTGTTGTGCAGTACACAACTGCCCACACCGTTCTCAGCGCCCTGGCCAATGCGCATGTATGCGCCGGGTTTGACCTGCAACATAAAGGCGAAGTCTTCAGAACCCATGCTGGGCTCCAGGTCGCGCACCACATGGTCCACACCCACCAGACTCTCCGCCACATTGGCCGCGAACAGCGTTTCTTCCATGGAGTTGATGGTGGCGGGATAGATACGCTCGTAATGCACCGAGGCCGTTGCACCAAAACCCAATGCCACCGCGTTGCACAACTCGTTGAGTCGGCGTTCCACCGTGTTCTGTACCTGGGTGCTGAAGGTGCGCACGGTGCCCACCAGCGTCGCCTTGCCCGGTATCACGCTCATGGCGCCCAGGTCACCGGCCTGCACGGCGCAAATGCTGATCACTGCACTGTCCACGGCGCGGATATTGCGCGACACGATGCTCTGGATCGCGGTAATGATGTGGGCCGCCACCACGACCGGATCAATGGTCTGGTACGGGTGGGCGCCGTGGCCGCCGCGCCCGGCAATCTCGATCGTGATGCGGTCGGCCGAGGCCATCATGGCGCCAACGGTCAACCCCACCGTGCCGGGCCGCATACCGGGCCAGTTGTGCATGCCATAGACGGATTGCACCGGGAAACGCTCGAACAAGCCGTCCTCAATCATGACCCGCGCACCGGCATAACCTTCTTCGCCCGGCTGGAAAATCAGCACTGCGGTGCCGTCAAAATTGCGGGTCTCTGCGAGGTAACGCGCCGCGCCCACCAGCATCGCGGTATGACCGTCGTGGCCACAGCCATGCATCAGGCCGGATTTGGATGACTTCCACGCAAAGTCGTTGAGTTCGGTCATCGGCAACGCGTCCATGTCGGCCCGCAAACCAATCATCTTGTTGCCGCCGCCCTTGCCCTTGATGGTCGCCACCACGCCGGTCTTGCCGATGCCGGTGTGCACGGCGTCCACGCCACAGACCTGCAAGGCTTCCTTGACGCGGGCCGCGGTGTAGACCTCTTCAAAACCCAATTCGGGATGGGCGTGCAAGTCGCGCCTGAAGGCTATGAGTTCGGGATGAAATTCAGAGATCTGGGCAAAGGCCCGGCCTTGGGCTCTGAGCATTGGTTTTGGTTGCAAACCCGACATCAGTGTCCTCCCGCATGGCCCACGCGCAGGCGTGGATCCACAACAAAATATAAAAGATCAACCACCAGATTGATGACGACAAAAATCAGCGCCACCAGACACAGGTAGGCGGCCATGACCGGCACGTCCGCAAACGTGACGGCCTGTATGAACAACAGGCCCATGCCCGGCCACTGAAATACCGCCTCGGTGATGATGGAGAACGCAATCAGCGTGCCCAATTGCAGGCCAATGATGGTGATCACCGGGACCAGGGTGTTTTTCAACGCGTGGCCAAAGTGGATGGCGCGGTTGCTCAAGCCCCGGGCGCGTGCGAACTTGATGTAATCGGTGCGCAGCACCTCCAGCATCTCGGAGCGCACCAGGCGCATGATCAGCGTGAGCTGAAAAATGGCCAGCGTCACGGCGGGCATGACGATGTGGTGCCAACCGTCCAGCGTCAGCAGCCCGGTACTCCACCAACCCATGCTGCGCACCTCACCGCGACCAAAGCTGGGAAACCATCCCAGCATGACCGAGAAGAACAGAATCAGCAAGATGCCAATCAGAAAGGTTGGCAAAGACACGCCCAGCAACGAGATGGTCATGAACAGCTGGCTTGTGAACGTACCCCGTTTGAGCGCCGCGTATACCCCCATCGGCACCCCGACCAGCAGCGCCAACAACGCAGCCACCAGCGACAACTCCAGCGTAGCCGGAAACCGCTCGGCGATCAGGCGCGAGACCTTGGCGCCCTGGCGCAGGCTCAGGCCAAATTCGCCCTGCACCGCATTACCCAGGAAGTGTGCAAACTGTATGAAGAAAGGTTGATCCAGGCCCAGATCCGCTCGCAGTTGGGCGATCTGGTCCGGCTTGGCATCCTGGCCGAGCAGGAAAACCACGGGGTCGCCCACATACTGGAACAGCATGAACGCAAAAAAGGCCACTGCAACCATGACGATCACAGCCTGGAACAATCGCCGGAGGATAAAAGCTAACATCAATGGGAGTAAGGGTTGCTGGTGCATGCTAGCAGAGCCAACCGGGCATCGACACCGGGATTTTCCCTGCGCAACAACACTTGGTGCATATGGTCTACTCGGCGCGAAAGCACGACGCTAGAATCCGTTCAACACGCCAAACACCATCATGTTCTCTTTCTTTCGCACCAAAAAGAAACCGGCCGCAGAAGTTGCGGCGGCAGCAGAAGCCCATGCCAAGCGCATGGACCTGGAGGAGCGCAAGGCCTTCCGACAGGAAATGATGTACCAGTCCATACGCGAGAGTTTTCTCGCAATGGAGGTTATTGGCAGCATGTACAAGTTCAAGGTCATGCCGGTCGATGTGCGGCACCACCGTTTCATTGCAATGATCGACGTCGCCAAGTCCTTTGTCACCGGACGCGACGCCAAGACCAAGAGTTTTGCAGCACTCGAAAAACTCATGCGCTCCAACGCCTACAAGCGTTTTGGCGTGCTGATTGAGGGCATCTACTGGCGCGTCAGTGAGACCGAGAGCCAGTTTGACCGCATGTCCCGCAACGCCGATGGCACCGATGCCGGCAACACCAGTTTTCAGGCCCCTGCCCGCCAGCTGCAGCGGCCCACGGGCGCCGCGCTTGCGCCAGGCTCCGCGGAACCAGCCCTGGCACGCCACGCCTACCAGCCCGTTTCGGACGAAGAGGCAGAGGCCTTCATGGAAGCCCTGCGCAATGGCATGGCCCCCCCCGCCGTACGTGTTGGCGAATGGGAATACCAATCCGACCTGGCTCCGCTGGACAGCGGCATCATGATCGGTGGCACGCAGTACGGAAAGCTGTAGTAACGCGTACGCGCCAAGGTTTCACCGCAGGGCCAATGGAATGGACGCCCCCAGCGCGAGCGGCATCAAAGTGCCAAAGTGGAG
>JAZKIR010000148.1:0-35533 GCA_040384785.1 Pseudomonadota bacterium
GGGTTAGGCAAAAAGAGATCGAATGCTTTTTGTCTGAGTCTGGGCGGCGCGCTGCTTTGACAATTTCCGAAAATTGTTTCGTTAACTCACTCTAGTTTTTAAAAATGAACAAATCACTCGTCTTGGCAGCCGTTATCGCTGCCGCTGCCTTGGCTGCTTGCAGCAAGCCTGTTGAAGCTCCTGCCGCCGCCGCTCCTGCCGCTGCACCAGCACCCGCTCCTGCCGCTGCACCAGCCGCTTCTGCACCTGCTGCTGATGCATCCGCTCCAGCTGCTGCTCCCGCACCAGCAGCTTCTGAGCCAGCAAAGAGCTAATTCTTGCGCCCAGAAGAAAAGCCACCGCAAGGTGGCTTTTTTTTGTCTGTCATTTGCCGCAGCGGGTCACAGACCCGCTGCAGATGGCGTTATTTGATATCGTCAGCGATAACTTTGACGATACGTTGCGCGCTGACCGAGGTTTCCGGGGCGCCCTTGGCATCCAACACCGATACCGTGGTCACGTTGGCAACACTGCGTACCGCGATCTGGAACTTGGCCGCGTCGTTGGTCTTGCTGCTGCTGAAAAGCTTGCTGAAAAAGCCCGGTTCCGTGTTGTCGGCATTCAGCGGCACATAACGCACGAAGTAAATACCTTGTTTGCGGTCGCGGTCCTCAACCGTAAAACCGGTTCGGTCCAGTGCCAGACCCACGCGGCGCCAGGCGCTGTCAAATCCCTCTTCGACGCGTACGGCTGGTTGTCCGTTTTCGGTGGTTATCGAAGCGATGCTCTTCTTGGCTACGCTGGTGGACGTTGCCGGTGTAACCAGGGCCTTGGCCTGCTGCTCGGCAACGCCCAGCTTGACCATCAGACGGCGCAGAAATTCGGCTTCGAGTTCAGGGTCCACCGGGCGGGGTTGCCAAATGGTGTTGCCTGCCTCCTGACGGGTCTGGGTCGTAACCGTTTCAATCATGCCGCGGTGGCTGATGAAAATCTCGGTTTCCCCATTGGCATTGCGCTCCAGGCGGGTGCGAAACTTGTCACGCTCTGCTGTGGAGTACAAGGAATCGAACAACTTTCCCAGTGAATTACGGATGAAGTCCTGTGGAATCTTTGCCCGGTTTTCGGCCCAATCGGTTTCCATGATGCCCAGCGTGTTCTGGTCCATGGCCAGCAGGAAACCATTTTCCTGCCAGAAGTCTTTGACCGGCTCCCACAGTTTGTCCGCAGGGCGATTGACGACCAGCCAGCGCTGGTTGCCGGATCGTTCAATGCGTACATCACCCAGCATGATTGCGGCCACCGTGGGCGTGGTTGAAACCGCCGCCGGTTGACCGGCCTTGAACCCGGAAGCCGATACCGCGCCACCAACGACCGAATAATGCGTGTCCTTGGTCAACTGCGTCAGATCGGGAGGGACGTCCAGTGAAGGCACTTTCACGCCGCTGTTCGCGCTGCGATAGTCCACCTTGTCACCCTCTAGAACGGTACAGGCCGACAGTGCGATCGCTGCGCTCACAAGCGTCAATTTGAAAAAAAGGTTCACGGAAATCCTCGGAATGGAAAAGGAACTTAAATCAGACCGGTGGCGCGCATCACACGCTCCAGCGCCGGCTGATTGACTTGCGTCAAAGGGGTCAATGGTAGGCGCAACGCGTCTGTGCATAGGCCCATGCGGGCGGCGGCCCATTTGACGGGAATCGGGTTGGATTCTACGAAAAGTGTTTTGTGCAGTGGCAACAGCTGGAATTGGATCTCCATGGCGCGCTTCACGTTGCCAGCGATAGCGGCTACGCAGAGCTCATGCATCAGGCGTGGTGCGACGTTGGCCGTAACGCTGACATTGCCGTGGCCGCCGCATAACATCAGCGCTACTGCCGTGGGGTCATCGCCCGAATAGATGGCAAAACCCTTGGGAGCTTCCTTGATCAGCCACTGTGCACGTTCGATGTTGCCGGTGGCTTCCTTGATGCCGACAATGCCATCGACCTGGGCCAAACGCAGCACCGTGTCGTGCGCCATATCGGCCACGGAACGGCCCGGCACGTTGTACAACACCAGTGGTAAATCCACCGCTTCAGCGATGGCCTTGAAGTGCAAGTACTGGCCTTCTTGCGTGGGCTTGTTGTAATAGGGCACGACCTGCAGTTGGCAGTCCGCCCCCACCTTCTTCGCAAAACGGGCCAGTTCTATGGCTTCTGCGGTCGAGTTCGCGCCGCAACCCGCCATGATGGGGACACGCTTGGCGGCTTGTTCGACGGACACGCGGATGATCTCGCAGTGTTCTTCGACATTGACGGTGGGCGACTCGCCCGTGGTGCCCACCACGCCGATGCAGTCTGTGCCTTCGGCAATATGCCAGTCGATCAGTTTGCGCAGCGCCGGGTAGTCCACGGAGCCATCGTCTTGCATCGGGGTGATCAGCGCCACGATGCTGCCGGTGATTGGGCCTTGGGGTTGGTTCATGTCGGTTTTTTGTACGGTAATCAACTATTTTAGCGAGAGTGCGCGGCGCTCCAGTTCCGCAGGTCCAGACAGCGCCGCGGCAGGCCGCACGGCCGCGATGCGTTGCACGTACCGGGGCGGATCCTGCAGGTAGCCATTTTCATAGGCCAGCACCTCCAGCGCCGCGCAGGTATGCAGCAGTTCGCCGGGTTGCAGCAGGAAATCGGGGCGGCTGGGGCGTCCCAGGCGTTCGTTGCCGGCCGCGAATGTCTCATACAGCAGGATGCCGCCTGGCGCGACGCTGGCGACCACGGTGTCCAACAGCGGGCGCCACAGGTAATTGGTCACCACCACCGCGCCAAAGGTCTGCACCTGACCATCGGCCTGCAGAGGCCAGGTACCGGCTTCGATATCGGCGCAAACCAACTCGGCACTGGGCACCTTTACGCGGGCTTGGTCAATATCGCGGTCAACGCCGGTCACCGGGTGGTCGCGCCCGGCAAACCAGGCCAGATGCCGCCCCGACCCACAGGCCACGTCCAATACCGTGCATCCCGGTGTCAGCAGATGCGACCAGCGAACAATCCAGGCAGAGGGATTCAAAAGCAGGCCCACACCTGATTCGCCATTTGCACCATGAAATCGGGCTGTATGTACATTGCAAAGACAGCCGCCAGTACCGCCAGTGCCAGCACGCTTATGGCGAAGCGCATGCGCACGGTCATGGTGTAACCGTACCGCGCGGCAGATTGCGGGCTATGGCGGCCTCTTTCACCGGCAGATTGACCAGCGCTGCGGCAATACCCAGCGCAATGGCGATGTACCAGACGATGTCGTAGCTGCCGGTCTTGTCATACAGGTAACCACCCAGCCACACGCCCATGAAGGAACCGATCTGGTGGCTGAAAAACACAAAACCACCCAGCATGGACAAATGCGCCACACCGAATATCTGCGCCACGGTGGCATTGGTTGGCGGAATGGTGGACAGCCACAACAGCCCCATGACACTGGAAAAGACATAAACGCTGGCAGGCGTCAGCGGCGCCAGCAAAAACAGGCTGATGGCGACGGCACGGGCAAAGTAGATGAAGGCCAGTATGTTTTTCTTCTGCATTTTCTGCCCCAGCACACCCGCCGCGTAGGTGCCAAACACATTGAACAAGCCAATCAGCGCCAAGGCATAACTGGCGACCTGGGGCGACAGGCCCTTGTCTTTCAGGTAACTGGGCATGTGCACACCAATGAACACCACCTGGAAGCCACAAACAAAGTAGCCGGCCATCAGCAGCTGAAAACTGGGGTATTTGAAGGCCTCCCGCAGGGCCTGGGCAATGCTTTGTTCGCGCGGTACGGCAGCGGCAGCACCCGAAAAACCCGGTTCCTTGAGGCCCCAGGCCAGCGGAATCATCAGCAACGACGCCATGCCCAGCATCACCAAGGCCTCCTGCCAACCAAAGTGGCTGATCAAGAAACCCTCGGTCGGCACCATCAGGAATTGCCCGAAGGATCCTGCTGCGGCGGCCACACCCATGGCCCAGGAGCGTTTGTCGGCACTGACATTGCGGCCTATCACGCCGTAGATCACGGCATAGGTGGTGCCGGCCTGTGCCATGCCAATCAGCACCCCGGTACTGAGCATAAACAACAAGGGTGTGTTGGCGTTGGCCATGCCCACCAACCCCAGGGCATACAGCACCGAGCCGCCGATGACGACCCGAAAGGCGCCAAACCGGTCCGCCACCATGCCGGCAAAAATTCCGGAAATGCCCCAGGCCAGGTTTTGGATGGCGATGGCCAGCGCAAAGGTTTCGCGGGTCCAACCCTGGTCTTGTGTGATGGGCTGCAGCCACAGTCCAAAACCGTGGCGTATGCCCATGGAGAGTGTCACGATGATGGCGCCACAGGCCAATACTTGGGCGGTGGAAAGCGGCTTGTGGGTGGGGTGCATGGGTCGATTGTCACCAATCGGGATGGGCTTCGCTGGCGCCGGAAGAATGCCGTTTAGGCGGCCGGCTGTATTTGCATACAGCTATCCAGCGCGCGGCGATTACAATGCCGCCCTATGTCCGTCAAAGCTACCCCCGAATACTCCGAAGGTTCCATCCGGGTCCTCAAGGGCCTGGAGCCCGTCAAACAACGCCCGGGCATGTATACCCGCACCGACAATCCGCTGCATGTGATCCAGGAAGTCCTGGACAACGCGGCCGATGAAGCCCTGGGCGGTTACGGCAAAAAGATCAAGGTCACCGTCCATATGGACAGTTCCGTGTCCATCGAAGACGATGGCCGCGGCATCCCGTTTGGCATGCACCCGGAAGAAAAAGCGCCGGTCATCGAGCTGGTCTTCACCCGCCTGCACGCCGGTGGCAAGTTCGACAAGGGCAAGGGCGGCGCCTACAGCTTCTCCGGCGGCCTGCACGGCGTCGGCGTCAGCGTGACCAACGCCCTGGCCAAACGTCTCGAAGCCACGTCCTACCGCGAAGGCGTGGTCGCCGCGCTGGTGTTTGAGAATGGTGACGTAACCCAGCCTCTGCAGACCCGCAAGATAGCCGAGGGCGACCGCAAATCCGGTACCACGGTGCGCGTCTGGCCGGATGCCAAGTATTTCGAGTCCGCCGCGCTGCCCATGGCCGAGCTGACGCACTTGCTGCGCAGCAAGGCGGTATTGATGCCCGGCGTCAGTGTGTCCTTGCTGATCGAGAAGACCAAGGAGACCCAAACCTGGCTGTACAAAGGCGGGCTGCGCGACTATCTGACGCAAACGCTGAATGGTGACCCCGTCATTCCGCTGTTCGAAGGTGAAGGTTTTGCCGATGCGCAGAGTGACAACTTTGCCGAAGGCGAGGGCGCCTCCTGGTGTGTGGCCTTTACCGAAGACGGCCAGCCTGTGCGCGAAAGTTACGTCAACCTGATCCCCACCAGCGCCGGCGGCACGCATGAGAGCGGCCTGCGGGACGGTCTGTTCACCGCCGTCAAGAGTTTTATTGAACTGCACTCGCTGCTGCCCAAGGGCGTCAAGCTGATGCCCGAAGACGTGTTTGCCCGCGCCAGTTATGTGTTGTCGACCAAGGTGCTGGACCCGCAGTTCCAGGGCCAGATCAAGGAGCGGCTCAATTCGCGCGACGCCGTGCGCCTGGTCTCAAGTTTTGTGCGCCCGGCGCTCGAACTGTGGTTGAACCAGCATGTGGACTACGGCAAGAAATTGGCCGAATTGGCGATCAAAGCTGCCCAAAGCCGGCAGAAAGCCGGCCAAAAGGTCGAAAAACGCAAAAGCTCTGGCGTGGCGGTGCTGCCCGGCAAGCTGACCGACTGCGAAAGCAAGGACATTGCCTACAACGAGGTGTTTCTGGTCGAGGGCGACTCCGCCGGCGGCAGCGCCAAGATGGGCCGCGACAAGGAAAGCCAGGCGATCCTGCCCCTGCGCGGCAAGGTGCTCAACACCTGGGAGGTGGACCGCGACCGGCTGTTTGCCAACACCGAAATCCACGACATCTCAGTTGCCATCGGTGTCGACCCGCATGGCCCGAATGACACGCCTGACATGTCGGGCCTGCGCTACGGCAAGGTCTGCATCCTGTCGGATGCTGACGTCGACGGCTCGCACATCCAGGTGCTGCTGTTGACGCTGTTCTTCCGCCATTTCCCCAAGCTGATTGAAACCGGCCATGTGTATGTAGCGCGTCCACCATTGTTCCGTGTTGACGCGCCGGCGCGGGGCAAGAAGCCCGCGTCCAAGGCATACGCGCTGGATGACGGTGAATTGATCGCCATTCTCGATAAATTGCGCAAAGAAGGCGTACGCGAGGGCGCCTGGAGCATCAGCCGCTTCAAAGGCCTGGGTGAGATGAACGCCGAGCAATTGTGGGACACCACGCTCAACCCCGACACCCGCCGCCTGCTGCCGGTCATGTTGGGCGTGATTGACTTCGGCCAGACCGAAGCGCTGATCACCAAGCTGATGGGCAAGGGCGAAGCCGCCTCCCGGCGCGAGTTGATGGAGTTGCATGGCGACTCGGTCGAGGTGGACGTCTGATGGCCGCGAACCTGAAAACCCTTTGGCCCTTGGCCCGGAACTGGCGCGCGGCCCTGTTCGCCGGCGCCTCGTTGTTGTCCAGCCATGTCGTGTACGCCGACATGTGGACCTATACCGATGCCCAGGGTGTCAAACACTTTGCGTCCAGCCAGTTGGACAAGCGTTATGCGCTGCTGTTTAGGGGTACACCCGCACCCAGTACGGGTGAAACCGAAAGCAGGGGCGGCGCACCCATGGATGCGCGCACGGCCGCGTCGCCGCCTGTGTCCACCAAGAGCCTGGCAGCGCTGGAAACCTCTCCCCGCTTCATGGCCGTGAAGGAACACCTGCACACGGCGGCTGATGCCAACCAGCTTGACGTCGCGCTGCTGCAGGCGGTCATCACCGCCGAGTCGGGCTTCAACCCCAGCGCGGTGTCACCCAAGGGCGCGGTAGGCTTGATGCAGGTCATGCCTGCAACGGCACAGCGTTATGGTGTGTCCAATGACCAGCGCGGAACGGTGTCGGCCAAACTGACCGATCCCAAGACCAATATCAACACCGGCGCGCGTTACTTGCGTGATTTGATCAAGATGTTCCCCGGCCAGTTGGAATTGGCGGTTGCCGCCTACAACGCCGGCGAAGGCGCCGTGCAAAGAGCCGGCAACAAGATCCCCAATTACTTGGAGACGCAAAACTACGTGCGTTCCGTGATGCAGCTCTACAAGCGCCTCAATCCGCTTGCCCGTGTTGCGCCTGCGCCAACGGCTGCCCCCAGGGTGCAGGGGCAGTTTCACGGGCCGAGCGCCAATGTCAACTTGCGCTGGGGTGAGCTGAGTAGCACGCAGGAAGCAGCGGACGCCCTGGCCAAAAAAATGGCGATTGACCCCTTGCATCCCAAAGATCTGGTCATTGGCTCGGGCCAGAGCGCCAAGGCCCAACAGTCCCTTACAGAATTGTCGAATTAGCAGTATCCATGACCGACCAAGACACTCTAGCCCTGTCCCCCGAGCCGCCCCGTGATGGTGGAGATGACGAACTTAATCTAGCCACCTACGCGCAACGCGCCTACCTGGAATACGCGCTCTCCGTTGTCAAGGGCCGCGCCTTGCCCGATGTGTGTGATGGCCAAAAGCCGGTACAACGCCGTATTCTGTATTCCATGTCGCGCATGGGCCTGGGTTTTGGCGGGCCGAACGGCAACACCGGAGCCAAGCCGGTCAAGAGCGCCCGTGTGGTCGGTGATGTGCTGGGCAAATACCATCCGCATGGCGACACTGCCGCCTACGACGCCATGGTGCGCATGGCGCAAGACTTCAACCAGCGTTACCCGCTGGTCGACGGCCAGGGCAACTTCGGCTCCCGCGACGGTGACAACGCCGCCGCCATGCGTTACACCGAGGCGCGCCTCGCCAAGATCACCCGCCTGCTGCTCGACGAGCTGGACGAAGGCACGGTGGACTTTGCGCCCAACTACGACGGCAGCGAACAAGAACCCAAGCTGTTGCCCGCGCGCCTGCCGTTTGCGCTGCTCAATGGCGCCAGCGGTATTGCGGTTGGCCTGGCCACTGAAATCCCCAGCCACAACCTGCGTGAAATAGCCGACGCCTGTATCGCACTGGTGAAGCAACCCGATCTGCCAGAGTCTGAACTATTGACCCTGGTGCCCGGCCCCGACTACCCCGGTGGCGGACAAATCATCAGCAGCGCGAGCGATATCGCCGACGCCTACCGCACGGGCCGCGGCTCACTCAAGGTGCGCTCCCGCTGGAAGATCGAAGACCTGGCACGTGGCCAGTGGCAACTGGTGGTGACCGAGCTGCCACCCGGTGTCAGCAGCCAGCGCGTGCTGGAAGAAATTGAAGAACTCACCAACCCCAAGGTCAAGGCCGGTAAAAAAGCCTTGTCGCAAGACCAGACCCAGCTCAAGGCCAGTGTGTTGTCGGTGTTGGACGTGGTGCGCGATGAGTCCAACAAGGACGCCGCGGTGCGCCTGGTGTTCGAGCCCAAGACCAGCCGCATTGAACAGCAGGAACTGATCACCGCGCTGCTGGCCCACACCAGCCTGGAAACGTCGTCGCCGATCAACTTGACCATGATTGGCTTGGATGGCCGGCCCACACAAAAGTCCCTGCGCCAGATGCTGTTGGAGTGGATTGAATTCCGCCAGACTACCATCCAGCGGCGCTCGCAACACCGCCTGGACGCGGTATTGGCCCGTATCCATATTCTGGAAGGCCGCCAACTGGTCTTGTTGAATATCGACGAGGTCATCGCCATCATCCGCCAGGCGGACGAGCCCAAGCTGGCATTGATAGAGCGCTTCAAGCTGTCGGAGATTCAGGCCGAAGATATTCTTGAAATCCGCCTGCGCCAACTGGCCCGGCTGGAAGCCATCAAGATCGAGCAACAACTTTCCGAGCTGCGCATCGAACAGGGCAAGCTGGAAGAAATCCTGGGCAGCCCGGCTGCGCTGCGCCGCCTGATGGTCAAGGAGATCGAGGCCGACGCCAAGACCTTTGCCGACGCGCGCCGCACGCTGATCCAGACCGAGAAAAAAGCCGTGCTGGAGATCAAGGTGGTGGACGAACCCGTCACCGTCGTGGTCAGCCAAAAGGGTTGGGTGCGTGCGCGCACCGGCCATGGCCACGAGGCCACGTCGTTTGCATTCAAGGCTGGCGACGGCCTGTATGGCACCTTTGAATGCCGCAGTGTGGACACGCTGCTGGTGTTTGGCTCCAACGGCCGTATCTACTCGGTGGCGGTGTCGCTGCTGCCGGGCGGGCGGGGGGATGGCCAACCGGTTACCACGCTGATCGAGCTGGAAAGCGGCACACAACTGCTGTACTACTTTGCCGGTCCTGCGGCCGCTACCCTGTTGCTCAGCAGCACGGCCGGCTACGGCTTCATGGCCACGGTGGACAACATGATTTCGCGCCAGAAGGCCGGCAAGGCTTTTGTCGGTATCAATGCCGGTGAAACGCTGTGCTGCCCCTCGCTGGTGTCAGGTGCGCAGGGCAAGGTAACGGTTGCCGGCACGCCGGCCACTGTTGTTGCGCCGGCCACCCACGTGGCGTGTGCTTCCGCAGGCGGACGCATCCTGACCTTTGAGATCACCGAACTCAAATCCATGGCCAATGGCGGCCGCGGCCTGATGCTGATCGACCTGGAAGCCAAGGACACACTGGCCGGCGCCGCGGCCTACACCCGCAGCGTGCGCATAGACGGCATTGGCCGCGGTGGCAAGGAGCGTGATGAAACGCTGGAGATCCGCAGCCTGAACAACGCCCGTGCTGCACGTGCCCGCAAGGGCAAGGCGGCGGACCTGGGCTTCAAGCCGAACGCGGTGACACGGGTTGAGTAGAGATATAGCCTCCACGGTCGCTCACTCCGTGCAGCTCCCGGCCCCCGAGTAGGTGCGTTTCACCTTGGGGCTGCTCATCGGTGAATCGTATTTATCAAACTAGGCTCTAGCCCTCGGCGAGTATGTGGCAAGCGCTACTGAATTTGTAGCAATATCACTCTGCGGCGAATGTGTAGACAGGGCGGTGTGGCGTACGCAGTCGCCAATGGATTGGCCTTGCACACGTGCATCCACGTGGAAGACCTGCATCCCCAGTGCAGAGGCGGGGGCTATGTCCGACGCCAGGTTGTCGCCGACCATTAAAGTGTGTTGCGCCTGCACGCCGAGGCGCTCCAGCGCGTAGAGGAGCAAGCGCGGATCGGGCTTCTTGGCGCCGCAGTCATCCGGCGTAACGACTGCCTTGAACTGCGTTGCTAGCCCCAGCTTGTGCAACTTCTTGTCGACCTGCGCACGATGGCCGTTGGTGACAATGGCGCGGGGTAGGTGCGCCGTTGCGGCCAGGAACTCAATGGCACCCGGCAGGAGTTGCCAATGCAGTTCGTAGAAGCCGAGGTATTCCCCGAACATCGCGTCCGCCTCTTGATCAGACAGCGCGATGCAGAAGGTGTCACGCAGGCGTGCGCGGCGCTGCTCCACAAAACTGATCTCACCCGCCGCGCATCGCGCCCATAGCGCCCTGCCGATGTCATCCCAGCGTTTTGAGATTGCATCGCTGTCTTTGCTGGGCGATAACCCCAGCCGCTCTCGCAATTGCAGAACGGCAGCGGCCATCGCCTGGCGGTCGTCCAGCAGAGTGTCGTCAAGGTCAATCAATAGGGCAGCGATCACGCGTGGTCTTGTGTTTTGGGAGGTGTCGAGGGAGTGAATAGCAGTCTATACGAATGGACCCGCGGTGCACGGGGCCTCGACGCGCTCACCACACAATTCGTACAAACAAGCCCATCAGCTTCGTGGCCCTGGCCGCATTGAATTGCTTGACCCAAGCAATACGCCCCAGCAGATGGCCGCGGAAATCCGTCAACAGGTCGTGGTTTTGCGAAGTTGGTCCGTGCAGCACACACTGGTGCAGGCAGGCCTTGAGCTTGTCGTAGTCCTGGCGCGGGGTATTCGGCCGGGCATTGACCACCACTCCGGTGATGCGCTGCTGCCGGTGTTGCGGCAGGCAGCGGGTCTTGTCGGGGTGCAGCGCAAAACCTTCGTCTTCTGCGATGGCCGCAACCCAGGCCTGCAGCGCGCGGAACTGCGGGCGCAGGCCCTCCGGCCCGGAGAACACCAGGTCGTCGGCATACCGCGTATACGTGGCGCCAAAGGCCCAGGCCAGGCCATCCAGGCGCAGGTCCAGACCAAAGGCACACAGGTTGGCCAAGGTGGGCGATGTAGGTGCGCCCTGGGGCAGGTGCGCGGCGCGCAGGCGCTTGGCGCCCCACCAGTCCAAGCCTCCACCATCGTCGTCACGCAGCCGCTGCACCACCATCTGCGCCGTGCGATGGGTGCACAGCGTTGCCAGACAGCGCGCCACACCCACCGGATAACCCAGTGTGCGCCACACCGCCGCCACCTGCGCGGCGCGGATGCTGCCAAAGAAATCCTTCAGGTCAAACTTGATGACCACAGCCCGCCCCGCGTGTGCCGCTGCATGTGTGGCCACCGAACGTTGGGTGACAAAACCGTGGGCCGCTTCGTGCACGGGCACGTGTTGCAGCAAGCCGCTGTGGATGGCGCGCTGCACCCGCTTCAGGTCTGCCTTGGGAATCTCCAACAGGCGCAAACCGCCGGTGCGTTTGGGCTGCAGCTTATAGCGGTAGTGGTCCGCGCCTATAGGTGTCTCGGGGCTCAACCACAGCAGGCGATCGAGGGGCAGGTCCAGCCACTGGGCCAGTTCCTTGACGGTGGGCAGATCGGGTAACACACAAGTGTCCAGGCCCAAGGGGCGGGGACGCATTTTGGCCGGCCGCAGTATCAGGCGGCGGATGTGGGGAATGCCACCATCGGCAAAGGAAAGCCCGGCCTCTGTGTGGAGGTCGTCGTCCACATAATCCTCCTGGTCTTCGCCATCCTCATCGTCCTGCGCGTCATCGCCAAAGGGCGGGGGCGCACGCCGTGCCTGCGGTGGGTTCAAGATGCGCTCTGTCAGTGCATCGATATCCATCATTTGCCAACGCAGGGGCGACAGTGCGGCCAGGGGCGCGATCACCGAAGCGAGCCATACCGGGTTCTCGCCCAGCGTAGCTACCGCACGCGCCTGCAATGCGGCCAGCCGCGTGCCGCCCGGCTTGTCCGCATCGGCCAGCAAAGCCCGCGCCAGGCTGCGAGTTATCCAAGTTCGGTAGGAGATGTCGCGCATGGCCCCTGAAGAAGGAAGAAGACAAGGAAAAGTAAGGTGGCAACCAGCGCGTCAACCAGCAGGTCCAGCGTGCGCATCCTACGCAAAATGCGCATGGGGCGCACGCACCGAGATGACTAGGCACACAACAACCATGGGGGTACCCCACAGTGCAAGCCAGAGCAAAACATTGCTCATCACTTGCGACACTTGGCGCGCTGGCGCCGGGGCCATTCTAGGGTAGCTCGGGCGTCAGAATGGCTGAAGCAAGGGCCGAATCGCCCGCCTCGTTACACTAGGCCGGTGGGCTGCAAGGCCCACACCCGGTGCCCGGTCCACCCACATCGCACTCTTGCCAGTGTTGTGTCTGATGAGCAAAAGCATTTTTTCTCACATGCCACAACACAGGCTTTCAGGAGCTGCGCCATGCCAGGCTACAACGTTAAATGGGAAACCCACTTGCTGGGCGACTCGCATTTTAAAATCCGCTCGCTGCTAGACCGGCAGCAATACGCCGACCCGGATGGCGCCGCGCACGCAGCGGGCATCTCGTCCGCATCGTGGCCGCTGTTCGGCATGGTCTGGCCGTCGGCGCGTATGCTGGCCAACGCCATGCAGACCCAAGACCTGGTGGGCAAACGCATTCTGGAGATTGGTTGTGGGCTGGCACTGGCCAGTCTGGTGATACACCGCCGCCAGGGTGACATCACCGCCAGCGATTGCCACCCCTTGACCGAGACTTTTCTGGCCGAGAACCTGCGGCTGAATGCGCTGCCGGTGCTCAAGTACCAGACCGGCCACTGGGGCCGCGAGAATCTGGCGCTGGGTCGGTTCGATCTCATCATTGCCAGCGACGTGTTGTACGAACGGGACCAGCCCGAGACACTGTCCCAGTTCATCCACCGGCACTCCGCCGACCCGGTCAACATCATCGTGCTGGACCCGGACCGCGGCAACCGCAATGGCTTTTGCCGCCGGATGGAGACGCTGGGCTACACGCTGGACCTGCAGCGCGCCGGCACCACGCAGAGCACGGGCGAGGCCTACAAGGGCCATTTTTTGAACTTCAGCCGAGGGATTGGCCTGGGAGAAGCCCGCCCGACAGGGCAACATTGACAACCCATTAGCTATTAAATTAATAGCGGTATAGGCTTATTCCACGAGGGCTACCGGCCAGTTTGATATCGAAGCTTCGGGAAAATACCCAAATAGGGTATTTAAAAACCCAATTTTGGTGTTTTCGACACCCGACCTTCGTTTGTCAGGCCGCTTCGGTCGCCAGCATCGGCGCCTCGGGTAGCGCATTGAGCTGGGCGATGATGGCCTCGTCGCGCTTCAGGGGGTAAGCTGCGGGGATGACCAGCGTGGTCGCTCCCACCATGGGTGTGGTTGGCAGGTCGCGCAGCAAGATCGTATCCATGCGCGTCTTCTCCAATGGATTGGTAGCCGCTTCGTACAGAATCACCGGATGGTCCAGCGGATAGTCACGTGCCAGCTTGTCCACCAGGACCTGTATGCGCGCCGCCGTGGTTTCAAAGCGTTTCAGGCTGAGCTCACCCGCCAGAAACGGCTGCCAGAGTATGAACAGCGCCGTCGGATCAATCTTGCGTTCATAGATCAGGTACTGCGTGGTCTCCATGGACTGCATGCCGGTGCGGCCCGGGTCTATGCCCAAGTCTGCCACCAGGCAATCTTCGGCCGAGATGCCGGGCAACATCTCGGCGCTAAAACCCTCGGCGCGCGCGTCCTTGATCGCCATGTGTGAGATGCAGGCAAAAATGCCGGGGTGGCCGTAGAAGGCTGCGCAGACTGTCTTGCCGGCACGCACCTGCTCCAGTATGGTGTCGGCCATGCGCCGGTAGGTATCGCGGCGGTCTTTGCCGTCCACGTCGCAGTCATCGTAATAACCCAGTACGCAGATGAACTCTTTGGCAATCTCCTGCAGCCACTTGCGCGTAAAGAGATTGGGCACGGCGCCTATCACCACGTCCGCCGTTTCAATATAACTTTGCGCCAGCGGTGTTACCTGACCGGCCATGCGCATGCCGGTGCCGACGCAGATCAATTTGCCTTGTTTTTTCTCAGTCATCACGAGCAAGCCCCAGATAGTTGATAAACCGCGAGGCGCTTGCGTCGCGCGTTCTCGGATAAGTTGTCGTCCAGACGCTAGATTCCCGAGCGCTGGTAGACCGTGACGCGGTCGCGGCCACCGTTCTTGGACAGGTATAAGGCCTTGTCGGCCTCCACCAGCGTCTCTTCAAAGCTGGCCAACTGGTAAGCACCGCGTGTCGCAATGCCAAAACTGGCCGTGATGGAAAAATCAAAACCGCTTGGCTGGGTGTTAATCGCGGCAATGGCCGCGCGGCAACGCTCGGCAAAAATCTCGACTTCGTCTTCGGAGAAATCCTGTACACAGATTGCAAACTCTTCACCTCCCAGGCGCCCCAATAGGTCCGGCTTGTGCAACTGGATCTTGACGGTGGCGCATACGGTCTTCAGCACCCAGTCACCGGCTGCGTGGCCATAGGTGTCGTTGATTTTCTTGAACATGTCCATATCAAACAGCACCAGGCTCACGCTGCGTGTCGCATCCTTGAACGTCTGTTGCACACTTGCCGTGAAGTGCGCCCGGTTGCTCACTTGTGTGAGTCCGTCCACTTGCGCGGAAACACGGAAAATATTCTTCAGCCGCAAGGTGTTGTAGAGCCATGCGCCGAGTATGGCAAACACAACTGCGGCCAGGGTCAGCAACAAGATCAGGTTCTGGTATTTGTTTTGCTGCAGCGCCTTTTCGGTGCTCAGGTTCTTGTTTTTTTGCTCCAGCAGGGCCAGTTGATTGGCCTTGTCCTGAGCGTCGAACTTGACACGTTCATACGCCAGGTTCTTGTGCAACTGGTCGTCCAGGACTTTTTTCTTTAAAGCCAAATTGATGTCGTAGTAACCAATGGCGGCGGCCAGTTGTCCTTGTGCGCGCTTGATCACTGCCATGGTTTCACTGGTCTTTTCCTCCAGTAGCAAATTCTTACCTGTTCGGGCGCGTTGGTAGGCCTGCAGGCCGAAATGTTCCGCGCGTTCCGTATTTCCGGTCTTGAGGTAGGCGCGGGCAATGGCCTCTTCAAGCTGCGTGACGTAGTCCGAATTCTTGCCAATGTCAGAAAATTGGCGTAACAAAGGCAGGCTGGTGGCTAGGCCTTTGGAGTAGTTTGCAGAATCGATCAAGTCAATTGCCGACAGGCTTTTGACAATGAGACTGAGCAGTTGATTTTTGTTCGCGTCGCAGGCCAGGATGGCGTCGGGAACGAATGAACGGGCCAGCGCGTTGCTTGCGCGCATGTAGTTTGTCTCTACCTTGTTGGCCAGACCCACGCACTCAGCGTAGGAGCCGACGGTGTCGCCCCGCAAGGCATAAATGCGCTCCGCAAAGCCCAATGCGTCGTCATAGGCGCGCAGTGAACTCAACAAGTTCAACGCGCCTTGCAGGACGACAATTTTGTGTGGGATCTTTTCGATCGCAGGCAACAAGAGAATGGATTCATTCATCGCCTGCAAGGCAGCTTCATATCGCCCCAATGCCGTACTTCCATCGATCAGCTCATAAAGGAAGCTGGCGCGTCGCGAAGGCGTCTTCACTTGGCCAATAAATGACTTTACCAACGCAATACGTTCCTCGTGCTTACCGCCAAAACCCAGGGAAGATGCGTAGATCAGTAGATATTTTTCGTTCTGATCTGGTGTGAACGTGGGCTGCAATGCCTTTAATTTTTCGAGGGCTACTTCAGCCCGTTGTGGCGATGATCCAATGTTTTTTGAGAACTCGGAAAAAAGAGCGCTGAAGGCGTTTTGATCTTCTGCAATCGCTTTGGATGTGCTTGTCAATCCGAAAGCGAGGCAGACAACGGCACCGATTACATAACCGCGTATCAGCATCGTCGCCGCGCCCGTTCTGTCGACTTTCTCTTGCTAAAAGGTCTCGTTAATATTTGTTACTTGAATCATCGGGAGGTTACTTGCATCGATTCCCGCCAAATTCGCAATTGCCGTGATGTCTCCCGACATGAACGTCTGTTGTTCCGCCGCATTCAAACCATGTTGAGTCATCGAAGCCGCCGGATCGGCGTTATGCGCCTCACGTGCAGTCGCGTTGCTATCGAGGTGGTTCAGGTAGTCGAGTAATGTTGACATTGCATGCGCCTTGAATGGATGGGGATGGGAGGCTGGGGATCAGCGACCCCCGTCTCAGATTCTATAGCCCATGTAACAACTTGTATCTTGCGAACTGTAGGCTATTTCCAACCCCCGCCCAGAACCTTGTACAAGGTCACCAGGTTTTGCACCTGCTGGGCCTGCACCTGCACAGCCGCCTGTTGCGCCGCAAATAACGAGCGTTGGGCGTCCAGCACGTCAAAGGCGTTGGATGCGCCGTGCCTGAAGCGCAGGTCGGTCAGGTCCATGCGGGTTTGTTCGGCCGCCAGTTGGGCGGTTTGGGCGCGCAGTTGTTCGCCCAGCGTGGCGCGGCCAGCCAAAGCGTCGGAGACCTCGCGGAAACCGGTCTGTATCGCCTTCTCGTATTGCGCTACGGCAATATCGCGGGCCACCTTGGCGGATTCCAGGTTGGCCTGGTTGCGGCCATAGTCAAAAATAGGGACCAGCAACTGCGGCACAAAGGTCCAGGCCGTGGTGCCGTTGCTGAACAGGGTGTCCAGGTCGTTGCTGACCACGCCCAAGCTTCCGGTCAGCGTTATGCGCGGGAAGAAGGCGGCACGCGCCGCGCCAATGTTGGCGTTGTTGGCCAGCAGTTGCTGTTCGGCCTGGCGGATGTCGGGGCGGCGCGTCAGCAGTTCGGACGGCACACCGGCCGGCAGATCGGGCAGCATGCCCTGTGCGGTGATGGCAAGGCCCGCGGGCAGGTCGGTGGGCAGGGGTTGACCCACCAGCAGCACCAACGCGTTCTCGTCCAGCGCACGCTGGCGTGTGGCCTGGGCGAATGCTGCCTTGGCGCCTTCGAGCAGCGACTGGGTCTGGCTCAGCTCCAGTTTGGACGCGGCTTCGTTGTCAAACTTCAACTGCATCAAGCGCAAAGACTCTTGCCGCGTGGCCAGGGATTCGCGGGTGACACGCAGCAGCTCGTCGTCGGCCAGCAGGCTCAGGTAGGTGTTGGCCACTGCGGCAATCAGGCTGATCTGCACCGTCTTGCGCGCCTCTTCAGACCCCAACAACTGCGCCTGCGCGGCCTGGCTCAAGGCACGCACCCGGCCAAAAAAATCCAGCTCGTAGGCGGTAACGCTGATACCTGCGGTATAGGTGCTGGTGGTGGCGCCCGATGCAACCGGACCGCGGCTGCCGTTGATGCCCGCGTTTACCGTGGGCAGTCCGTCGGCACGGCGCACCTGGAACTGCGCCCGCGCTTGCTCAATGTTGAGCACCGCCACACGCAGGTCGCGGTTGTTGTGCAGGGACAGCTCGATCAGCCGTTTCAGGCGCGCGTCCTTGAAGAAGTCCTGCCAGGCTATATCCGCAGCGGCGGCGCTGGGGGTTGATCCGGTGGCTACTGCACTGTCCGCAGGGAAGCTGCCGGCGAGGGGTGCCGCGGGCCGCTCATAGGTGGGTATGAAGCTGCAGGCAGCCAGAGCCATGGCGGCGACCAGCGGCGCCAAGCGGGGGAGGGCGTGGCCAACAAGAACATGCATGCGCGGCTTACTCATGGTTTTGGACTCCTGCTGTCACGTGGCCGTGCGCCGCGTCAAACTTGCGCTGGCGTTCGCTGCCCTTGAAGATGCCGCGCACCACGACAAAGAAAATGGGTACAAAAAACACGGCGAGCACGGTGCCCACCAGGCTGCCACCGATCACCCCGGTACCAATGGCGCGTTGGCTGGCCGAGCCCGCGCCGCTGGAGATGGCCAGCGGCAACACACCCAGCATGAATGCCAGCGACGTCATCAAGATGGGCCGAAAGCGCATGTGCGCCGCCGCCAGCGCGGCCTGCACCGCGGTCTTGCCCTGGGCCTGCAGGTCCTTGGCAAACTCAATGATCAGAATCGCGTTTTTGGCGGACAGGCCGATGATGGTGATCAACCCGACCTGGAAGTACACATCGTTGGCATATCCGCGCATCACGGTTGCCAGCAACACACCCAGCACACCGACCGGCACGACCAGGATCACGGCCATGGGGATGGACCAGCTCTCATACAACGCGGCCAGGCACAGGAACACGGCCAGGATCGCAAAGCCGTACAGGACCAGCGCTTGTGAGCCGGCGATTTTTTCCTCGCGCGACAAACCGGTCCACTCAAACGCAAAACCGTCGGGCAACTGGGCGGCCAGCTTTTCCATCTCGTCCATCGCGTCACCGGTGCTGTAGCCGGGTGCCGCCGAGCCACCAATCCGCATCGCGGGGTAGCCGTTGTAACGAATGGTCTGCATCGCGCCCTTGACCCAGCGGGTGCTGGCAAAGGCGGACAGCGGCACTGCGACGCCACGGGCGTTGGGCGTAGTCAGCTTCAAGATGTCGTCCGGTTGCATACGCGCCGTGGCGTCGGCCTGCACCACCACACGCTGCAGGCGGCCCTGGTTGGGGAAGTCGTTGATGTAGGCAGAACCCAGCGCGGTGGATATCGTGCTGTTGATGGAATCAAAACTCACCGACAAAGCGCTGGCCTTGTCGCGGTCAATGTCGATTTGTAATTGCGGCGCATCCTCCAGGCCATCCGGGCGCACTTGCGTGAGCACCTTGCTCTTGGATGCCAGGCCCATCAACTGGTTGCGTGCGGCCACCAGCGCCTCATGCCCCTTGCCACCGCGGTCCTGCAGGCGGAAGGTAAAGCCGGAGGCCTGGCCCAGCTCGGGAATGGCCGGGGGGCTCAAGGGGAAGATAAACGCATCGCGTATGCCCATCAGGCCGCCAAAGGCGCGCCCGGCGATGGCCTGTGCGGAATGCGCCTCACCCTTGCGCTCGGACCAGTCTTTCAGCGTGATGAATCCGAAGGCAGCGTTTTGCCCCTGGCCCGAGAAGCTGAAGCCCAGCACACCGACCATGCTTTGCACCTCGGGCTGCTTGAGCATGAAGGCCTCGACCTGCTCCATGACGTTTTGTGTGCGCTCACGTGTGGCGCCTGGTGGCAGCTGCATGCTGACCAGCATCGTGCCCTGGTCTTCATTGGGCAGGAAGGCGGTGGGCAGGCGCACATACATGACACCCACCACGGCGATGATGGCCGCGTAGATGACCAGGTAACGGCCAGCGCGCGACAGGATGCGGGCCACCCAGCCCTCATACGTTTTGGCCGTGCTGGAGAAACCTCGGTTAAACCAGCCAAAGAAACCGCTCTTCGCATGGTGGTGCCCGGCCTCTACCTGCTTGAGCAAGGTGGCGCACAGCGCGGGCGTCAGTGACAGCGCCATGAAGGCCGAGAACGCAATTGACGCCACCATCACCGCCGAGAATTGCCGGTAGATATTGCCCACCGATCCCTGGAAGAACGCCAGCGGCACAAACACCGCAATCAGCACCACGGTCACACCAATGATGGCGCCCGAGATCTGGCCCATGGCCTTGCGCGTGGCCTCCAGCGGCGGCAGGCCTTCCTCGCTCATGATGCGCTCGACGTTCTCCACCACCACAATCGCATCGTCCACCACAATGCCGATGACCAGCACCATGCCGAACATCGTCAGCACGTTGATGGAAAAGCCCAGCGCCAGCAGCGTGGCAAAGGTGCCCAGCAGCGCCACCGGTACCACGATGGTGGGGATGATGGTGTAGCGAAAGTTCTGCAAGAACAAATACATCACCAGGAACACCAGGATGACGGCAATGATCAGCGTCTCGGCCACTTGGGCGATGGAGATCTTGACGAAGCGTGATGCGTCGTAGGGAATGGTCCACTTCACACCGGCAGGAAAGTAGGGCTGCAACTGGGCCATGCGGTCACGCACGGCCTTGGCCGCTGCCAGCGCATTGCCACTGGGTGCCAATTGAACACCAATACCGGCGGCAGGCTTGCCGTTCAGGCGGGCCGATGTGGCGTAGGTCTGCGCGCCCAGTTCGATGCGGGCCACGTCTTTCAAACGCACGGTGGAGCCATCGGTATTGGCGCGCAACACCACATTGCCAAACTGCTCCACGGTGCTGAGCTGGCCGTTCACCACCACGGTGGCGGCAATGGTCTGGCCGGAAATATTCGGCAGCTCACCAATGGACCCTGGCGACACCTGCGCGTTTTGGGAGCGGATGGCAGCGTTGACTTCTGCTGCGGACAGGTTGTAGCCACTGAGCTTGGCCGGGTCCACCCAGATGCGCATCGCACGCTCGGTGCCAAACAACTGGGCCTGGCCGATGCCGGGCAGGCGCTGGATTTCGGGCAACACATTGCGGGACGCGTAGTCGCCCAGGGCGACGATGTCGATGTCCGGGTTGTCGCTGGACAACATCGTGAACAGCAAAAAGTTGGAGCGCGCCTTGTCCACCCGTACACCGGCTTGTGTGACGGCCGCTGGCAGGCGTGGCGTGGCGCGTGACAGGCGGTTTTGCACATCCACCTGCGCCAGGTCGGCATTGGTGCCGGGCTCGAAACTGATGGAGATGGAACCCGTGCCGTTGGCCTGGGCCACGGACTCCATGTAGATCATGCCGGGCGAACCATTCATTTCGCGCTCGATGACCGACAGCACGCTGTCTTCCAGAATCTTGGCCGATGCGCCGGGGTAACCGGCAGAAATGACGATGGTGGGCGGTGCCACCGGCGGGTATTGGGCGATGGGCAATTGTGTGATGGCCACCGCGCCCATCACCGATATAAACAGAGCGATCACCCACGCAAAGATGGGGCGGTCTATAAAAAACTGGGCCATGTGTTGTGCCCCTTCTTATTTGCTGGCTGCGGCCGATGGCGCAGATGCGGGTGCCGACGCAGGCGCGGATGCCGCAGCACCGGCTGCCGACGCTCCAGCCTTCCATGGCACGGGTTTGACCGGCGCACCAGGCACCATCATCTTCTGGAAGCCATCCACAATGACCTGCTCACCGGGCTTGAGACCGTCCAGCACCACCCACTGGTTGCCTTGCGCATTGCCAATCTTGACCGGGCGCGGCGCGGGTTTGCTGTCGGCCCCCACCACCAGCACGGTATCGCCCTGGTTGGTGCGGGTGACGGCTTGTTGTGGCAGCAAGATGCCGGCGGGAATCTCGGCCTGCGACAGGCGCACACGCACATACTGGCCGGGCAGCAGCAGGCCGTCGGGGTTGGGCACCTCGGCGCGCAGCGTGATCTGGCCGCTGGTCGCGTCCACCGTCAGGTCGGTGAATAGCAGTTTGCCGGGGCGCGGCAATTCGCTGCCGTCTTCCAGCACCACACGCACCGGCACCGAGCCATCACCCGCGCTGCGCACCTGCTTTGCGGCAATCGCCTTGCGCAGGCGCAACACGTCGGTGGTGGACTGGGTGAAGTTGACGTACACCGTGTCGGTCTGCTGGATCACGGCCAGCTGCGTGGCCTCTGCCGCACTGACCAATGCGCCTTCGGTCACCAGCGACTGGCCTATGCGGCCGGAAATGGGAGCTTTTACCGACGCGTAATCCAGATTGATCTGCGCCGTTTGCGCGGCTGCCTTGGCGGTGGCTACATCGGCCTCGGCCTGCTTTTGTGCCGTGACCAGTGTGGTGTATTCCTGCTTGCTGACGGCGTTGGCTTCTACCAGCGGCTTGTAACGCTCCACCTGGGCGGTAGCCTGGGCCAGGTTGGCCTGGCCCTTGGCGACGCTGGCCTGGGCGCTGTCAAAGGCGGCACGGTAGGGCGCAGCGTCGATCTGGTACAGCGGCTGGCCTGCCTTGACCTCGCTGCCCTCGCGGAACAGGCGCTTGAGCACCACACCATTGACCCGGGCCCGCACCTGTGCCACCCGCACCGCGCTGACGCGGCCCGGCAATTCGGTTTGCAGGGCCACGGCCTCATTCGTTACCGTCACCACGCCCACAGTGGCGGGCGGTGGCCCGCCGGGTGCACCACCGGCGCCGGGGGCCGCGTCTTTGGCGCCGCACGCAGCCAGCAACAGGGCCAGCGGCGTCAGTGCCAGGGCATGACGTGTGAATGGGAATGTGGAGACGGCGTGGCGGACAAAGGGGCGCAGCGAGGACATGAAAAATCCTTTTATTGGGTGGAGTCCGGCCAGGGCCAGAGGGAAGACATCTTGACCCAGCGCAAACCGGCGTCAACTAGAACTGGTATTCGAAAAATTCTGATTTAGTATACATACGTAGATGAATGTATGTTCTTGATATGGCCAGACGCACCAAAGAAGAAGCCCTCGTAACCCGCGACCAGATTCTGGACGCGGCCGAGCGTGTGTTCCAGCGCCGCGGCGTGTCGCGCACATCCTTGCAGGAGATTGCCCAGGATGCCGGCCTGACGCGGGGCGCCATCTACTGGCACTTCCAGAACAAGGCCGACGTGTTCGACGCCATGATGCAGCGCGTGACCCTGCCCATGGTGGCCAACCTGAACAGCCAGCCCGAGGCCGAGGCCGCCGACCCGCTGCTGCACTTGCGCCGCAATGTGGCAACCGCCTTCCACCAGACCGTGCACGACCAGCAGGTGCGCCGCGTGTTCGAAATTGCGTCACACAAGGTGGAGTATGTGGACGAACTGCAGGCGCTGCGCGAGCGCCACATTGCCGAGCGCGACCAATGCCTGAGTGATCTGCACCGCCTGCTGGCATTGGCACTGCAACGCAAGCTGCTGGCCCCTGGCACCCCGGTGCATGCGGTCACCATAGGGCTGCACGCCTTGATCGACGGCCTGATGCACAACTGGCTGCTCAACCCCCAGTCGTTTGATCTGGAGGCCGTGGGCGAGAGGGCGCTGGATGCATACCTGGCCGGCCTGGCGCCCAGATAGCCCAAAAAAAATCCCCCACGCGGTAAGACGTGGGGGATGAATTCCGTGGAGCGAACCCAACGGACCCTCAGACAGTCGATAGAGCGCTGACCGGTTATTCGAGATTCATTTTTCGATCAAGGACGATGCGTTTCCACCGCTCCGTATCACGCAGCACGTATTGAGAAAATTCTTCGGTGCTGCCGGGTGTTGGCACGGACCCCAGGGCCTGGAGTTGTCGTGCAACCTCCGGATCGGCCAGCGCCTTTTGCAACACGGCGTTTACTTTTTCGACGACTCCGCGTGGGGTATGGGATGGGGCAAAAACGCCATACCAGATTTCATATTCAAACCCGGTGATACCGGACTCGGCCAACGTCGGCACATCCGGCAAATTTTTATCGCGCTGGGTACTGGCGACCGCGAGGGCGCGCAGGCGGCCGCTGCGAAGATGCTGGTGGATGCTGGGCAGGGCGAAGATACCCAGGTCCACATGGCCGCCGATCAATTCGTTCACAGACGGCGCGCCGCCTTTGTAAGGTATGTGTACAAACGAGGTGTCGGTCAGTGACTGGAATATTTCCATCGCCAGGTGGTTGGGGCTACCCACGCCACTGGAGCTGTAGTTCAGCACACCGGGCTGTTGCCGTGCCAGCGCGACCAACTCGCGTACGGTCTTGAAACCGATGGACGGCGTGGTTGCGAGCACGGGAACATTGGTTGATACATGTCCCACCGGCACAAAATTCTTTGCCACCGTATACGGCAGCCTGGGGTTGATGAGGGGGCCAGTCACGATATTGGAGCCGGCGCACACCAGCAGCGTATAACCATTGGCGGGCGCATTGGCAACGGCCACCACACCGGCCACGCCGGGTTTGTTGTCTATGACCACCGGCTGCCCCCACAGCTCGGCCATCTTTTGCCCAACAACCCGCATGGTACTGTCAAGGGCGGCGCCGGCGGGGAATGGAATCACCAGCCGAACCGGCCGGTCGGGGTATGCCGCATGGGCGCATGCGGCCTGTCCCAGGCTTAGCAGTGCGAACGTGGCGATGGCATGCCAATGTGCCGCCACGGCTTCTCCCAGCCCGCGCAGCAGGGCTGGGCGCAAACCGGCGTAGCGATCAAGCTGGTAAACCAAGAATGCGCTCCATCAGGTTAAGGGCCAGGGAATCCACAAACGCGGTCAAATCCTGCACCAGACGTGTGAAGTGTGACGACTTGGCGTGTGTACGCTCGTTCATATACAGCGCCCGGTTGATTTCGATTTGTACCGCAAATTTACGGGTCTGTGGAAAACCATTGCGCCGGATCAATTCGCCGCCCTTGTACGGGTCGTTGACTTGAACGCGATAGCCGTTTTCGCGCAACAACTCCGCAATCCACTGGCTGATAGCCGGATGTGATGTGACGCCATCCATATCACTGACCACCATGTCGGGCCGTTGGCGGCCGCAGTCGTCATTCATGGCGTTGCCCACGGACTTCATGGAGTGGCAATCCAGCATCAGGCTCATGCCAAAACGCTGGTGTGTTCTGGCAACCAGAAACTCCATGGCCTGGTGGTAGGGATCGTATAACTCGGTGAGCCGGTGCAGGACATCCATGGCCGCTAGGGTTTGCGCATACAAGGGAACGCCGGGAAGAATGTCGCGCCGTATCAGGCCGCAGCCACGCTCGGATTTTTGCGTCGGCGCCAGCGCAAACGGCAGCGGTTCGCGCAGCAATCCGGGGTCGATGTCGTCGCGCGCGCGGTTCGCGTCGATGTAGGCACGGTGGAAGTTGGCCGACAGCAGAGGGGCCCGTTGTTGCAAGGCCAGAGCCCACAGTTCGTCGACGAACGCATCCCACGATGTCAACAGCTCAGCGCTGGTCGCCCGCGTGGGCTGTGTACTGGGCCAGCACCTCCAACTGTGCGGTGCATCGACCACCAGCGGAAATTTTTGCTTGGCCAGACTTCCAATCACCGTAAAGGGCTGCATCTTTGTTAGGCGAATGTGATCAATCCGCCAGCGGCTGCATCACGCGCAGCAGGGCATTGGCGTCCACGCTCAGCACATGGTTGGCGACAAAGCTGTTTTGCGAATCCGGCTCCAGTGCCGCAGCCACCAGTGCGCCAAGTGGCTGGTTCATGGGCACATACCAACTGCCGGCCGGCAGCTGCCGTTGTGCCGCGTCGGTGGCGACGGTCAACTCGCGGATGGCCTGCTGGGCGGCGATGGCACCACGTGCGTCTTGGCGTTGTCCCCCGGTTTCGCTCAGCACCCGGTAACTCTCCACCCGTGCGCTGCGGTCCTGCAGCAGTGGGCGAATTTGCACCCCCAACGCGCGCAGATTTTCCACGGCGCCGGTTTGGTTTTGCGCCAGCCAATAACCACAGGGGCGGGAGCGGGTCCGCTGGATTTTGAGTGTCAGGGACGAACGCCAATCCACCGATTCCGTGCGGTCGGCACCGGTCTTGGCGTCGACCAGATGTAATTCCTCGCGGGCCGGTGTGGCCTGCGCCTGCACCACCATGTCACCCGCGCAGGCCGCGCGGGTTGCGGCCTGACGGGCTGTTGCCACGGCTTGCACCAGGGCCGGGCCTTGTGCTCCCGCGCTCTTGAGCACCGCCAGGGCCGCCAGCACATGGCTGTGCACCCGGCGTGCATAGTGGGCACGGCCAATGCCCACACCGCGGCTTTCGATCAGCAAGCTCACCGCGTGGCGCAGGCCGTAGACATTGCGGCCGGTATCGGCTTGCACCCCACCCATGCTGACGACGGTGTCCTTGGCGTCATTGGATGTGGTGTGGTACCAAAAAGTGTTCAATCCCTGCGACTCCAGCGCCGAACGCGCCGAGGCCACAAACTCGCGCAGGGCCAGGTCGGCCACACCCGCGTCCATATTGCCGACGGTTGCGGCCTGTAACAAGGCGTCGTATTTGCTGTAGGCCCCAAACTTGTCGATCCATCGGCCGCCCACGGTGAACTCGTGCAGATCCACCACCACCTGCGGCGCGAAACGCAAGGCCGTCGCTGCAATGGCTCGGGCCTCCGGTGTTTGCAGCAGCAAATGGTCGCGGTTGACGTCGAGCCCATTGGCGCTGGCCCGCACAAAATTCTGCGCGCCGTCGGGGTTGGCACGCGGCATGATCAATACGTTGACCGATGCCAGCAAATGGCTGTGGCTGGTCGACAGTTGTTGCGCCAGTGCCAACGCAGCCTCGCCGCCGGCTGGCTCGTTGCCGTGCTGCTGACCCAATATCAAGACCGTGGGTTTGTCGTCCTGGAAATGGCCGTTTGCGGACAGCAGTACCAAGGGAATCCCCAGCCCTTGTTGGGACGTGTCAACGGTCTCCAAACGCAGGCTTGGGTTTTTGGCCGCAAGTTGTCGCAGGTAAGCCCAGACCTCACTATGGCTGGTCAAGTCTGTCCTGCCGGGGTGCAGACCGGGCGTCTGGTAGGGCAGTACCGGGTCCGGGTAGCGCTGCGCCACCAGGGCCGGCTCGGGTTTGACCTGCGCTGCGTCGAACTGGGCCCGAGCGGGCGCAGCAAGCACACCACCCACGGCGAGTGAAAGTGCCAGTGTCTTCAGTTTCAAAATCGACTCCTGTGGAAGTGGCATGGGGGCTCAGGTGTGCATCAAAAGTTGATCTGGATGCCGGTGCTCAGCGTGCTGAACTCGTTTTTGCCGACATTGGTATTCGGGTCCTGGCGATCCCACAGCAGATAGACCAGTGCGTTCTTGTCAATCTTGTGGCTGTACCCCATCTGGAGGCGGGTGAGTTTGCCGTTGCGATCCGTCTGCACCTCGCGCTCCATGTAGTTGGCAACCACGTTTCCATTGCTTCCCACAGGAACGCTGACACCCATGAGCTGGTAACGCACAGCGCTTCTGGCGGTGGTTGTGTTGTTGTAGTTGTCCTGGCCCAGCAATGCGGACCATTTGAGCAACCCAAAATCGTAGGAGCCCACCAGTTGCCACTTGTCGGTGAAGTCGTTTGTGGCAAAGCCGCCAGCCTTGCTGTCGGACCCGTAACCTATACCAAGGCCCCAGGACTTCTGGTTGTAGTTCAGCCCGATGTCGATCTGTTTCAAGTCGGACTCGGTCAAGCCTGTTCCCGGTGATGCCACATTGGTGGTGCCGGTACTGGTCACCGATGATGTGCCATCGTTGCCAAAGTAGTAGTAACGTGCGCGGACGTCAAAGCCACCCACGGTCGGGCTCATATACCCAATGGAGTTGGACGTCCGGTTGCGCGCATTCAGCACCGATGTGCCTACGGCAGTTGCGCCCGCGTCGTGCACCACAAAGGAGATATTCCTGGTGATCTGTGAGTACAGTGGAGAACCCGTGGGGTTGGCCGAGTCCAACCGGCCCATGGCGAACTTGCCGAGCGAAGTCTGCGCGCCCACATAGGCATTGCGGAAGTTGGGCGATGTGAGATTGCCGCTGTCCGCAGCCACACCCATTTCCAGCCCGTAGTACAGCGTCAGCCCACTGTCGGTGGCGCGGGACCCCTTCACCCCCAGGCGTGATGCGTTGTCGGTTTGGCTCAGAATCGAGTTGGTCGGGTTGGTGCGGCTGTCCATGCTCAGGTCGATGCGGCCGTAAATCTCGGCGCTGTTCTTTGGCGTCTGCGCCCAGCTGGCATGTGCGGCCAGCGCGCTGACGATGGCCATACCGATGGGGAAGTGTTTGGTACTCATAGAAGTGTCTCCGGTTGTTAATTGCACGGCTCAACGCAGCCATCTCGCAATCAGGTTTTTAATGAATGGCTGGCTGCATTCGCAACCCATGCCATAACCTGATGTGCCGCGATTTTTGGCGGTGCAGGAGATCTCCACAACCCTATGAATAAACTGCATTGCACTATGCTTAAACTGCTGCGTGTGCCGAGCCTTGCCGCACACATACCCGACACTTCAGTCTTTCGGAGCTTTGTTGATGTCCACTCGCACTTCCAGTATTCCGCTCCACCAAATGGAGGCTTTTCATGCGGTCATGAGCCGCGGGTCGACCATCGACGCAGCCACGCAGCTGGGCTTGTCGCAGTCGGCTGTCAGCCGTTTGTTGGCACAGTTTGAGAAGGAAGTGGGCTTGCATCTCTTCAAGCGCAGCAAGGGGCGTTTGCAGCCGACCGGTGAGGCCTTTGCGCTGCTGCGCGACGCACAAGGCATGATCGAGTCGGCGCAGTGCCTGCGCCGCCACGCCGATCAGCTCAGGCTGGGGGGCTTTCGGCGCAACCTGATCAAGGTGTCGGTACCGCACACGCTGGCCCTGCAATTGATGCCATCGGTAGTGGGCAACTTCATGACCAAGCAGCCGGGCACCGTGATCGAGGTCTTGTCCATGTCCTACGTCGAGACCGAGAAGGCCATTCTGAGCCGCGAGGTGGATATCGGCATTGTGCGGTCTCCTGTGGCGCTCTCGGGCCTTGAGATCGTGCAGACCTTCACGTCCGAAGCGGTGTGCATCATGCCCCGCAAGCACCCCTTGCAGCGCCTGAAGGCGGTGGCCTGCTCCGATCTGGAAGACGTGCCCCTGGTTCTGACCGGGCGGCAACAGCATGTGCGCCAGGAAATCGACCATGCCTTTCGTAAGGTCCATTTCCTGCCGCGCATCCTGTGCGAAGTACATGCCGTGGGCGTTGCCTGCGCATTTGTTGCGAAGGGCCTGGGGGTTTCCATCGTCAACGGCACCATCGCCAGGCACTGCGAATCCATGGGCTTTGTGACTCGGCCGTTTCTGCCCAAAATTTCGCTGTCATTTGGCGTTGCAATGGTCAATGATGCCCGGCACAACGCGCTGGCACAGGAGTTTGCGGCGGAGCTTGTCAACGCCATTCAATTGCCCGGTTTGCAATCGGTGTAGCCCTTTACGGGTTAGCGCACACGGTAAGCTCCGTGGCGGGAGCGCGAATTTTTGAACCACTTTGAGTTGGTTCATGACCCAGAGCGTGAGAAAAACACACAGTCCTTCCGACACAAACAATGAACAAACTCGTCAAAAAAATATTCATCGCTCTGGGCATGTTGGCCCTGCTGGCCGCAATTGGCATCGCCGTGCTGGTGTATGTGGTGGAGCACGACGCCGGCGTCGCCTACAGGACTGGCGACTACGAGAAGGCACTGGCCCTGTACCGCGTTGCGGCGGATAAGGGCGACGCGGCTGCGCAGAACGCCATGGGCATCATGTATGAGCAAGGCCAGGGTGTGGAAAAGAACCTGGAGAAAGCGGTGGACTGGTATCGCCTGGCGGCCGAGCAGGGGCTGGCGGAGGCGCAATACAACCTGGGCACGATGCTGCGCGATGGCACTGGCGTGGGGCGTGACTTGCGCGCGGCATTCGGCTGGTTCATACGCTCGGCGGAGCAAGGCCTTGCGCTGGCGCAAAACGAGGTCGGCAGCGCCTACGCCAACGGTGAGGGCGTTGCGCGTGATGTGTCGCAGGCCGTTGTGTGGTTTCGCAAGGCGGCAGACCAGGGTTCGGCCTGGGCCCAGTACAACCTGGGCGTCAAGTACTGGGACGGCGAGGGTGTCATGGAAGACCTGGCCCAGGCGGTAGCGTGGTTTCGCACATCGGCGGAGCAGGGCAATGCCTATGGGCAGGTCGCACTCGGGCAAAGTTATGAGACCGGTTTTGGGGTGGCGCAAGACCATGCCCAGGCGCTGGCCTGGTACCAAAAGGCGGCAGGCCAGGGCCATGCCGACGCTTATCACCACCTGGGGGTTTTGTATTCCAATGGCTGGGGTGTGGCCGAAGACCCGGCGCAGGCCATGGCCTGGTACCAAAAGGCGGCCGATACGGGCCATGTCGAAGCGCAAAACAACTTGGCCGCACGCTACGAGAGTGGGCAGGGTGTGGCACAGGACATGGCGCAGGCGGTGCAGTGGTACCGCAAGGCGGCTGACAAGGGACAGGCCGATGCCCAATACAACCTGGGCCGTTTGTATGAGGACGGCAGCGGCGTGGCACAGGATTCCGAGCGGGCCATCGAGTGGTACCGCAAGGCCGCCGAGCAGGACCAGGCCAACGCGCAGTACGCGCTTGGGCTTGCCTACGACGAAGGCCGCACCCTTGTCCAGAATCCCGCCAAGGCCCTGCAGTGGTACACCAAGGCCGCGGCGCAGGAGAATGCCGATGCTCAGCACAATATCGGCGCGTTGTACGACCAGGGCCGCGGCGTGCCGCAGGACGTGGACAAGGCCGTGGACTGGTACCGCAAGGCCGCCAGCAACGGGTATGCGGGCAGCAAGGTGTTGCGGCGGCCGGCTGAGGTGCAATAACAGGCGTGGTCGACCAGGAGGGTCACACGGGCGAGGGCGTGGTGTAGGCCGTTCTTCGTATCGATTGCTATTAATTCAATAGCTTGTTGTTCATATTTCTCGGGGGCTAGAGGCCTGTTTGGCTAAGGCCTCTATGGTTTCGAGATCCCTTGGCGCGCCGCCCTTTCTTCCAGACGCTGTTGTTCCCGCAGCAGTATCTTGCTTACCTTGCGCAAGTTCGCAATCTGCACTTCGACCGCGGTCCGCTTTTCCGCCATCAGGCGGGCGCCTTGCGCGCAGTCGATGCTTTTGGCGCGCATAGCGTTCAACACCTCGCGTATCTCTTGCAGCGAGAAGCCCAGCGACTGGAGTTGCTGCAACAAGGTTGCGTCCTTGACTGCCGACTCAGGGTAGTCGCGGTAATTGTTGGGGCCGCGGCATACGCCGACCAGAAGCCCCTCACGCTCGTAAAAGCGCAGTGCATGGCGCCCCAGCCCGGTTCGGGTTTCCAACTCGGCAATACGCATTGAAATTTCTCTTGACTGTAGACCTGGCTCTACACCTTAGCATGACTTGTGGCGTGGCTTAGCGACCGCAAGTCCGCTTCACTTTCAAAGAGGAAAAGTACACCTATGCATCTACTCACCGAGAAGACTGCCCATATCCAACGGCCCGCGTTGGCTGTGTTTGGGTATGTGTCGAACATGGAGCAGTTTGGGGAATGGTTCCCAGGCGTCATCTCCATCGCTTCGGCCAACGCCCTCGATCACGGGCAGCAGGGAAAGGAATACCTTGAAACAGTGTCTGTACCGCTCAAGGGAACACGAAAAGTCACATTGGTAGTGCGCGAGGTGCGGGGCCACACATTCTTCGCCACGGAGGGGCGCTTTCCTCCGCTGATGCCACGCATGGAAATGGAGCTGCATGAAACGGGGACAAATTCCTGCCAACTTACTTGGCGCATGTTCAGCAGAAGCAACAGCCTGATCGTTCGGTACACCTTGCTCCCGCTGGCCAGGCGGGTGATGGACAAACGCGCGGCGTTGGGCGTTGCGGCGTTGAAAAAGCGCTTGGAGGATGGCAGGCCGTGTTGACGGGCAGGTTATGGCCCACTGCTGTCGGCACCCGCCAGTTGTCGTTCCAGTACCTCCTGCGGGTCGCGCCAGAGGCTGGCAATGAACTCCTCGACCGAAGAGGCGACCCGTTTCGGTTCATTGCCATCGAAGTAATCCACGTATACCGCGCTGACCTCGGCGCTCAATGGCCTGATGCGGTAGCACCAGGACTCGATGAGGAAGTCTCCGAATAAAGCGCCAAACTCGCTTGCGACCGCATTGTCGGTAGCGACTTTACACAGGGGCCAAAGACGCCAGTAGTTGTTGTCCATTTGCTCCATGCCCCCGCACTTTCCATAGAGGGCAATAACATCAGCGCTCGCCAACTGGCCCACGCTCTGAAGGGCTGCAACTACGTCGTTAGACGGCGCCGGTGGCAGAACGAAAGATCTCTGCTTCTTCCACCGGCGTACCAACTGTTCAAGGAAGGTCATGGGCCATGAAGCACAGTTGATACGCGCAAAGCGCTGGAATTGAAGGCCATGTCAGGTTTTTCCCATTTCATTCTCAAATACCTCTCCTTGCGTGTTGTCCCATTGCAGCGTGTATAGCGCTTTGCCCTTGCACGCAACGACGGCAAGCCAATCGTAGCTATGGGTTATGCCGATTCAATCTTGCGCGCATTTTGAACAACATACTCTCTGCCGTCTTCGTAAGCCCTTTCAACGTACTCCTGTAATTTTTTCGACGACACCGTTTGCAACGCGGAGAGTGCAGCAATACGCTGGTACAAATGTCCGGTTCCCCATGCCCGCTCTGCCAATGACTCTGTTCGATCAGATTTCATCTTCGCCAATGACAGTAGTGCGCGACGGCTGACATATTCATCTTCATCGTGCACGAACCCAATCAGTATTAGCTCAGCAGCGGTTTTTTGTTCGTGCAACGCCCCAAGTTCTACAGCGAGGGGCCATTTGGCATCGGGGTCATCGCACCGCAACGCTTCCCGAGAAATGGCCAGTAGTTTGCCAGGCTCCTCTGCTAATCGTTCTGCCACAAGGTCATGGACGTCATGCGCTATCAGAAAAAGCAGGTCCGCGATTTCATCAGAAGTCCACAGATCCGGTCTGGTCGAATCGACAAACGCAAATGCCGCGTCGTACAAACCATTCCACCAGCCCTCGTACTCGGCGGGAACGGGGTGCAAAGACCTCCATTGCCTGTACGCTGCGATCTCTAGCGGCAGCGAAGTCACCCGCGGCCTCCCGAAGAGGAGGTAGAACGGAATGCGCGGCTTGAAATGCTGACGGAATTCTTGTCGGGGTCTTTGGCGTTGGCAAACGCGTAGCCGTTGGCCTGGTGTGTGGCGCCAAACTTCAGACCTTGCGTGGCGGCATGGACCTTGAACGCCTCGATGTCGGCGACGTGAAAGCTGAGCTTGACACCGACTTGCCCCAGACTGACGCTCTTGGCCGCCTGGTGAATCAAGATGCTTGCGCCGCCATTTACTGCAGTCAGTTCTATCAGGCCTTCTACGACTTGGCCCGTGGTCTCGAAGCCGAAATGCTTGCGGTAGAAGTCTGCTGACTTTTGCATGTCGCGGGCGTAGAGGATGATGGTGCCTAGGGTGGAGGTCATGTTGTGCTTTACCTTGCGGTCCGTGTGGCTCGGCGGAGACGCGACGGGCAATCAGGTTTGCGGTTAGTGGTGGCATTTGCTCGCTGTGTGTTCAATGTATTCCGAGGGGGCATAACAGGTGCCGCCTTTTGGGCATCTCCGCGATGGAAGGGCTAGATTCTTGCCCACATCGACGGCCACAATAGAAGGAGAAGCTCATCCGTTGCCATGATCGCTTGTCTGGCGCTGGTTTCGTTTGCGAAGTCGGCGCGATGGATTACGTCATTCCTCGGATTTACCAACTTCAGTTGGAAGTCTATCTGGGGCAAATGAACTCCCACGATTCGGGCTAATTCGAGTCGACCTCCCAGCATGCGGAACTTCTCCAGCAGCTTATCGGCATATCCAATCTGTGCCGTAAGAAGAGCGGACTGGATTAGCTTTGTGAGTGCGACCTCAGCCGCAACGGCTGTCTCTATGATGGCCTTTCTGTAATCACCGGCGCCGAGCGCCCGATAGGCCTCAAGTTGAACTTTGAGTTCGATAGCGAGTTCGGTCGATGTCGAAGCAAAGGTAGCGACGCGCGTCAGTTGAACCGGGGTGAGCGCGACGTCGTCGCTCGACACCCGAATAACGATTTTTTGCGGATCCCTGTCATATGGCCTGTCCGCCTTGCCGTCGGCTCCCCAGCGGAAAAGGTCGAAGTTGCTGTTGTCACCTTCAACTTGAACACTTTGCAATCTTCTTTGCCTCGTAACCAGTTCAAGGTAGTCGTTAAATAGCGACCACCATTTGCCATAGCCACGGTGCACGCGTGTGGCTGAGCCATGCATTTCACTTTCGGGCAGCTCGAACCGCAAAAGCATTCTCTCGACTTCGGAAACGCAACTGGGAGAGCTCACTGGCCTGCCCCAGCGCATTGGCTTATCACCAGACTTCCAGGTCTGGGCGGCGTCCGGTGGTCGCAGCGGGTCGCGGAGAAGATCTTTGCTTGGCACTGACCAATCCGGGGCATGTGGTAATTCAAGTTGTCCAGGTACTCCACCGACGACGATAGGGACACTTGAGCCGAGAACGTCCTTCGAGCAGACGATATGAGGGTCGAGTTTTACGATTCCGTAGAGCTGCTGCATATAGTTCCGAGACATGGTGTGGCTTGAGGTACGTCGGAGAATTTGACGTTTGCGATGATTGAGTGAAACGATCAATCAACCTGCTAGCCATTCTGGCAGACACCAAGCAGCAACCCACTCTGTTTTCATAATCCGCAACGCAATCCACCACCGCCACCCGCAGAGTTTGGGGTCGGGGTCCGCGCCGATTTGTGGGCGTTTGACACCATGAGGCGCGGGCCCCGGCCCCAAACTCTGCTGCTACAAAATTCAGAACGCTACGATTTCAGTAGCACATAGGGCAATTTATTCGGGGGCTAGGGGCAACTTCTGCCAATAGCCCTGCTTGAAAACCAAGCCATCGCCGCCTGCATCGTAATCGCCGCGCTACGCAGCACTGCACGGCATGACAATCCTCCCCATGCAAACCGAAAAACCACAACACATGTCGCTCGACGGCATGAGCCTTCAAACCGAGCGACTGAAGCTTAGGCCATTCCAGCAGAGTGATGCTCCGGCCATCCTGGCCCTGTTCACGGACAAAGGCTTCATGGAGTACTCGTCTATCCCTCTGTTCCAGTCGATAGACGAGGCATACGCACTGATTGCCAGGGACGCGGCCAAACGCGTTGCTGGAGAACGACTGAGGCTTGGCATTGAACGTATGGAAGACGGCGCGGTCATTGGGTATTGCGATCTTTTCAATATCGATCGCGATTGCCGGAAGGGCGAGATCGGGTATGGACTTCTCGCCAAGGCGTGCGGATTCGGGTTTATGCACGAAGCCTTGTCGGCATTCTTGAATTGCGTCTTGGACCCGTTGCAACTGAACCGCGTCATGGCCGAAATCGATCCGGCCAACACCAACTCCGAAAAAGTCTTGCAGCGCCTGGGATTCACCAAGGAAGGCCACTTTCGCGAAAACTGCGTCGTCAACGGGGTGGTGTCCGACAGTGTTTTTTACGGGCTGCTCAAACGCGATTTAGAAAGTCGTATCCCACTCTGAGATAGAGTGCCGCAGAAAATCCAGAATGCTATTGTTTTGGTAGCGCATCAGCTAATTTATCCGAGGGCTACAGGCCGATTTGACCAATAGCCCCCAGTCGAAAATCAGACCAACGTCGCCTGCATCGTAATAGCCACCCCACCCAACACCGCATTCCCCGACAGCGGATCACGCAACTGGTCATCCAGCAGCGCATTGATGTTGGCGCCAGGCCGCTCGGCGGCCACGCGCAGTTGGGAGCCTTGTGCATCATGGCCCCAGCCGTGGGGCAGGCTGACGACGCCGGGCATCATGTCGGCGGTGACATGCACCTGGGCGCGCACCTGGCCGCCGGCACTGCGGATATCGGCCATGGCACCGTCTTGCAGACCCAGGCGTTGGGCGTCTGTGGGGTGGACCAGCGCCGTGCAGCGGAACGGGCCTTTGGCCAGCACCGGGAGGTTGTGCATCCAGCTGTTGTTGGTGCGCACGTCGCGCCGGCCGATGATGACCA
>JAZKIR010000149.1:0-1640 GCA_040384785.1 Pseudomonadota bacterium
CCCGGCGGGAGTGCTCGGTGGAATCTAAAAGTGGTCTGTCCCCGGTGGGATTTACCGGCGGGAGTGCTCGGTGGAATCTAAAAGTGGTCTGTCCCCGGTGGGATGTCCGGTGGGATCTACAAGTATCTGATAATCATCTAGCCGTCCTCCCCCTCCGATACGCTGGAGGGATAAAGTTACGGTGCAATTCCAAAAACTTTATGAAGGAGAACGACATGTTATTTTGCGGCATAGACCTGCACTCAAACAACTGCTTTGTCGTTGTATCGGACGAAACAGACAAGGTTCTGATTTCAAAGCGGGTGCCCAACGATTTGGCGCTGATTTTGCAGCTGCTCGCCGGCTACCAAGCCAGTCTGTTTGGCATCGTCATTGAATCGACTTTCAACTGGTACTGGCTGGTTGACGGTTTGATGGAGGCCGGTCATTCGGTCCACCTGGCGAACACGACGGCAATCAAACAGTACGATGGTTTGAAGTACCGTGGCGATGAATCCGACGCCCGCCACTTGGCCCATCTGCTCAGGCTGGGCCTGCTCCCCGAGGGCCACATCATGCCGCGCGGGCAGCGCGCGGTACGCGACCTGGCGCGCAAGCGGATGCAACTGGTTCAGCAGCGTACCGCACAGATTCTGTCAATTGAAACGGCATTTTCTCGCCATACAGGTTCACGGATCTCTTGCAATGACATCAAACGTTTGCAATTCAGTGACATCGCGGCGCTGGGACTCGAACCCGGCGAGGCCAGAGGGATCATGGCCAACCTGAGCATCATGCAAGCATTGCAGGTGCAGATCGATATCCTGGAAGCGGAACTTGCGGCGCATTGCAAGGATGTGCCCGACTACCGGTTGCTCACCAGTGTCGTCGGCATTGGCAAGACGCTGGCGACCGTGATCGTGCTCGAAACGGGCAGCATTGAGCGCTTTGAAAACGTCGGCAACTACGCTTCGTACTGCCGTTGCGTTAGCAGCCGTCATGAATCGAACGGCAAGAAAAAAGGGGAAGGCAACACCAAGAACGGCAACCGGTATCTGGCCTGGGCCTTTGTCGAAGCGGCCAACTTCGCCATCCGCTACTGCGAAGCGGCGCAAAAATTTTATCAACGGAAGAAGGCGAAAAGGAACATGGTCGTCGCTATCAAGGCGGTGGCCCACAAAATGGCAAGGGCGTGCTATCACATGTTGAGGAGCGGTGAACCGTTCTCCGTGGAGCGCTGCTTTGCCTGACAGTGGCTACAGCGGGCGAGCCAGAACCAGGGTTTGGACCTGGAGCCATCTGGTCTGATTGGACGCCAGCTGTATGCCAACGTTTTTGTTTTGCAGGAAAAGAGTCGTCCGGAATGCGAGCCACAAGGGTTTGGAACCGCTCAGCGGTAGCCACTGGTCTGCCCAACGATTGGACGCACGACGGTACTGAGATGCTTCTGGGGCGGCCGTGCCGCCAGGGTGGAATACGTTTCATCACTTCCACTTGATCCATATGGGTGACTGGTGCGATTCTCGCAACCTTCGACTGAAGCAAAAGGCACGACGCGGTCTGCATTATGAAAACGATGGCAGTATCAAAAAAACCTCGCAAAAAAAGCGAGGCGGGACAGTATTGCGCCTTGACCTTGGTCGGCTAATGGGTGACCCCGG
>JAZKIR010000150.1:0-22098 GCA_040384785.1 Pseudomonadota bacterium
TCGGTGCCCTTGTCCTCGATGGCACGGCGCAGCGCGTCGTAGTACACGGCATACACCGCTTCACGTGCGGCCGGGCTGATGTAACGTTTTTTGGGTCGGGCATTTTCCTGGTTGATGCGGCGCTCGATCTCGGCCAGTATCTTGACCAGCTGGCGCCGCTTTTCCTCGCGCTCCTGCTGCTCGGCCTTGGTCGCTGCCTGGTTGGGATCAGGTGGGGGCAGGGCGGCCAAGGCGCTCTTGACCTGGGCCAGCAACAGGGTTTGCTGCTCGTGCAGGGTTTCCAGCTTGCGTGCCGTCTCTTCTTCCGACGCGTCGCCGAAATCGGTCAGCGCAGAGGGTGGCAGCGGGCTGGTGGCCCGGCCTTGTTCCGCATCACCGCCACCGGCCAGCGAGGTCTGGGCGATGGCCTTGGCCTTGTCGGGTGTTTCATTGGTCTTGGCGTTGACCAGAATCACTTCCAGCGGCGTGTCTTCGAACACCCGGTTGAAGGACTCCGGGTCGACAAAACGCATGGTCAGCAGTACCGCATGCACCGCAATGGATACACACAGGGCGACTTGAAGGGTGCTGAAAGACCGCAGGTTCACGGAGCAGGATTATCGTTGGCCGCTTCAACAGTTTCGGCCGGTTCACTAACGTCTACCGCAATGGCAATCGGGCCGGCCACTTCGTCATCGTCAGCGTCAGCGTCTTCATCGCTTGCTGGCTGCGCATCTGTAGCGGCGTCCGCCTGCGGCGTATCCAGGCGCTCCACGACGGTGCAGTTGATGTCCAGCGTGATCAGGTCCATTTCGCCCAGTTTGACACGTACCCGGGCGCCGCGCGGCAGGTTTTGCGCACCCATGACGGGCAGCACCAGCGGCAGCGTGTCGGCGCGCACCATGTTCTCCTTGAAGACACTGGCCTCCAGTTCGGTGATGCCGTTCTGTTGCAGGTAGCGCAGCGTCCAGAAACGCTCCATTGCGCCCTGGTAGCCGTTGTAGGCGCTGTAGGCCTCATCAAAGCTGGAGATGATGGAAAACAGGCTGGCGTCCTTGGGTTTGAAGGGCGCGGCCAGTGCTGCCGTCTTGCCGTGTTGCACGCAGGCGATGATCTGCCACTGGTTGACCAGGTCCACATAACGGCGCAGCGGCGAGCTGCTCCAGGCATAACTCTTGACGCCAATGCCGGCGTGCGGCTGGGCCTTGGTGCCCATGCGCACTTTGACGCCGGGCGCCAGCGACGCCTGGCTGCGGTAGATGCCGGGCACGCCCAGCTCGGCCATCCAACTGCCCCAGGTGCTATTGGCCAGGATCATGGCTTCGGCCACGATCAGGTCCAGTGGCGCGCCACGCTGGCGGGTGCTGATCTGTACCGTTTCGTTACCCTGTGGCTCCTCACCTTGGTTTTCGACCAGGCGGAAGTTGTAGTCCGGCCGGTTGAAGGTCTCGGGCTTGCCGCGCACGATCTCGCGCTTGGCTTTTAAGTCTTTTGCCAGACGGTATAAAAATGATAGCTGCTCGCGCAATGCCGGCAAGGGCTGGGGCTCGTTCTCATGGCTGAAGCTCGGATCAGAGGTGGCCCCCAATCCAGGCTCCGCCTGGCCCCCCGAGGGGGTGCAGTCATCCTTGGGGCGGCCCGGCGGATGACTGAGCCAGGCTTCGGTGACCACGGCGTCGAGCTTGTCATGGCGCAGGTTGTGCGCAATTGGCACGCGCTCAATCTTGGATTCGTGGTTTTTGATCTCCAGCGTGGCCTCATCCAAAGTGACGTACAGCGACAGGGCCGGGCAGTCGCGCCCCGCCAGCAGCGTGTAGGTCTGTACCAGCGCGTCGGGCAGCATGGTGACCTTGTAACCCGGCATATAGACGGTGGACAGGCGGCCACGACCCAACTGGTCTACTGCGTCGCCGGGCTGTATGGCCAAGCCCGGCGCGGCAATGTGGATACCCAGCGTGACAGTGCCGCTTCCCAGGCCTTGCACGGACAGCGCGTCGTCGATCTCGGTAGTTTGGGAGTCGTCAATGGAGAAAGCATGCACGGCCGCCAAGGGCAGCTTTTTGTCGTCCACGGCCGGCGCGGCAATGGGAGGAAAGCCCGTTCCCTTGGGAAAGTTCTCCAGCAAAAAGCGCTTCCAGTGGAACTGGTAGGGCGAGGCAATGGCGCCGGATTTTTGCAGCAACTCCAGCGGCGCAGTGTGTGTGGCGCGGGACGCCTCGACCACGGCCTTGTACTCCGGCGCATTCTTGTCGGGCTTGAACAGGATCTTGTACAACTGCTCGCGGATCGGCGCCGGGCACTGGCCGGCACCCAGCTCGGTGGCCCATTGGGTGATCTGCAACGCGATCAGTTTCTTTTTCTCGATCGCCGCCAGCGCCTGCGCAATCACGTCGGCGGATGCCTTGCGAAAGCGACCCTTGCCGGCGCGGCGGAAGTAGTGTGGGGATTCGAACAGGCGAAACAGCATGGCGGCCTGCTCGGACAGCGGGGCCTGCTCCGAAAAATAGTCGCGTGCCAGGTCGGCAAAACCAAACTCTTCGTCGGGGGCAAACTCCCAGGCCATCTCCAACTCAATGCCCTGGCTGGCGCTCTGCGCCGCGCTGACAAACTCGGCGGGCGAGGGCTTTTCAAACTTCAGCAGCATATTGGCGGTCTTGACCTTGACCCGCTTGCCACTGTCGAGCTCCACCTGCGCCGACGACTCCGCTTCTGACAGCACCCGACCGGCCATGAATTTTCCGGCTTCTTCAAACAATAAAAACATAGTGGAGCATTCTCCCATGCCGAACCTGCATGCAGGTCGAGGCCCCGGTTCCCCTGTTTATGGGAGGTGGCGCGCGCCATATCCCGATATGCTCGGGGTTTTGGCAGGTTCGGCGCTGGTAGGGCGCAGGTGCGCTTTGCATACCAAGGAGTTCAACCCCGTGTGGCGAGTATTGATTGTTGAAGATGACCCGCAGATGCGCGCTTTTTTTGCGGCCAGCGTGCAGCATTGTGCGCAATTGGAGCTGGTGCGCAGCGTGGCCTCGGTGGCCGAGGCCAAGTTCTGGCTGGATGGCGACGAAGAGGCGGTGGATGTGCTGCTAACCGACCTGGGCCTGCCCGACGGCAGTGGTCTGGAGGTGATACGCCATGCGCGCCAGTGCCATCCGGCCTGTGAAGCGCTGGTCATTTCCATGTTTGGCGACGAAGACAATGTGCTGGCCAGCATAGAGGCCGGCGCCTTGGGTTACATCCACAAGGACGCTGCGCCGGACGATATCGCCAAGACCATCCTGGAAATGAAAGCCGGCGCCTCGCCGATTTCACCGATGATCGCCCGTCGGGTGCTTTCCAAGTACCGGTCCTTGCAGACAAATATAGCGCTAGCCCCCGTGCATATTCCACAGGACGCTATCAAAATAGAAGCGCATGATGGCGGCAAAAGCCTGTTGTCGCGGCGCGAGCAGGAGGTGCTGGAACTGGTGTCCCGAGGATTCTCCTATTCCGAAATCGCCGAGTCCAAGAACCTGAGCGTGCACACCATACAGACACACATCAAGAGCCTGTATGGCAAGCTGGAGGTGCATTCCAAGATGGAGGCGGTACGGGAGGCGACGCGTATGGGGTTGTTGCCGCGCCAGCAGGTGGCCTCGTTGTCCAAGTGACACTGCGCGGGGCGGACGCAGACGTCTGAGGCCGCCGCCGCGCCGGTGTGCCGCTACTGCGGGATAATTGCGCCACTGTATGGCCTCTGTTTTTGATAAACCCTCTGTTTGGCGGCGCGTCGCGCCCTGGTTCCATGGCTTTGACGGCCCGCTGGCTTTTGCCGTGTTCATATTGGCATGCGCGGGCATGTTGACCATGTATTCGTCCGGTTTTGACCACGGAACCCGATTTGAAGACCATGGCCGCAATATGCTGATCGCGGCCTGCATCATGTTCGTCGTGGCGCAGGTGCCGCCGCAGCGCCTGATGGCTTTGGCCGTTCCTCTGTATATCGTGGGTGTTGCCTTGCTGGTGGCGGTGGCCATTTTTGGCATCACCAAAAAGGGGGCCAGGCGCTGGATCAACGTCGGCATCACGATACAGCCCAGTGAAATTCTCAAAATAGCCATGCCGCTGATGCTGGCCTGGTGGTTCCAGAAGCGCGAAGGCCAGCTGCGCCCGCTGGACTTCGGCGTGGCCGCTTTGTTATTGGGCGTTCCCGTGGCGCTGGTCATGAAACAACCGGACCTGGGCACCTCCTTGTTGATTTTGGCCGCCGGCCTGTCGGTCATCTTCTTCGCCGGCATGAGCTGGAAATTGGTCATTCCACCGGTGCTGCTGGGTCTGATCGGCATTGCCTTGATCGTCGCCTTTGAACCCGCACTGTGTGCCGACGGTGTGCGCTGGCCTGTCTTGCATGACTACCAGCAGCAGCGCATTTGCACCCTGCTGGATCCCACGCGCGATCCCTTGGGCAAGGGCTTTCACATTATCCAAGGCATGATTGCCATCGGCTCCGGTGGTGTCACCGGCGTGGGTTTCATGAAGGGCACACAAACCCATCTGGAATTCATTCCCGAGCGCACCACCGACTTTATCTTCGCCGCCTATTCCGAAGAATTCGGCCTGCTCGGCACGCTGTTTCTTTTGCTTGCATTTATTTTTCTGATACTGCGCGGTCTGGCCATCGCGCTGGACGCGCCCACGCTGTTTTCACGCCTGTTGGCCGGCAGCGTGACCATGATCTTTTTCACCTACGCCTTCGTCAACATGGGCATGGTCAGTGGGATATTGCCCGTCGTGGGCGTTCCATTGCCCTTCATCAGCTACGGCGGCACGGCCATGGTGACCCTGGGGCTGGCGGTGGGGATTTTGATGGCCATTGCCAACTCCAAACGCCTGGTGCAATCCTAAGCATGACTACCTTCAGCGTCGGTATCGTCGGCGTTGGCAATATGGGGCGCGCGATGGCGCAGCGCCTGGGTACGCTGGGCTGGACGCCTTGGGTGCACGATATCGATGCCGCCAAGGTCCAGGGCCTTTTGCCATTTGGGGCTGTAGCCCTCGTAGACATTGCACAATACGCTACTAATTCAATAGCAACCATCATCTGCGTGGTAGACGCGGAGCAGACCCGCGATGTGTTGTTCGGTCCCCAAGGCCTGTCTGCACATTTGCCGCCCGGCCATGTGGTGCTGTTATGTCCGACGATTGCGCCGCAGGACGTGGAAGACATTGCCGAGCAGCTCTCCCTGCAGGGTGTGGACACGCTGGATGCCCCGATGTCCGGTGGCCCGGCACGCGCCCGGGACGGCTCCATGAGCCTGCTGGTGGCGGGTGCCGATACGGTCGTGGCGCGCTGCGATGCGCTGTTGCAGGCCCTGTCCAGCCAGGTATTTCGCATCAGCACGCGCCCGGGTGATGGCGCCCGTACCAAGCTGGTCAACAACCTGCTGGCCGGCATCAACTTGGTGGGTGCGGCCGAAGCCCTGGCGCTGGCGCGCCGCATGGGTCTGGACGCGGGGCGCACGCTGGATGTGATTGCCCAGTCCAGCGGTCAAAGCTGGATCGGCACGGACCGCATGCGCCGTGCCGTGGCGGGTGATCTGGCGCCCCGCGCCCACATGACGCTGCTGGCTAAGGACACGCGGCTGGCACAGGATGCGGCCCGGGTTGTCGGTTTTGACGGCCCCTTGGGGCCCTTGGCAGCCAAAGTCTTTGCGGCGGCGCTGGACGCCGGCCTGGCAGACCTGGACGACGCGGCCCTGCTGCAGTTTCTGGACCGCCAGCCACGCTGAAACCGGCAGGGCAAGGGACAGAGGCCTAGAATCGCACCATGATTGCACGCGAACCCACTATTGAACGGCTGGCGATTGCCCAGCGCCTCCTGTTGACTCCCTTTGGCCTGGATGAAACCCATCTGGCGCGGGCGCTGAATGAAATCAAGGCGCACCGGGTTGATGAGGCCGACCTTTACTTCCAGTACACCCGCTCCGAGGGCTGGAGCCTGGAGGAGGGCATTGTCAAAACCGGCTCCTTCAGCATAGACCAGGGCGTGGGCGTGCGTGCGGTAAGCGGTGAGAAAACCGCGTTTGCCTACTCAGACGACATTTCCGAAGCCAGCCTGCTGGATGCTGCGCGCACCGTGCGCACCATCTCCAGCGCGGCCCAGACCGGGCGTACGAAAGTAGCGACCCGAAAAATAGCCAAGGCGCGTTCGCTGTACACCGGACTGGACCCGATATCCACGTTGGACAGCGCCACCAAGGTGGCCCTGCTGGGCAAGGTCGAGAAGCTGGCACGCGCCAAGGACTCCCGTGTGGCACAGGTCATGGCCGGTCTGGCCAGCGAATACGACGTGGTCATGGTGGCCCGTGCCGACGGCACGCTGGCCGCCGATGTGCGGCCGCTGGTGCGCCTGTCGGTCACGGTGATTGCCGAGCAAAAGGGTCGGCGTGAAGTGGGCTCGGCCGGCGGCGGTGGCCGTTTTGGCCTGGCCTACTTCGACGATGCCCAGATTGAAAAATACGTGGACGAGGCGGTGCATGCCGCGGTGACCAACCTGGACGCACGGCCGGCGCCGGCCGGCGAGATGACCGTGGTTTTGGGACCCGGTTGGCCCGGTATTCTGTTGCACGAAGCCATTGGCCACGGACTGGAAGGCGACTTCAACCGCAAGGGTTCCAGCGCTTTCAGTGGCCGTATTGGCCAGCGCGTGGCAGCCAAGGGGGTGACCGTGCTGGACGACGGCACCATTGCCGACCGGCGCGGCTCGCTGAACGTGGACGACGAGGGCAATACCAGCCAGCGCACCGTGCTGATCGAGGACGGCATTCTGAAGGGCTACATCCAGGACGCGATGAATGCGCGCCTGATGGGCGTGGCCCCCACCGGTAACGGGCGGCGCGAGAGTTATGCCCATGTGCCCATGCCGCGCATGACCAACACCTACATGCTGGGTGGCGACAAGGATCCGAAGGAAATTGTGGCCAGCATCAAGAAGGGTTTGTACGCGACCAATTTTGGCGGTGGCCAGGTCGACATTACATCCGGCAAGTTTGTGTTTTCGGCAAGCGAAGCCTATTGGGTGGAGAACGGCAAGATTTTGTACCCCGTCAAGGGCGCCACCATCGTCGGCAGCGGGCCGGAATGCCTGAAGCGCGTCAGCATGATCGGCAATGACATGAAGCTCGACAGCGGTGTGGGCACCTGCGGCAAGGAAGGCCAGAGCGTGCCCGTGGGCGTGGGGCAGCCAACCTTGCGCATCGATGGGTTGACGGTGGGCGGAACGGCTTGACAAGGGCGTCGCTGGCATGTGAGCATGGTGTCCGCGATGAGTACTGAACCACCCAACACCATTTCTCCAGACGCTGGCGACACCGATGCTTCCCAGGCCGGGTCCCATTTGCGCGCGGTCTCGCAACTGGCTGCTGCGTCGCAGGCGCGGTCCGATTTTGTATCGCAATCGCAGTCCCGCAGTTTCCAGTCCTTTGGCCAATACAGTCAGTTTCTGCGTTCGGCCGTGGCAGACGAGGAGTCGCTGCAGGTCGGCGAAAGCCTGCAGGTCCTGGCGGTGCAGATTGAAGCCCTGGTCACCATGTTGCAGCAACGTGCGACTGACCCCGCGGCCCTGTCGCTGGCTCTGATCAACCTGGTTGGAGACTTGCGCACGCACCGCGCCCAACTGCTGGCGTTAGGGGATGACTGGCACGCGAACTACGAGTTTGATGCGCACTTTGCGGCGCTGAACCATTTCCGTATTCTGGTGACCCAGTGGGCGATGGAAGCGGCGCCACCGCGCCACTCCGTGCCGGCGCTGGCCGATTTTGATCTGGCGGCCTGGCGCGTGTTGGGGGCCGGGTCCTTGTTGCTGGATGTCTATGAGCAGTCGCGTGCGAACTCGGTGTCGCCGGATGAAGAGCGGGAGCGCGTGCAGCCGTCGGTTTGGAGCCGCTGGAGCGCTTGGTGGAATCGCCGCCAGATCAAGCGAAAAGTCGTCCGGCAAGAGGGCCGGCGCGGCCGCCGAAAGACAGACTAAAGGCTATTGCCCCCACGCTCCGCCGCTGAGCGGGTCGTTGCCCTTGCAGGGCGCGGCGTTGCGAGAGTCAACGCCCCTTCTGGCTGTCCCGCCCTGCGCAGGCAGGCCGTGAGCCGCAGCCATCAGCCCCGAGGGGGCTCAATCCGCTTGGGGCGGCCCGGCGCGGATTTGTGGCTTTCACGCGTATCGCCGCAACCCCGGGCGGTTGTGAAAATTAACTGTGCTACAGTCATAGCCATGCATTTCGGTCGTTTTTTCTTTAGCTACTTTTGGTTCTCAAGCGCTTTGGCGGTAGAGAGATCTGAACGTACCTGAACACCAGACGTCCCAAATCCTCACTAAACCGCCGGCTCCCCGGCGGTTTTTTTTTGCCCTTTTTCGTTTCACCCCATCACTGTTCAACCTAGGAGCCACCCATGACCGCTAAAGCCTCTCCCACGACGGACGCCTGGTACCCGCATGCGCCCCAGCAGACCGACCGCACCAGCCAGACCGATGACGAACGCATCAAGGACATCACCGTGTTGCCGCCTCCCGAACATTTGATCCGTTTCTTCCCGATCCAGGGAACGGCGGTGGAACAACTGATCTCCACGACCCGCCAGCGCATCCACAACATCATGGCCGGCAAGGATGACCGCATGCTGGTGGTGATTGGCCCCTGCTCCATCCATGACCCTGCTGCCGCGCTGGACTATGCCCGCCGCCTGAAAGAGCAACGTACCAAATACGCCGACACGCTGGAAATCGTGATGCGTGTGTATTTCGAAAAACCCCGCACCACGGTCGGCTGGAAAGGGCTGATCAACGACCCCTACCTGGATGAAAGTTTTCGCATCGACGAAGGTCTGCGCATTGCCCGTCAACTGCTGATCGAAATCAACCGCCTGGGACTGCCGGCCGGCAGCGAGTTTCTGGACGTGATCTCTCCCCAGTACCTGGGCGACCTGATTGCCTGGGGTGCGATTGGCGCGCGTACGACGGAGAGTCAGGTGCACCGCGAACTGGCCTCGGGCCTGTCGGCACCCATCGGCTTCAAGAACGGTACCGACGGCAATATCAAGATCGCCACTGACGCCATCCAGGCGGCTGCCGGCGCGCACCACTTTTTGTCGGTGCACAAGAACGGTCAGGTGGCGATTGTGCAGACCAAGGGCAACAAGGATTGCCACGTCATCCTGCGCGGTGGCAAGGCGCCCAACTATGACGCCATCAGCGTGGCCGCGGCCTGCAAGGAACTGGAGAAATCCAAGCTGCCGGCCACGCTGATGGTGGACTGCAGCCACGCCAACAGCAGCAAGCAGCATGAAAAGCAGGTCGAGGTGGCACGCGACATTGCCAGCCAGATCGCCGCCGGTTCACACAGCGTGTTTGGTGTCATGGTGGAGAGCCACCTCAATGCCGGCGCACAGAAATTCACACCGGGCAAGGACGACGCAAGCGCGCTGGACTACGGCAAGAGCATCACCGACGCCTGCCTGGGCTGGGATGATTCCTTGCAGGTTCTGGATGTGCTGTCGGCAGCGGTCAAGACACGCCGAGCACGGTAAGAAGAGGGTGCGGCGGGAGACCGTCGCACCCTTGTCTACTATTGCGAGTTGATGTTGGTGCCGGCCTGGCCAACTGCCACATACTGGGCAAAAAAACTGATCACGGAGTACAGGTCTGCGATAGTGCCCGTGCTGCGTGTGGTCCAGGTCGTGCCTGTGGGGCTGGTCAGCACGGTGCCGCCAGCGCCGGTGACGAGGATCTGCGAGGCCGTTGTGCTGATGGCCAGCAGATTGGTGGTGCTGCCTGTGGTCTGGGCTGTCCACGTCACGCCATTGTCGGCGCTGGTCAGCACGGTGCCGGCATTGCCAGCGGCAACCAGGACATAGCTGGACGATACCTGTACCGCCACCGCATTCAGGTCGGCAGTGGTTCCGGACGTTGCCAACGTCCAGTTGGCGGCATCGGTGCTGGTCAGCACGGTGCCGCCGGCGCCGACGGCCGACCAGATCCCATTGCCCGAGTACGTGATGCCATACAGGTGTTTGCTAGTTGGCACCGTGGCGCTGCTCCACGCAACACCGTCCGCAGACGTGCGCACCGTGCCGTTGTTGCCAACGGCCACAGCCAGTGCACCATTGCTGGCAATGGCGTTCAGGGATTCCGTGGTGTTGGACGTGGCAGTAGACCAGGTCGACATGTCGGTGCCGTAACGTATGCTGCCGTTGGCGCCCACCACAATGAACTTGCTCAAGGTGTAGAGCGCGGCATTCATAGTGCTGGCGGCTACGGTCGGCAGGCCGGTCCAGGTGAGGCCGTCGGTGCTGCGGTAGGAGCTGCCGGCATCACCAACAGCGAAGTAATAGCCCAGCAGATCCGCGCCAGTTCCGTAAGTGATGCTGCGCATGCTGTTGCTGCCCAGAGTGGTGCCGGGCTTCCAGGTGGCGCCTGCGAGGCGCGGCACGATGGAAACGGTGGGGCTGCCCGGGCCGCCAGGGCCGTCACCATTGCGGCCGTTGACAGCGAAGGAGTAAGTCAAGCCGTTGGCTAGACCGGTCAACACAAAGGGTGAGGTCACATCCAAAATTGCCCGGCTACCCGGCACATTGACCCAGTCAGTGGTCGAGATGCTGCTGGACTGCGCATAAAAGAGCCAATACTTCACTCCGGGGACCATGGTCCAGCTAACCGTTGCAGTACTGTCGCCCGGCGTCACGGTGATACCGCCGGCCGGGGGTGGCGCAGAACTGCCGTTGCCGCCACAGGCAGAAACCAGCACAGCAACCAGAAAAATGGCGAGTGCCTGGCGCAGGGAAGAGAAGAGCATGAAGAACCACCTAGAAGAAGTAGACCGATGATTTTACAAGTGCTGGCGCACAGTGGGCCTGGCGCCACCATTCTTTACCTGCCAAGCGGCGGGTAATCCCTTTGGGGTGGCAAAACGCTCCTGTTTTTATAGCGCAGTGTCTATATTGGACGAGGGCTACAGGCGAGAATTGCTTGAGTCGATGATCAAGTAACCCATTTTGGGTCGAATGTGCCGATGAGGTGCTCCGTTTAGAGCGCTGCCTCCCTCAGTCGCTGGCGGGCTTGAGGGCTTCCAGCTTGGCCTTCAGGAAGCCGCCGGTGCCGTAACGGGTGACCCGGCTATAGAAACGGTCGGTCAGGCGCTTGACCATGGCCGAGTAGTCGTCGATCAGGGGCGGCAGGATGCTGCAATTGTCGTAGTTGACGACCACGGCGACGCGCTGGCCCAGTGGTTCCAGCAGCGCCGTGAGGTGTTGTTCGATGTCGGTTATGTCGCTGGCCTGGTCCACACTCAGGCCTTCGAAATTGATGAATAACAAGCGGTGTTCGCGGTCCAGTTCAAAGCGTTTGGCCAGTGGCGTGGCCAGCAGGCGTTCGCGCAGGCCCATGCCATCTATCGCGAACAGGGTTGCGTCCATCAGGCGCAGATGCGGGCTGATAACAGGCATGAAGTCCATCTGGCCCAGCACGTCGCGCTCCAGATCGATGCCGGGCGCGATCTCAATCAACTCCATGCTGCCCTGGCCCTTGTCGTCCTTCAATTGGAATACGCAGCGCTCGGTCACGTACAACACGCGCTGGCCGCGTTTACAGGCCTCGCGACCGCTGAAGGTGCGGTGCTCCACGTCTTTCAAAAACTTGCGGGTGTCGCCCTCACGGCGGATCTGCAGCCGTCCATTCTCCAGGCGCACGTCCAACCCGCCCGTGGTGAAGGTGCCGACCAATACGACGGTCTTGGCGTTCTGGCTGATGTTGATGAAGCCACCGGCGCCCGCCAGGCGCGGGCCGAATTTGCTGACGTTGAGATTGCCCTGGGCATCGGCCTGGGCCAGGCCCAGCACCGCAATGTCCAAGCCGCCGCCGTCGTAAAAGTCAAACTGGTTGGGTTGGTCGATCACCGCATGGGCGTTGGTCGCCGCGCCAAAACTCATGCCGCTGGCTGGTATGCCACCAATCACGCCGGGTTCCGCCGTCAGCGTGACCAAGTCTATGATTTTCTCCTCTGCCGCAACGCTGGCCACACCTTCGGGCATGCCGATGCCGAGGTTGACGACGCTGTTGGGGCGCAGCTCCAGCGCGGCGCGCCGGGCAATCACCTTGCGTTCACACAGCGGCATGGCCGGCAGCGAGTCCTGTGGCACCCGAATCTCGCCCGAATACGCGGCGTTGTACTGCTCGGAAAAGGTCTGCATGTGGTGGGCCGGTTGGGTGGCCAGCACGACCGCGTCAACCAAAATGCCGGGCACCTTGACCAAACGCGGGTGCAGCGTGCCACGCTCGGCAATACGCTCGACCTGCGCAATGACGATGCCACCCGAATTGCGCGCCGCCATGGCGATGGCCAGTGCCTCCAGCGTCAGGGCTTCACGCTCCATCGTCAGGTTGCCATCGGGGTCGGCGGTCGTGGCGCGGATAATGCCAACCGAGATCGGGAAGGCCTTGTAGAACAGATACTCCTTGCCATCGATTTCCATCAGACGTACCAAGTCTTCCGTGGTGCAGGCATTGATCTTGCCGCCGCCCCAGCGCGGGTCTACAAAGGTGTCTATGCCCACATGGGTCAACGTACCGGGTTTGCCGGCGGCGATGTCGCGGAACAGGTGTGCGATGACGCCCTGCGGCAGGTTGTAGGCTTCAATTGCGTTCGCAATCGCGAGTTTTTGCAACGCCGGCACCAGGCCCCAATGGCCGCCGACCACCCGTTTGACCATGCCTGCGTGGCCCAGGTGGTTGAGCCCGCGGCTGGCACCGTCACCCTGGCCGGCGGCGTAGACCAGGGTCAGGTTGCGCGGCGCGCCGGTTCCGGTTTCCGCCTGAGCATCCAGGAAGCGCTGCTCCAGAGCGACTGCCACCGTCTCGGCAAAGCCGATACCAACAAAGCCGCCGGTGGCCACCGTATCCCCATCGTGGATCAGCCGCACCGCCGCATCGGCGCTGACGACTTTGTTGCGTTGCGCGCCTTGTGGGGCGGAGTCTTGCTGGAAAAGGGAGTGCATGGCGTCGGTCCGTTGAAGACGAGGAAGGCGTTGATGCTACTGGCACAGCCCTGGTTCCGTCTACGGGACGACGCCGTCCCTTCAGGTCGCCGTCAGCTATCTGTCGATTTGTTTTGAAGTGCTGCTGCCAGCTTCGAGTGGATACCACCGAAGCCGCCGTTGCTCATGCACAGAATATGGTCACCGGGTTGCACTTGCGCCATCACCTGGGCGATGATGGCATCGACGCTGCTTGCCACTTGTGCACGGGCGCCCATGCTGGAGAGTGCCTCTGCGGCGTCCCAGTCAAGACCACCTGCATGGCAGAAAGCCAGGTCGGCTTCCTCCAGGCTCCACGGGAGTTGGGATTTGACGGCCCCCAGCTTCATGGTGTTGCTGCGCGGCTCGAACACGGCCAGGATGCGCGCCGTGCCTACTTGCCGGCGCAGGCCATTGATGGTCGTGCGGATGGCCGTGGGGTGGTGGGCAAAGTCGTCGTAAATGGTAGCCACCGCACTGTTCGTGTCAGGCGATGTTGACGCGCTCAATGCAACGCGTGCCCGGACTTCCATGCGGCGCTTGACGTTTTCGAACTGGCCCAGTGCCTGTGCCGCCACAGCGGGCGCTACACCGACATGTTCGGCCGCGGCGATGGCTGCCAGCGCGTTCAGCTGGTTGTGCACACCGCTCAGCGACCATTCCACGTGCGCCACTTTTTTGCCACTCTGCAGCACGTCAAATGCATGGGGTTCACCGACCGCCGTGAAATCGCTGACGGTGCTGCCAAAGCTGCGCACCTCGCTCCAGCAGCCCTTGTGCAGCACGCGGGTCAGGCTTTCTTCCAGGCCATTAACCACGACCCGCCCCGTCGCCGGCACGGTGCGGACCAGGTGGTGGAACTGGCGTTCAATCGCGGCGAGGTCGTCAAAGATGTCGGCGTGGTCGAACTCCAGATTGTTCAGCACCGCGGTGCGTGGGCGGTAGTGCACAAATTTGCTGCGCTTGTCGAAAAAAGCGGTGTCGTATTCGTCGGCTTCGATGACGAACACAGGAGCGTGGTGAGGCGGCATTGGATTCTGCCCCGTGTCCCCCGCCCGCTGTGCGGGCTCCTCCTTTACCTGCGCAGAACCCAATGCCGCCCCACCACCCAGTCTTGCGGAGACGCCAAAGTTCAGTGGGACGCCGCCCACCAAAAAGCCGGGCTGCAACCCTGCGCTTTCCAATATCCAGGTCAGCATGGCGGTGGTCGTGGTCTTGCCGTGGGTTCCTGCCACCGCCAGCACATGGCGGCCTTGCAAAACATGCTCGGCCAACCATTGGGGGCCGCTGGTGTAGGGCGCGCCGGCGTTCAGAATGGCTTCCATCAATGGGTAGCGTGGCGTGCCGTCGGGGCGGTGCTCGCGGCTGACCACGTTGCCGACCACGTACAGGTCGGGCGCCAGGGCCATCTGGTCGACGGCATAACCTTCGATCAATTCAATGCCCAGCGCGCGCAATTGGTCGCTCATCGGGGGGTAAACACTGGTGTCGCAACCGGTGACGCGGTGGCCGGCCTCGCGCGCCAAAGCGGCCAGTCCGCCCATGAAGGTGCCGCAAATACCAAGGATGTGAATATGCATGGATCCATTCTACGGGGCACTTGCACGTGTTTTACGCTGCCAGCCCCCGTGTTCGGGGCACAGGCAGCTATCAAAAGCGGAGCGTATTCGGGTCGATACCAGGTTCGGGGCTTGCAGGCACAATGGGGCGATGGATGCATTGAAGGAAGAAGTGGCTGCGGTAGCCGCACGCATGGTCGTCGAAGAGGGTCTGGAATACGGTGCGGCCAAGCGCCGCGCCGTCAAGCAGATGGGCCTGCCCCAACGCACCGCCTTGCCGGACAACGCCCAGCTGGAACTGGCCGTCGAAGACTACATTTCCATTTTTTGCGCGGAGACCCAGCCCATGGAGTTGCGCGCGCTGCGTATGCTTGCGCTGGAGTGGATGCAGCGTCTGGAGCCATTCCGCCCGCATATTGCGGGTGCTGTGTGGCATGGAACGGCCACTCGGCGTTCAGATATTTACCTGCAGTTGTTTTGTGATGACTCCAAATCGGCAGAGATCGGCTTGATTGACAGAAATGTGCGCTACGAGTCCCGCATGGTGACCGGGTTTCACGGTGAGTCTGTCGATGCGCTCAGCGTGCAGGCCTATAGCGCAGACCTGGGCGAACACGTGGGCGTGCATTTGCTGGTTTATGACTTCGATGACCTGCGTGGTGCCTTGCGTGCGGATGAGCGGGGAAGGCGGCCGCGCGGTGATATGGCAGCCCTGCGCAGTTTGCTGCATGATAGGGTGCCATGACTGCTCCCACCTCCCATTCCGATCTTTCCGGTTCCGACACCACCAGTATGTCGGCGTCCAGGCGCCGCATGTTGCTGGGCGCTACGGCTGCCACGGCGGCGTTGCTGGGAGCCGGTGCGGCATGGTGGCGGCAGCAAATCCCGGCGGCGGCGGTGGCGTCACCGCCCGTCGACGGTTTTTGGGCGCTGCAATGGGATACGCCGCAAGGCGGCAAATTGTCTATGCAGTCTTTTCAGGGGCGGCCCCTGCTGCTGAATTTCTGGGCTACCTGGTGCGCGCCGTGCGTGGAAGAATTGCCCTTAATTAATGACTTCTACCGACAAAATAAATCAAATGGCTGGCAAGTGCTTGGACTCGCCATTGACAAACTGGCGCCAGTACAAGCTTTTTTGAACAAGATGCCGCTCGATTTTCCGGTGGCCATGGCTGGACTGACGGGTGCGGAGTTGGGCCATGAATTGGGCAATGTGGCTGGAGGGTTGCCTTTTTCGGTCACCTTGGGCAGCAATGGGGCGGTCTTGCAGCGCAAGATGGGGCGACTGCAGGCTGCCGATCTGGCAAATTTGCTTAGTCTAAAATAGCGCTCCCCGAAGCCGGGTGATACGCTTTTTTCGCCTGTGCGGGCTCTTGCGCTGCACTGCGCGATAGTGAAATTCCTGGAATTTGTCTGCAAATAAAAAGAATTATCGACAAATAGGGTATTTTTGCTGTAAATTCGCCCCCTGCTGAATAACGGTTGTTGGAGATGACATGGATTTACGAAAACTCAAAACCCTGATTGATCTGGTATCGGACTCCAATGTGTCCGAGCTGGAAATTACCGAAGCCGAAGGCAAGGTCCGTATCGTCAAAGGCGGCGGCGCCATCGTTCACAGCTACGCACCAGCTCCGGTGTACGGGCTTGCACCCACGGCGGCGCCGGTCGCCGCAGGCGCGCCGGCCGCTGCCGCTGCGGCGGTTGTTGAAGTTGCGCCGGGCCACACGGTCAAGTCCCCTATGGTGGGTACTTTCTACCGCTCCTCGTCCCCGGGCGCCAAGGCCTTCGTGGAGGTGGGTTCGGTTGTGAAAGAAGGTGAGACCATCTGCATCATCGAGGCCATGAAGATTCTCAACGAGATCGAGGCCGACAAGTCCGGCACCATTACCCGCATTCTGTGTGACAACGGACAGGCGGTTGAATACGGCCAAGCTTTGTTCATCATCGAGTAGGCCCGGCGCCCAGCATTCATTCCCATGTTCAAAAAAATCCTGATCGCTAACCGCGGCGAGATTGCGCTGCGAATCCAGCGCGCCTGCCGCGAACTGGGCATCAAGGCGGTGATGGTTTACTCCGAAGCCGACCGCGATGCCAAATACATCAAGCTGGCCGATGAAGCGGTTTGCATCGGCCCGGCCCCTTCGGCGCAAAGTTATCTGAATGTGCCGGCCATCATTTCGGCGGCAGAAGTGACCGATGCGGAAGCCATACACCCAGGCTATGGTTTTCTGAGTGAGAACGCCGATTTTGCCGAGCGTGTCGAAAAGAGCGGCTTCCAGTTCATTGGCCCCACACCCGAGTCGATCCGCATCATGGGCGACAAGGTGTCGGCCAAGCAGGCCATGATACGGGCCGGCGTGCCCTGCGTACCGGGTTCTGAGGGCGAACTGCCCGATGATCCGGCGCTGATACGGCGCATTGCCAAGGCGGTGGGTTACCCCGTCATCATCAAGGCGGCAGGCGGTGGCGGCGGGCGCGGCATGCGTGTGGTGCACACTGAGGCCGCTCTGGTGAATGCCGTGGCCATGACCAAGGCGGAGGCTGGCGCGGCCTTTGGCAACCCGGCTGTCTATATGGAGAAGTTTCTCCAGAACCCACGCCACATCGAAATCCAGATTTTGGCGGACAAGCACAAGAACGCGGTGTATTTGGGTGAGCGCGATTGCTCCATGCAACGGCGCCACCAGAAAATTCTGGAAGAGGCACCGGCGCCGGGCATCAACCGCAAGCTGATCGAACGCGTAGGTGAGCGCTGCGTCGCGGCTTGTAAGAAGATTGGCTACCGCGGTGCAGGAACCTTTGAGTTTCTGTACGAAGACGGCGAGTTCTACTTTATTGAAATGAACACCCGGGTCCAGGTGGAGCATCCGGTGACCGAAATGATCACCGGCATCGACATCGTGCGGACCCAGATCATGGTCGCAGCCGGTGAAAAGTTGCCATTTACCCAGCGCCAGATTGAGATACGGGGCCATGCCATTGAATGTCGGGTCAATGCCGAAGACCCCTACAAGTTCATTCCTTCTCCGGGACGTGTGACGACCTGGCATGCACCGGGCGGGCCTGGTGTGCGTGTTGATTCACACGTATACACCAACTACTTTGTGCCACCCAATTACGACTCCATGGTGGGCAAGATCATTGTGCACGGCGATACGCGGGAGCAGGCCATGGCGCGCATGCGCACCGCATTGGCCGAGACGGTGGTCGAAGGTATCAATACCAATATTCCACTGCACCGTGAGCTGATGGTGGATGCAAAGTTTATGGACGGCGGCACCAACATCCACTACCTTGAGCAGTGGTTGGACCAGCGCAAGCGTTGATTGATTCCCCATGGCCATGTTTGAACTCAGCTTGATGTGCCCCGAGGACCGGGTGGAGCAGCTCAGCGATGCGCTGGACGCCCTGGATGCATTGAGCGTCAGCGTGGAAGATGCCGACGCGCAGACCGACGCCGAGCAGGCCTTGTTTGGCGAACCCGGCATGCCACCACCCAAGGACGGCTGGCAGCGCTCGCGGGTCACGGCCTTGTTTGCGGATGAAGCGCTGGCACGCGAGGCCACTGACTTGCTGAAGGCACAAGATTTCTTTGGGACCTGCCAGGTGTTGGCAATGGCCCCCGTGCCCGAGCAGGATTGGGTGCGTCTGACGCAATCGCAATTCACGCCGGTCGAAATCACGCCAGAGTTCTGGATTGTTCCAACATGGCACGAACCACCCGCAGAGGCGCGACAGATCATTCGACTGGACCCTGGCCTGGCGTTTGGCACCGGTACACATCCGACCACGCGCATGTGTTTACGCTGGATTGCGACCCATGCGGTGCAGGGACGGGTGCTGGATTACGGCTGCGGCTCCGGCATTCTGGCCATTGGAGCGGCTAAATTTGGTGCCGTTGATGTTGTTGCGGTGGATATTGATACTGCGGCCATCCAGGCGACCGAGTTGAATGCGGCTGCCAACGGTGTTGCATTGACTGCAGGCATGCCCGATCGCGTGGACGGCGTCTATGGAACGGTGCTGGCCAATATTTTGGCGACCCCGCTCAAGGTCCTCGCTCCGCTGTTGTGCGCCCGTGTAGCGCCCGGTGGTCACTTGGTGTTGGCAGGTATTTTGGAACGCCAGGCCGAAGAACTCACCTTGGCTTATGCCCCGTATTGCCGCTTGGCGGTGGCAGATTGTGAAGAGGGCTGGATTTTGATGACCGCCTCACTGTAGGTGCGCGCATCGGGTCTCTACAATGGCGACGAGATGAGCCTGATTACCCGATGCCCGGCATGCAGCACGATGTTCAAGGTCGTGCCGGACCAGCTCCGCGTGTCAGATGGTTGGGTGCGGTGCGGCCAATGCAATGAAGTTTTCGACGCCAATGCAAATCTGCAATCCGGCGCAGGGAACACGCTGAGCGGCTTTGTTTCGCAGGCACGGCAGAATTTCGCTGAACCGTTGCCACCAGCACCAGCACCAGCACCAGCACCAGCACCAGCACCAGCACCTGCACCTGCACCAGCACCTGCACCTGCACCAGCACCAGCACCAGCACCAGCACCAGCACCAGCACCTGCTCCTGCTCCTGCTCCTGCTCCTGCTCCTGCACCTGCTCCTGCTCCTGCTCCTGCACCTGCTCCTGCACCTGCACCTGCTCCTGCTCCTGCACCTGCTCCTGCACCTGCTCCTGCTCCTGCTCCTGCTCCTGCACCTGCTCCTGCTCCAGCTCCAGCTCCAGCTCCAGCTCCAGCTCCAGCTCCAGCTCCGCTGGTGGTGTCAGTACCACACGCTGGTTCCATTGCCATTGCTGAAAAGACTGCGGTGGCCGTTGAAACACCGGTGGCCGAGCCTTTTCTGGAGGTTAGTCCGCGTTCCTTGCATATGGAGGACGTTCCTGAGGAGCATGCACCACCCGCGACCACCTTGCGTGCGCAACGGGAGAATCTGGGTCGCGGTGATGAGTCTGGTCGTGCGGTCAAGAAGGTCAAGAAGGAACCCCGCACCGAAGCACCTGCCCAGATCGCCGAGGAAGAACCTCAGCACTCTTTCATGCGCAAGGGGCGCTCGTATTCCGCGTGGAGTCGGCCCTGGGCCCGGGCTGTGTTGGCCAGCGGTTGTCTGGTTTTGACAGGGGGGCTGGTCCTGCAAGTCGTCGTGCAGGAGCGCGATCGCATCGCCGCGACCGAGCCTTCCACGAGGCGTTTTCTCGAGCCATTGTGCGAAGCCTTGCGGTGCACGATTGCGCCCTTGCGGCAGATCGAATCCATCGTCATCGATAGCTCCGCGTTTGCCAAAGTGCGCTCGGACGTCTATCGACTGAGTTTTACACTGAAGAACTCTGCGCAGATCGCCGTGGCAACACCCTCGTTGGAGTTGACGCTAACCGATATGCAGGACCAGGCCGTGGTGCGGCGGGTGTTCAGCGTGGCAGATTTTGGCAAGCAGGCTTTGGTCATGGAGCCTGGTGCCGAGTTGCCGGCGACGCTTGCAGTTAGTGTCAAGCACGGCACAAACCACGAAAAAATATCGGGTTACCGTCTATTGTCCTTTTACCCATGAAAAAAGCCCGGGACCTTGCGGTACCGGGCCTCGGGTCTCGTCAAAAACCTAATTAGGGTTTGTTGGCGGTTGGGAACGGCCAAGCCGCCTGCGGGTTCAGAGTAGTCTGAGCAGCAGGGGCAGCGGGTGCCGTCGCTGCTTTGGCAGCGGGTGCTTTCGCGGCTTTCTTCGCAGCCGGCTTTTTGGCTGCCTTTTTAGCGACTGGCTTCTTGGCTACGGCTGCCTTCTTGGCAGGAGCCTTTTTAGCTGCTGCTTTTTTAGCAGGAGCCTTCTTGGCTGCTGCCTTTTTAGCAGGAGCCGCCTTCTTCGCTGGGGCTGCCTTTTTAGCGGCTACTTTTTTAGCCGGGGCCTTTTTGGCTGCTGCCTTTTTAGCGGGAGCAGCTTTCTTGGCAGGAGCTGCCTTCTTCGCAGCTACTTTCTTGGCGGCTACCTTTTTAGCAGGAGCAGCCTTCTTCGCGGGTGCTGCTTTTTTAGCAGCTACTTTTTTTGCTGGTGCAGCTTTCTTCGCTGGTGCAGCTTTCTTTGCGGGAGCGGCCTTCTTTGCGGCCGGTTTTTTTGCAGTTGCCATGATTTTCTCCTTGATCAATTTACAAAGAGCACTTCTTGCCAGTTGGTTTGCAAGAAGCGATTCATGTGGTTGGGCAGATACCCAGCGACATGAACTTGGTGACACCTACCCAGCACGGGCTCTGTGGCCTGTTGTTGGATAGATGAAATTCGAAAACACATACGGTTGACTAGTCCCAGGACAGCGCGCCGCCGGATTGGTATTCAATGACGCGGGTTTCGAAGAAGTTGCGCTCCTTCTTCAGGTCGATCATCTCGCTCATCCACGGAAACGGATTCTCTTCGTTAGGGTACAGCGCTTCCAGGCCGATTTGTGTCGCGCGGCGGTTGGCGATGTAGCGCAGGTAGCCCTTGAACATGGACGCGTTCATGCCCAGCACGCCGCGCGGCATGGTGTCTTCGGCGTAACGGTATTCCAGATCAACAGCCGTTTCGAACAGGCCTTTGATCTCGGCCTTGAATTCAGCTGTCCATAACTGCGGATTTTCCAACTTGAGCTGGTTGATCAGGTCGATGCCAAAGTTGCAGTGCATGGACTCGTCGCGCAGGATGTACTGGTACTGCTCGGCTGCACCGGTCATCTTGTTCTGCCGGCCCAGCGCAAGAATCTGCGTGAAGCCGACATAGAAGAACAAACCTTCCATCAGACAGGCAAACACGATCAAGGACTTGAGCAGGGTCTGGTCTGCTTCAGGTGTGCCGGTGTGAAAGTGCGGGTCCATGATCGCTTCGATGAAGGGGATCAGGAACTGGTCCTTGTCACGAATGGACTGCACCTCGTTGTACGCATTGAAGATTTCGCTCTCATCCAGGCCCAGCGATTCCACGATGTATTGGTAGGCATGGGTATGGATGGCTTCTTCAAAGGCCTGGCGCAACAAAAATTGGCGGCACTCGGGCGCGGTGATGTGGCGGTAGGTGCCCAGCACGATGTTGTTCGCGGCCAGCGAATCGGCGGTGACAAAAAAACCGAGGTTGCGCTTGATGATGCGACGTTCGTCTTCGGTCAAGCCATTAGGGTCTTTCCACAGTGCGATGTCGCGGGTCATGTTGACCTCTTGCGGCATCCAGTGGTTGGCGCAACTGGCCAAATATTTTTCCCAGGCCCATTTGTATTTGAATGGAACCAGCTGGTTGACGTCGGTCTGGCCGTTGATGATGCGTTTGTCCGAGGCCTTCATGCGAAGGGGGACTGCAGGCTTAACTACGGGAGTGTTTTGCGCCCGCTCGGCTGTCGGAGTTTCCGACGGCGTGAACGCAAAATTTGTTAGCGGTGTGGGCTTGACTTCTTCGTCCCAGGTCAACATAAATAATTCCAATCTGCGGATTATGAGAGCAGTGAAATGAAATGAAAAGTAATCATGCACTTCACTGCAAATATGTGTTGCTCAATAGCATCGCATCAC
>JAZKIR010000151.1:0-14506 GCA_040384785.1 Pseudomonadota bacterium
CCACCATGACGATATAGGCAAACAGGTACCACTGGATCTCCATGTAGGCGTTGGAACTCCAGTCAAATCCATACCGTACAAACGCATTGAGCGCGCAGATCAACGCAGCAAAAAGCACGGCCCATGACGCGAGTACGCCAAACTTTTTACTGATCCAGTCCATACCGAGCGCGAGTTTTAAGAGTGCTGCCACTGCGATTCTCCATCTACCAATTTTTGAAGGACAGGCGCGGGCTGAGCCCACGCTTGCGACACGCCAATGGTGCCTGAAACGGCTGTAGAAAACCTGACACATGGACTTGGTGTTTACCCTTGCGCGCGGTTGCGGCTACAGGGCGGTGGATAGAATTTCCCGACGCCATAAACCAACCAAGGAATCCCCATGTTCAAACATATTCTCCTGCCCATTGATGGCTCCGAAGCCTGTACCCGTGCCGTGGAGAAAGGGGCCGAATTGGCCAAAGCCCTGGGTGCGGAGGTGACGTTGATGACGGCCATCGAGCAATACCCTACGGGGCTCACTGGCGGTGTTTACCGTGCAGAGGATAACCCCATGCACCAGGCGGCGCGGGATGCGGGCGCACATTGGATGGCGCAGGCCAAGGCCATCGTGGTCCGGCATGGCATCGAGCCCAAGCAAATGATCATGCAGGACCGCAGCGTATCGCAAAGCATTCTGGCGGCCGCTACGTCCGCGGGTGCCGATCTGATCGTCATGGGCTCGCACGGCGCAGGTGCGTTGGAGCGTTTGCTGATTGGCAGCCAGACGCAGCGCGTGCTGGCCCACACCAACATCGCGGTGATGGTGCTGCGTTAGTTTTATCTGCATTGGATGTAGGTGTGTGAGCGCACAGACGGAGGGCCAGGGGGTGTCTACCATTCGTCTTATCCGCAAATCCAGGTGCCCAATACCATGAACCAACATACCCCCCACTTGATGAAGTTTGTCTTGTATTCAACACAAGAGTTGGTCGCCAGCGATGGCGCCGGGTTTTGGTCCAATGACGAAGGCTGGGTGGAGTTCAAGGCGGCGACCAAATTTACGTTGGCCAATGTGCCATCGTGCAATCTCCCGATGTCGCACGGACAGGATGCCAAATGGATCATGTGGGAGCCGGCCCGCCCGGTTGATAGATATAGCTCTGCACGGCAGGTGCAAATCAGTCTGCCGCTCACGACGACACATTAACCCATCGCGCGCCAACCCCGGGCGGCGACCGGAAGGATATGTGGGTCATCGCACCGAAAAAAGTTGGCGGCTACGGCAATCTCACCTCTCCACCAACGCGAGACCACCATGAATCCCAAAACCAACATGACCGACGTAGAAACCCTGCGCCGCGACGCGCGCCAGCATATCGAGCAGGGAGCCGTTACCGCCGACTACAGCGCCGACCGCCCAGCAGTCATCCAACAGCTGAACGAAGCCCTGGCTACCGAGTTGGTGTGTGTGCTGCGCTACCGCCGCCATTACTTCATGGCTCGTGGCATCCATGCGCGCGGCGTGGCGGCAGAGTTTTTGGCGCATTCGAACGAGGAACAGGGGCATGCCGACCTGCTGGCCGCCCGCATCGTGCAGCTCGGCGGCGAACCGGACTTTGCGCCAGACGGTTTGGCTGGCCGCAGCCACGCGCAGTATGTTGCCGGTACCACGCTGGAAGACATGATCCGCGAAGACCTGGTGGCCGAACGCATCGCCATCAACAGCTACCGCGACATGATCCGCTTTCTGGGTGTGGATGATCCCACCACCAGCGACATGCTCAAGGGCATCCTGGCGGTGGAAGAAGAGCACGCGGATGAACTTGCCGACTTGCTCGAAGGTTTGCCACAATCCTAGTTCCCGGCGGGCCCGCATACGCCAACACCGTCGGGTTGAAAGGACGGGCCATGGACAACGACAACACCAACAACACCGCCAAGCAACGTCTGGAGCACGACTCCATGGGCGAGGTCGCGGTGAAGGACGACGCGTTGTGGGGCGCGCAAACCCAGCGCTCGCTGCAGCACTTTGCCATTTCAACCGAGCGCATGCCAGAGGCGCTGTTGCTGGCCTTGGTGCGGACCAAACGCGCCTGCGCGCGGGTCAACCTTGAGCTGGGTCTGCTGGACCCGAAGATCGCAGAGGCGATTGCCCAGGCCGCCAACGAGGTGCTGGCCGGCATGCATGCCACGGCGTTTCCGCTGTCGGTATGGCAGACCGGCTCCGGCACCCAGACCAACATGAATGTGAACGAGGTGCTGGCCAACCGCGCCTCGGAGATCATGGGCGGGCCGCGGGGCACGGGCCGGCTGGTGCACCCCAATGACCATGTGAACATGGGGCAGTCATCCAATGATATTTTTCCCACCGCCATGCACGTGGCCGCGCTGAGCGGGCTCACACAAAACTTGCTACCGGCGCTGACCGCGCTACAAACCACGCTGGTACACAAGGCGGGCGCTTGTGCCACGGTTGTCAAAATGGGGCGCACCCATTTGCAGGACGCCACGCCCATCACACTGGGGCAGGAGATATCGGGCTGGGTTGCGCAGTTGGTCCATGCACAAGAGACGATTGAACACAGCCAGGATGCGTTGATGGAACTTGCCGTGGGCGGCACCGCGGTCGGCACGGGCCTGAACACGCACCCCGAATTTGGCGCCCGCGTGGCGGCCCGTTTGGCCCAGGAGTCGGGTCTGCCGCTGCGCTGTGCAGACAACCGCTTTGCCGCTCTGGCCGCGCACGATGCCTTGGTCAGCGCCCATGGAGCCTTGAAAACCCTGGCGGTCGCGTTGATGAAAATCGCCAACGACGTGCGTTGGCTGGCCAGTGGCCCGCGCGGCGGCCTGGGCGAGTTGCGCCTGCCCGAGAACGAGCCCGGCAGCTCCATCATGCCCGGCAAGGTCAACCCGACCCAGTGCGAGGCGCTGACCATGGTCTGCTGCCAGGTCATGGGCAATGACGTGGCCTTGGGGCTGGGTGGCGCCATGGGCAATTTCGAACTCAATGTCTTCAAGCCACTGATCATTCATAACTTCCTGCAAAGCGTGCGCCTGCTGTCTGATGCCATGGCCAGCTTCGACCACCACTGCGTGCAGGGCATGGAGCCCGACCGCAAGCGCATTGCGGAGCTGGTGGCCAACTCGCTGATGCTGGTCACCGCGTTGAACCCGCACATTGGTTATGACAAGGCGGCGGAGATAGCCAAACATGCCCATCTGCACGGCACGACGCTGCGTGCCGCGGCATTGGCTTTGGGTCACGTCAGCGAGGCAGACTTTGATGCCTGGGTACGGCCGGAAAACATGGTCTAGGGCGGGCCACCCGTTATGACGTTGGCGACATTTTGATGGGACTCCAACCCAATAGCCCGTGAATGTGTGGCGCAATGCGATAGCATTCGCGGGCATTGCTGGACTGCTTTATGGAAGGCATGCACTGGCTCCATGACCATGACTACCGAAGACAAATCCCCTCAAGAAGACGCATCCCCACCACTGGCCAATTTCGTGGTGCCCAGCTACACGCCCAGCAACCCGCGCGACAAATTTGCTTTCCTGAAATGGGTGGTGATTGGCGTGATCACGTGTTTCGCGACGGCCCTGGTGTTGAGCCTGTGGGGCCATTCCCGCTGGGTCCATGGCATCAACACGCGTTTGCAGGCGCTGGAAGCCGCAACACCCAAGACGCACCCCCAACGTTATGACGACGAGGAACTGAAGAACCTGCCACCGGTGGTGCGCCGCTACCTGTCCCAGGCCTTGAACATGTACCAGCCGATTGTGCGCGGCTTGTATATGGAACAGAGCGGCACCGTGAACCTGAGCATGCAGACCGAGCAGTGGGAGCCGTTTACCGCCAGACAGCGTGTGGCCACCAAGCGCCCCGGTTTCGTGTGGGATGCATCCATCGCCACGCCGTACGGCATCTCGATGCGTGTGGTCGATGCCTATGTGGCGGGTGTGGGCAGCTTGCAGCCTTCGCTGATGGGGCTGCTTGACGTTGGGGGCAGCCACGGCACCGGCGACATTGCGCGCGGGGAGTTGATCCGGCATTTTGCCGAGAGCGTGTGGTACCCGACTGCGTTGTTGCCCAGCCAGGGCGTGTTATGGAAGGCCGTGGATGCGCAGACGGCGCAGGCCACGCTGACCGACGGCCCGCAGACCGTGACCCTGCTGTTCACGTTCAACGCCGACGGTCTGGTGGAGCGCATCAGCAGCGCCGAGCGCAGTGCCCTGGTGAACGGGGTCATGGTGCCCATTCCGTGGGAAGTGCGCCTGTCCAGTTACCAGCGGCACAGTGGCATGCTGGTGCCGCAGGAAGCGGAAGTGGCGTGGCTGGCCCCGTCCGGCCGCATGCCGTATTGGCGTGGCAAGCTCGAGAAGCTGGATTACGACATGCCGCGTTAGGTTAAGGCGTCCGCCTGCCGGTACCCGCGCTGTGTGTTCGGGTCGCCTTGCAAAGCGGTCATCTGCCCTCAGTTTGAAGGCACGATGAACCTCCGGCTGAATTGGAAACGACCACTCTTCTATTTTTTGTTGCCGATACTTTTTGTGCTGGCGTTTGTTGGCTTTCCGCCGCCGTTTGCGCCACCGCTGCGTATCAAGCCAGGGCAGGAGCAGTCGGTGCCTGCCGACAAGAAGTCAAAGGAGAGCCGGGGTTAGCCTCTTGCTTGCAATTAGCTATATATTTGATAGCTAATAGTGCATATTGCACGAGGGCTACAGGCCGGTTTTGCTTGTGCAGTGAACGAAAAAACCCATTTTAGGTAGATTAAACCCTAATCCTGCGCATAACCAGTGTCGGCGCTGGCCAATGCAGTGCCAAACCCGATGGACGCGTGGGCCATCGCCTTGTTATTGAGTTCCTTCATGCAAGTCCTGCTGATGTCCCAGCTCGGCAACGCGTTGCAGCGCATCATGGCGAGGGCCTGCGCGGCGGTGGCCTGCCGGCGCAACTCGCCGGTCTGCGTGGCGTCACGCACAATCCAATGAAACGCCACCAGCATGCCCACGATGAGCAGCGAAGCCAGCATCAGGGTCCACCGGGATTCAGAGATCTTGGGTTGTGCAATCAGCAACATGGCATGGTCCTTGGTGGTCTGCGCTATCTGCGCAAGCATGGGGCGGAATCGCGCTCACAACTGCATAGTAAAACTGCCCCTGCCGTGGCGCCGTGCGGTAGCTCACATAACGCAGCACCTTTGGAAAATATTCATGCAGCGTGCTGCGTGACCCAGGCCGTGTAGTGGTTCATCCAGCTTTGCAGCAGCGTTCGGCTGGCCTCGCCTATGCTTCCGCTGTCGTCGAACAGGCTGCCTTTGTACTGCAGGAAGGCCTCGGGCTGGCCCAGCGTTGGCACGTCCAGATAGGCCAAGATATTGCGCAAGTGCTGCTGCGCCATGGCCGTTCCCGCAGCACCCGGGGATACGCCCAGCACGCCAGCGGGCTTGCCTTCCCACGCGCTGTGGCCATAGGGGCGCGACGCGTGGTCTATGGCATTCTTCAGCACGCCGGGAATGGAGCGGTTGTATTCGGGCGTCACAAACAGCAGCCCGTCCGCTTTTTTGATTTCCGCCTTCAGGCGCAGGACGGACGGTGCGGGTTGCTCATCGTCGTCCTGGTTGTACAGCGGCAGGTCGTCAATTTGCGACTGTTCGAACGTGAACTCGGACGGTGCCAGCAAGGCCATGGCATGGGCGAGCTTGCGGTTATAGGACTCGCGGCGCAGGCTGCCCACGAAGACGGCGATGGTGAAGGTGTCTGGGTTCATGGCGTGCTCCAAAGCCACCATGGTGCGCGCCGGTCCAGCAGATCACTGTGCTATACCGCACGTTATTGCACGTCGGCCCAGCAGGGAGCTGCAGTGTTTGTTACGAGAACATGCGGTCCCGCAAGGCTCGCACGGATGCGGCCATGGCACGCACCGACGCCGATAGCGTACGCCAGGTGGGCGAGCCTTTGACCTGTGCAATCAGCGCGTCCTTCCATGGCTTCCAGCGGCCGTACAGGCGGGCAAACCAGCCCAGGCGCATCAGTGCCGGATGGGTCAGCGCAAACAGCCGCGCCACGGCGGCGGTGCCCAGCATCTTGGCGGCCAGCGCGACGGCGACGCCCAATACGGCATAGCCCTGGCTGATCCAGTACAGCGCCAGCAGTTTGACCGGGAATAACAACAACATGGGTACAAAAAAAACCAGCAGCGCCGCATAGGGCGGCAAATTCCTGATCAGCGCCTCCATGCGCGCCCACAAGGGCAGGCGGGCCAGACGTGCCATGACACGTTGCAGAGGTTCCCACCCCCATTCCTCAAAAATCAGCAGCAGCGCCAGCGCCGGCCCGGCCGTGATGTTGAAGAGACCGCGCAGCAAGCGTTTCAGGAATGACATAGTGCCGTCAGTGTGCCCTATCGACTGACTTGCGCCAAAACCGCATGGTGTAAACGGCCTATACGGGTGTGAGCCAACGGTTGGCCGTCCAGATGCCGGCCACGGTCAACAACAGCGACCCCGCCACGTGTACGCCGGCCGTGCCCAGGGCCAGCGCATAACGCTGCTGCTGCAGCATGGCCACCACTTCGGCGCTGAAGCTGGAAAAGGTCGTGAGCCCGCCCAGAAAACCGGTCACGAGAGCCAGGCGCCACACCGGGTCCAACTGTGGCAGGGCCTGGAACACCGCCACGCAGATGCCAACCAGATAACCGCCAACCAGGTTGGCGGCCAGCGTGCCCCAGGGGATGACACCACCGGGGCTGAGCCACAGGCCCAGGCCCCAGCGGGCCAAGGCTCCGGCACTGGCACCTATGCAAATTGCAACGACTGCGAACATCTTTTGGGTTTCCCAATTCTTTATGGTGGCGGTGGCGGTAGCTGATCATAATTGGCCATGAACCTGCGTTTTGTAGAAGCCTTTTACTGGGTCGCGTCGCTGAAGAGCATTTCGCGTGCGGCCGACAAATTGTTTTTGACCCAGTCCGCGATGTCGAGCCGTATCTCGACGCTGGAGGAGGAGTTGGGTGTGCTGCTGCTGGACCGGCGCGACAAGCAGTTCAAGCTCACCACAGCCGGTGTGCGTTTTCTGGTCTATGCACAGAAGCTGCTGGAACTGCAGCGCGAAGTCAAGGCCGAGATGGGGTCGGGCACGTCAATTGCGGTGTCGATGCGCATAGGGGCGATCGAGTCGGTATTGCACTCCTGGCTGATCCCCTGGTTGGAAAAGTTGCGCGAAGAGCAGCCGGGCCTGGAGTTGGAGCTGACGGTGGAGACCACGCCTATTTTGATGGACCATATTCAGCGTGGCACATTGGATCTGGCCTTTGCCGTATTGCCCGCCTCGGCCGACGGTGTACGCAACTATGCCTTGCCACCGATGGAAATGGTCCTCGTGGGACACCCAGGCCTGCATCGAAAAGGAAAATATGCGTTGGCTGAAATCGCAGAGATGGAATTGCTGACCTTTCAAAGAGGGTCGCAGCCCCATGTCACCTTGCTCGATTTGTTCCGCCAAAACCGCTTGCATCCCAAGAAGGTTCACTCCATTTCGTCCATTTCTGCGATGGTGCAATTGGTGCAGGGCAGCTTTGGCGTGGCGCTGTTGCCCCGAGCGGCCGTTTCCCGTTTGACCGGCTTCTACAGTCTCAAAATATTGGAGTGTGACGTCAAGTTGAAGTCACTTCCCATCCACGCGAGCTTCCGCCCCGATCCCACATCCGACTTGGCGGAAACGGTGGTTCAATCAGCAATATCTTTTGTGGAACAGGCCCTTGGTGCACCCAGGAAACCAACCAAGCGTAAAACTCCAGCATCAAAAAAATCGATACGATAAGCGGGAAATTTTGCACTTGCAGAAGTGCTTTCGCGATTCCACAATCCGCCCATCGCCATACCTCCCGGCGTGTTACAAGGCGTACGCCACGCCGACATACTGAAGGGAGCGCCGACCACGGCATAGCGAGCGAGGGCCAAACCATGATCAACCATAGGCGTGGAACTGCGGTGCTGACACTGATCGCGCTGATGGGTTGCGCACGTGCCGAGAACTACACCTGTGTGTCATTCGAATACCCGCCCCTGATCCAACAGGGCGAGGATGGCCGGGCGCAGGGCATCGCCGTTGATCTGGTTTCCAGCATATTCGCGAGAATGGGGCACACCCTCAAGGTTGAGTTGTTTCCTTGGGGGCGTTCGTTGGCAATGGCCCAACAGGGAGAGCGGGATTGTATTTTTACCCTCTACCATTCCGCCGAACGGGATCTGGTTTTCGATTACAGCGCCGAGTCGATTGCCGCGCAAGTCGTGTACTTCTATGCCAAGAAGGATAGCGGTGCATCGTTCGATGGCAATCTGGCAGCGCTCGGCGGCCTGCGCATTGGCACGGCGCACAAAATCAATTACGGCCCCAAGTTTGAACTGGCCCGCAGCAGCATGGCCATCGACGAGGCTCCCACCATCGCGCAGAACTTCAGAAAATTGGCGTCCGGCCGTGTGGATCTGGTTCCCAGCAACCTGTACACGGCCACGTTCACGCTGGCGCAGCCGTCGTTGGCAGAGTTTTCCGACAAGATCGTCAAATTGCCCACTCCCATAGAGAGTGTTCCAAGCTATATCGCCTTTCCCAAGTCCAGAAACCTGACGGCTCTGCGCAACAGTTTTGATCTGGAGTTCAGAAAATTTGTCGCAGCCGGCGACTACCTGCGTCTGCTTGAAAAGCACAAACTGGCAAACATACCCGAGCTGACGCGGCAGTTGCCGCGCAAGTGACGGACCGCGCGCCTGCAGGCCCCGCCATCGATGGGCATGGGGGGCGGTCCTAAACGGTCAATGCAATAACTGGTACTGAAGGATATACGCACCTGCACCTGCAGCGTAGCCCAGTAGGGCCAACGCGCTGATCTTGCGCATGTACCAGACGAAGTCGATCTTCTCCAGGCCCATGGCAGCCACACCGGCGGCGGAGCCAATGATCAGGATAGAGCCACCAGTGCCGGCACAGTAGGCGATGAACTCCCATAGGAAGCTATCCGTCGGGTACTGCTGCAGGCTGTACATGCCCATGGATGCGGCGACCAGGGGGACGTTGTCCACCACGGCGCTGACCAGTCCAATGATCATCACGATCACGTCTTGACGGCCTACGTTGGTATCCAGCCACTGCGCAATGCCCGAGAGTACGTGTGTATGTTCCAGGACGGCGACGGAGAGCAGAATTCCGATGAAGAAGATGACGGAACTCATGTCGATGCGCGTGAGCGCGCGCACCAATGTGAGACGTTGCTTGCGCAGGTCTTCTTCCTTGTGGTGTATCAGGTCGCCCACCAGCCAGACGATGCCCAGTCCAAAAAGAATTCCCAGGAAGGGGGGCAAATGGGTCACGGTCTTGAACACTGGCACGGCCACCAGCACGCCCAAGCCCAGAAAGAACATCAGGTTGCGCTCAAAAGCGGTAGTTTCAAAAGGCAGCTCTTCTTCGTTGCGCTGTGGCGCGATCACAGGCCGTGCGCCGAGGGTGAAGCCCGTCACTGCTAAGGGCACCAAGAGGTTGATCATGGACGGAATGAAAAGCCCCTTCATGATTTCAACGGCGGTAATTTGCCCGCCAATCCACAGCATGGTGGTGGTGACATCGCCGATGGGTGTCCAGGCACCGCCTGCATTGGCGGCGATGACGATGATGCCGGCAAAGAACAGGCGGTCTTCGCGTTTGTCCAGCAGCTTCTTCATCAGGGACACCATCACGATGGTCGTGGTCAGGTTGTCCAAGATGGCGCTGAGAAAAAATGTCACGAAACCCACCATCCACATCAGGCTGGAGAGCTTAGTGGTCTTGATGCGCGACGTTATGACTTCAAAGCCGTTGTGTGCATCGACCACTTCCACGATGGTCATCGCACCCATCAGGAAAAAGACAATTTGCGCGGTGGCCATCAGAGACTCACCCAAATGCTTGTCCACCATGCCCGGATCGGCCGCGCCGACGGCGTAAATAGTCCAGAGCAGGCCAGCGCCCACGAGTGCGGTGGCGGATTTGTTGACTTTGAGCGGATGCTCCAGTGCAATGGCGGCGTAGACCATCACAAAGATGGCAATGAGCAGGGTGAGCATGGGCTTGTTCCTCGTAGTTTTTCTATGGTTGCGGATGGGGTGGTGGGTACTGGTGCGGTGATCGCTTGCGGGCGCCAAGTCTAAACGGTAGTTGGGTCTTGGCCATTTTGCGGTTGACAGCCGCCTGACCCCAAATCGGTGCGCGCCACCGTGCCCCTATCGGCAGTGATGCGCGTGTCACAAAGCGCCCTTGTCGCCCTTGCATATGGCTGAACGGCCTCGACTTCTCAGACCTCAGAAAGTCCCTCCATGCGGTTTGTCGCCGTCAAAAACAGGGCATTGCGTGCACCAAAAAAATCAATTAAGGGTAAACCCCTACCATCGAAAAAATCGATGCTATGAACGGGAAATTTTGCATTTGCACTAGCGCGTTTGCGCTTCCACAATTCGCCCATCGTCATCGAAATGACATGTGAATGAAGGACTTCAAGTGACTACTGCATCGGAATCCATTGCGTCTGTATTTGGCCCTGAAGGCGCCAAGGATGCACAGCATGTACGCAGCCTGATTCGGCAGGGCAAATGGCATTCCCACACCAGTGGCCTGGCAAGCGTCCATGTGCAGGGCAATGTGGTGATTCTTCCCGAAGTCCTGGCGAGCGATTTTCTGCGGTACTGCCAACGCAATCCCAAACCCTGTCCGCTGCTAGCCGTGTCCGAGCCCGGCCAGGCCAAGTTGCCCAGCTTGGGTGGTGACATCGACATCTGTTCCGATCTGCCGCGCTACCGCGTGTGGCGCCATGGTGAGGTGATCGATGAGCCGACCGATATATCGCCGCTGTGGCGCGCCGACCTGGTGACCTTTGTGTTGGGCTGCTCGTTCTCGTTTGAGCAGGCTTTGCTCGAAGCGGGTCTACCGTTGCGGCATATTGCGCAGGGCAAGAACGTGGCCATGTACCGCACCAACATCCAGACTGAGCGCGCTGGCTTGTTCCATGGCCCCATGGTCGTAACGATGCGGCCGATGAAGGCCGCCGCCGCCATCCGCGCCGTGCAGATCACATCGCGCTTTCCCAATGTGCACGGCGCGCCGGTGCACCTGGGTGATCCCGCGCTGATCGGCATTGCGCGGCTGGACGCGCCTGACTATGGCGACGCGGTCGAGGTCATGGATGACGAAATTCCGGTGTTCTGGGCCTGCGGCGTAACGCCACAAGCAGCCCTGGTCCAGGCCCGCCCCGCGTTCTGCATCACCCATGCGCCAGGGGCGATGCTGATCACTGACCTGCTCAACCAACAACTCGCATCATTTTGACCGCGACAACATAAGGAACTGCCATGAAAAAACTTGCCTTCATCATCGCCTGCGCATCCACCCTGGCTGCACCGCTGGCCTTTGCCCAAACCAAGTGGGACTTGCCAACCGGTTATGCCACCAACACGTTCCAAACGGAAAACGTGCAGCAGTTTGCCGACGACGTGGCCAAGGCCACGGGTGGCAAGCTCAAGATCACGGTGCACGCTGGCGCGTCGCTGTACAAAATGCCCGAAATCAAACGTGCAGTTCAGTCTGGCCAAGCCCAGGCAGGCGAGTTTATTTTGTCGGCCTATTCCAATGAGAACCCCATCTTTGGCGTGGACTCCGTTCCCTTCCTGGCATCCAGCTACGTTGCGGCTACCCGGCTGTACACCGCCGCCAAGCCTGCCACTGAAAAACTGTTGGACAGCCAGGGCATGAAGTTGCTGTTCTCGGTGCCATGGCCCGGCCAGTCCTTGTATTCGATCAAGCCCATCACCAAGCTGGACGACTTCAAGGGTACCAAAATGCGGGCCTATAACCCGTCGACCACCAAGATTGCACAGATGGTGAAGGCCCAGCCCGTGACCATTCAGCTGGCCGAACTGGGCCAGGCCCTGGCCACCGGCACGGTGGACAACTTCTTGACATCCAGCGCCAGCGGCATCGACAGCAAGTTGTACGAGCAAACCAAGTTCTTCTACATCGTGAACGCCTGGTTGCCCCGCAACGCCACGGTGGTCAACAAGAAGGCTTTTGAAGCCTTGGACAAGGCCACGCAAGATGCGGTGATAGCAGCAGGCAAGGCGGCCGAAGAACGTGGTTGGGCCATGAGCAAGACCATTGACAACCGTTACATCAAAGAGCTGAACAAACACGGCATGACCACTAGCCTGCCTACCGACGAAGTGCGTGACGGCCTGAACGCCATTGGCGACACCATGGTGAAAGAGTGGATGGCCGCCGCCGGACCCGAAGGCATTGCCATCATCGAAGCCTACAAAAAGCGCTAAAACTACCCACCCCCCTGAGCCGCCTGCGGCGTCATCCCCTACAGGGGACGCCACCTGGGGCCTGGCAGAGCCAGTTCCTCGGTGGCCCTGGCGGGGGAGTGTCCTCCACCTGCCTTATTTCTCAAACTCAACCTGTGTCCTCCCCAAGGAGCCTGCCATGAATACGCTCGTCAAAAATTTCTACAAGTTCCTGCTATTCCTGTCCGGTGTGTCGATGGTGGCGTCGTTCGGAATCATTATGTTGGGGGTTGCGTCCCGCCAATTCCTGTGGGACATCCCCGGCCTGGACGCCTATGCCGGCTACGCCATCGCTGCCACCCTGTTTTTAGCCTTGCCCGCGTCGTTGCGCCACGGAGACCACATACGGGTCACCATGGTGTTGAGCAAATTGCCGCCCCGCGTTTTGAACCTATTTGAATACTGGTGTCTGGCGGCTGCATCCGCGCTGTCAATTTACTTTGCCTACTACGCCGGCCGCATGGTGTGGATGTCCTACGTCTACCACGATGTATCGCAGGCAGCGGACGTCACACCCATGTGGATACCCCAGGTGCTGATGCTGATGGGCAGCATAGGTCTTGCGGTCGCCTTTGTGGATGCCTTGGTCAGCCGTATCCAGGGGCGCCCTTTCTTTGAAGAGGCCGACGGTGAATCCGCTCGCGCCGAATAACCCTATCCACGCAAAAATATAACGAGACACCATCATGGACCTCTTAATCGCCGGCGCATTAATCGTCATGCTCTTTGTTGTCCTGGGCTCCGGCCTCTGGATTGGCCTATCACTCTTGGGTGTGGCGGTCATCGCCATGGAGCTGTTTACCCAGCGGCCCGTGGGCGACGCCATGTTGCTCACCATTTGGGGCTCTACCTCCAGTTGGACCTTGAGCGCCTTGCCACTGTTTTTGTGGATGGGCGAAATTCTGTTTCGCAGCAAGTTGTCTGAAGGGCTGTTCAAAGGCCTGGCACCCTGGGTGAACTGGTTGCCGGGACGCCTGTTGCATGTCAACGTGATTGGCAGCACCATTTTTGCTGCGGTGTCGGGTTCTTCCGCCGCCACCTGCGCCACCATTGGCAAGATCTCGCTGCCTGAGCTCAAGAAACGCGGCTACCCCGAAGATATCTCGATTGGCACGCTGGCCGGTGCCAGCACGCTGGGTTTGTTGATCCCGCCGTCCATCATCATGATTGTGTACGGTGTGGCGGCCAATGTGTCCATTGCCAAGCTGTTTATTGCGGGTGTGATTCCGGGCTTGGTGTTGGCGGCGCTGTTCAGTGGTTACATCATTGTTTGGTCGCTGTTCAACAAAGACAAGATTCCCCCTGCCGATGCGGGAATGAGTTTTGTGCAGAAGCTGTACGAAGGCCGCAACCTGATCCCCGTGGTGTCATTGATCGGGCTGGTGTTGGGCTCGATCTACTCCGGCATTGCCACGGCTACCGAGGCCGCGGCCTTGGGTGTGGCAGGCTCGCTGTTACTGTCGGGCATAGAGCGCACACTGACCTGGTCTACCTTCAAGAGTGGCTTGTATGCCGCATGCCGCGTGTACTGCATGATCGGTCTGATCTTGGCGGGCGCCGCCTTCCTCACCTTGGCCATGGGATTTATTGGACTGCCACGGCACTTGGCGGAGTACATTGGTTCGCTCGGCCTGTCGCCTTTGATGTTGATCGTGATGCTGATCGGCTTCTTCGTCGTGCTGGGTTGCTTTCTGGATGGCATCTCGATGGTGGTGTTGACGATGTCGGTCTTGCTGCCCACCGTGGAGAAAGCCGGCTTTGATCTGATCTGGTTTGGCATCTTCATCGTGCTGGTGGTCGAGATGGCGCAGATCACACCGCCGGTGGGCTTCAACCTTTTTGTGTTGCAGGGCCTGACCAAGAAGCAGCTGATGTACCTGGCAAAGGTGGCTTTCCCCTTCTTCCTGGTGATGGTGTTCATGGTGTTCTTGACCTACTACGTGCCAGACCTGGTGCTGTGGATGCCGCGCAATATGAGCTGAAGTTCCAACCCCGCCTGGGGTTACCAGGCACCCTTCAACCTCTTCGGAGACTCCCATGAAAACGATTCTGCTTGCTGCCTTGTGCGCGGCCTCGGTGGCGCACGCCCAAAACTCCTGGAAATTGGCCACCGGCTACCGGGCCGAGTCGTTCCATACGGAGAACATCGCCCAGTT
>JAZKIR010000152.1:0-3022 GCA_040384785.1 Pseudomonadota bacterium
TACTACTACTACCCCGGATGGTGGGAAGGCGGTCCCCAGTTGGATCTGCTGATCAACCAAAAGGCTTTTGACGCGTTGTCGCCAGAAAACAAGGCGATTGTGGAAGCCGCTGCGGCCTACGCCCACACCGACATGCAAGCCAAGTACGATGCCCGCAACCCTGCAGCGCTGAAGCAGTTGGTTGGCGCCGGCACCAAGCTGCGTCCCTTCCCGAACGATGTGTTGGCACTGGCATTCAAGGAAGCCATGTCCCTGTACACGCAGCTCAACGATACCAATCCCGACTGGAAACTTATCTACGCGGACTACTCCAAGTTCCGTGCCGATTCCAATCTGTGGTTCCGTTTTACCGAAGCCCGTTTCGACAGCTTCATGCAGTCGCAGAAACTGTAATACTTTGCGGGACAGACCTTTAGCTCTGTCCTCAACCGTTTGAGCCTTGCGGGACAGATCTTCAGCTCTGTCCTCAACTGATCAGAGGGAGTCAGTCCCAACAAAAAAAACCGCGCATTGCGCGGTTTTTTGTTGTCTGGGTGTTGTGTGCTTCAGGCTTGTGCGGATCGCACCTTCAGCGCCTGTTCGATGCGCTGAAACTCCTGCAACATGGCCGGCGAGATGGCATAAAACACGGCCAGCTTGTTAGAGAAAGTCCGCGTGTAAAGGCGGGGTGCAATCAGCCACTCCAGGTGCCGTACGCGAATCAGTTTGACGTAGGCCAGTTCATGCAGTTCCACCCGCTTGCGCCAGACCCAGGTTTGCTGCAGAGCCGTGTCGTCCAGTGTGGTTTTGCCGTTCAGGATGTGCCACACGGTATACGACATCATGCCCAGGGCCGCCACGAACCAGCCACTGGAGCGCAGCGACCACTCCAGCACGCCAGTGCTCCACATGTGTGTGGCCCAGGCCAGTGCCATGGCGATCAGTGCCACGGCAAGCAACTTGAAGGGCAGCGAGAAGGCGTGGCACACCAGGCGCCCGCCTTGCGGCTGGAACGAAAACGCCGGAGTGCCTGCGAGTGCCATCGTCGTCATTTCTTGAACAGGTCGTCGATTTTCTGCTGCTCATCGGCAGCCGCTTTGTCGGCGGCCTGCTCCGCTGCAGCACCTTCCAGTGGCTCTGGTGTGGGAGCAGGCAGTTCGCCGGGCTTCAACTCGACGGCCGGTGGTGCTTCTTCGGCGGGCATCTCGATCTTGACCTTGTCGATGTCGACAACCACTTCCTTGTCCAGGAACATGGTCACGGATTGCGGCACAAAGATCACGATCACCACCAGGATGATCTGCATGATGACCCAGGGAATGGCCCCCATGTAGATGTCGTTGGATTTGACAGGCACCGGGATACGCTTGTCCTTGAACAAGGTATCGGCAATGCCGCGTAAATAGAACAGCGCAAAACCAAACGGCGGGTGCATGAAGCTGGTCTGCAGGTTGACGCACAACAACACACCAAACCAGATCAGGTCAATGCCCATTTTTTCGGCCACTGGCGCCAGCATGGGCACGATGATGAAGGCGATCTCGAAGAAGTCGAGGAAGAAGGCCAGGAAGAACACAAATACGTTCACCACAATCAGGAAACCAATCTGCCCGCCAGGCAAACCGGTCAACAGATGTTCCACCCACTTGGCGCCGTCCACACCCTGGAACACCTGGCTGAATACACGCGAGCCGATCAGAATGAACACCACCATGGCGGTCAGTCGCATGGTGCCCGCCATGGCCTCCCATAACAGGGCCTTGCTCAGGCGCTTGGTCATGGCCGCCAGAATCAAGGCACCTACCACGCCCATGGCGCCGGCTTCCGTTGGTGTTGCAATCGCCGAGCTTTGGAACGGCAAGCCACCCATGGAGCCCAGCACCGTGAAAATCAGAATGGCGGATGGAACAATGCCGCGCAGGCACTTCTTCCACAAGGCCCAGCCGTTCAACGTGCGCTCGGTAATAGGGATCGCGGGCAGGTAGGCGGGCTTGATACGTGTCAGCAAGAAGGTGTAGAGCGCAAACATGCCGACTTGCATCAAGGATGGGCCCCAGGCGCCCTTGTACATGTCACCGACGGGGCGGCCCAACTGGTCGGCCAACACCACCAGCACCAGTGACGGCGGCACCAGCTGCGTGATGGTGCCCGAGGCCGCCAATACGCCGGTGGCGTAACGCATGTTGTAGTTGTACTTCATCATCACCGGCAGGGAGATCAGCGCCATGGCGATCACCTGGCCCGCCACGGTGCCGGTAATGGCCCCGAGGATGAAGCCCACGATGATGACCGAGTAGCCAATGCCGCCGCGTTTGGGACCAAAGAGCTGGCCCATGGAGTCCAGCATGTCCTCGGCCAAGCCGCACTTCTCCAGAATCGTCCCCATGAAGGTGAAGAATGGAATGGCCAGCAGCAACTCATTGTTCAGGATGGAGAAAATGGCGATCGGCAGGTTGCCCATGAAGGCGGCGGGGAAGTAACCCATCTGGATGGCATAAAAGCCGCTGGCCAGCCCCAATGCGGCCAGTGAGAACGCGACCGGAAAACCGATCAACATGATGACAACCAAGCCGGCAAACATTACCGGGGGAAAGTTTTCCAATAGCATATCGATGTCCTGAGTCTTGTTTGGGGGTTGGGCTTATTGCAGGGGCTTTTCGTAATGGGTGTCCATCTCGTACTGGCCCATCAGATAGGCCACACGTTTGACGATTTCGGACAGCCCTTGCAGCAGCATCAGGGCAAAACCCAATGGCATGGCCAACACGGCGGGCCAGCGTATCAACCCTCCCGCGTTCTGCGACATCTCGCCCGAGGTGTAGGCATTCGTAAAGTATCCCCAGGACAGAACCATCAGCAGCGTCACCACGGGCAACAAAAAGACGATCAAACCAAACAGGTCCACATACACCGGTTTATTGCCCTTGAGCTTGCCGTAAATCAGGTCCACCCGCACGTGTTCGTTGAGTTTGAGCACAATCGGTGCTCCCACCATGACGATATAGGCAAACAGGTACCACTGGATCTCCATGTAGGCGTTGGA
>JAZKIR010000153.1:0-4658 GCA_040384785.1 Pseudomonadota bacterium
ACTACGGTTGCAACTTTGCCTTTCGCAGTTTTGTCTAGTACCGTCCCACGTCCCGTGTGGGCCGATGAAGCACCAATGGGAACGCTGGTGTTTCTCATTGAAGTTGCAGCTGCTGCACCCGGTTCAATGCATCAAAGCTGCGGCTCAGGCTGCGTTGCAAAACACCCCCAGGGTCCTTGAGCTGTTCATTGATGCGGTTGCCCATGTTGTCCAGCGTGTAGCTCACCGAGTTGCCCTTGGCGTCGGTTGCACCGATCAGCCTGTGGGCTGCGTCGTAGGTGTAGCTTATGGTTGTGCCATCGGGGTCACTCACACCCTTGAGTTGGCCAGCGTTGTCGTAGGTGTAGGTGGTGGTGTATGTTGGTTGGCCGGGTGCCGTGGTGCTGATGGTCTTGATCAAACCGCGCGGCGTGTAGGTCATGGCGGTGACTATGCCCTTGAGGTCTGTCATTTGCAGCATCCTGCCTGACTTGTCGTAACTGTTGATGGTGGTCACCAGGCCTGTAGGGCCTTTGAAGGTTTGCAGGTCGCCCAGCGTGTGGCTGGCCGTGGTGTCACTGTAATAGGTGTAGGTGCTGATTTGGTTGTCAGGTTCGGTGACCGTGAGGGTCTGGCCGAAGCTGTTGTATGTCCATTTGGTTTCCACTGCAGCGACCCCGCTTTGGAGCGCAGCCGCAAAGGCCAGGCCGCCATTGGCATCGGTCGTGGCTTGCTCGACTTGTTTGCACAGCATGGCGATGGGTTTGCCGTCGGGCAGCAATGCATTCGCTGGTGCGCAAGTGGCCGTGGCATTGCCCGCAGTAGGGTCGGGCTGTCCGTTGTAGACGTATGTGATGATTTTTCCGGGGCCGGCCACCCGTGCTGGAAGACGCCAATCTGGATGCCATTGGGTGCTTATTTTGCGGCTGTTGCTGGGCAGGGTGGCAGCACTGGCAGTGACCGTTGAACACGTAGTGCTTCCTGTTACCAGTCCCTCGACGCGAGTGGTTTCTAAATTTCTATTCAGGTCGTGCGCATAGCACACACTGCGTGCGGCAAAGTCGTCCACGCGGGCCTTGTTGCCTTTGGCATCGTAGGCAATGACACTGCTTGCCGCTGAAGATCCGGAGCCTGCGGGCTGACTTTGTGACGTCATGCGGCGCTCACCATCCGGGCCGGTCTCCCACCTCAAAGTGCGCGTGGACCCAAGTGGCGTGGTCAGCGTCACATTGGGAGATTGAACAGAAATGCTGTACTTGTCGACCCCACCGGCCCGCTCGGTTGACAGCGCATCGCCGCTGGTTGAATACGTGAACGTTGCATGTCGCACACCGTTTTCGTCAACCCGCCCGGTAAGGCGGACTGGAGCTTCGGTTGAAGTTCCTCTTAGCGTGAGTTCGTTGTACAGGTATGTTCTGACCTTGGCATCGGGGTACGTGACGGACTTCACCGCCCCAAAGGCATCGACATTGAAGGTAATCAGTTGGGCATCGGGCAGCAAGGCTGAAACGTACATTCCCGACGTTGCGTCCTTGGTGTAGACGATCTTGCGCTCACCAGGGCTGGCAGTTACCGTCAACGTGTTGCCAGACTGGGCATAACTGACGGTCTTGCCATCCAGGCGCACGTGTCGGACCAGGTTTCCCGTGCCGTCAAACAGATAGTAGCCAGCGGCCTGGGGCTTCAACGTCCATTGTGTCGAACCGTTGCCAAGCGTTGTGATGCTAAGCGCGGCTTTATCGGGAGAAAGCGTTGTAAACGTGGCATTCGCGCCTTCAGTAAAAACTATGCGGCTTCCATTAGGCAAGAAGGCCCACACTTCCTTTTGACCAAGGTCAGGCTGACTCTTTAGAAGAGGAAATGATCTGGGTAGGCTTGTGTCGAAAATGGCGACGTTAGTGCCTCGGTTGAGGCCCCGGATTGATCCAGAAAAGGCCGTGCTCGTAGGCCGGGATGCCGCACGGCCGGTAAAGTCGGCAAGGCTGATGCCCATGTCGCCCCAAGTCCACCGGCCACCGCCCGCGCTGGAGTAGTAGCGGCGAACTTGCAGCAATCCATCAGCTGATGAATAGTCAGTCTCATCCTCAATTTGCGTCTGATCGATTGGACTGATAGGATCGCCAAAGACAGGCTTTTTACTACTACAAAAGGGTGCGTCTGGTATCTCACGCACACACGCCAACTTATACGACACGAGTGTACGCCCACCGACGTTGACATATGTTGTTCCAGTAACGGCCATGCCCCACGGTTGATCAGCGGGGCAAGACGCCTTGCCGTTCATCGTCGTGGCATTCGGGTTGGTAGTTACAGAGGACTGCGCAGGCCGAAGGCCACACGCGGGCGTGTAGGACGTCTTAGTATTCGAAGCCGTTTCCAAAAGAGTAGACAGTCCATTGATTATCGGCCCGGCGGGAATGCTGGCGTTGTTGTAGTTGTTCTTGACGCACCCCCCACCACACTGTGCTCCTGAGGGACCCGCCAGACATTGTTGGTATCGCTGGTCTGAGTACGCGTTCCATGCCGCTAAACCGGCCTCTGGCGACTCATAATCCCCGCAGTAATCACAGGGATATACGGCCCATGCCCAAGCTGGCTCAAGGTACTGTGGTTTGGCTTGTGCAGGCTGAACTAAGAGGGAAACGGCAAACGCACAAACTACAGCGACAAGTAGTGCGAAGGATTGGAGATTGTTCTTTTGAATTTTTCGCATGCGTAGACGGTTGCGTGTGGGTGAAATCAGGTCATGGGGGATCCGCAGCACGCTGTTGAATCGATCCGCGCGCAGAAACCCATGCCTGAATTGCAAAGCGCGTGAAATGTAGCAGACGCCCTTGACACTGCGCATCCCATAAACGGGTGATGGTGTTGTATTGAGGCTTCACATCACGCCGCCGCATTGGTTGACGAACCCGGCTTGTTCAAGTGGCTTTGTCTCGCGATAATTGATAGATAGCAAACGCGCGTAACCAACCATCAAAAAACACTCCATGCATAGGGGAGAATTTCTGAAGACCACGGTTGTGGCCTTGCCATTCGCCATCTTGTCGAGTGCAGGATGAAATGGGTCACTTGCCATTCAGCCAGGCCGGTGGTGTATTGCCATTTCACATACTGTCCAAGCTGCACAAGCACACCGGTGTGTTGATCAACACCAGCCTGACGTCTGCTCTGTGGTCCAGTGTGTTTGAGAATGCCAAGATGATATTGCGCTCCTGGATTGGCTGACGCATCACTGTCATATCGTGGAGACCGGCAATGAGTCCTACCGCTTCCGGCGCAGCTCCAATGAAGCCAAGGGGCGAATCAAAAGCCGGAGAGCAATCCAGGAAGAACGCAGCACGCAAACCACGAAAGACGACGACCTGCACATCACCTGGGCTTCGGAAAGACTGACAAGCCTGCCCCTTTCACAGCTTCCTATGCATCAGCCTCGCCCGCTTTACTCCCTTTGCGACGCTACTTAGCCCTCAAATCCTCTTGATACCCAGAGAGAATGTTTTCATCAAGGAATTTCAATCGAACTCGCAGACGTTGCGTTTCCCTTTGCTGGCTCAACATCAATTGGGATTAGCTCGCTCGTTGAACCGCCGCTGCTCGCCGCATCAACCCATTCCTCTACAGCCCCTATATACGCATCCAATGCAGTCGCTGAGTTTGGGCTTGCTTCGCAAGTGATAGGCTAGTGGCAAGTCTCCTGCGATTACCCACACCCAGCTGTGACAGCTGATCAGTGATCCCGATCGCGAATAAACCGATGAACCAGAAACTCATGGACCCCCTCGCTCTTGTATTTCTCCGTCGTAACCGTGAACACCCCCGGCCTTAGGTCCACCTTTGAGCAAACAGCAGGATCGATGCTGGCTACAGCTGAATCGAACATGATCAAGCCTCGGTCATCCAGACGGAATTTCGTGGGTTCCTCAATGGCCGGAAGCGCCGAGGGAAGCTGAGCAATGGCGCTGGCTGCGCGCTCACTCGATACACACGATACCCATCGCACCACGAGTACGCTGTCACTTTTCACGACAAAGGCTGACTGCAAAGGCTCGTCACCAAGAACAACCACTTGAGCAGAACCGCACGCGATAGCGCTGACATAGCTCACTTGATCACAAGCGCGGTCGTAGTCACTTTCAGCTCCACCCACTGAACTGCCCCGCGTACCTCCCCATATTCTTCCTGCTGCGGGGCTAGCACATATCAGTGGGCCGCCTGCGCTGTTGATCCATTCCAGCTTCATAGGTTTTCTCCTCAACCACCACGACCAGCGCCGGTAACTTGACCACCTTGGACTTTGCTGCATCTCAGGCAGTGCGGATACAGCCGTTGCGGACCACCATCAGGATTGAGTGCATTGGGAGGCTGATGGTCAGGCACAAAATTTCCGCTCTTAGTACCTGGGTCCGTCTTACTGCATGTATGGCACCCGGTATTCTTTCCGATCTCGTTGATTTTATCGCGCTCTTCCTGCGTGAAATCCCGTTCAGGCCCACGTGCAGGAATCGAGTCACCCGCGTTCGGTCCCGGACGCAGAGTGGATTCCTTGTCCTTTCCACTGTCTGCCCCTTTGGACCCGTCTGCCCCCTTGGACCCGTCTGCCCCTTTGGACCCGTCTGCCCCCTTGGACCCGTCTGCCCCCTTGGACCCGTCTGCCCCCTTGGACCGGCTTGATCCGC
>JAZKIR010000154.1:0-3889 GCA_040384785.1 Pseudomonadota bacterium
CGATCCGCGAAGGCGGTCGTACCGTGGGCGCGGGTGTGGTTGCCAAGATCATTGCTTAAGCAAAGGAAACAATCATGGCTACCAAGCAAAAAATCCGTATCCGCCTGAAGGCGTTTGATTACAAGCTCATCGACCAATCGGCCGCTGAAATTGTGGACACCGCCAAGCGCACCGGCGCGATTGTCAAGGGCCCCGTGCCTTTGCCAACCCGCATGAAGCGTTTCGACATTCTGCGTTCACCCCACGTGAACAAGGCCAGTCGTGACCAGTTTGAAATTCGTACACACCAGCGTCTGATGGACATCGTTGATCCAACAGACAAGACGGTTGACGCGCTGATGAAGCTCGATCTGCCCGCTGGCGTGGACGTCGAAATCAAGCTGCAGTAATTGACTCCCAAGTTCAGGTTTCGGCCTGAACTTGCGTCAAAACCAGATGCGAGTTATACTCGCAGGCTCGGTTGGATTTGCCCGTGCGTAATGTATGGGCGCCCGATTGGGTTTTATTAACAGTCTCCCACGTAAAACGTTGCAGCCAATTGAAGTTGCAACGGTGGGAGTTACGGAGAAAACAATGAGTCTTAGCAATCGCTTAGGGTTGCTGGGTCGCAAGGTTGGCATGATGCGCCTATTCACCGATGACGGGGACGCTGTTCCTGTTACGGTGGTAGACGTGTCCAATAACCGTGTGACACAGGTGAAAACCCAGGAGAATGATGGCTACGTTGCCTTGCAGGTAACGTTCGGTGCGCGCAAAGCTTCGCGTGTTACCAAGCCAGCTGCCGGTCACCTTGCGAAAGCAGGCGTTGAAGCCGGTGAAATTATTCAAGAATTCCGTGTAACCGCTGATGCAGCGGCCAAATACGCAGCTGGCGCTACCGTGCCTGTGGCTGATGTATTTGTCGTTGGTCAAACGGTGGACGTGCAAGGCACGACCATTGGTAAGGGTTACGCCGGTACGATCAAGCGCCACCACATGAGCTCGCAACGCGCGTCGCACGGTAACAGCCGTTCGCACAACGTTCCCGGTTCCATTGGTATGGCCCAGGATCCCGGTCGCGTGTTCCCAGGTAAGCGCATGACGGGTCATCTGGGTGATGATTTGGTCACTACGCAAAACCTCAACATATTCCGCATTGACGAAGCCCGTCAATTGTTGTTGATCAAGGGTGCTATCCCTGGATCGGCTGGCGGTTTTGTCACCGTGCGTCCCGCTGTCAAGGCGAAATCTGAAACTGCGAAGGGAGCGAACTGATGCAGCTCGAACTCCTAAACGACCAAGGTCAGGCTACTTCGAAATACGAAGCCCCTGAGACCGTGTTTGGCCGCGCATACAACGAAGATCTGGTGCACCAGGTCGTGGTTGCTTTCCAGGCCAATGCCCGTCAAGGTACACGTGCCCAGAAGGATCGCGAGCAGGTCAAGCACTCGACCAAGAAGCCGTTCAAGCAAAAGGGAACGGGCCGCGCCCGTGCCGGTATGACTTCCTCGCCACTGTGGCGCGGAGGCGGCCGCATATTCCCGAATATGCCCGACGAAAACTTCGCGCAAAAGATCAACAAGAAGATGTACCGCGCCGGTATGGCCTCCATCTTCTCCCAGCTGGCCCGCGAAGGCCGTCTGGCTGTGGTTGACTCGCTGAAGGTCGACTCTCCCAAGACCAAGCCTTTGGCTGCAAAGTTCAAGGCGATGAATCTGGAATCCGTGCTGGTGATAGCCGACGAAGTCGACGAAAACCTGTACCTGGCATCACGCAATCTGGTCAACATCCTCGTGGTGGAACCCCGTTACGCTGATCCGCTGTCGCTGGTCCACTACCGCAAGGTGCTGGTGACCAAGGCCGCCATGGACAAACTCAAGGAGATGTTCGCATGAGCGCCCGTATGAACAACACGTCGAAAGTCAAGTACGACGAAGGTCGTTTGATGCAGGTTCTGGTTGCTCCCATCGTGTCTGAAAAGGCAACCATGGTGGCTGAAAAATCCAATGCTGTGACGTTCAAGGTGCTGCAAGACGCTACCAAGCCCGAAATCAAGGCCGCTGTGGAATTGATGTTCAAGGTGGAAGTGCAAGGCGTTTCTGTGGTGAACACAAAAGGCAAGGCCAAGCGCTTTGGCAAATCCAATGGTCGTCGCGACAACGTTCGCAAGGCCTATGTGATGCTCAAGCCAGGCCAAGAGCTGAACCTCGGCGGGGAGGCTGCGTAATCATGGCTGTTATCAAAATGAAACCAACTTCCCCAGGCCGTCGTGGCGTGGTGAAGATTTCGCGTGACCACCTTCACAAAGGTGCGCCCCACGCTGCCTTGCTGGAACCACAATTCCAGCAAGCCGGTCGTAACAACAACGGCCACATTACTACCCGCCATAAGGGCGGTGGACACAAGCACCACTACCGTGTAGTTGACTTTGTTCGCAACAAGGACGCAATTCCTGCCAAAGTTGAGCGCATTGAGTACGACCCTAACCGTTCCGCGCACATCGCTCTGGTGTGTTACGCAGACGGCGAGCGCAAGTACATCATTGCTCCCCGCGGTCTGGAAGTCGGCGCCTCCATCATGAGTGGTTCCGAAGCGCCTATCCGCGTTGGCAACACTTTGCCGATTCGCAACATCCCAGTGGGTTCCATCATCCATTGCGTGGAATTGCAAGTTGGCAAGGGCGCGCAGATCATCCGCTCCGCGGGTACCTCTGCAACGCTGCTGGCCCGTGAAGGCACTTACGCCCAGGTTCGTATGCGTTCCGGTGAAGTCCGCAAGGTCCACATCGACTGCCGTGCAACCATTGGCCAAGTCGCCAACGAAGAACACAGCCTGCGCCAACTGGGTAAAGCTGGTGTCAAGCGCTGGATGGGTATTCGCCCAACCGTTCGCGGTGTGGTGATGAACCCGGTCGACCACCCACACGGTGGTGGCGAAGGCAAGACTGGCGAAGGCCGTCATGCAGTCGATCCTTGGGGTAATCTGACCAAGGGTTACCGTACCCGTAACAACAAGCGCACGCAGGTCATGATCGTGTCGCGTCGCAAGAAGTAAGGGGTAGGTAAATGACTCGTTCTCTCAAAAAGGGTCCCTTTGTGGACCACCACCTGGTAGCCAAGACTGAAAAGGCTGTTGCTACCAAGGACAAGAAGCCGATTAAGACCTGGTCGCGCCGCTCCATGATCCTGCCCGATTTCATCGGCTTGACCATTGCTGTGCACAACGGCAAGCAGCACGTGCCGGTCTATATCACCGATCAAATGGTTGGCCACAAGTTGGGTGAGTTCGCTCTGACCCGTACTTTCAAGGGTCATCCTGCGGACAAAAAAGTCCAGAAGAAATAAGGATTGACCATGGAAACACGTGCAACCCTTCGTGGCGTCCGTTTGTCGGTCGACAAAGGCCGTCTGGTCGCGGATCTGATTCGCGGCAAGAAAGTGGACCAAGCCCTGAACATCTTGCAATTCACGCAGAAAAAAGCTGCTGTGATCATCAAGAAGGTTCTGGAGTCTGCTATTGCCAACGCTGAGCACAATGACGGTGCCGACATCGACGAGTTGAAGGTTAAAACCATCTACGTCGAACAAGGCGCGTCACTGCGTCGCTTCACGGCCCGCGCCAAAGGCCGCGGCAACCAAATCAGAAAACCCACGTGCCATGTGTACGTGACGGTTGGTAACTGAAAGAGGCCAGGAAGATATGGGACAAAAAATCCACCCAACCGGCTTTCGCTTGTCGATTAGCCGCAACTGGTCTTCGCGCTGGTACGCCAGCAACCGTGATTTCGCCGGCATGTTGGCCGAAGACATCAAGGTTCGCGAATACCTCAAGGCCAAGCTGAAGAATGCTTCGGTTTCGCGCATCCTGATCGAGCGTCCTGCCAAGAACGCCCGCATCACCATTTTCTCGG
>JAZKIR010000155.1:0-15941 GCA_040384785.1 Pseudomonadota bacterium
AACATCAGAAGGCGGCTTCGCCGCTCATGTTGGTGGTCCGGTCATCTTTACGTTAACTGTCACAGAAAAAATGCATCTCTTCCGAACCCAGCCACTTATTGCCAAGCTTGCTAGGGGGCAAGTATCAAATGCAGAGAAGGCCTACTACCTTCTGGCGAGCTTTCTTATGTTCACCGTTGCTTACTACACTGGATTAGTTAGCTCAAATGCGACATGGACATTGCCCTCCACATTGGAGGGTATAGCGATTGGAGTGATTACAGTCATAGGTGTTGTGAAGTCCTTCGACGCCTCTGGTGGTGAAGAGTCTAGCGATTTCGTAGCCCAGTTCACCTGCCTATACGTTCCTATCACCATCACCACAATGCTCGTCGTTTGGTCAGTATTTTGGGGCGTACTTTTCGGCTTTCGTGAATCTCTAATCGCGATGTCCGAGAGTCATATGCAGTTTGCGATCAATCTGTCGCGCTTGCATGCTGACATGTTCAACTTCGTGACGTTCGTGGCCGTAGTCGCGGTTCAAGGCATCACCTTCTATCGAATGACCAGATGTCTAAACGAAGTGAGGGAACTTAGGAATGACAGCTAACTGGTCGGCCAACACGGAGCCACAACTGCAGGAGGCGGCTTCGCCGCAAGTGTTGCGGCCCGGTTGCCTCGGACGTTAGCCATCAATGACGCGCGTTGCTCTAAAAATTTCAGGCGCCGGCACTTACGCTGAGACGGTACGCGCTAAGCTTCCGTTCTCGCAGGTTGAGGATGGCTCAGTGGTGGTGCGATCACAGCTGGCGGCGGAATTGCCACTAAACGACCACTTGGTTTGGTTATGGGGCATGGTGAAGCATGAGCGCCGCGTTCTGAAGACGGCTGTCGCGGGCGGGGCTACTATTTCTTGCGAGTGTGTGGTCCCGAAGGGGCCGGTGCAGCTCCTGCCAAATGGCGCTGAAATGCTGCATCTTCTCGGCGCCGAACTGCTTCTGGAGGCGAAGTGATGGTTAACAGGTCAATCGACACGGACCCACAACAGCAGGGGGCGGCTTCGCCGCATGTGTTGGTGGTCCGGTCATTTTTACGTTAAAGCACATGGCGACGCTTCAATCAATTGCCCCGCAACTATCAGCGGACCTTGAGGCCGCTCTCGTGGCAAAGGGGCACCCAGAGTTGGTAGAACAGCTTCAGCGTGCGGCTGTCGAACGTTGCACAGGTGGCGAGGATGATGACCTTGGCTATGTCTACTTTGTTCGACCGGCGCCAAGTCTGCATTTTGCGAAGTTGTCGGCACTCGTCGCGCAAACGATCTCCCTCTATTCGAGCCATGGCCTCAATATTGACATTGACCACGACGGCCGCCTCTATGGTATTGAGTTCATTGGTAGGCCGGACATCACGGACATGCTGCGTGCGGCGAGTGTCCTTTAACATGTTGTTCGTCACGGACACACACCGCCAAAAAGCCGCTTCGCGGCGCTTGGTGCGTGCCGGACAACGCCAACGTTAAAGCGCACGGAATGCTCTCCTCTCTGCCGAACGATTCAATCGCCCTCGCTGGCATAGTCGCGCAGCTCGCATGTGGCGTTGGCGTCTGGTTCGCTGGCAGATGGAGCCGCCTGATTGTGTATCTGCTTTTGATCCCGCTCTTCTGGCTGATTCCATTCGTGCTCGCCTCCGGGCACATGCTTTTCGCTCTCGATGGCATCATTGTTCTTCCGGTCCTTTATTTGGCGTTCACCTGCTATCGAGCGGTTGCTCAAGCTCAAGTGGCTCACGGAGCAAGCCCATCTGATTTGCAGATCGCGAGCCGAACAGTCGCCGATGAGGGAGCACGCCATGATGCGCCTTAACATGTCAATCGACACGGACCCACAACATCAGAGGGCGGCTTCGCCGCAAGTTGTTGTGGTCTGGTCATCTTCACGTTAAATCTCCTCATGCTGGACGGTTACTACTTCTCCATCCGAGTTCTCGTACGCCACCCCGCTAAGTGCGTAGCTGACCTGACTCGGGGACTTGGCGAGGAGCCTGACTACTCAGGCGAACCCACTGATGGCAAGGTTGCATTCTGGTCGCGAGTTAGTGAGACGCGTGGAGAACGTGGGTTCTTCTCTGAGGTCACCGACGTCATTTCATGGCTGGAAGGCAAGAGCGCCTTTGTCCATGAAGTCTTGGACTCAAAAGGATCAATTGAGGTGATCGTGCAGTTGCCCGGGGACAGGAACATAGGCGATTCTTTGAATGCAGGAGTCATGGCCCGTGCGGCAGCACTTGGTGTGTCGTTGGGAGTCGAAGTATTCCCAAGTATCCGAGGCGTTACTAATGAGATTTAACATGACAATCGACACGGACCCACAACAGCAGCAAGAGGCGGCTGCGCCGCAACGTGTTGTGGCCCGGTCATCTTCACGTTATGCGTAGACTTTCGCGCGTGCGAATCGTGCTGTTTTCCGTCTTCTCCACGCTGTTGATTTCAATCGGCACCGTTGTAGCGACGGAGAATACTTGTCCATCGTATCTGGCTTCGTCCAGACTTCAGTACACGCGTTTGGATCTTGAAGAGATTGAAGACGCGCTGACTCTGTATCGCAAGGAAAAAGGTGTATTGCCGGAAACCTTGAACTCGCTGGCTTCCAGTGGCTATCTCAAGAAATCAGTGGCGGCGGACGGATGGCATCACCCATATGTGTACCAGGCAATCGCCGGAGGCGGTTACTATGCTCTGTATTCTCGTGGCGTCGACGGAGTTGATGAGTCTGGAAATGGTGATGATGTCACTGCGAAAGAAAAACAATTCACATGCGAACAGTATCAAGAGCTTTGTCGGAGTCCGTGCGAAGTCGTCAAGGCCGTTGGATACTTCACGAGTTTTTTCTCGGCGATCTTTCTGCTCGGCCTTGGCGCATACTTCGGCATTCGATCCTTTAGTCATCGCAATGCATAACATTTCGCTCGGCACGGACAGGCAACTAGAGAATGCCGCTTCGCGGCTGGCGTTACCCGCCTGGCAGCTTTGACGTTATCCCTCATGAAATGTCGTCCGCGTGTGCCGCCGCCGGATTTCACTCCGCACCAAGTGCTTTGGGCGAGGTGGGAGTTCCTTTCCACGATGGAACTGGCTCAATACCTTCGCCGAATAATCGTCGCCGAGCGCCGATGTCGTGCCGGAAACTTTCCGAAGCATCTTTTTTCTCGATTTCGTCGCCGGCGCATTGCGGTGGGCCGCAGGTTGCTTGCGTTGGGCGGAACAGTACACCCGCGCCTTTTCATCGACCCACACAGTCGAGGCTGGACATTTGGCCAGCAGTTCTGGCTTGCGAACGTTTCCCCGAAGCTCTGCCGACCAGCCATATTCCTTTTGGTACCCATTGTGAGGGGCGTCCAATGAGGGATAACGGGTTCGTCGAATGGACCCACAACGGCGGCCATCATGGTCGCCATTCTTCAATGCTGTGTGCGCCGTTGCGGCCCATTCACGGTCGACGTTAGCCCACACATGAAGCGTGTCGCGATTGCCAGCGCCAGTTTCCTTGCCGCTCTATCCGCGTTGGTAGCCTTGGTGCTGTGGTTTCTGCCAAGCGACGTAGTCGAGAGTTCCTACCCTACGTTGGACTCAGCGCGCCGAGATCGCCTGTTCGACCGCGGATGGCTGCCGGAGATTATTCCCCCTTCTACGTCGCGCATCTCGGTATCAAGCAATCTTGACCTGAATACGTCTTGGGGATCGTTCGAGTTTCACCCCAAGGAGTGGGATCTTCTGGAGGGTAGACTGACACGCGGCGAACTAAGCGCTCCCTTCGCTGACTGGCAGGCTACTGTTGCCGAGAACCGCGACAAAGGTTTTCAGCCGTGGCACCATGCGTCTGCTGACACTCGTTGGGTGTTTTTTTGTAGGCCGGATGTGGGGAGGTGCGAGTATGTCATGTGGATGCCGCGTGAGGGCTAACGAGTTCGTCGAATGGACCCACAACGGCGACCAGCGTGGTCGCCATTCTTCAATGATGAGTGTGCCGTTGCGGCCCATTCACGGCCGACGTTAGGCGCCGCTGATGGAACTGTTCTTGTTGCGGATAGCGCCGCCAGACGATCCCGGGAGTCGGCCGTCTCTGATGCACATCAAGACCGCGCCGGTTGGCGCCTCCGGCGGTGCAGTGCTCGCCTTCAGTGATCGTGGCCTCGCGGAAAGGTATAACGCCCACATCGTAGGGGGTCGCTGCGACGTAGTTTCGGCGGGGGAATGCCCTGAGACTCTCGAGCCAGGGTTCCAGACAAACCCGGTTTGCGTCTTTTCATCGTCAGAACAGTTGCGTGCTCTATATGAGGGCCCGGATCACTTCCCGTATCACAAGTACATCACTCCATTTGCACGGTTGCAGCCTCGTTCGCCCTTCGCCAAGCTACGGGCAGCACTTCATCGCATATTTGTAACATGAGCGGGTCAGGCACAGCGTCGCACGCGGCGGCGCCTAACGGGTTCGTCGAATGGACCCATAACGGCTGCCATCGAGGTCGCCATTCTTCTATGTTGAGTGCGCCGTTGTGGTCCATTCACAGCCTACGTTAAAACGCATGAAATACATCCAGGTCATCGATGGCGCCAACAACTGCGTGTACGACATTTTTGCCGCTACGGAAGATGAGTTTTTGCTAATTTTTCCACCGGGGCAAGACGTGGCGTTCATCGACGAAGTTCAAGCCCGTGGACCTAGTGAGGCGTTGGACCTGGCGTTTACCAAATTGTGGACGCGTCGAGTGCCCAAGGCAGAGGCAATGGGTATCCACGGCGTGCTCTTCTACGAGCTTGAGCATAAGAAGCAGTACTACCCTACGCGCCGAGATGAAGAGGCGCAAAATCCTGGTGGCTACCGGCTGCGCTGAGGCAACATGCCCTTTAACATGCCAATCGACACGGACCCACAACTGCAGCAGGCGGCTTCGCCGCAAAGTGTTGTGGTCCGGTCATTTCTACGTTGGGCTTCATGCGAAAGCCGCTGAGTTACTTTCACCCCACGCTTTCCTCCGGATTTGCGTGCGTCGACTGTGTGAATTGATTTCAATCCGCGCAGCGCAAATTTCAAAACGAACGGGCTGTACGGGTCCTAGGATGGAGCCTCCTTCCAGGAGACACCATCCATGTTTGTAGCAAGTCCCAGACCCATTCTTTCCTCTAAGCCTGTTTGGCATGGAGGCCACCATGGCGCATGACTCCATGCCCAGCATCCGCGCGCTGCGTGTGCGCGCCGTGCGTGTGCCCTTGGCCCAACCGCATCAGACCGCCAGCGGCACGGTCTCGGAGTCGCCGCTGGTGCTGACTGACATCACAACCTCCGATGGTGTGGTCGGCCACAGCGTGGTGTTTACCTATACGCCCACGGCGCTCAAACCCACCGCCGAGTTGGTCCAGAACCTGGAGCCGCTGGTGGTGGGGCAGCCGCTGGCCCCCTTGCTGTTGGAACAGGAGTTGGCCAAGCGGTTTCGTTTGCTCGGCACACAGGGCCTGGTCGGCATGGCTTTGGCCGCGATCGACATGGCCTTGTGGGATGCCATGGCCCGTAGCCATTCCTTGTCGCTATTGCAATTGCAGGGCGGCGCAGCCAAACCGATTCCAGCCTATGGCGCGGTTGGTTTTGACGGAGCAGAAGCCTGCGCCAGGACCGCATATGACTGGGCGCAACAGGGCTTTACCGGCGTCAAGGCCAAGATTGGCTACGCCACCGTGCAAGACGATGTTGCGGTGATCCGGGCCATGCGCAAGGCGGTGGGCGACGGTGTTGCCATCATGGTCGACTACAACCAGAGTCTGACTCCCGCCGAGGCGGTGCAGCGTTTGCATGTGCTGGATGGCGAAGGCCTGACCTGGGTCGAGGAGCCCACGCTGGCCCACGACTATGCCGGACACGCGCAGGTTGCCCAGGCTGCCAGAACGCCCATCCAATGCGGTGAAAACTGGTGGGGCACACAAGACCTGCAACACGCCATCGACGCCGGGGCATCGGACTTCGTGATGCTCGATGTGATGAAAATCGGTGGTGTCACCGGTTGGCTGCGCGCCGCCGCCATGGCCCACGCCAAGGGCATTCGGGTGTCCAGCCATTTGTGGCCGGAGCTCAGCGCACAGCTGTTGTGCCTGACGCCAACCGCCCATTGGCTGGAATATGCAGACTGGTGGAACCCCATCCTGCACGAGCCCTTGCAGATCAAGAATGGCATGCTCGCATTGGACGGTGCGACGGGCACCGGCGTGGCATGGAATGAAAAATCTGTCAACCAATACGTGGCCTGAATGTCGACCCCTACTATGCAAAACCTTTCACCCACCGAACTCCAAACCTTCGCACGCAGCGTCCAACATGCACAAGACAGCGGTCTGCAGATTGCACCGTTTACTGCGCAGCACCCGGGTTTTGATCTCGACACCGGCTACAGCGTGGCACATATGCTGCACCAGGCGCGTTTGGCAGAAGGTGCACGCAGTGTCGGACGCAAGATTGGCTTTACCAACTCCGCCTTGTGGTCACGGTTCAACGTGTATGCGCCGGTCTGGGGCCATGTCTATGACCGCACGGTGGTGCGCCTGCCCGAGCAAAAGGCGGTCTGTAGTCTGGAGCGATTTGTCAACCCGAAGATTGAGCCGGAGATCGTGTTGCACTTTCGTTCGGCACCACCTGCGGGCGGTGATCTGGCCGCCATTCTGGATTGCGTCGACTGGGTTGCGCACGCCTTTGAAATTGTGCACTGCCATTTTCCGGACTGGAAGTTTCAGGCGCCGGACGCGGTCGCAGACGGAGCGTTGCATGCCACGCTGTTGCTGGGCCAGCCCCAACCGGTTGTGCAGTTGGGCAGTGATCCATTGCAGGCGCTGGCGTCATTTGCCATTGACCTGTTGTGTGATGGACAACTGCGTGAACGCGGCGCGGGGCGCAATGTGCTGGGCAACCCTGTCGCCGCCATTGCCCACCTGGTGGACGTGCTCGTAAGGCAATCGCAGTATGCGCCGCTGCAGGCCGACGAGTTAGTGACGACGGGTACTTTGACCCAGGCGTTTACGGTGTGTCCAGGGGAAACCTGGCGTACCGATTTACATGGCATTGCGTTGCCGGGGCTCTCGGTCACCTTTACGGACTGAGAGTCTGATAGTCTTTAACCCGACGCCTGCACCTGCAGCAACATGCGCACATGCTGTAGTACGTTGTCCAGCGCGTCTGGCTGGTCGGCAGTCACCACATGGCGCTGCGGCATGGAGCGCAGCCAGGTGATCTGGCGTTTGGCCAACTGGCGGGTGGCGATGATGCCGAGCTCGCGCAACGCTTGCAAAGGCAGCGCCGCAATGGAGCCTGAGGCTTCGTGCGCATCCAGCGCTTCCCAGGCTTGGCGGTAACCCACGCAGCGCATGGAAGGCAGGTCGGGATTCAGATCACCCCGAGCCCGCAAGGCCTTGACTTCGTCCACAAAACCCTGTTCCAGCATGGTGTCAAAGCGCTGGGCAATGCGCCCGTGCAACCAGCTTCTGTCCAGAGGCTCCAAAGAAATCAGGCCGCTAGCCCTCGTGGAATCTGACTGATGTGCTACTGATTTTGTAGCATCCTTGGTCGCATGGAAATGTGACAAGGGCAGGCCGGAGATCCGGTATACCTCCAGCGCGCGCTGTATGCGCTGGCTGTCCGCCGGTGCCAAGCGTTGGGCCGTGACGGGATCGACCAGGGCCAGTTCGGCATGCATCGCAGGCCAGCCTTTGTCGGCCGCTTCCTGCTCCAGCACCGCACGCACAGCGGGGTCGGCGGCGGGCATATCGTCTATGCCATCAAACAGCGCCTTGAAGTACAACATGGTGCCGCCCACCAGCAGCGGCAGCTTGCCGCGTGATGCAATATCCACGATCAGGCCTTTGGCATCACGCACAAATTCGGCAGCGCTATAGGCTTGTAGAGGATCGCGGATATCGATCAGGTGGTGCGGCACCAGCGCCTGTTCGGCCGCGCTGGGTTTGGCCGTGCCGATGTCCATGCCCCGGTACACCAGTGCCGAGTCCACACTGATGATTTCGCAGGCATGTTCTTGTGCAATGGCCAATGCGGCGGCGGTCTTGCCGGCGGCGGTGGGGCCGGCAAGACAGAGATAAAAGGGCAGGGCGTGTGTATCAGTGTTTGCCATGGCGTTGCACCAGCGTCCAGGCACTGAGCGCGATCAGCACGCTCCAGAACAAAATACCAAAAACCAGAGGCCCTGTCGTGCCGTCCATATGCCCGCCCAGCCATTGGCCGGTGGCAAAGGCGCTGACCATGGCCAAGAAACCATTCAGTGCAGAGGCTGCACCGGCTGCCTTCGGGAAGGGGCCAACGGCGCCGCTTTGCCCGCAGGGGTTGTGGATGCCGTGCGCCAGCATAAAGAGCGCAAAGGGCAGTTCAATCGCCCACACGGATTGCACGCCCGCCAAAGCCAGGGCGGCCATCACGCTGGCCCCTGTCAGCGTCAAGGCTCCGGCAATGGCCACGGCACGGCGCACGCCAAATCGCAGCAGCAAACGCCGGCACAAAAACGTGCCCAGCACATAGATAAACGAATTGGCAAACATCACCAGGCCGTATTGCGTGGTGCTCAGGCCCAGCACACGGATGAACACAAAAGATGACGAGGCCAAGAAGGTAAACAGGCCACTGTAGGCAAAGGTCGACAAGGCGGTAAAGGCCAGGAACGTTGGGTTGCGAATGATGCCCAGCCATGTGGTGACCAGCGTGCCGAACTGCAGGGCCTGGGGGTTCTTGGCGGGTATGGTTTCTTCAAAGCGCAAGGCAATCAGAGCCAGGCACACCGCGCCAAAAACGGATAACGCGAGAAGGGCAGCATGCCAGTTGAACAGAGCCGTCAACAGGCCGCCCAAAGGCGCACTCATACATGCAATCACACCCAGGCCACTCAAGCCTTTGGACATCACGCTGGCGCCTTGCACCGGTGTGTACAGGTCACGCACGATGGCGCGGGCACACATCACGGCCGCGCCCATGGCGGCTCCTTGCACGGCGCGCCAGACGATCAGCAGATCCATGCTCGGCGAAAACGCGCTGCCGAGTGAGGCCAGCACATAGGCGGCCATGCCGACCAGCAGCACCGGGCGTCGGCCAAAACGGTCCGACAGCGGGCCCCAGAATAGTTGCGACACGCCAAAGGCCAGCAGCAAGGCCGTCAGTGTCAACTGCGCCTGCGCCATGCTGGCGCCCAGCTCCTGTGTCAGTCCCGGCAGGGCCGGCAGGTACAAGTCGGTGGTGATGGGTTGTATGCCCAGCAGCAGTGCCAGTGTCAGCACAATCAGTGCGGGCGGCATGGCAGTCTGCGTGCCTCCGGACGTCAGGGTATGGGGTTGCATCACATCAGGGGCGAACGATATCGCCCAGGTTCAGTTGCCGGTTGGCGATATGGCGCAGCAGAAAGCCCAGGCCTATCGCGGCCACGGTCAGGCCAACGACCAAGGCGATCCAGAAACCCTGTGCCTGCATGGCAACGGCCGGGCGCCAGGGCAGCCATTGCGGCGCCAGGCCCAGCACACAGCCCAGCGGCAGCGCAAACCCCCAGAAGGCGGTCAGGTGAATGACCATGGGTGCACGTGTGACCTTGTAGCCGCGGATGGCGCAACTGGTGGAGACCTGCGCGGCGTCCGAGATCTGGAACAGGGCGGCCAAGAACAGCAGGCCGGCAGCCACACCGGCCACGGTTTCATCGTGTGTGTACAGCGCCGCGATCTGGTGGTTGAAGACCGCCATCAGGGCTGCCGACACCACGGCCAGGCCGACCGCCATGGCAACGCCCACCGCGGAGCGAAAGCGCGCCGCCTCTGCGTCACCGGCGCCCAGCGCCTGGCCCACGCGGCTCAGCAACGCAATGCCCAGGCTCAGTGGCACCATGAAAACAAGCGACGAAAAATTCAGCGCAATCTGGTGCGCCGCCACCTGCGTGCTGCCGAAGTGGGCCACTAGTAGGGCAATCAAACTGAAGGCACTGCTCTCGGCAAAATAGGTCACGCCAATCGGCAGGCCGAGTTTGAGCAGGCTGTGCACCTTTTTGCGGTGCGGCCATTCGAAGCGGTCAAACGGCCAAGTGCTGCGGTAGGCCGGGCTGCGCCGCATCCACCACAGCAGTCCAATCAGGTTGAACCAGGTGCACAACATGGTGGCCCAGGCACAGCCCACACCGCCGAGTTGCGGAAAGCCCCAATGGCCGTAGATCAGCACCCAGTTCAGCAGACAGTTCAGCAGCAGGGCGACGATGGCAATGGCCATCATGGGTTTGGTCTGGTTCAGGCTGGCGCTGTAGCCGTACAACACGCGGTAGCAGGCAAAGGCGGGCAGCGCAAAACTGGCCACGAAAACAAAACGGGTGGCGATGTCGCGCACCACCGGTTCCATCTCCATGTGGTCGAATACCAGTGCAGCGGCGTTGGCCAGCACAAGGGCCACCAAGCCCACTCCCAGGCCCTTCCACAAACCTTGGCGCACCACATGCGGCACCCTGGAAAACTCGCCGGCGCCCACGTAATGCGCCACGGTGGGGTTGACCGACATCATGACGCCCATCAGCGTGACCACCACAATCATCCAGATCGACGAACCCAGCGCCACACCGGCCAGGTCTTGCGCGGAGGCATGCCCTGCCATGGCCACATCCGCCACCGCCATGCCCACATTGGCCAGTTGCCCCACCAGAATCGGCCATGCCAGTTGCCACAGGGCGGCAATTTCAGTCGTGATACGTGCGCTTGGGGAGCTTTGTTGTGGTTCGGCGAGGGGTGTGGACATGGGGCTGCCATTCTACGGGCGGCACCCGCACCTAAGGGCGCACATGGTCGTCACTGCCTATGCAGCGCAAACCGGCCAGCGTCCCGTCGCTAATCCTTGGCATGTCTGTGGTTTTGACAGAGATTCGAAATGCTACTATAGTGATATCACTTTGATCTCAAACGAGTTTGAAGCATTAACCGAGGACAGTCATGGAAAAACAAGCTTCCAATGAATTTTTGGCAAAGACACGCAATGGCTTTGCTGCAGTGGCGATGGGTGTCGGGCTCTTGGCGGGCGCCGCACTGTTGGTCATCCGCGCACCATCCCTTCCCATAATCGGAATCAGCGGCTTGATGGCGGTGATGGCGCTGTGGTTTTTAACCGGCCTCTACACACTCAACCCCAACCAGGCGGCGCTGCTCAAGCTGTTTGGCAGCTACCGCGGCACCGACCGCGAGGAAGGATTGCGCTGGAGCAACCCTTTTTACAGCCGCAGCAAGGTGTCGACACGGGCGTATAACTTCAACAGCGAGAAGCTCAAGGTCAACGACCTACGCGGTAATCCGATTGAGATTGCGGCGGCCATCGTCTGGCGTGTGCAGGACACGGCACGCTGCAGTTTTGACGTGGAGGATTTTGCGTCTTATGTGTTGACACAGGCCGAGGCCGCGGTGCGGCATCTGGCATCGAGTTATGCCTACGACAATCTATATGAAACTGCGGCTTCCAGCGCACAGGAAATCACCTTGCGCTCCGGCGGCGAGCAGGTAGCGGCCGCCCTGCGTGAAGAGTTGCAAGCCCGGTTTTCGCTGGCAGGTATTGTGGTGGTGGACGCCAAGCTGACGCATCTGGCCTATGCCCCCGAAATAGCGGGTGCCATGCTGCGGCGCCAGCAAGCCCAGGCCATCATTGCCGCGCGCAGCCTGATCGTGCAGGGTGCCGTGGGTATGGTGGATCTTGCGCTGAGTGGTCTGCAAGAGCGGGGTTTGGTGGAGCTGGACGACGAGCGCAAGGCGGCCATGGTGACCAATCTGCTGGTGGTGCTGTGCTCGGACCATGACGCCCAGCCGGTCGTCAACACCGGTACCCTGTACAACTAGGATTAAAAGGAATTGCCATGAAGACCCATGTTTTCAATGCTTCGCCGGTTGTGCGCCTGGTGTTGGCCGCCGAGTTGCTGCTGGCACTGGCCGCAGTGGCCGGCGCCGATCTGGTGCCTACTGTGCCGCTGCCCATGCTGTTGTTGTACGCGGCAGTTGGTGGGTTGCTGCTGGTCGCCGTGGTGGTGCTGGCCGCAGTTGCATCGTTGACGGTGTCGCAGTTTGTGTTGCGCCATGGGGGCACCGATGCCCAATGGTTCTGGTTTCGCAGCGAACCCCCGGGGCTGGTGGAGCTGCGCAGACAAACCAAGGCCCTGGCCGCGCGGTCAGGGCGTGAGCCGTCCTAGAACTCGCCCCTGGAAGCTGCAGGTTCATGGCAAGCCCTGACAAAAAATCCTTTGCCCTGCGCATTGATCCGGTGCTGTGGGCGCAGATCGAGCGCCTGGCGGCGGCGGAGTTGCGCAGCGTGAACGCCCAGGTGGAGTACTTGTTGCGGGAGGCCGTGCGTGCACGCCTTGGGAGCACCAAAGAAGCCAAGCCGCCCAAAGACAAGCCCTGAGTCACTTGCGCTCTGCAGACGAAAAAAAGCCCGCAGATGCGGGCTTTTTTGGGAGCTGCTGGCCCAATTACTTAGGTGCAGAGGCTGCCGCTTTTGCCTTTTTGGCCTTCGCCTTCTTCTTGGTTGCCTTGGCAGGCGCGGATGACTTGGCAGCAGGTGTTGCTGCGACGGCAGGGGTTGCGGTCACAGCCGGTGTGGCGGCTACTGCAGGAGCGGCCGGCTTAGCTGCAGCGGGTGCGGAAGCCTGGGCAAACGCGCCAGTAGCGAACAAACCAGCGATCAAAGTTGCGAGGATCTTGCTCATTTTTTTCAGTAGCCTTTCAAAGCTTGTGGGTCGTCTCCGGATGGATGGAGGCTCATTTACAACGGCGTTCCCAGACCATCCGTTGACGGTTGGGGTGACGCCGCGTTCAACTATAACTTGGTGTCGCCTACGTCCAGCCACTTTTGCCACGGGTTAAACCCTGTGATCAGTGCGCTGGCCAGCAGCACCAGGGCGCCACCCGCAAAAATCCCGGTGCTGAGCTGTTCGCCCAGGAATACATGGCCCCAGATGACGCCAAACACCGGGATCATGAAGGTCGGGCTCATCGCCGCGACGGAGGACACGTGGGCCAGGATCCGGATGTGCATCCAGTACGCGATGCCGGAGGTCACCACACCCATGATCACCACGGCCAGCACGGCCATGGGCGTGAACTGCGCCTGTGGCCAACTCCAGGCGGCGCCGGGGATCAGCATCAGGAAGGACAGGGCATGCAGGCCGGCCGCTATCTGCAGGGGTTGCATGCGGCTCAGTGCGCGCTTCATCAGCGGGGTTGAAATACCGTAGCAGGCCGAGGCCGTGACACAGGCCAGTGCGGCAAGGTACACCGCGACGGAAGGCTCCACGGGGCCCAACCCGACAATCAAGGCGACACCCGCGAAGCCGAAGGCGCAGCCCACCAGTTTGCGCAGCGTCAGCCTGTCTTCCTTGAACCAGGCCGAGGAAAAAATACCAAACACCACGGCGGTGGAGTTCAGCAGCGCGCTGTATCCGGCAGGCAGTTTCAGTGCGGCCCAGGCAAACAACAGAAAAGGCGCCGCGACCGACAGCAGGCCGATCAGCGCCAGTTCGCGCCAATGCGTGGTCGGCCAGGGGCTGCGCATGGCTCGCATCAGCGCGGCCAGGGTCAGTGTGGCCATGCCGATGCGCAAGGCGGCCAGTACATTGGGCCCCAGCAGGGGGCTGGCGATGCGGATCAGCATGAACGAGGCGCCCCATAGTGCGGACAGCCCGACGAGTTGCAGGAAGTATTTGGTTTTCACGGTTGGGACTATTGTGACGCGTGCGTTGTGAGACGCCGGTCGCTTGGGTGTCCCGAAAAGCGGGCTCAGCGACCGCGCAGGAAGAGGGCGTCGAGCTCGCGTACCGTCAACTGGCGCCAGGTCGGACGACCGTGGTTGCACTGGTCGCTGCGTTCGGTGGCTTCCATCTGGCGCAGCAGCGCGTTCATCTCTTCAATCGTCAGTTTGCGGTTGGCGCGCACGGCACCGTGGCAGGCCATGGTGGCCAGCAGTTCATTTTGCGCACGCTGGATCACGGTGCTGGCCTCGTGTTGTGCCAGCTCGGCCAGTACGCTGCGGGCCAGTTCCACGGCATCACCCTGCGCCAGGCTGGTGGGCACAGCGCGCACGGCCAGGGTCTTGGGGGAGAAGGGGCTGATTTCCAGGCCCAAGGTTTGCAGTGTGCTGAAGTGGGCCTCGGCGGTGGCGACCTCGCTGGGGGTGGCGGCAAAGGTTGCGGGTATCAGCAGCGGCTGGCTGGTGAGTTGGGCTACCGTGGTGCTGGCGCCTTCAGCTGTTTGCTGTGCCAGCTGATTCTTCAGGCGTTCGTAGACGATGCGTTCGTGGGCGGCGTGCATGTCCACAATCACCAGGCCCTGGGTGTTTTCAGCCAGGATGTAGATGCCTTGTAATTGGGCGATTGCTCTGCCCAGGGGCCAGTCGCCTGTTGGTAGTTGTTCTCCTTGGGCCGGGTGGCTGGGCGGCAGAGGGTTTTGCTCCCCAGTTTCTACGGTTTGCCCCGCCCGCTGCGCGGGCTCCTCCTTGACCTGCGCAAAACCCTCTGCCGCCCAGCCACCCTGGGGGGCAGTGCTCGGCTGCCATAGGGCGCTGATGTCGCTTACGCGGTGGCCTATGGGTTCCGGGCGTGCTCCGAAATTAATAGCGGGTTGTGCAGAATACATGGGGGCTACAGCCCGATTTTGCATGTGGCCTTGGGGCAACAGCCCGCCTGCGGCATGCGATAGGGTACTTGGTGCGTCCGCGTTGTCCTCAGCACTGGCGCTGCCTGCGCGCGGTGCGGCCAGAGCGTCTTCGACCGCGTGGCGTACGCCCTGGTGCACCTCGCGGCTGTCGCGAAAACGCACTTCAATCTTGGTGGGGTGCACGTTGACATCTACCCGCGCCGGGTCCATGGCCAGGTACAGCGCGTAGATGGGCTGGCGGTGGCCGTGCAACACGTCTTCGTAGGCGCTGCGGGCGGCGTGGGTGAGCACCTTGTCACGCACGAAGCGGCCGTTGACATAACAAAACTGCTGGTCGGCGCGTGAGCGGGCGGCGTCGGGAATGCCGACACGGCCCCATACCCGCAGGGCACTGCGATCCCCGTCTGATGAACCGCCGCCGGATGGTGTATCGCCGTTGGCCTGTGCACGCGTCGCGCTGGCAGGGCGCCAGTCCACGGCAATCGACTGGGCCATGAAATCAGCGCCCAGCACATCGGCCAGGCGCTGATCCAGGCTGGTTGCCAAGCCCAGTTCACCGCAGCGGCGCCACTGTTCCACCAGCTTGCCCTCATGCCAGATGGCAAAACCCACATCGGGGCGGGCCAGCGCGTGGCGGCGCACCGACTCTATGCAATGCGCCAGTTCGGTGGCGTCGGTCTTTAAAAATTTGCGCCGCGCCGGTGTGCTGTAAAACAGCTCCTTGACTTCGACGGTGGTGCCCTGGCTGCGCGCCACGGGTTTCAGCTCACCTGTGCGCCCGTCCAATAGGTATGCGGCGGATTGGCCGCTAGCCCTCGACAATATTGCACAGTCTGCTATTGAATTGATAGCTGCCAGGGCCTCACCACGAAAACCCATGGTGGCCACCGATTCAAGGTCCTGCAGGTTGCCGATCTTGCTGGTGGCGTGGCGCCTGAAGGCCAGCGGTAATTCCTCGGTCAGGATGCCCAGCCCATCGTCCTCCACGCTGATCAGGCGCACACCACCGGCCAGCAGGCGCACGGTGATCTGGGTGGCGCCGGCATCCAGCGCGTTGTCCACCAGTTCACGTACCACCGAGGCGGGACGTTCGACTACTTCACCGGCGGCGATCTGGCTGATCAGCTCGTCGGACAGTTCACGGATGGGGCGGCGGGAGGAATGGGGGAGAAGTGGGGCGTTCACCGGGCCATTTTAGGGGTGCACGGGTGAATGTGGCCCCACGCTCCACCTATAAGGACTTCCCCATATAGTCAAACGTTTTTTTCCTACC
>JAZKIR010000156.1:0-3798 GCA_040384785.1 Pseudomonadota bacterium
AGCAGTTGGTCCACACGCGCCCGGCCTTGATGGCGCGGCCCATGCGGTAGGCCACATTGCCATTACGGCTCCACACGCCGGCACCCAGGCCGTATAAGGTGTCGTTGGCGATCTCCAGCGCCTCAGCCTCATCCTTGAAGGTGGTCACGGCCAACACGGGGCCGAAGATCTCTTCCTGGAAGATGCGCATCTTGTTGTTGCCCTTGAACAGCGTGGGCTGCACGTAATAACCACCGGCCAGATCACCGTCCAGCTTGGCCTGTGCGCCGCCAATCAGCACCTGCGCGCCCTCTTGTTTGCCCACGTCGAGGTACGCCAAAATCTTGGCCATTTGCTCTTTGGAGGCCTGCGCGCCGATCATGGTGTCGGTGTCCAGTGGGTTGCCTTGCACAATCGCGGCCACGCGCTTCAACACACGCGCCATGAACTTCTCGTAGATCGACTCCTGGATCAGCGCGCGGCTGGGGCAGGTGCAGACCTCACCCTGGTTGAAGGCAAACAGCACCATGCCTTCAATCGCCTTGTCCAGAAAACCATCGTCCTTGTCCATGACGTCGGCAAAGAAGATATTGGGCGACTTGCCACCCAGCTCCAGCGTGGCGGGGATCAGGTTGTTGGCGGCGGCCTGCGCAATCACACGGCCCGTGGCGGTGGAGCCGGTAAAGGCGATCTTGGCAATGCGTTTGCTGGTGGCCAGGGGCATGCCCGCTTCGCGACCATAACCGTTGACGATGTTCAGCACACCGGGGGGCAGCAGGTCGGCGATCAACTCGGCCAGCACCAGGATGCTGATCGGTGTGGACTCCGCGGGCTTGAGCACCACGCAGTTGCCGGCGCCAATGGCAGGCGCCAGTTTCCACGCCGCCATCAGGATCGGAAAGTTCCAGGGGATGATCTGCCCGACCACGCCCAGCGGCTCCTGAAAATGGTATGCCACCGTGGTCTCGTCGATGTTGCTCAAGCCTCCTTCCTGGGCGCGCACACAGCCCGCGAAATAGCGAAAGTGGTCAACCGTGAGCGGGATATCGGCATTCAAAGTTTCCCGAATCGGCTTGCCGTTGTCCACGGTTTCAACATAGGCCAGCAATTCCTGGTTGGCTTCGATGCGGTCGGCGATCTTGAGCAGAATATTGGACCGGGTGGCCGCATCCGTCTTGCCCCAGGCGTCGGCCGCGGCGTGGGCTGCATCCAGCGCCAGTTCGATGTCGGCGGCGGTGGAACGGGCTGCGCTGGTGAAGGGTTTGCCGGTGACCGGGGTGATCACCTCAAAGTATTCACCCTTGACCGGTGGCACAAATTTGCCGCCGATGAAGTTGTCGTATTGCGGCTTGAATTGCAGGGGTGCGTCGGGCGAGCCGGGTTTTGCGTACAGCATGTTTTTTGTCTCCTGGTGGTATTGATGGATGACGAGCCGCCTGCCCAAGGAGCGCTTGGCTTCGCATGCACCCCTTTGCAGACTGTGTGCCAGACCCGGGTTTGAACACAAAAGGTGGCAAAACACCCGATTCGCCCCCAAGCGGGGCTGTGCGGCACGGCCAATACTGTCATCGTTGCGCCAACGCAAGGCACTCCCTGTGTCAAAACGGAACAATGGCGCCACCAATCGGGTTGAAACGGCTTTTTGCACGGGCGCACAATGCCAGACATGCGGTAAACGCCAATGCCGCAGAGCCGGAGATGGCACACCCGTCCCGCTTTCCACCACAGGAGACAAGGCCCATGTCGATTCCCGTTGTACAGGACCGCGCGGTACCCAGCCAATTGCGCGAGGCACGCCGCCAGTTGATCAGCAGTGGCCGTCTGCCGCCCGATCTGATACAGACCGACCTGGCGCGCTCGTGGCTGCGCTGCTGGCAGGCCGGCTTGCAGCCCGTGGGCCGCATGCCCGGCGCGCCCAACGCATCGGGTGCGCAGCTGACACGTGAACTGGAGCGCCAGCGCGAACTGGTCGCCCATGCGCGCCCGGTCATGGAATTCCTGCACGAACAAACCCGTGGCACGGACAGCATGAGCATTCTGGCGGGCGCGGACGGCATGCTGCTGCACACGCTGGGCGACCCCCAGTTCATTGGCCGCGCCGAGCGTGTGGCACTGCGCCTGGGTGCCACCTGGCATGAACAGTTCCGCGGCACCAATGCCATTGGCACGGCACTGGCCGAAGAACATGCAGTCGTCGTACACGCGGCCGAACACTATCTGGAACGCAATGGTTTTCTGACTTGCGCCGCCGTGCCCATACACGATCCCAGGGGCCACATCCTGGGGGCGTTGGATGTGTCGGGCGACCACCGCGGCTACCACCGCCATACGCTGGGACTGGTGCGCTCGGCCGCCCGCATGATCGAGCACCGGCTGTTTGACACGCACCACGACACGCGCCTGTGGAGCGGCCTGCGCCTGCGCCTGCACAGCCAACCCGAAGGCATAGGCACGGTCGCCGAAGGCCTGCTGGCCGTGACCGAGGACGGCATACTGGTGGGCGCCAACGCCACCGCACTGGAGCTGTTGGGCCTGGACTGGAAAGGCCTGGGCCACACACCCGTCAGCGCGGTTCTGGCCGAGACCCTGGAGCTGCTGATGGACTGGGGGCAGCGTTCAATGTCCGCTGCGCACGTGGTGCACACGACCAGCGGTTACGCCGCCTGGGTCCGTGTTGAGGCTGGCCGACTGTCTCACCAGTTACGCTACGGACGTTCCACCGACGTTCGCCCGGTACATGACGTTCCTGCATGCAATGCCGATGCACTGTCCGCACTGGACACCGGAGACGCCGTTTTCCAGGCGGCAATAGCCCGTGCCCGCAAGCTGCTGGGCAAGCCCATCGCCATTCTTCTGCAGGGAGAATCCGGTGTCGGCAAGGAAGTATTTGCCCGCGCCGCCCACCTCAGCGGGCCGCGCCACGATCAGCCATTTGTTGCGGTCAACTGTGCCGCCTTGCCCGAAAACCTGATCGAGGCCGAACTCTTTGGCTACCAGGGCGGCGCCTTTACCGGCGCGCGGCGAGAGGGCGCCACCGGGCGCATCCGCGAGGCCCACGGTGGCACACTGTTTCTGGACGAGATTGGTGACATGCCACTAAGCTTGCAGGCGTGCCTGCTGCGTGTGCTGCAGGAGCGCATGGTAGTGCCACTGGGCGGCGGCAAGCCAGTGGCTGTGGATTTTTCGCTGGTGTGCGCCACACACCGCGACCTGCCTGCGGAGATGCAAGCGGGGCGCTTCCGCGAAGACCTGTACTACCGGCTCAATGGACTATGCCTGCGCCTGCCCCCGTTGCGCGAACGCAGCGACTTCACGCGCTTGCTGGAACGTGAACTGCACACCCTGGCGCCCGTGTGCCGCCTGGCGGTAGCACCCGACCTGCTGCAAGCCTTGCAGGCCTACCACTGGCCGGGCAATGTGCGCCAGTTGTTCAACGCGTTGCGTACGGCGTGCGCCCTGCTCGACGACCATCAGACCACCATCACCTGGACCCATTTGCCCGATGATCTGCGGTGCGCGCTGCAACAGCGCAGCGCAACGGTGATTACTGGTTGCACCGATGTGCCGGAGCCTGACTCTAACGCGGACTTGCGCACCCAGTCACGCCAGGCTATCGAGCGCACACTGGCCCTGTGCGCAGGCAATATGTCGGAGGCGGCACGCCTGTTGGGCATCAGCCGCAATACCCTGTACCGGCGTTTGAAGTGAGGAAGGCCCCCACACTCCGCCGCTGCGCGGGTCGCTGCCCCCCAAGGGGGCTAACTCGCCTTGGGGCGTATATGGACGCCACCGTTTTGTCAAACTTTCAGACTTTGATGG
>JAZKIR010000157.1:0-3183 GCA_040384785.1 Pseudomonadota bacterium
AAACAGGAGTATTTGATGGCCAAGACCGTCGCAGACGTGATGAAGATGGTGAAAGAGAATGAAGTCAAGTTTGTTGACTTCCGTTTCACCGATACCCGAGGCAAAGAACAGCACGTGACCGTGCCTGTTTCGCATTTCGACGAAGACAAATTCACATCGGGCCACGCATTTGACGGCTCATCCGTTGCGGGTTGGAAGGGTATTGAAGCCTCCGACATGCAACTGATGCCCGACCCCAACACGGCCAACATCGACCCCTTCTTCGAAGAAACCACGATGTTCATGAGCTGCGACGTGGTGGAACCCAGCGACGGCAAGGCTTATGACCGCGACCCACGTTCCATCGCCAAGCGCGCGGAAGCCTACCTCAAGGCCAGCGGCATTGGTGACACGGCCTTCTTCGGTCCCGAGCCTGAATTCTTCATTTTTGACGACGTGCGCTGGAACACCGACATGTCCGGCACCTTCTTCAAGATCGACGAAGGCGAAGCACCCTGGAATTCGGGCAAGAAAATGGAAGGCGGCAACAAGGGCCACCGTCCTACTGTCAAGGGCGGTTATTTCCCCGTGCCACCGGTCGACAGCACGCAAGACATGCGCGCTGAGATGTCCCTGATTCTCGAATCCCTGGGCATTCCGGTTGAAGTGTTCCACCACGAAGTGGCGGGCGCTGGCCAGAACGAAATCGGCACCAAGTTCAGCACCCTGGTGCAACGCGCCGACTGGACCCAAATGCTGAAGTACGTGGTGCAAAACGTGGCCCATGCCTACGGCAAGACCGCGACCTTCATGCCCAAGCCCATCGTTGGCGACAACGGTTCCGGCATGCACGTGCACCAGTCCATCTGGAAAGACGGCAAGAACCTGTTTGCTGGTGACGGCTATGCTGGTCTGTCTGACTTCGCCTTGTACTATGTCGGCGGCATCATCAAGCATGCACGTGCTCTGAACGCCATCACCAACCCTGGTACCAACAGCTACAAGCGTTTGGTTCCTGGCTACGAAGCACCGGTCAAGCTGGCTTACTCTGCCAAAAACCGCTCCGCATCGATCCGCATTCCTTTCGTGGCAAACCCCAAGGGCCGCCGCATCGAAGCGCGTTTCCCCGATCCACTGATGAACCCCTACCTGGGCTTCTCGGCGCTGATGATGGCCGGTCTGGACGGCGTGGAGAACAAGATCCATCCGGGCGAAGCCGCTACCAAGGATCTGTACCATTTGCCACCCGAAGAAGACGCATTGATCCCAACCGTCTGCCACAGCCTGGACCAGGCCCTGGACTGCCTGCACGCAGACCGCGGTTTCCTGACCAAGGGCGGCGTGTTCACCGACAGCATGATCGATGCCTATATCGAGCTGAAGATGGGCGAAGTCACGCGCTTGCGCATGGCAACACACCCCATCGAATTTGACATGTATTACTCTCTCTAAACCTTGTGGGACAGACCGTAGCGTAGCGAAGCTCTGTCCCCAACCGTTTAGAAATTGCGGGACAGACTGCAGTGCGAAGCAACAAGCTCTGTCCTTAACGGATCAAGGTCTTGGGACGGTGCGAAACGAAGCCCCGTCTCGAACACCTTAAAATTAAGAGGACGGCACATGCCGTCCTTTTTTTTGAAACCAATTGTTGTAATGTGATTCCAAGGTTGAAATAGAACCGATAGATACGTGTGGACTTTGTTTTTCGCGTTTTTTGACGCATACTGGCCAAACAGCCTTGCACGCGATGCGTGGACACAGAATGAAAATTGTTTTACTGATTCCCTTGTTGGCAATGCTGGCAGGCACTGCCGGTTGGGCTCAAGATCGGATTTACCGATGTGGCAATGAATACACCAACACAGTCTCTGTCGCCGAAGCGAAGAACTGCAAACTGATATCCGGTGGCAACGTCACCGTGGTGCAGGCCCACAAGCCCAATGCCAATCGGGTGGCTGCAGCAACCCAACCCGGACAACGTGTCGATGCGGGGGATCAGCGTGCCAAGGACTCCGATTCCCGTTTGATTCTGGAGTCCGAATTGAAGAAGGCCGAAGCCCGCCACGCCGAGTTGCTGAGGGAATACAACAACGGCGATCCCGAAAAGCTGGCTGCAGAAACTCGCAACCATCAAAAGTACCTAGAACGTGTGGCGGCACTCAAGGCCAGTATCAGCCGCAATGAGAGTGACATTGAAGGCATACGGCGCGAACTGAGCCGTGTGCCAACCAATAGTGTTCCCAGCGCTCCAAGTTCTGCACTGAGATAACAGCGACTTGGACGATTCTGCGCAGTACCAGTCCTTCGACCTGCTCGCCACCCTGGTGGCGGTGGTGTGCCCCAATGCCGATGTCGTTTTCTCCAATGCCGCATTAGAAGACGCCTTGGGCATTTCGCGCCGTGCGATTGTTGGCTCTTGCCTCGCAGACGCCTTTACCGAACCATCGTTGCTGCAGAACGCGCTAAACGGCGCACGGGACAACGCCTTTGCGGTACTGCGCTACGATGCCTTTCTCAAGCGCGGGGCGGGTGAGCCCATGCCAGTGCACGTCATCATCGCTTGGACAGAACCGGTGGAGTCCATCATCGTTGAGATGATCCCTCTGGAGCAGCAAACTCGCCAGGACCGTGAGGAGCGTCTGGCCGAACAGGCCCAGACCAACAAAGAGCTGATCCGTAACCTGGCCCACGAAATCAAGAACCCTCTGGGCGGCATCCGGGGTGCGGCGCAGTTGCTCGAAATGGAAATGGAGTCAACGGAACTCACCGAGTACACCCAGGTCATCATCCGTGAGGCCGATAGGCTGCAAAGCTTGGTCGACCGTTTGTTGGCACCGCACCGCAGACCGCATATGGTGAGCGACGTCAACATCCACGAAGTCTGCGAGCGGGTGCGTTCCCTGATACTGGCCGAGTTCCCCAAGGGCCTGCGCGTCATTCGTGACTACGACACCTCCATCCCCGAGTTTCGAGGCGACCATGAGCAACTGATTCAAACCGTGCTCAACATTGCGCACAACGCCTGCCAAGCATTGGCGGAACGCATCGCAGCGGGCGACGCGAACCTCACATTTCGGACCCGTGTCCTGCGCCAAATAACTTTCGGCAAGCAGCGCTATCGGTTGGCATTGGAATTGCATGTCATCGATAACGGACCTGGTGTGCCAGATTCGATCAAGGACCGCATTTTCTATCCGCTGGTGT
>JAZKIR010000158.1:0-11589 GCA_040384785.1 Pseudomonadota bacterium
GGCCTGCGCCAGACGTTGCAGCGCATGCCCGAGGCGGCGATTGTCTCCACCTGCAACCGCACCGAGATTTATTGCGCCGGTGAACAGTCCGAGCTGGAACCCACGCTGGGCTGGCTGGCCCACTCCGCCGGCATCTCGCCCGACGCACTGCGCTCCCACACCTACAGCTTGCAAGACGGCCAGGCGGCGCGCCACGCCTTCCGCGTGGCCAGCGGCCTGGATTCCATGGTGCTGGGTGAGCCGCAGATTCTGGGCCAGTTGAAGGACGCGGTACGTGCGGCCGATGCGGCCGGCGCCTTGGGCACGACCTTGTCGCAGATGTTCCAGCGTTCGTTTGCGGTGGCCAAAGAGGTGCGCACCTCGACCGAGATTGGCGCCCACTCCATCAGCATGGCCGCCGCCGCCGTGCGCCTGGCCGGCAACCTGTTTGAAGACTTGGGCAAGGTCAAGGTGCTGTTTGTCGGTGCCGGCGAGATGATTGAGCTGTGCGCCACCCACTTTGCAGCCAAGAGCCCCAAGGCGCTGGCGATTGCCAACCGCACGCTGGAACGTGGTGAAAAACTGGCGTCACGCTTTGGCGGCGAGGTCATGCGACTGGCCGATCTGCCGGACCGCCTGCACGAGTTTGACATCGTCGTCAGTTGCACCGCCAGCACCCTGCCCATCATTGGCCTGGGCGCCGTGGAACGAGCGCTCAAAAAGCGCCGCCGCCGCCCCATGTTCATGGTCGACCTGGCCGTGCCGCGCGACATCGAGGTCGAAGTCAAGGCGCTGGAAGACGTCTACCTGTACACCGTCGACGATCTGGCCGGCGTGGTGCAAACCGCCCAGGCCAGCCGCCAAGCCGCCGTGGCCCAGGCCGAAGCCATTGTGGACGCCGGCGTGCAGAGTTTTATGCACTGGATAGACCAGCGCAGTTCGGTCCCGCTGATCCAGCAGCTCAATGCACAGGCCGATGCCTGGCGTGCCGCCGAGTTGGCCCGGGCACGCAAGCTGCTGGCCAAAGGCGAACCGGTCGACGCGGTGCTGGAGGCCCTATCCAAGGGGCTGACGCAAAAAATGCTGCACGGGGCGATGGCCGAATTGCATGCGGGTGACGCCCAGGCACGTGATCGTGCGAGCAGCGCGATCCAGCACTTCTTCTTGCGCAAGTGATGATGTTGCCCCCACGTTCGCGCTCTGCGTATCACTCTCTGGTCGTGCCAATGCGAGACGCAACGGCTCTTCGCGCTGTCCAAGCCTGCACTGGCAGGCCTGGAGCCGCAGTGCTCAGCCCCAAGGGGGCCGCGCTTGCTTGGGGCGGCCCAGCGCGGCGCGCGCGTTAGCTGCGCCGCCACACACTCTTCCCCAGCCCCTCTCGCCCCGCCGGGCGAGAGGAAGCTAACAGCCACATTTTGTTTTTTTTCTTCGGCTCGGACCTTCCCGTCGTAGCGTTGATTGCCAACCTTTTCGCACTCCCCCATGAAACCCTTTCTCCGCCAACAACTCGCCCGTTATGCCGACCGCCTGGGAGAGCTGGAATTCCTGCTGTCCCGCGAGGACATCATGAAAGACATGGAGCAATTCCTCAAACTGTCGCGCGAGCACACCGACGTCTCTGCCGTGTCCAGCCGCTGGACCCGTTACCAGCAGCGCGAGGCCGATCTGGCCAGCGCGCACGACATGAAGTCCGACCCTGACATGGCGGAAATGGCCGAGGAAGAAATCACCAGCGCCACGGCCGAGCTAGCGCAACTGGAAACCGAACTGCAGCGCATGCTGCTGCCCAAGGACCCGGACGACGCCCGCCCCGCCTTCGTCGAAATCCGCGCCGGCACCGGCGGCGATGAATCCGCGCTGTTTGCCGGTGACCTGCTGCGCATGTACACCCGCTACGCGGACCGCTGCGGCTGGAAAACCGAAATCGTCAGCGAGTCCCAAAGCGAACTGGGCGGCTACAAGGAAGTGGTGGTGCGCATGGAAGGGCAGCACAATGGCACGGGCGCCTACGGGGCGTTGAAGTTCGAATCCGGCGGCCACCGCGTGCAGCGTGTGCCCGCCACCGAAACACAGGGCCGCATCCACACCAGCGCCTGCACCATCGCCGTGCTGGCCGAGCAGGACGAGGCCGAGGCCATCAAGATCAACCCGTCCGACCTGCGCATCGACACCTACCGCGCCAGCGGCGCCGGTGGTCAGCACATCAATAAAACCGACTCGGCGGTGCGTATCACCCACCTCCCCACCGGCATCGTCGCCGAGTGCCAGGATGGGCGCAGCCAGCACAGCAACAAGGCCCAGGCCTTGAAAGTCCTGACCGCCCGCATCCACGAAAAGGAACGTTCCGAACGCGCCGCCAAGGACGCCGCCGAACGCAAGAGCCTGGTCGGCAGCGGTGACCGCAGCGACCGGATTCGAACATATAACTTCCCGCAGGGGCGCCTCACCGACCACCGCATCAACCTGACACTGTACAAGCTGCTGCAGATCATGGAAGGCGATCTGGAGGACGTGGTACAGGCCCTGCAGGCCTATGAAGCGGCCGAACAACTGGCGGCACTGGAAGTGGGGCTGACGTGAACGCCACCCTGGGTTTTACAGCGGCAGCGTATAGACCTGCGCCTGCTCCCGCTCCATCGCACTATGGCCGGCCAGCGCAACGTCCCATTCCGGTGCTGTAGCACTGTTCGTCGAAACCGCCCTCTCTATGGTTGCCACCACATCCTCGGTCGATGCGTCCATGTCCATGACGTGGCCCCGGTCAGCGTTGAACAGGCGCGCCACCATGGACCCACCGGAATCGATGACGATCAGGAACCTGACGGGCGAGCTTTGCATAGTGAACCCCAAAGAACTGCGATGGCAGACTGACAGCATACGTCCAAAATTGTCCCAACGGCGTACCCGAAAGGCCTTGGCATGAGCACAGCGGCTCCATCGCAACAACCACAACCATCCGTGGCGCAGGCCATGGACCAAGCCCTGGTCCGGGGCCTGGACCGCCTCGACGCCCAGTTGCTGGTGCTGCATGCATTGGGTCGCGCGCCGCATGACCGCGCTTGGCTGCTGGCGCACGACACCGACCCGCTGACCGCCGTGGCCCTGGCCGCCCTGGAGCAGGCCGTGCAGCGCCGCGCCGCCGGCGAACCCCTGGCCTATATCACCGGACACAAGGAGTTTTTCGGCCTGGACCTGCAGGTGGATTCCCGCGTGCTGGTGCCCCGGCCCGACACCGAAACCATCGTGGAATGGGCACTGGAACTGCTAGCCGGCAAGACCGCCCCCCGGCTCGTAGACCTGGGCACTGGCAGCGGTGCGATCGCGCTGGCACTGCAACACAGCCGCCCCGATGCGCAGGTGCAGGCCGTTGACTACAGCGCTGACGCACTGGCCGTGGCCCAGGCCAACGCCGCGCGCTTGAGGCTGCGCGTGCAGTTTGCGCAAGGCAGTTGGTTGGACGGCGTGCAGGGCCGGTTTGACCTGGTGGTGGCGAACCCGCCGTATATCGCTGACCGGGACCCCCACCTGGCCGCGCTGACCCATGAACCTTTGCAGGCGCTCGCCAGCGGTGCCGACGGACTGGACGACATCCGCACCATCATCCGCCAGACCGGCGAGCATCTGCTGCCCGGTGGCTGGCTGCTGCTGGAGCACGGTTATGACCAGGCCCCGGCCGTGCGGGCGTTGCTGGCCGCAGCCGGTCTGCAGAAGGTCCAATCGCGACAAGACCTGGCGGGCATAGAGCGCTGCAGCGGCGGGCAACAGTTCACGGGCTGATTTTCCCCAGGTGTCTTTCGGCTATTTCTACCTCTAGCCCTCGTAAAATATACGCATACCGCTACCAACTTAATAGCAAGCCAAAGCAATAACAACCACCATGCCCCACACCACCACATCAGCCTGCCCCCGATGCGCGCAAGAGAACACCTACCCGGATGGCGGCAACTTTGTCTGCGCCGACTGCGGCCATGAATGGCCCATGGCGCCCGCCGCCACCGAAGAGGATACGGATGCGCTAGTCAAGGACTACAACGGCCAGATTCTGCAGGACGGTGATGCCGTGGTGCTGATCAAGGACTTGAAGGTTAAGGGCTCATCCACCGTGCTGAAGATGGGCACCAAGGTGAAAAGCATACGCCTGGTCGGTGGAGACCATGAAGTGGATTGCAAAATGGACGGTGGCAGCTTTATGCTCAAAGCCTGTTTTCTCAAAAAAGCCTGATTTGCGGAGGTTTGGCTATCCATGAATGCCCATAGTGCACACTGGTTCATCCTGGTCATCATCAACATCCCGGTCTACCTGGCGCTGGGGAAAATGATCTTCAAGGACTGGGGCACTTTTCTGGAAGCGGTACGGCTGTGGTCCAGCGCCGACTGGTGGTATTCGCTGGAAAAACAATGGCGCGAAGACCGTTGGGGCACCGGCCAATTGCCTCTGTTCCTGCTGCTGTGTGTGCTGCTGGTCGTGGTCGAGCACTGGATGTTTGGCAAAAGCACGCTGGTCAAACCCGCCGTGCAAGTGGCCGGTTTGCTGTAACGCAGGCGCTAACGCCAAAGGCTCACCCCGCGCGGCGACATTCCCGCGCTCAGGCGCTGCCGCGGTAGGTCTGGGATAATGGCGGTCTACGGTACAGCAATTGGCCATTTGGGCCAGATTTTTTGGAGTTATTGCCATGAGCGACACACAACAACGCATTGATGAACTCGTCAAGAACAACGAAGTTCTGCTGTTCATGAAGGGCAATGCCAGCTTCCCCCAGTGCGGCTTTTCGGGCCGTGCGATCCAGATCCTGAAGGCCTGCGGCGTCGACCCCAAGGCCATCAAGACCGTCAATGTGCTGGAAGACGACGAAATCCGCGCCGGCATCAAGGACTACAGCAACTGGCCCACCATCCCCCAGCTCTACGTCAAGGGTGAATTCATCGGTGGATCGGACATCATGATGGAGATGTACGAAAACGGTGAGTTGCAACAGGCGCTGGGTTCTACTCCGGCCTGAGTTTTCTTCCCGGGGCGTTGTTTTCCACAACGCCCCTCGGCAGGCACCTCCCTCGCCCGCATCAGGCATGGGGTGGCTGTTCTGCTCCGTATCCCCCGCCCTTCGGGCTCCTCCTGACCTACGCATGCATAACAGCCACCCCATGCCTGCTGGAATGTTGGCTAACTTCGGTCTTGGTTTGGCTATCTTTGGAAGCGCACCACTACGCAACTTCAGATCCGTTGGGCTGTGCGTTTTGCGTAGGTAAAGGAGGAGGCCATGCTTGCATGGCCGGGGGACACGTAGCAAAACGTGCAGCCCAACGGATCCAACAAGGGAAGCAGTGCCTACTTGGATCGGTAGCACCTACCTGGCAGCAGGCACATACTCCCACAACCGCTTATTGGCAAACACCGCATCCGGATACTGCGGCTTGCCCCGCGAGCCGTTGTAGCGACCCAGCCCCAGAAAAAGGTCACCCTTTTCCCGGTCCAGGTAATGGCGCAGAATCACGCAACCAAAGCGCAAGTTGGTCTGCATATGGAACAAACGACCAGCATCCCCATCACCGATGGCACGTGTCCAGAACGGCATCACTTGCATATAACCCCGGGCGCCGACGACTGACACGGCGTACTTGCGGAAGTTGCTTTCGACTTGGATCAGGCCCAGCACCAGCGCCACGTCCAACCCGGCGCGCTTGCTCTCGTACCAGACGGTTTGCAAAAACTCCTTGCGGGTTTCCAGATCCTTCTTCTTCTTGGTCAGGCGCTCGCTCATGGTGCCCAACCAGCGCAGGTAATGCAGGCGTTGTTCTGTACTGCTGAACTCGGGTATCGGTGGCGCCGCGTTGCGCACCGCGCCGCTCAGAGCCGTGCGCACCGAGTCGATCAGTGGCTCTTCTATTTGGCCACCGGCCCAGGAATGCTCTGCAATTGATAGCAGTCCAAGTCCAACCAACGGGGGCAATAGACAGGTTCGCCGGGTAACGCTAGCGCCCAATGAAGCTGCGCCAGGCTTCATACCGTCAGTTTGGAGCGGATCAGTGCCAGCACTTCGCCCACCGCCACCTTGCTGGCGGCTGTATCGCGGCGGTGCTGGTACTCAACCTGGCCTTCTTTCAGGCCGCGGTCACCAATCGTGACGCGGTGCGGCACGCCAATCAGTTCCCAATCCGCAAACATGGCACCAGGGCGCTCGCAGCGATCATCCAGCATCACGTCCACGCCAGCTGCCAGCAGATCAGCGTACAGCGCGTCAGCCGCAGCCTTAACTTCGGGGAAACGGTCTGGACTGATGGGGCACAGCACCACGGTAAAGGGTGCCAGCGCATCGGGCCAGATGATGCCCTTGTCGTCGTGGTTTTGCTCGATGGCGGCGGCCGGCAGGCGCGTGATGCCAATGCCGTAACAACCCATTTCCATGAACTGGGGCTTGCCGTTGACATCCAGAAAGGTGGCGTTCATGGCCTTGCTGTACTTGGTGCCCAGGTAAAACACATGGCCGACCTCAATGCCCCGCTCAATCGCCAACAATCCCTTGCCGTCGGGCGAGGCGTCACCGGCCACAACGTTGCGGATGTCGGCTACCAGGTCGGGCTCGGGCAGGTCACGCACCCAGTTCACGCCGGTTGTGTGGAAATCTTCCGCATTCGCACCGCAAATCCAATCAGCCATCATGGCCACTTCACGGTCGGCAACGATTTTCAGCGGTTGCTTCAAACCGATGGGTCCCAGGTAGCCAGGCTTGCAACCGAAATGGTCTTCAACTTCAGCGACGGTCGCAAACCGGAAATCCGCCAAGCCTTCGAGTTTGCCGACCTTGACTTCATTCATATCGTGGTCGCCGCGCAACAATAGCAGCCAGACCTGGGTCTTGGTCACATTGCCTTTGTCGTCCTTGGCGTCGGTGGCCAGTACCAAAGACTTCACCGTGGTGGACAGTGGCACGCCTAGCAACAGAGCCACGTCTTCACAGGTGCTTTTGCCTGGGGTTGGCACTTTGGCCATGGCTTGCGCCGCGGTTGAGCGGGGGCCAGCGGGTGCGAGTGCCTCGGCTTTTTCCATATTGGCGGCGTATTCGCTGCCGGGGCAGTAGACGATGGCGTCTTCACCGGTGGCGGCTATGACCTGGAACTCTTCGCTCAGATCGCCCCCAATGGCGCCGCTGTCGGCCGCGACGGCCCTGTAGGTCAAACCAAAACGGTCAAAAATCTTGCGGTAGGCGCCCGCCATGACCTGGTAACTAGCCTTGGCTGTTTCCTGGTCACGGTCGAAGCTGTAGGCATCCTTCATCGTGAACTCGCGTCCACGCATCAGGCCGAAGCGCGGACGGCGCTCGTCGCGGAACTTGGTCTGTATCTGGTACAAATTCTTCGGCAACTGTTTGTAACTCTTGATTTCCTGGCGCGCAATGTCAGTGATCACTTCTTCGCTGGTCGGCTGGACCACATAGTCGCGGTCATGGCGGTCCTTGATGCGCAGCAATTCGGGGCCCATTTTCTCAAACCGCCCGGTTTCTTGCCATAGTTCAGCCGGCTGAACCACCGGCATGCTGAGTTCCACCGCCCCCGCACGGTTCATTTCTTGCCGCACAATCGCCTCCACCTTGCGGATTACGCGCAAACCCATGGGCATGTAGGTGTAAATGCCAGCGCCCAGTTTTTTGATCATCCCGGCGCGCATCATCAGCTTGTGGCTGGCCACTTCGGCGTCGGCAGGTGCCTCTTTCAGGGTGGAAATGAAGAATTGTGATGCTTTCATGGGGTCACTCGCGAAACTACATAGGCCTTCGCCCCTTGATACACGGCGCTTGCTGTGCATAATGAACGAAGTTTAAAAATTGGGGTTTGATTATGCTTGACCGGGACGGCTTTCGGCCCAACGTCGGCATCATCCTGCTCAACCAGAAAAATCAGGTATTTTGGGGCAAACGCATACGAACCCATTCGTGGCAGTTTCCACAGGGTGGTATTGACCGGGGCGAAACCCCTGAGCAAGCCATGATGCGGGAATTGCACGAGGAAGTGGGGCTCCAACCGGAGCACGTCTGCATAGTTGCCCGTACCCGAGACTGGTTGCGCTACGAGGTGCCTGACCGATACATCCGCCGCGACGCGCGCGGCCACTACAAAGGCCAGAAACAAATCTGGTTTTTACTCAAACTACTGGGGCATGACTGGGATTTGAACCTGCGTGCCACCGACCACCCGGAGTTCGACGCTTGGCGTTGGAACGACTACTGGGTGCCGCTGGACGCCGTGGTTGAGTTCAAACGCGGGGTCTATGAAACCGCGCTGACCGAGCTTTCCCGCTACCTGCCACGCAATGAGCCGCGCAACCGGTTTTTGCGCCAGGGCCATCGCCCGCACGAGCAAGGGGACGATTCGTCTGGCGATCACCATCCGCCGGGCATGGCACTGCCACCTGGAGCATCGTTTGAGCCGGATCCGGGTACCAACGTCGACCCACACCACCACGGGCGCAACCATGGAATTTAAACGCCTTATCGGGCTGTGCTTGGCGCTTGCGGCCGCGTCTGTTGGAGCCCAGACTCCGGTGGAAGTCCCGGAATGGGCGGAGGAACAGACACCTTCCCCGCCTGCGTACTCCAAAGACGCATTGATCCCCATTGAAATGCCCTCCCATGTCACGCTCAAGGTTGGCATCGACCCAGAAACCGTAACGGTTGGTGCCGCCGACGGCGTTGTGCGCTACGTGGTGGTCATGCGCAACGCATCGGGGTCGGTAAGCGCCGCATACGAGGGCATTCTGTGCACCAAGGGTGAGGTGAAGACCTATGCCCGCGCTGGGACTACTGGTCACTGGGTCGCTATAGACCAGCCCCAATGGCGGCCTATGACCGACAACTTACCGTCCCGCCATGCGTACGCCATTGCAAAACAGGGTGGCTGTGATGGCCGCGTGTCGAACAAGCGGGAAGACACTATCCGGGCGCTCAAACGCGGCAAGAAGGCCTACGACTAGCAAAGAGGAGACGGTACAGTTGCGTGAATGCCCCCTTATGGAGCAACGACGCCAGTGCCCTGCACAGGGGCTTTAGCGCGTCAGTACCAGATTGTCCCGGTGCAACATTTCGGGCTCCGCAGCGTAACCCAATAGCTTTTCAATATCGGCCGACGGCTTGCGGCACAACAAGCGGGCCTCGGAACTGGAGTAATTGGCCAGTCCGCGGGCCAGCTCCGCACCGGCGCCGTCACGAACGGCAATCACATCACCACGCGAAAAATCACCCTCCACCAGCACCATTCCAATGGGCAACAGGCTCTTGCCTTCGGCGCGCACCTTGACGGCCGCGCCGTCGTCCACGACGACAGCGCCACGCATTTGCAGGTGATCGGCCATCCACTGCTTACGGGCTTGCTGTTTTTGCGTTTGGGCGACCAGCAACGTGCCAATGGCCTCGCCCTGGGTCAGCCGTATCAATGCGTCGGGTTCACGGCCCCAGGCAATGACGGTTGATGCACCGGAGCCTGCCGCACGCTTGGCAGCCAAAATCTTGGTGATCATGCCACCACGCCCCAGGCTGGAACCCGCACCACCGGCCATCGCCTCCAGCGCGGCATCGCCTGCACGGGCTTCGTGCACGAACTCGGCCGCAGGGTCCTTGCGCGGATCGGCCGTGAACAGGCCTTTCTGGTCGGTCAGGATGACCAGCGCATCGGCTTCGACCAGGTTGGCCACCAGCGCGCCCAGCGTGTCGTTGTCGCCAAACTTTATTTCGTCATTGACGACGGTGTCGTTTTCGTTAATGACCGGCACCACGCCCAGCTTGAGCAATGTCAGCAGCGTGGAGCGGGCGTTCAGGTAGCGTTCGCGATCGGCCAGGTCGGCATGCGTCAACAGCACCTGCGCGCTGCCCAGGCCATTGAGCTTGAGCTTGGTCTCGTACATCTGGGCCAGGCCCATTTGCCCGACAGCTGCTGCAGCCTGCAGTTCCTGGATGGCCTTGGGTCGCGCGGACCAGCCCAGGCGCTTCATGCCCTCGGCGATGGCACCGCTGGAAACCATGATGACTTCACGCCCGTCACGCATCAGATGCGCCATCTGGCGGCACCATTCGCCTATGGCGACCTCATCCAAACCTTGGCCGTCATTGGTCACCAGGCTGGAACCCACCTTGACCACCACACGTTTGGCGTCGCGCAATACCGTAGAACTAGACATGTTTAACATTTAGGGCTGTAGCCCCCGTGTGTATTGCCTAGGTAGCTACTATTTTAATAGTGAAATTATGCGTCGGAGGCATTCACAAAGCGCGGGTCGATAACCTCGGGCGTCTGCTCAGCCACCTGCTGCGCCTTGACGTGTTTGTAGATTTCCTTGACCAGCGACTCGCAGCCTTCACGCGTCAGAGCGGAAATTTCAAACACCGGGCCCTTGAACTTGAAGCGTTTCACAAAGTCCTTGATCAAGGCTACGCGTTCATCCGCATCGACCATGTCAAGCTTGTTCAGCACCAGCCAGCGCGGCTTTTTGTACAAATCCGTGTCGTATTTTTTTAACTCGTTGACGATGGCCTTGGCCTGCGCCACGATGTCCACGCCTTCGTCGAACGGGGCCATATCCACAATGTGCAGTAACAAGCGCGTGCGGGTCAGGTGGCGCAAGAACAGGTGTCCCAGACCAGCGCCTTCGGACGCACCTTCGATCAAACCGGGCAGGTCGGCCACCACAAAGCTTTGCTCCGGCCCTACCCGAACCACGCCCAGATTGGGGTGCAAGGTCGTGAATGGATAGTCAGCAATGCGGGGACGCGCGTTCGACACCGCGGTGATGAAAGTGGACTTTCCGGCATTCGGCATACCGAGCAGACCGACATCCGCCAACACCTTTAATTCCAGCTTGAGGCTCTTTTTTTCACCCGGCCAACCAGGGGTCTTCTGACGTGGCGCGCGATTGATAGCGCTCTTGAAGCGCATATTGCCAAAGCCGCCATCGCCGCCCTTGGCGATAGTGATCACGTCGCCCGGTTTCAGCAACTCAAATAACACTTCGCCAGTTTCGGCATCGGTGATGATGGTGCCAACCGGCATTTTCAGCGTGATGTCGTCGCCGGCCGCGCCAAACATGTCCGAACCCATGCCGTGCTCGCCGCGCTTTGCGTCGTGGCGGCGCGAAAACCGGAAATCAACCAGGGTATTGAGGTTGGGATCCGCCACTGCGAATACGTGACCACCACGGCCGCCGTCGCCGCCATTGGGGCCACCAAACTCTTTGTATTTTTCATGCCGAAACGAGACGCAACCCGCCCCGCCGTCTCCAGCAGAGATGTCAATATAGGCTTCGTCGACGAACTTCATGATTTATAGTGTGGTTATAAACGAAAAACCCCGCGCTTTAGGCGCAGGGTTTCTTGGGAAGAGTCACTGCAGATCAGGCTGCAGTCACATTCACCGTGTGTTTGTTCAGTGCACCCTTGGTCGTGAACGAAACATGGCCCTCCGTCAGGGCAAACAAGGTGTGATCCTTGCCGATGCCGACATTGGTTCCGGGGTGGAACTTGGTGCCGCGCTGGCGCACGATGATCGCGCCGCCGCTAACCAATTCGCCACCAAATTTCTTCACGCCGAGCATTTTGGGCTTGGAATCGCGCCCGTTTCGCGTAGAGC
>JAZKIR010000159.1:0-15217 GCA_040384785.1 Pseudomonadota bacterium
AATTGGCCACCGGCTACCGGGCCGAGTCGTTCCATACGGAGAACATCGCCCAGTTCGCCCGCGAGATTGCCACCGCCACCAAGGGCCAATTGGCGATTGAGCTGGCGCCCAATGGTAGCCTGTTCAAGTTGGGAGACATCCGCCAGGCGGTGCAAGACGGCAAGGTGCAGGCGGGCGAGACCATCATGACCAGCATGGTCAAGGACATTCCGATTGCCGGTGCGGACTCCATCCCCTTTGTGGTGGGCTCGTACAAACGTGCGCAGCGGCTGTGGGAGTTGCAACGCCCCGGCATGGAGAAGGAGTTTGCGCAGCGTGGTCTGAAGATTTTGTACGCCGTGCCCTGGCCCCCGCAGGGGTTGTACACCACACGCCCAGTGAAGACGCTGGGTGATTTCAAGAACATCAAAATGCGCACCTACAACCAGACCACGGTCCGGCTTGCGGAAATGATGGGTGCCACATCCGTGGATGTCGCCATGGTGGACGTTGGCAAGGCGGCGAACGAAGGCCGCATGGACGCAATGATTACCTCGGCCGTTACCGGGGTGGAGAACAAGGTCTGGGGCCCCCTCAAGCACTACTACGAAATCAGTGCATGGTTCCCAAAAAACATTGTGTTCGTCAACACCAAGACCTTTGACGCGCTGGCGCCTGATGCCCGCGCCGTGGTGCTGAAGGCCGCGGCAGATGCCGAAGGCCGGGGCTGGGTGACCAGCGAGGCAGTCGCCCAATCGGCCACCAAAGAGTTGCAGGCCAACGGCATCAAGGTGGAGCGTATCTCCAGCGAACTGGAAACTGATCTCAAACGCATAGGCGAACGTTTCTCCCGCGAATGGGTGCGCTCGGTCGGCCATGCCGCCAGCGACATCTTTGTCCCCTATTACTTCAACTAGACCTGTCTGTCACTTTTTTATCAAGAGACCCAATACCATGCAAACACAAAGCAACCCTCTGGACCGCAAGCTCTGGCAATTCTGGATTGACCGTGGTGGCACCTTTACCGACGTCGTCGGCAAGCGCCCCGACGGTACGCTGGTCACCCACAAGCTGCTGAGCGAGAACCCCGAGCAATACAAGGACGCGGCGGTGGCCGGCATCCGCCATCTGCTGGGTCTGAAGAAGGGCGAGCCCGTCACCCCCGACCGCGTGGCCTGCGTGAAGATGGGCACCACGGTGGCCACCAATGCACTGCTGGAGCGCAAGGGTGAACCCACGCTGCTGGTTACCACACGTGGCTTTCGCGACGCACTGCGCATCGCATACCAGAATCGCCCACGCATTTTCGACCGCAACATCCAGTTGCCCGAGCTGCTGTACAGCGCAGTGGTGGAAGCCCACGAACGCGTCGGTGCGCATGGCGATGTTGTCGAAGCGCTGGACGAATCGCTATTAAAAGAAGAGCTGCTAGCCCAATACGGACGAGGGCTGCGCAGTGTTGCGATTGTATTCATGCACGGCTACCGCTACACCGCACACGAGCTGGCGGCCAAGCGCATTGCACAGGAGATTGGCTTCACGCAGATCAGCACCTCGCACGAGACCAGCCCGATGATGAAGTTTGTCAGCCGCGGCGACACCACGGTGGTTGATGCCTATCTGTCGCCCATTCTGCGCCGTTATGTAGAGCAGGTGGCCGGCGAGATGCCGGGCGTGAAGCTGTTCTTCATGCAGTCCTCCGGTGGCTTGACCGACGCCCATGCCTTCCAGGGCAAGGACGCGATCCTGAGCGGCCCGGCCGGTGGCATTGTGGGCATGGCCCGCACGGCGGCGATTGCCGGCATCCAGAAGACGATTGGTTTTGACATGGGCGGCACCTCCACCGATGTGTCGCACTACGCCGGTGAATTCGAGCGCGAGTTCGAAACCCAGGTGGCCGGCGTGCGCATGCGCGCGCCGATGATGAGCATCCACACGGTGGCGGCTGGTGGGGGGTCCTTGCTGGCGTTCGACGGTTCGCGTTTTCGGGTCGGGCCACAGAGCGCCGGTGCCAATCCGGGCCCGGCCAGCTACCGCCGCGGTGGTGCATTGGCGGTGACCGATGCGAACGTGATGCTGGGCAAGATCCAGCCGCGTTATTTCCCCAAGGTGTTTGGCCCACATGCCAACGAAGCCTTGAGCCTGGAGGCGGTGCAGGAAAAATTTGCCGAACTGGCCGCGCAGACGCGGCTGCCGGCCGAAGAAGTGGCTGAAGGTTTTATCAACATCGCCGTGCAGCAAATGGCCAATGCCATCAAGAAGATATCGGTGGCCCGTGGTTACGACGTGACCGCCTACACGCTGCAATGTTTTGGCGGCGCCGGTGGCCAGCATGCTTGCCTGGTGGCCGACGCGCTGGGCATGACCCGCGTGTTTGTGCACCCCTTGGCCGGCGTGCTCAGCGCCTATGGCATGGGCCTGGCCGACCAGTCGGTGATACGCGAGCGGGCGGTCGAGGTCAAGCTGACCCCCGACGCGCTGGCCGCCACCATGGTGCAGTTGAATGAACTGGCGGCGCAAGCAGAAGGTGAGTTGACGCGCCAGCAGGTGAACCACGGTGCCATCACCACGCACCGCCGCGTACACGTGCGTTATGAGGGCAGCGATGCGGCGCTGGTGGTGCCGTATCCCACCGCTGGTGCCGATGCCGCGGCGACCACCGCGTTGATCGTGGCCGGTTTTGAGGCTGCCTACCGCCAGCGCTTTGCCTTCCTGATGGACGGCAAGGGTCTGGTCGTGGAGGCCGTGTCGGTCGAGGCGGTGATTGCTGGTGATGCGCCCGAGGAACCACGGCACGCCATGCACCCGCCCCGCGACCTGCAGGCCAGCGGCGCCGTGCGCGAGACGGTGCGCATGTACTCCGGTGGCGCCTGGGTGCAGGCGGCCCTGGTGGTGCGTGAAGATCTGCGCCCAGGCGACGTGATTGCCGGCCCGGCCATCATCGCCGAGAAGAACGCGACCACCGTCGTGGAGCCCGGTTGGCAGGCAACGCTTACGGAGTTTGACCATCTAGCCCTCGTCCGCACTGAGAGTCGTGCTATCAAATTTGCAGTAGGCACGACGGTGGACCCGGTGCTGCTGGAGGTGTTCAACAACCTGTTCATGAATATCGCCGAGCAAATGGGCCTGCAACTGCAAAACACGGCCTACTCGGTCAACATCAAGGAGCGCCTGGACTTCAGCTGCGCGCTGTTTGATGCACAGGGCAACCTGATCGCCAACGCGCCCCACATGCCGGTGCACCTGGGTTCGATGGGTGAGAGCATCAAGACCGTGGTGCGTGAGAACGCTGCCACCATGCAGCCGGGTGACGTGTATGTGCTGAACGACCCCTACCACGGGGGTACACACTTGCCCGACATCACGGTCATCACGCCGGTCTATCTGGATGGGAAGCCGACGTTTTATGTGGGCAGCCGCGGCCACCATGCCGATGTGGGCGGCACCACACCCGGCTCCATGCCACCGTTCTCAACCCGCATCGAAGAAGAAGGCGTGCAGATCACCAACTTCAAGCTGGTGGACCGCGGCGTACTGCGCGAGGCCGAGATGGTGGCGCTGCTGAGCAGCGGTGAATACCCATCGCGTAACACGCAGCAAAACATGGCCGATCTGAACGCGCAAATAGCCGCCAACGAAAAAGGCGTGCAGGAGTTGCGCAAGATGGTGGAGCACTTTGGGTTGGACGTGGTGCAAGCCTATATGCGCCATGTGCAGGACAACGCCGAAGAATCCGTGCGCCGTGTCATCACGCGCCTGAAGGACGGCGCGTTTACGCTGCCGCTGGACAATGGCGCGCAGATCCAGGTGGCGATTCGCGTCAATGCCAAGGCGCGCAGTGCGGTGATTGATTTCACCGGCACCTCACCGCAGCAGATCAACAATTTCAATGCACCTACCGCGGTGTGTATGGCGGCGGTGCTGTATGTGTTCCGCACGCTGGTGGATGACGATATTCCGCTGAACGCGGGGTGCCTCAAGCCCTTGCAGGTCATCATCCCGCCGGGTTCCATGCTGAACCCGAATCCGCCAGCGTCTGTCGTTGCGGGCAATGTGGAGACGTCTAGCTGCATCACCAACGCACTGTATGGAGCGCTCGGTGTCATGGCGGGTAGCCAGTGCACAATGAACAACTTCACCTTTGGCAATGCGCGTTACCAGTACTACGAGACCATTTCGGGCGGCTCGGGCGCGGGCGTAATGACCAATGTGGCGGGTGAGACCGTGGGTGGTTTCAATGGCACCAGCGTCGTGCAAACCCACATGACCAACTCGCGCCTGACGGACCCCGAAATCTTCGAATTCCGCTTCCCGGTGCGCCTGGACAGCTACGAAATCCGTGAAGGCTCGGGCGGATCCGGCGCCTGGCAGGGTGGCAATGGCGGCGTGCGCCGTGTACGATTCTTGGAGACCATGACGGCCAGCATCTTGTCCAATGGTCGAACCTATGGAGCTTTTGGCATGGCGGGTGGAAAACCCGGTACAGTAGGTGTCAACCGGGTGCTGCGCGCGGATGGCAGCATCGAAGAGATTGGGCACATAGGCCAGGCCGAAATGCTGGCCGGTGATGTGTTTGAAATAGCCACACCCGGCGGCGGCGGGTACGGCAGCTGAAGTCTGAGGTTCATGCCCGCCTAACCTTATTTTTAGGAGCAGCACCATGCCACTCAATTCCTGGATGCGCCGTTATACGATCCGTTTTCGGATGTGGGCGTCCCTTTGTGTTGTGGCGGCATTGGTTTGTGCCTTGGGGGGGCTGGGCCTGTATGGCATGGCCCGCATCTATGGCATGAGTGAACAGTTCATGAACCAGTCCAACGTGTTGGTCGGCCAGATGAATGCCTTGCGGACTGACATGAGCATGGCCCGGCGGCACGACAAGGACATGATCATCCAGTACGAGAGCACGGAAGGCGTCAAGGCCGCGCAGGTGAAGTGGCAGGCCAGCCTGCAGCATGCCGACAAGGTGCTGCAGGAATTGCAAACCGGCATGCAGGACGAAAACAAGGCCAATGTGCAAAAGGTGTCGGAATTGATGCACGCCTACCGCGACTTGTTCATCCCCATCGTGCGGCAACTCGAAGCCCAGGGCTACGACACCGCCACCATCGCCAACCGCTTGAGTGGCAAGGCGCTGGCGAAATTTGACGAGGCCGAAGCCGCGTTGAACACAGTAGACGCCGCGCTGCGCCAAGACGTGGAACGTGCGGTGCAGCAACAGGCCACGCTGGCACACCGGATAGAGCTGTTGTTTGCGGTGGCGGTGGTACTTGGCCTGTTGGTGGTGGTGCCGGGCACGCTGATCAATATGCGCTCCATTTGCCAACCGATTGACCGGGCCTTGCATTTCTCGCAAGCCATTGCGGAGGGGGATTTGACCGACCACGGCATAGACTCCACTGGTAATGACGAGGCCGCGGGTTTGTTGCGGTCGCTGGAAGCCATGCGCACATCGCTGGACCAATTGGTGGGGCAGGTGCGCCACTCGACCGACAGCCTGTCCACCGCCAGCGCCGAGATTGCAACGGGCAACCAGGACCTGAGTGTGCGCACCGAGCAGACTGCCATGAACCTGCAGCGTGCCGCATCGAGCATGGACCAGTTGACCGAAGCGGTGCGGCAATCGGCGGACGCGTCCCAGCAGGCCAATCAACTGTCGTCCTCGGCTGGCGCCGTGGCGGCACGGGGTGGGGCCGAGGTATCGCAGGTGGTGAGCACCATGCAGGACATCAACGCCAGCTCCAAAAAAATCAGCGAAATCATCGGTGTCATCGACGGCATTGCGTTCCAGACGAATATCCTCGCGCTGAACGCGGCGGTCGAGGCGGCCCGTGCTGGCGAGCAGGGGCGGGGCTTTGCCGTGGTGGCCAGCGAGGTGCGCAGCTTGGCGGGCCGTTCGGCTGAGGCCGCCAAGGAGATCAAGCACCTGATTGTGGCCAGTGTGGAGCGTGTGGAAGTAGGGACCAAGCTCGTGGACAGCGCAGGCAAAACCATGGCCGAAATCGTCCATTCGGTGCAACGCGTGTCGGACATCATTGGCGAGATCACCGCTGCCTCCGCTGAGCAAAGCCACGGCATCGATGCCGTGAACACCTCGGTAGCCCAGCTGGACCAGATGACGCAGCAAAACGCGGCGCTGGTGGAGGAGTCCGCGGCTGCCGCCGAAAGCATGCGGGAACAAACCGAGCGCATGGCCCAGGTTGTGGCGACGTTCAAGGTCAGCGCACGCCAAGTCACATTTGACCGATCGGGTGAACTGCTGGCGCGGCCGGCTGTGCGTTTGCGCGCGGTGTAGTTGCTGATCTGCCTTGCGCCGCGCGGCCGGCAGTGCCGCATTCCCTGACTTGCAAGAACGGAGAATCACCATGTGGTTTTCAAGGATTCTGCTCGCCTGCGCGCTGGTCACGTCGGGCGCGGTCTGGGCCGACACTTTCAAGCTGGTGACGTTTGAGTACCCACCCTACGAGTACACCGAAAACGGGGAGGTCAAGGGCATGGCCGTGGAGATTGTGCGGGAGGCCTTCAAATTGATGAACCATGAGGTCAGCATAGAGGTCTTGCCCTGGACACGGTGCCAGGTGATGTTCGAGCGCGGCGAAGTGGATGGCATTTTCACCTTCTTCCAGAACGAAGAGCGGCAGGTATTTACCTTGTTTTCCAAGGAGATTGTGGTGAACCAGACCATTGCCTTGTGGGTTCTGAAGGATACGAAAATAGAGTTCAACGGCGACCTGACCAAGCTGCAGTCCTACAACTTTGGCATCACCCCCAAGACCAGTTATGGCGAGCGGTTTGACACGGCGATCAAATACGGACTCCTGCGCACGGAGGCCGCCGCCTCCATCGAGAGCAATATTCGAAAACTGGTGAATGGTCGCGTTGATATCTGGGTCAGCAACCGCGATGGCGCCATCCATGAACTCAAACGCCTGGGGCTGTCCGGCCTGGTGCGTGAGTTGAAGCATCCCATCCAGGTGGTGCCGGCCTTTGTGGGTTTTTCCAGATTGCGCAACCATATTGCGTTGCGTGACAGCTTCGACCAGGCGCTGGCCACGCTCAAGCACTCGGGCGCCTATGACACCATCGTACGCAAGTACGGGCAATAGCCTCGCACGTCGTTTGGCGTCACGCGGCACAATGTTGGCCATGGACACCTTTAGCGATAACTACCGTTTTCTGGGCCGCTACAACCAATGGTTCAATACGCGCCTGCTCGATGCTTGTGAAGGCCTGACGGACGCCGAGCGCAAGCTGGACCGGGGCGCCTTCTTCGGCTCCATCCACCACACGCTGAACCATTTGCTGGTCGGCGACCAGATCTGGTTGAAACGCTTTCGCCAGTGCGGACTGGACCATGGTTGGCAGGCACCTGGCCTGACCGACGCGGTGCTGGACTTGCCGCAAGACGCTGCACTGAACACGGTCTTGTTTGAGGACTGGTCCTTGCTGCGGGCTAAGCGCGCACAGATGGACGATGGCATTACACAGTGGTTGGCAGATATGCCAGACGGATTTGCGCAGTACACGATGCGTTATGCCAACACCAAGGGCGTGCGGCGCGAGCACCCGGCGTGGCAGGCCGTGACGCATTTCTTCAACCACCAGACCCACCACCGCGGGCAGGTCACGGTGTTGTTGGTGCAAGCCGGTGTGGATCCGGGGACTACGGATCTGATTGCGCTGGCGTAGGTGCTATATTTATAATAGCGTGTTATTCAGTCATTGCGAGGGCTGGCGGCCATTTTCTTGTAAGCGTCATTTGATAATCACCACCGGGCGTGCCTTCCATTGGGCAAAACTCTGGCGTATCAACTCATCCAGCGCACCGCTTTTCTTCAGTGCCGCCAGGCGTGCGTCTATGGCCTCCAGCTTGTCCGCGCAGTTGCCCTTGCGCGTCAGAACTACATAATTGGCCGTTTCCACCAGAAACGGCGACTTTGCGACAAAGCGTTCTTCGTCGCCGCGTTTGAGCAAGTGCGCCATACCCGTATAAAAACCGGTGATGAAGTAGTCCAGACGGCCGGCGCCGAGTTTGCTGAAGTTGTTCTCGGGGCTATTGGCTTCTTCAACGTTCAGGTTTTGCTTCATGTATTCGTCAAAGCCATCACCAAACACATTGCTGCGGGTAATGCCACCGCGCAGGCCCATCAGATCGGCCCGGCCGGTGAAGGCGATAGGGCGCTCGCGTGCCGTAAAGACGGCGACCGGATTGGCGAATGCCGGTGTTTTGGGGTAAAGCAGAAACGCTTCACGCTCCGGCGTTTTCTTCAATGTCGCGACCATGTCGATATCGCCGCGCTCGGCCGCGGCCATGACGCGGGGGAAGGGGCCCAGGTAGCGCACCTCGTAAGGAATTTGCAGGTCCTCCAGTACCCGCTTGGCAATGGCAATCGACGCGCCGTGCATGGCCGTGCCATCAAACCAGTGCAGGGGAGGGTAGTCGGGGTCGGCGGCCAACACCAGGCGTGTGCACTGCGCATGGGCGGCAAACAAAGTGCTGGTCAAAAGCAGCACACAACTCAGTTTTGTCAGTGACGTTGAGGTCATGGGTGACGGCCTTTTTAAATCTGGGCGGGGTTGGCAAGTGCGAGCATACGCCGGTGGGTCTTTTTTGCAATAAAAAACCCGCCGAAGCGGGTTGTGGCGTAAGCGCCCGGGGGCTTATTTTTTGGGTGCGCTGGCTGCGGGTGCCGCTGCGTCAGCCTTGGCTTTTTTTGCATCTTCCTTGGCTTGCTTGGCGGCTTCTTTCTTGGCCTTGGCTTCTTCTGCCTTCTTGGCTTTTTCTTCGGCCTTGGCCTTCTTGGCTTCATCGGCCTTCATCTTGGCCTCGGCCTTGGGGTCTTTCTTTTCTTCCTTGGCGGCGGGGGCTGCTGCCGGTGCCGGTGCTGCCGCAGCGGGCTTGGCGTCTGCCTTGGCAGCCGGAGCTGTTGGTGCGGCTGCAGCGCCCTTGAAGCCAGCGCCATTGACGGTCAGGCCTTCGGCTGAGAACTTGGCGGCATTGCCGTCGCCTACGCCTTTGACGCGCTCAACGAAGTCGTTCCAGTCTTTGAAGTTGCCTTTCTTGCGCTCGTCAAGGATCTTGGTGGAAATGCCTGGGCCAATGCCCTTGATACCGTCGAGTTCGGCGGCAGTCGCTTTGTTGACGTCTACTGCGGCGAACGCAACGGTGGCGTACAGCATGGCCACAATGGCCAGAATTTTTTTCAACATATGCGTGTCCTTCAGGAGTGGTGGTGAACGGAGAGAGGCACCAGAAATCTGGTGTCCCGTTCACAACGGGCGGTAGGGAGCCATGGTTGACCCACGGAGCGGTCAACGTGGTCCGTACAAACCCATATAACCAGGGGCCTTAAACGTCTGCCAAGAGGGCTTGCACGTAGGCGCGCACACCGCTCTGCACATTGGCAAAACTATGCTGGCATCCGGTGCTGCGCAGTGCAGTCAGGTCGGCCTGGGTGTAGCTCTGGTACTTGCCGCGCAGAGCGTCCGGGAAGGCGATGTATTCGATCAGTCCATCCGCGGCCGCCTGCGCAATGCTCAGCGCGCTCTCGCCGCGTTGCTCGCGCAAGGTGTTGACCACGGTGATGGCGATGTCGTTGAAGGGCTGGGCCTGTCCCGTGCCCAGGTTGTAGATGCCGGACTCTGCGGGGTGGTCGAAGAACCACAGATTGACCGCGACGACATCGTCGATGTAGACAAAGTCGCGCATCTGGCCACCGGCTGCATAACCACCGTAGTCGCCAAACAGCTTGACCTTGCCCTCCAACCGGAACTGGTGGAACTGGTGGTAAGCCACGCTGGCCATGCGGCCCTTGTGCTGTTCATGCGGGCCATAGACGTTGAAGTAGCGAAAGCCCACGACCTGATTCGTCTTGCCAGCCTTGGTGCGTTGAAAGTCGCTGCCGCATTCGCGGCGCATGCGCTGGTCAAACAAGAGTTTGGAGTAGCCGTAGACATTGAGCGGGCGCTCAAAGGCAGGCTCTTCGCGAAACGTGTCCGAGCCGCCATAGGTGGCGGCGGAAGACGCGTACAACAGGCGTGCGCCACGCTTCTGGCAGGCGTGGAACAACTGGCAGGACAGCGTGTAGTTGTTGGCCATCATGTATTTGCCGTCCAGCTCCATGGTGTCGCTGCAGGCGCCTTCGTGGAACACGGCTTCGATCTGGCCGTAGGAGCCACCGGCGAAGGCGTCATAAAACGTGTCGGCGTCGACGTAGTCGGCGATGCGCAGGGTGGCCAGGTTGCGAAACTTGTCGCCCTGCTTGAGGTCGTCCACGGCAATGATGTCGTCAATGCCGCGTGTATTCAATCCCTTGATGATGTTGCTGCCGATAAACCCGGCGGCCCCGGTTACTACGATGCGTGTCATGTATTTTTCTCCCTCTGTCTTCAGCCTTGGGCAAACAATTCGTCGTAGCTTACAGTGGCCGTGCCGAACTTGCCGACAACAACACCGCCGGCCTTGTTGGCTATCGGGACGGCATCACGCAGGCTAATACCTGCGGCGACCAAGGCAGCCATGGTGGCTATGACGGTGTCACCGGCCCCAGTCACGTCAAACACCTCGCGTGCCTGGGTGCTGACGTGTAATTCACCTTGGGCGTCGAACAAGGTCATGCCTTCCTCACTACGGGTCAACAGAATGGCTTCCAGGTTGAACTCTGTGCGCAGCGCATGCACTCTGTTGCGCAGCGTGTCTTCGTCATGCCATGCGCCTATGACCTGTTGCAGCTCGGCGCGGTTGGGCGTGATGACCGTGGCACCGGTGTAGCGGGCAAAGTCGCTGCCCTTGGGGTCCACCAATATCGGTTTGCCGGCGGCGCGTGCGCGCGCAATCATGTCGGTGATATGGCCCAGGCCACCCTTGCCGTAATCCGAGAACAGCACGGCACCGTGCTGCGGCAACAGGTTCTCGAAGGCTGTGGTTTGTGAGGCCAGCAGTTCGTTTTTGGGGGTGTTCTCGAAGTCCAGACGCAGCAACTGCTGTTGGCGCCCAATCACGCGCAGTTTGACGGTGGTTTTGAGGTCCGCGTCGCGCCCAAAATGGGGTTGGATGCCGGTCTGCGCGACCAGTGCTTCGAGCTTGTGGCTGGCTTCATCGTCGCCCACCACGGTCAACAACGAAGCTTGTGCGCCCAGCGTGACCACGTTGTAGGCCACGTTGGCCGCACCACCATTGCGTTCTTCTTCGCGCGTGATGCGCACCACGGGCACCGGCGCCTCTGGTGATATGCGGTCCACCGCGCCATACCAATAACGGTCCAGCATTACGTCGCCAACCACCAGCACCTGGGCGGTGGCCATTTTTTTCTTGGAAATAGTCTTCATCATTTTTTACTTCAATAGCATCGCAAGAAGGGAAGTCTTCCAGAAATGCCGTGGAACCGGCTTTGCCGGGCCGCAGGCCTTGCCCCCTGCAAGGGGGAAAGCGCAGCGACACGCAGTGCGCGAAGCCCGGGGGGTGAGCGTCATCCTACAGTTCTTCGACTCTACGGGCCGGGTAACTGTCCCAGGCCTGGCAGCCGGGGCAGTGCCAAAAATGCTGCTTGGCCTCAAAACCGCAGGCTGCACAGCGGTAACGGGTCAAAGGTTTGACAGCATGGTCTAAAGCGCGTTGTACCTGGGGGTGGAACTGTTCATGCTCCAGCTTTTCACCCGCAATCCATTTCGCCGCGGCCACCAGCGAGGGTTCATTTTCCAGATGCCGTGCATACCATTCGCGGGCCGTGGCGGTGGGGGCGCCGCTGGCGGCTTCCAGTGCCACGATGGCGTCCAGTACATCCAGTGACGGTGTGTGTGCGTAGACGGCTTTCAGGCGGGCCATGGCGCGAACGCCTTGGCCGCAGGTGATGGCGTATTGGGCCAGCAGGGGTGCAATCAGGGCAATGGCGGCCGGTGCGGTGGTCAAGGCCTGGGTCAGCGTTTCACAGGCCAGTGCGGGCTTGTCCTGCTGGTGCTGCAGGCGGGCCAGCTCCATGCGGGGACGTGGAGCCTCGGGGGCGATATGCATGGCCTCGGTGAGGTGTTCCATCGCCTTGGGGATGTCGTTGGCCGCTACGCAGGTTGCCGACTGTTCGCACAGATAGTGCGACAGGCGTCCCTTGAAGCTGCCTTGGCCGGTGGATTCCAGCTTGTGCGCAATCTGCGCGGCCTGTTCCCAATCGCGAGAGCGTTCGTAGTTGGCAAGCAGGGCCAAATGGGCCTGGGCTTCAAAACGTGTGCCATCCAGCTTGAGCAGGGCCTCTTCCGCGCGATCCAGCAGGCCTGCCTTCAGGTAGTCTAGTGCCAGTGCGTGCTGGGCGCGGTGTCTGTCGTCCTGGTCCAGATCGCCGCGTGACAGCAGGTGCTGGTGCACCCGCACGGCCCGTTCGTATTCGCCGCGGCGGCGAAACAGATTGCCAAGGGCGAAGTGCAGTTCGGAGGTGTCCGGATCGTTCTGGACCGCTTCGATAAAGGCATCAATCGCCTGATCCTGTTGCTCGTTGAGCAGAAAATTGAGGCCCTTGAAATAGGCCTTGGGGGCTTGCCGATTTTCTATACGCAACTGGCGCACATCGAAGCGTGATGCCATCCAGCCAAGTACAAAGACGACGGGCAGGGCCAGCAGGATCAGGCTAAGGTCAAATTCCATACGGCGGCTGGGAAGGGGGGGCAGGTTTTTCGGGTGCGGCGGCTACGGTCTTGTTTGTCTGGCGCGCCAAGGCGGCGGCGCGGCGATGCTGCCACCAGCGCGGCACCATGCCCAATACACCAATGACCAATCCCAAAGCAAATGCGGTCAGCACCACCAGAACCAGTGGAGCCGTCCATTGCTGGCCGAAGAAAAAGCGCACGGTGGCGTCGTGCTGGTTGTTCAGTGCGAATGCGAAGAGGGTAAAAAAAATGGCCGCTTTGAGCGCCCACTTGATAAACCATAAAAGTTGTTTCATTGATCTCCCCGGTGGCTAGGGATTCTAATAGCCCGAACACACAAGGCTGCCTGTTTTATGTTGCCTTCCGAGGGGGCTTTTTCGCCCACTGGCGGCCCGGCGCTGCCCGTCAAGGCTTGTCTTTGGCTTCGAGTTCGGCGGTGCGTTGGTCCACGGATTCGCGCAAGGCCTTGCCTGGCTTGAAGTGGGGCACGCGTTTCTCTGGGATGGCGACGCTTTCACCGCTGCGGGGGTTGCGACCCATGCGGGGTGGGCGGTGGTTGATCGAGAAACTGCCAAAGCCGCGAATTTCTATGCGGTGCCCCGCAACCAATGCATCGTTCATGGCGTCCAGAATGGCCTTGACGGCGAATTCGGCGTCGCGATGGGTGAGCTGGCCAAAGCGGTTGGCAAGTTCTTCAACAAGGTCGGAGCGTGTCATGGAGATTATTTTTATTCAAGAAAAAACGGCCGGTGTCCCAACACACGTTGGGGGCGCCGGCCGTTTGTTCAGTTCAACAGCATGTCAATAATCGTTTGGGACAGATCTTTTTAGCGCTGTCCCCAACCGATTAATTGTTGTTGTCGAGCTTGGCACGCAACAAAGCGCCCAGGCTGGTTGTGCCAGCGTTTTCGCGGGCAGAAGACTGGCTCAGAGCAGCCATGGCTTCGCCCTGGTCAGCCATGTCCTTGGCCTTGATGGACAACTGGATGTTGCGGGTCTTGCGATCCACATTGACGACCACGGCGGTGACTTCATCACCTTCCTTGAGCACGTTGCGAGCATCTTCCACGCGGTCGCGGGAGATTTCGGAAGCGCGCAGGTAGCCGATGATGTCATCGCCCAGATCGATTTCAGCGCCCTTGGGATCCACAGTCTTGACCTTGCCGGTCACAACCTGGCCCTTGTCGTTGATCGACACGAAGGTGGTGAAAGGATCGGAATCCAACTGCTTGATACCCAGGGAGATGCGCTCGCGGTCCACGTCCACAGCCAAGACCAAAGCCTCGACTTCTTGACCCTTCTTGAATTCGCGCACGGCGGCTTCGCCGGTTTCGTTCCAGGACAGGTCGGACAAGTGCACCAGGCCGTCGATACCAGCAGCCAGACCAACGAACACGCCGAAGTCGGTGATGGATTTGATCGGGCCCTTGACGCGGTCGCCGCGCTTGGTGTTCTGAGCGAACTCTTGCCATGGGTTGGCCTTGCACTGCTTCATGCCCAGGGAGATGCGACGCTTGTCTTCGTCGATTTCCAGAACCATGACTTCGACTTCGTCACCCAGAGCAACGATCTTGGAAGGTGCAACGTTCTTGTTGGTCCAGTCCATTTCGGACACGTGGACCAGGCCTTCGATTCCGGGTTCGAGTTCCACAAACGCGCCGTAGTCGGCAATGTTGGTGATCTTGCCGAACATGCGGGTCGACTGGGGGTAACGGCGGTTCACGCCCATCCAAGGATCGTCGCCCATTTGCTTCAGACCCAGCGAGACACGGTTCTTTTCGGTGTCGAACTTCAGGATCTTGGCGGTGATTTCTTGACCAGCGGTCACCACTTCGGATGGGTGACGGACACGGCGCCATGCCATGTCGGTGATGTGCAGCAGGCCGTCGATACCGCCCAGGTCCACGAACGCACCGTATTCGGTGATGTTCTTGACCACGCCCTGAACCACAGAACCTTCTTTGAGGGTCTGCATGAGCTTGGCGCGCTCTTCACCCATGGAGGCTTCGACCACGGCACGGCGGGACAACACGACGTTGTTGCGCTTGCGGTCCAGCTTGATGACCTTGAATTCCATGGTCTTGTTTTCGTACGGAGACAGATCCTTGGTAGGACGTGTGTCAACCAACGAACCGGGCAAGAAGGCACGGATGCCATTGACCAGAACGGTCAGGCCGCCCTTGACCTTGCCGGAAGTGGTACCGGTAACGAATTCGCCGGATTCCAAAGATTTTTCCAGAGACATCCACGAAGCGAGACGCTTGGCGGTGTCGCGGCTGACGATGGTGTCGCCGTAGCCGTTTTCCATGGCCACGATGGCGACGGACACAAACTCACCTACTTGAACTTCGAGTTCACCCTTGTCGCTTTTGAATTCGGACAATGGAACATACGCTTCGGACTTCAGGCCGGCATTAACCACGACGAAGTTGTGTTCGATGCGAACGACTTCAGCGGTAACGACTTCACCGATGCGGGTTTCCGAGCGTTTTTGTGACTCTTCAAATAGGTCTGCGAAAGATTCTGACATTTGCTTTGCGGTCAAAAGACCGCGGGGTTAAGTTGTTGAACCACACCACCAGTGCGCTGCTGCGCGAGAGGGGCG
>JAZKIR010000160.1:0-19455 GCA_040384785.1 Pseudomonadota bacterium
GGATGGTGTAGTCCTGATAGGCAGGCAAAGCCACCGCAGCCAAAATACCGATGATTGCGACCACGATCATCAGCTCGATCAGGGTAAAACCCTTTTGAAGAGAAAGCTTCATGTGAAACTCCTTGGTTGAAAAAACACATGAATCTTTCCGCAATTCCCGTGCCACGCGTTCAGGTCTCGTGAGGCGACGTGCAATGCCCAAATCCGACCAATTCTGGTTTCCAGGCCCGTAATTCTTGGCAGCGCTGGTGGAGCGGTGATTTTTTTGTCCCTCCTGTTATTTGATGCAAACCTGCCGCACCATCTTCAGGTCCGTCAACCCCATCATGACCTTTTCCATGCCGTCCATCTTCAGCGTGCGCATGCCGCCCTCTACAGCTGACGCAAACAGCTCGGCCACACGCGCACGCTCCTGTATCAGCTTCTTGACACCGTCATCCGCCACCAGCAGTTCATGCAGGCCAATGCGGCCCTTATAGCCGGTCTTGTTGCACTTATCGCAACCCACGGCCTTGTAGAGCTTGACCTGCCCGTCTACACCGTAGGTCTTGCCCCAGCCCTCCATCAGCCTCTGGCGTTCGCCGTCGGGGTCTTTCCCCCAGGCTTTGGAGTGCCGTAATTCCTCAGCGTATTCGGTCACAAACAAACGAAACTCTTCTGCATCCGGCACATATGCAGCCTTGCAGTCACACAGCTTCTTGGCCAGACGTTGCGCCAGAATGCCCAATAGCGCATCGGCAAAATTGAAGGGGTCCATGCCCATGTCCATGAGGCGTGTGATGGACTCGGGTGCCGAATTGGTATGCAAGGTCGAAAACACCAGGTGCCCGGTGAGCGAGGCCTCCACCCCCATGGCCACGGTTTCCTTGTCGCGTGACTCGCCGACCATGATGATGTCGGGGTCGGCGCGCAAAAAGGCCCGCATGATCAGCGCGAAATCAATCCCTGCCTTTCTATTGATCTGAACCTGCCGCAAGCCTTTTTGGGTAATTTCAACCGGGTCTTCCGCGGTCCAGATTTTGGTGTCCGGCGTGTTGAGAAATTTGAGTATGGAGTGCAGCGTGGTTGTCTTGCCCGAGCCGGTAGGTCCGCAGACATAGAACAAGCCATAGGGTTTGCTGACCGTTGCCTCCAGGCGTTCCTTGTTGTGGGGCGTCAGGCCCAGTTTTTCCAAGGGGATGGGCTCGCCGGCAGCCAAGATTCGCATGACCACGTCTTCGACGCCACCTGCTGAAGGGATGGTGGCGACCCGTAGTTCAATGTCCAAGGGCCCATACTTTTTGAACTTGATCTTGCCGTCCTGCGGCTTGCGGCGTTCCGATATGTCCAGATCGCACATGATCTTCAAACGCGTGACCATGGCCGAGCGAAAATGGGCCGGCACCTCCACGTAGGGAACCAAGCTTCCGTCAATGCGAAAACGGATACCTGTTTTGAACTTGCCTGGCATGGGCTCGATGTGGATGTCGGATACTTTTTGGTTATAGGCGTCGATGATGACCTTGTTGACAAACTTGACCAGTTCATTGTCCGCCGCAGCAGATTCCAGGGAGTCGTCATTGGAACCATCATCGATAGGCCCACCATCCATATCGGCCAATAACTGGTCGATGGTGCTGGTGTCCGCAACCGTGCCAAAGAGTTGAGCCAACGTTTCTTGGAATTCGGTTTGGGTGGTCACCTTGTACGCAAACTTTGCGATCCGGGGAAACACCTGCGGTACCACACGAGAGCCGCGAACGGCTTCAGGGTCCATGCTCATGATGACCAGGCCCTCGGGCGACTCCTCCAGTGGGATCCAGCCCTGTTCTTCTATGAATTCTCGTTTGAGCGCTCCGTGCAGCATCTCGGAACGGATGCGCCCCGGGTCGAAGGCTTCATAAGGGACGCCAAAAAACTTCGCCAGTGACGGACCTATTTGGACTGGTCGGATTTTGTACTGCGCCATGAGCAAGTGTTCGACCGAATTCCCTTCGGTGCGGGCATCCTGGATACATTGGCTCAGTTCATCATCGGTCAGCAAACCATCGGCGACCAAGGCATCGTACTTGGTGGCTTTCCTTCGCTGGACAGCGTTGGCGCCATTTGCGCGTTGGCGAATGGCTGTGGCCAGTGTTTTGCAGAGTTCAGAGACTCCATCAACTTCCAGTTCACCAAACGGCTCGTCGCTCTTGTTATTGATGACCTGCAACACACCATGCAGGATATTTCCTTCCAGAATAGGTGCAACCAGCATCTGCTTGGTCCGATAGCCTGAGCGCTTATCCACCACCTTCAAGAAGGTCAAGGCCGGGTGAATCTGCTTGAGGGCGTCGTCGTCATACACGTCCGGTAGGTTGAGCGATGTGCGGCTGAAGGCCACATAACCCGCAATGCTTTGCGGTGAGATGGGAAGCTTGAGATCGCTGCTGCTGTTGAGCCCGGTTTTGATCTTGGAAATGATCGCCGTCTGGTCTTCGTTGATCGCGTACAAGGTCAGTCGATCGGCATTCAGCAGCTTGCAAATGTCCTGACTGGCCTCGAGCATGATTTGCTCCAGGTTCTCTGTGTCATGGATGCGTGCGGTAACGTGGTGCAGTTGGCGGTAGAACAGCGCCTCGAAGGTCATGCCGCGCTTTTTGGAAGGCAGCTTCTGCGATTCAAAGAAGGCTTGCTCAGACGCTTTCTCCGATGCGCCTGGTGTCAACACGGCGTTCATAGGTCAAACTCCTGGCCAGCATGCATTCTGCGAATGTCATGGGTCACGTTGGGGCCAAAGGGTTGGGTTTGATCAAACCGTTGAATCTCGGCCATGATAAGTTCTGTTTCCGCAGGCTTGGTGTGGGTGATGTAGATGGGGTAGTTTTTCCCCTTGGCAATGCAGTCCAGCTCATTTGCAAGTACGGTGGGTGACAAATGCAAACTGCGTTTGGCCAAGTCTTTTTCCCGATTGCTAAATGCCGTCTCTATCACCAGCATGGCGACATTCAATTGGTTGACCCGATCCCAGAATGCTTGGTTGCGCTCGGTGTCTCCCGTAAAGACCCAGCAACCCTGGCCCGCCGTAATGGCGAATCCTGCGGCCGGTACCGTGTGCACGGCCGGCAGAACTTCCACGTACTTGTCCAGTAGCTGGATCGTTTGCCCGACGCGGATCTCGTGAAAACTGATAAACGGTGCTTCGGGGGTGGGAATACGAGAAAAATCCGGCCAGATGACGTTGTTGAAAATGTGCGCTCTTAATGCCTGGATCGTTCCGGCCAAGGCATAGATCTTCAGGGGCGCCTTGCGTTGCGCCGCAATCGCATCGACCATGAGCGGCAATGCCGCCACATGGTCCAGATGCGAATGTGTCAAAAGAACATGGTCAATGCGGCGCATCTCGTCAAGGGTGAGATCACCGACACCAGTACCGGCATCCACCAAAATCTCGCTGTCGATCAGGAACGATGTGGTCCTGCAGTCTTTAGCAATGGCACCTGAGCATCCCAGTACACGTACTTTCACGGTGAGCGCCTCATTTGGTTAGAAAATTGGTTGCGCCATCCCATTCCGGATCAAATGGCAGCAATCGCATGGAGGCTACACGTTCTGCATACAGTTGGTAAAGGAACTTTTTGGCATTCATGCGTGATAAGTTGATCAGCAAAACGTCCGCTTGATCCCAGTTCTGTGCCCGGTAGGCCCTGATGAACGATACCCAGGTCTTGAGCTCGGTATTGGTTGTTTCGCTGACCTGCGCGGTCGGCGCCATTGGCCAAAATATTGCAACGGCCTGTTCCTTGCCTTTAACCCGCACCCGGTCCAATTCCTGCCAGGCAAAGTCATTCGCCTGTTTGCGCGTTGTTTCGCTCACTACGATATCTACACCGTATTCCTTGGACAGACCTTCCAGCCTGGACCCTAAATTCACCGCATCGCCAATCACCGTATACGCCAAGCGAATGTTGGAACCCATGTCACCTACACACATCGTCCCTGTATTGAGGCCAATTCCGATACCGATTTCCGGTAACGCCCGCGCCCTATGGTCAGCATTGATTTCGCGCACGGCACTGGCCATTTCCATTGCGGATTTCACCGCCAGATAAGCATGCTCGGGAGTCTCGACGGGGGCGCCCCAGAATGCCATGACGCAGTCACCCATATACTTGTCAATGGTGCCTCGATTCGCCAGAATGAGGCTCGTCAGCTTGCTGAACACACTGGATAGCAACTCTTGCAATTGTGTCGGCTCCATGCTCTCTGACATTTTTGTGAAGCCGCGCATGTCACAGAACATGACCGTCAACTCGCGGTTGGCGGCCTTCATGCTGTAGCTATCGGGGTCCTTGACCATTTCGTCTACGAGTTCGGGGGGAACATAGGTTCCAAACAAATGCGCAAGAGCCCGTTTTGAGCGGCTTTCAACAAAGTAGCCGTAGCTCATGTTCAGGGAAAAGGCCGTCAGCGTCATGACTATGGCTGCGGCCAAGGGCATGACAATTCCAAATCCCATGTACAGCCAGGTGTTGATGCCAACGACTGCTGCCAACACGCCAACGCTGAGAAGAACCGCCCGCGGCGCCGAGAGCAACGGCAAACCTATTGCCAATAACAAGCCCGCAATGGTTAGCATGAATACGTCATACCCCATCGCGTAGTCCGGTTTTAGCGTGACTTTGTCATCCAGCCAACCGGATATGAGATTTGCGTGGGCTTCAACGCCGGGATAAACCTGACCAACTGGAGTCACCCGCAAATCCAGCAAGCCTGGCGCCGTGGTGCCCAGCAGAACAATCTTATCCTTCAGCGTATCAGCAGGCACTCGCCCAGCCAGCACATCGGCCGCTGAAACGTAGCGGAACGAACCTCCGGTCACACCTCCCGGTCCACGGTAGGGCACCAATGTCGCGATGTGTCTGTCCACCGGGATGGAGAGTGATGACTTGCCTTCCTTGAGCAAAATGCGGTCCAGTCCCTGGTATTTGCGCGACAACCATTGCTCGTCCGAAAAACTGGGGACTACTTTTGGCGAACCTGCAAGCCGTCGGAACATGGCAAGCGCCAGCGATTCGTAATACTGGCCCTTGTACTCTGCCAACAGGGGTAACGAGCGAACCACTCCGTCTATGTCTGGCGTCGTATTGAAGTGCCCGGCCAGAGGCGCAGCCTTGGCCAAGGCATCAATATTGGAAGCAAAACCTGTCCACGCAAAGGCTTCAAGGTCACGGCCTTTCAAGTCACTTTTGGACAAAACAGGCGCCGGTAAAGTGCCCGAGGTGCGTCCGTCCCCATCGTTGCTGAAGTAATACCCCATTACGATGGGTCGGTTTTGCAGCAGTTTGGCAAAAAGGGCGTCGTAATCCAGTTCGGGTTGAAGTAGTTTCAACCGCTCCGAAAAGCCTGCCTGGTCTTTGAACTCATTGCGTGCCAGCTCGTTGAGTCGACTGAGGCCCGAACTGTCATCTGGCTCAGCAAAAACAATGTCAAAGCCCAACAAGGCGATGTGCTGCTGGTTAAAAAGTACATCGACCAAGCGCCCCACCTTGTTGCGCCCCCACGGAAATCGGCCGACTTCGGCCAGGCTTTTTTCGTCTATGTCGACAATGACAATTCGGTCATCTTGTGTCTTGGGCATAGTCGCCCGCAGGCGCACGTCATAGATCAGATCGTCAAGGCGCTGCATAGCTGCCATGGGCACGATGCCGACGGCATGCAATAACACCAAGACGAGTGGTACCAGGGTTACCGCAATCCGTTGCCAATGCTTAGCTATTGTTTTCATGCGCAAGACCTAGAAAACTGGCGCGCAACGGACACAGCCGGGAGAACACAGACCGTCAGGTCTGCACGAATTGCATTTGTGTCCCCGCCAACTCGATCAGATCCCCATTTTTCAAGGATATTGGATCTGCTTTGATAGGCGCACCGTTCAGTGTCGGGTTTCCGGCGCCTTCCACATGGTGGACTACAAATCCCTGCTGGCGGCGAGTGATAGCCGCAACCGCAACGCCAGGCTTACCAATCGTAGTTACGACCTTAGTCAGTGGAACTTCTCGTCCTGATGCGGCACCAGACAATACCTTGATGGAGGCTTGAAGCCCGCTCATGCCAATAGAGTCTCCACCGGAGACTGGCGAAGCCGGCCGCGGTGCTGAGGGAAGAGGAGGGGGCGACCCGGCAGGGCGTGCCTTCACAACCATGGTTTTATCAAAATTGTCAGCAACGCCATCACCGACAAACTTGATCTTGTACTTGCCAATCTCGATGCTGTCGCCATTTTGCAATTGCTGCTTCTTGACGGCTTTGCCGTTCAAATAAGTGCCATTGGTGCTATTGAGATCTTCCAGCAACACATCGCCGCCGCTCATCTGGAGTACGGCATGCTCTCCGCTGACGGCGAGGTTGTCGATCACGATGTCGTTGTACGGTCTGCGCCCCAAGGTGGTTTTATCCTTGGTTAGCTGTACTTCCTTGATCACGACCTCATCGATCGAAACGATCATTTTCGGCATGATCGACTCCTTTTCCTGTAATTTGTTTCTGGAAAACGTTGCTGCATCTTACTTCCCTAACCAACGAGCGATTAAACCGCGCTTTTCGGGCGCCTCGTGCACTTCAACTAGTAGCACTGAAATATTGTCCCTGCCACCATTGTCATTGGCTTGGTCAATCAGTTGCTTGGCCTTTTGCTCCAGCGGCACTTCGCCTGTGACAATTTTAGCGATAGCATCATCATCGATCATGTCCGAGAGACCGTCGGAACACATCAAATAGGTATCGCCGACTTGAACTGAATGCTCATTGACCTCCAGTAGAACTGATTCATCAACCCCCAATGCACGGGTCACAAGGTTCTTGATGGACGATGTGGCGGCCTGCTCGGGTGTGATCAAGCCGGCATCCATTTGCTCTTGCAACAATGAATGGTCTTTGGTAATTTGCTCCAGCGCCCCAGCCCGCAATCGATAGCAGCGGGAATCGCCTATGTGGCCAATAACCAGCTTGTCTTCCCTGAACACGCCTACAACTAGCGTTGTCCCCATGCCTGCGTACTGCGCATTGGAATTGGCCGAGTTGAAAATGGACCGGTTGGCGTTGTCCACGCAAATTTCCATCGCGCGACGTACTTCTTTTGCTTTGGCGCCTTCTCCGGCTTCCGTCAGCCAGCGACTGAGCTCCGATTTGATGAAGGCGGTTGCCATGCCGCTGGCAATTTCACCGGCGTTGTAGCCACCCATACCGTCAGCCAAAACCGCAGTAAGGGACGGCTCGTCAAACACCACCGAATCTTCGTTGTTGTCTCTTGCCCGACCAGGGTCTGTTTTTGCACAAAAGTGATAAATCATGGGGTGCTTATTTCACTTCCCCGGGTTTGTTAACCCGTTGAACGACCGTTTTTTCAAAGTTCACTGCGGATGCGGGAACCGTTGCAGTGAAATCGACTTTGTTTTGGCCCCCATCAGATTGGCTCGGCGTGGTTGCTGAAAATGCAACTGTCTTTTCGCCGGTGGGTTGCGTCGTGGACACCTGTGCCATTGGGAGTACCAGTGCGGTTCCGGTCATTTGACCTATGACACTGCGCAAGTCTGCTGCAAACTGGTCTCCAGTTTGGTAGCGTGTTTCAGGTCGCTTGCTCAGAGACAAAGCAACGACATCCGCCAGATTTTGTGGCAAGTCGGGGCGAATGATCCGGATGTCGGGTGCTTCTTCATTGGCAATCTTGTACATCAACTCGGACATCGAGTCACCGCGAAATGGTAACACTCCTGCCAGCATCTGGAACAGCATGACGCCCAAGGAATACAAGTCTGACCGACCATCGACCTTTTTGCCGGCCAATTGCTCTGGCGACATGAAACTAGGCGTGCCCAAAACAAGGCCAGTCTTGGTCTTACTCGAATCAGTAATCCGCGCAATCCCGAAATCAGTCACCTTGACCGTATCGCTTTGCGTTTCATACATGATGTTGGCGGGTTTGATGTCGCGATGGACCACGTTCTGCTTGTGTGCATAAGCCAAGGCCTCAGCGACACGCGCCACGATACTGAGCACGACCGGAACGGCCAGTAATTGGTCACCCTTGCAATGGTCTGCAAGGTCCTTGCCCTTCAAGAATTCCATCGCGATATAGGCCAGATCGTGCTCTTCGCCGGCATCGAAAATGGTCACGATGTTTTGGTGCTGCAGGCGTCCCGCCGTTTCGGCCTCGCGGAAGAAGCGCTCACGGGCGTCCACTAGCTCGTCACCTGCAAACTCCTGGCTCAGGGCCATGGTCTTGATGGCAACCACCCGCCCAATCTTTGGATCTTTGCCGAGATAGACCACGCCCATGGCTCCTTTGCCCAATTCCTTTTCGACCTGATAGCGACCCAACATGGGTTTTTCGACCGCGCCACCCTCCAGCAGTATGGTGCCGCCGGGGTGGCCACCGCCGCCGCCCAGCATCACCGTTTCAGACAGATTCTTGGCGCGACTCAGCTTGGCCTTGACGTCCTTGTAGCCCTTGTCAAAGGCTGCCATATGCTCGTATACCGCTTCGGCTTTGTTGAACTGGCGTTTACGCTCAAAGTCCATGGCCAGGCTGTATAAGTTGCCCATCACGGCGTCGCTCATGGGTACCCGGCGAAACCGGTCAAACGCCATGTCCAACTGCCCCTGCCCTTGCAATGCCAGTCCCATCATGCGGTTGGTCTCGGCCGACTCTTCATCTGCCTGAACCTTGCCCGCTTCCGTGACCAGGAAGCGCTTGGTTGTCAGCGCCAGATGGCCCAACACCAGCAATGTCGCCGGCAACACCAATTCGAGCCACGTAGCAGAAGCCGACAGCAAACCAAATTCCAGGGCAAGCAAACCGACAAACAAAATCGTCGTAGCTGTTGCAGCTATCCCGGCAGACAACCGCGGTAACGCGGCAATGACATAGGCCGCTATGAGAAGGAACAAACCGGTAGTTGCCCAAACACCCCAGGCGGGCTGCACGATAAAGTGCTCACTAAGAATGCTGGAGGTTATGTGCGCAATCGTTTCCGCAGGAGACAGAGACGGATTGCCGGGTACAGGAAATGACACTCCCACCCCTACCGCAGTGGCCCCAATAATTACTATTTTGTCGGTGTACTTGGTGGCGGGGATTTTACCGGTCAGTACATCGTAAAAAGAGTCAACCGCAAAGGCTCTTCCGTCTTTTCCCTTGTAGAACTGCGGCATCATCAGTGCATTTTCGTCGGTCTTCACTCGCAGTTTGCCGATCTGCACGGATTGCCCCGCGTTGAGGCGAATATCCGAAGGAGCGAGGTTTAAACTTTTTGCGGCACCCAACAAAGCCATGGAAGGAATGGCTTTCCCATAGAAGTTAACCAATAACGGCTCTTTGCGAACAGCGCCATCTACATCTAGAAACTGGTTCAAATGGCCTACGCCCGCTGCTGCGCTCCCAATGGATCCAATGGGCTCCTGCGCTCTCACTGCAGATATGGAAAAGTTAGTCGGATCTTCCAACGCGCTCTTCAACGCGAAGTCTGGCAACGCGTTGTCTGGTTTGCCTTGCTGCTCTCCCAGCGTCAGTACAGACGGTAGCAGCACGTTTCCTGCGTTCTTAACACTGGTAGCCAGAATGGCATCCGTGTCCAGTGCCGTCTCGGCCTCGGCAATCAGCCGCGACAGTTGTTCATTGGTTGCAGTCGCGTCCGGTGACGCACCCAAGGCAGACTTCATTTTGCGTATGAAAACCAGCCCCGGGTCCACTTGTGACTCCGAGAAAAAGACCGTGTGAACAATGGTTTTGGCCTTGGCCGCCGCAAGCTTGTCTATCAGCTTGGCATGGATGTCTCGAGACCAGGGCCAGCGTCCCAGATTGGCGATACTTTGGTCATCGATGGCGATGACGGCAATCCGGTCCGATGGCTGGCGGGAAGTGCTGGTGCTGGCGAAATCGTAAAAACGACGCTCCATCGTGCCAATGAAGTCGGTTGCCTGATTCAGCACGATGACAGCGATCACAATTGCCACGCCGGCAAACCAATCGGCCTTCCAAAAGGCTCCCGGTTTAGATGAAGAAGATTTCGCCACGTACCAGCCCTAATCCTGTATGAAGCCGATGTGCCACCAGAAGCAACCGACGGTCCCGACCAACCGATCGAGCCAAGCAGACACGTTAGCAGACGTTTTCATACCCGACAAGGGTATTACTCAGGGAATACTGTGGTTTTTTGACAAACGGTGTGTTTCAGCGACGAGCGGCTTTAGCCGGGTTCTCAACTATGTGCCGGCGGTGCAGAGGACCGTCGTTTGCTCCACATACCCAGCAGATAGACAGCAATCGCACCGGCCAGTCCGAGTCCATAGTTCCACCACTGCGTTTGCGGAATATAGGGCACAACGGCGGGATCGCTGTGTGCCATCGTGCCAGCGATCCAGCCTAGAAGCATGCCCCCCACCGTAATGATGATGGGAAAGCGGTCCATGATTTTCAACACCAGTTGGCTGCCCCAAATGATGATGGGAATGCTTACCAACAGACCGAAGATGACCAAGCTCAGCTGGTGGTTACCACCAGCGCCGGTAGCTGCACCAGCAATGGCAATCACATTGTCAATACTCATGACCAGGTCTGCAACGATGACGGTTTTGACCGCCGCCCACAACTTGTCGCTACCCTGAATATTGGAGTGCGCGTCTTCGTCGCCCGGCGCCAACAGTTTCACCCCAATCCATAGCAGCAGGACCGCTCCCACGAGTTTCAGAAATGGAATCGCCAACAAGGTAAGGGCGAAGGCAATCAGTACGACACGCAGCACAATGGCGCCTGCGGTGCCCCACAAAATCCCCTTGATTCGCAGGGCTGGCGGCAATTGGCGGCAGGCCAAGGCAATCACGACTGCGTTGTCCCCGCCCAGCAGAATGTCGATCATGATGATCTGTCCAACTGCCAACCAGAATTGTGCGGTGAGAAACTCTTCCACGGTGTGCTTCCTGTTGCTCTAATAAAAAAGGCCGGATCGCCCGTCAGGAAATCCGGCCTGGCGCATCTTAACTGCCGAGGCTGTCAAGCGCCTGTCAGCGCAGGTTGTACTACAACAGTGCTTTGAGCAGTTTGGCCATTTCAGATGGATTGCGGGTAACCGTGAAGCCACACTCTTCCATAACCGCCAATTTGGCATCCGCCGTATCGGCGCCACCGGAAATCAGTGCACCAGCGTGGCCCATGCGCTTCCCCGGGGGAGCCGTCACGCCAGCGATGAAGCCAACGATAGGCTTCTTCATGTTCAGCTTGCACCAGCGGGCGGCTTCGGCTTCATCAGGTCCGCCGATTTCGCCGATCATGATGACGGCGTCGGTATCAGGATCGTCATTGAAGGCGCGCATCACGTCGATGTGCTTCAGACCATTGATAGGGTCGCCACCAATACCAACCGCGCTGGACTGCCCTAAACCGATTTCGGTCAGCTGTGCGACCGCTTCATAGGTCAGTGTGCCGGAGCGGCTGACCACACCAATGCGACCCTTGCGGTGGATGTGACCCGGCATGATGCCGATCTTGATTTCGTCGGGGGTAATCAGGCCGGGGCAGTTAGGGCCCAGCAACAAGGTCTTTTTGCCGCCAGCCGCTTCCTTGGCTTTCATGCGGTTGCGGACTTCCAGCATGTCCCGAACCGGGATGCCTTCGGTGATGCAAATTGCCAGATCCAGATCGGCCTCTACCGCTTCCCAGATGGCTGCAGCAGCGCCGGCTGGCGGCACATAGATCACAGAAACAGTCGCGCCAGTCTCGGATGCGGCTTCCTTGACAGACGCGTAGATTGGAATATTGAAGATGGACTCGCCAGCCTTCTTGGGGTTCACGCCCGCCACAAAGCAGTTCTTGCCGTTCGCGTATTCCTGGCACTTTTCAGTGTGGAACTGACCGGTCTTACCGGTGATACCTTGGGTAATGACCTTGGTGTCTTTGTTAATGAAGATAGACATGTTTTTTCCTAATCGGTTGGGGACAGAGCTTCGCTTTGCTACGGTCTGTCCCGCAAAATTATTTACCTACCGCTTTAACCGCTGCCTGTGCAGCTTCTGCCATGGTGTCCACCGAGATGATGGGCAGGCCGCACTCGGCCAGCATCTTCTTGCCCAGGTCTTCGTTGGTACCCTTCATGCGCACGACCAGCGGCACATTCAGGTTGGTCGCCTTGCAGGCGGTGATCACGCCGGTGGCGATGGTGTCGCACTTCATGATGCCGCCGAAGATGTTGACCAGAATGGCCTTGACCTTGGGGTTCTTCAACATGATCTTGAAGGCCTCGGTCACCTTCTCGGGTGTGGCGCCGCCGCCCACGTCCAGGAAGTTGGCCGGCTCTGCGCCGAACAGCTTGATGGTGTCCATGGTCGCCATGGCCAGACCAGCGCCATTCACCAGGCAGCCAATGTTGCCGTCCAGGCTGATGTAGGCCAGGTCGAATTTGGAAGCTTCCACTTCGGCCGGGTCTTCTTCGTCCAGATCGCGGTAGGCCACGACTTCGGGGTGGCGGAACAGTGCGTTGGAGTCAAAGTTGAACTTGGCGTCCAGCGCCATCACATTACCCTTGCTGTCGCGGTTCAGCGGGTTGATTTCGACCAGCGACGCGTCGGTGTCCATGTAGCACTTGTAGAGCTTCTGGAAGATGTCCACAGCCTGGGCGGTGGAGTCGGACGGCATGCCGATGGCATCAGCGATCTTCTTGGCCTGTTCCGCGCCCAGACCGGTCAGCGGATCGATGAACTCAGTGATGATCTTTTCGGGCGTGGCGTGCGCCACTTCCTCGATATCCATACCGCCTTCGCTGGAGGCGATGAACGCCAGCTTTTGCGTGGCGCGGTCGGTCACGATGGACACGTAGTATTCTTTGTTGATGTCGGCGCCGTCTTCGATGTACAGGCGGCGGACTTTTTGGCCTTCCGGGCCAGTTTGGTGCGTCTTGAGCTGCATGCCCAGGATGTCGCCGGCCAAGCGCTTCACGTCGTCAATGGACTTGGCCACCTTGACGCCACCGCCCTTGCCACGCCCACCGGCGTGGATTTGTGCTTTGACGACCCAGACAGGCCCTCCGAGCTTTTGGGCAGCTTCCACCGCCTCTTGTACTGTGAAGGCGGGGATGCCGCGAGGCACCGGCACACCGAATTGGCGCAAAATTTCTTTGCCTTGGTATTCGTGAATTTTCATGACGTCTCTTTGGGAGCTGGACAATTTTCACCAAATTACAACAGTTGCTGCTGCAAATATGGCACTGGACACATCAACTGCGAAATGTATCATGTTGCAACGCACCAAACTTGTGACTAGCTTACACACAATGCTTGGCCCTGATCCGGCTCCCTCTGAAGAGCCTGTTTGACCTGCACACTGTATGAAGAGAATTTTTATTGACGGCGAAGCTGGCACCACCGGCCTGCTGATTCGGGAACGGCTGCAAACCATGCCAAGCGTCGAGCTCATGCGCATTGATCCTGCGCTGCGCAAAGATGCCGTAGCCAAGCAGGCCCTGATGGCCCAGGCCGATTTGGTCGTGTTGTGTCTACACGATGATGCTGCTATTGAATCAGTAGCATTGATTGTCGATTTGACGAGGGCTAACGGCGGAAAAGGTCCAAAGGTTGTCGACGCATCCACAGCCCATCGCACGGCACCAGGTTGGGTCTACGGTTTCCCGGAACTGGCCGCCGGACAACGTGAGGCCGTCGTGCAATCCAGCCGCGTGGCCAATCCTGGTTGCTATGCCACGGGAGCAATCGCACTGATTCGCCCGCTGGTGGATGCCGGTTTGTTGCCTGCAGATTTCCCTGTCTGCCTGCCTTCCATCAGCGGTTATTCCGGTGGCGGCAGAACCATGATCGAGGCCTATGAGGCAGGCAATGCACCTCCCATGGAGCTCTATGGCCTGGGTTTGAAGCACAAACACATTCCCGAAATCATGCGCTACACCGGGCTGACACGCAGGCCCTTGTTTGTGCCGTCGGTTGGTAACTTCAAACAGGGCATGTTGGTACAGTTGCCACTGCATCTGGACACCTTGCCCGGCAGGCCTTCAGCACAGGATTTGCACGACGTTTTGCAAAAGCATTACGAAGGTAGCGAGTGGGTTTCCGTTGAAGCCGCTACTCCCGACCACAAGCTGGATGCCGTTGCGTTGAACGATACCAACAAGATGGAATTGCGAGTATTTGCCAATGATGCCAAGGCCGACGGCTTTGCGCATGCCGTTTTGGTCGCCCGCTTGGACAATCTGGGCAAGGGTGCTTCGGGTGCGGCCGTGCAAAACATCAAGCTGATGCTGGGGCTCTAAAGCACAGAGGTCTGCTCGCCCCGGTCCGCGCTCCGGTCCGGCAGGGCGGCACGTTTTGCTCCGTGTCCCCCGCGCCCTTTGGGCGCTCCTCCTTAACCTGCGCAAAACGCACCGCCCTGCCGGCCCTCCGGGTTTTGGCGCTTCAATGTCTCTCGGCTTCCCATCGGGAACCATCGCTCTCGAGCTGACGGTACGGGGTATGGGTTTTGCGCAGGTTAAGGAGGAGGGCGAAGCCCGGGGGACACGGAGCAAAATCCATACCCCGTGCCGTCAGCGGGCGAACGAAGTCATCTAGTCTTCGTTGCCACCACCAGACACCACTTTTCGGATCGCGTCTCCGCCGAAACCGCGGCTGGCCAGAAAACGCATCTGCTTGCCGCGTTCTGCGGCGTCTAATGCAGGCTCGCCAAATTTCTTACGCCAGACTTCACGCGCACGTTCCACCTCGGTGGCACGCAGCTGCTCCACGGCGTCCAGCACGGCTTCAGGTGGCAGCCCCTTGCCTTGCAACTCCTGGCGTATGCGTGCCGTGCCCAGCTTGGCGGAGCGGCGGTTCAGCACGGACTCTACGACGCGCTGCTCGTTGATAAAACCCTTGGCCTGCAACTCATCGAGTGCCTTGGCCAGGGTTCCCGGCTCTTCCTCAAACTGCGCCAGCCTGCGCTCCAACTCGACCCGGGAATACTCCCGTGCGCTGAGCAGGCGCAGCGCACGGCCTTTGAGAGACAGCGGGGTAGTAGTGGCCATGGCAGAGTGTGAAAACAGATGCAACTACAAAACGCTACTATTTTTATAGCTACTCGCGCACGTTTTACGAGGGCTGCTCGGCCTTTTTGCTGGAGGCCTTGGTCTTGACCTCGGGTTCTGCCGCAGCTACTGGCAACAGCGGAATACCCAGTGATTCGCGCACCTTGTTTTCGATCTCCACCGACAGCGTGGGGTTCTCACGCAGGAACTCGCGTGCATTGTCACGGCCCTGGCCGATCTTTTCACCCTTGTAGGCGTACCAGGCACCGGATTTTTCCAGGATGTTCGCCGTCACGCCCATGTCGATGATTTCGCCGTGGCGGCTGATGCCTTCGCCGAACAGGATGTCGAACTCCGCCGTCTTGAACGGAGGCGCCACCTTGTTCTTGACGACCTTGACCTTGGTCTCGTTGCCAATCGCCTCGTCACCCTTTTTGATGGTGCCGGTGCGGCGGATGTCCAGACGCACCGAGGCGTAAAACTTCAGCGCGTTGCCGCCGGTGGTGGTCTCGGGGCTGCCAAACATCACGCCGATCTTCATACGGATCTGATTGATGAAAATGACCATGCAGTTGGTCTTCTTGATGTGGGCGGTCAGCTTGCGCAGCGCCTGGCTCATCAAACGTGCTTGCAGGCCGGGCAAAGAGTCGCCCATTTCGCCTTCCAACTCGGCCTTGGGCGTCAAGGCCGCCACCGAGTCGACGACGATCAGGTCGACCGCGCCGGAACGCACCAGGCTGTCCACAATTTCCAGGGCCTGTTCACCGGTGTCGGGCTGGCTGATCAGCAGGTCTTGCAGGTTGACGCCCAGCTTTTGCGCGTACTGGATGTCCAGCGCATGCTCGGCATCCACAAAGGCGCATTGGCCGCCCTGTTTTTGCATTTCGGCAATCACCTGCAGCGTCAGTGTGGTTTTGCCGGAGGACTCCGGGCCGTAGATTTCGACAACGCGGCCACGTGGCAGGCCGCCAACGCCCAGTGCAATGTCCAGCCCCAGCGAGCCGGTGGACACCACCTGGATGTCTTCAATGACTTCGCCTTCGCCCAGACGCATGATGGTGCCCTTGCCGAATTGTTTTTCGATCTGGGCCAGGGCCACTTGCAGGGCCTTGGCTTTTTCAGCGTTGGCGCCATTCGTGTTGTTCACGTTCTTAACGGGTGCATCCATGGGGAAATCTCCTTAAAAATCAATGTTGGGGCGCAACCATCTGCATTTGGGATTAATTACAGGCTGGATGCTTGAACAGTAGTTTAACGGCGAGTGTTGAAATTGACAAACTACTTTTTTAGTCAGTTTGCATTACTATATAGGCCATGAAGGAATGGAACATTTCTGACCCAGGCGGCTGGCGTCAGGCCCACATGGGCCACTGGCTGCGCTTGGCCCTGGAGCGGTTTGACGCCCGCGTACTGGCGCTGATGGCCCACGATCCCGGCATGCCATTGGGCTTGGCCAATCTGGTCATGCGCGGGCAGGTGGGTGCAGCCCACATCCACATCACGCGCCATTTGGCAACGGATGGCTCACGGCTGACCGACCTAGCCCGCAGCGCAGGCATGAGCAAACAGGCTATGGGGACTCTGGTGGACCAGTGCGAGGCTTGGGGCATGGTCACCCGCGTACCAGACCCGCTGGATGCACGGGCACGGCAATTGCGCTTTACCGCCACGGGCTTGGCTTGGCTGGAGGCCTACCGAGAGGCCGTGGCACAGGCAGAGCTGGAGCTGCGCCAGGCTGTAGGCGAAGAGGTAGCCACGGTCCTGGCTATTGGGCTGGAAGCGTACAGCGGTCAATAGACGTGGCCCCCACGCTCCGCCGCTTTGCGGGTCGCTGCCCCCCAAGGGGGTTAATTTCCCTTGGGGCGGCCCGGCGGGAAATTGTGGCCCCCACGCTCCGCCGCTTTGCGGGTCGCTGATCAGGCCCTGCCAGAGGTACGGGCTCTTCAGGCTGTCCAAAGCCACGCAGGTGGCTTTGGAGCCGCAGCCTTCAGCCCCAAGGGGAGCTTACCCCGCCTTGGACGGGCCCGGCGACGGGTTGCTCTCGGGTGCGGGCCTAGAATGCAAAAAACATTGAGCACAGCGGTCCGGCACAGACCCTGTGGCAATTACAACGAGGAGCAGACATGCGAATATTGATCGCGGAAGACGACCAGGTATTGGCCGACGGATTGCTGCGGGCGCTGCGCGGCGCCGGTGCAGCGGTGGACCACGTCGCCAGCGGCTCGGAAGCAGACGCTGCGCTGATGACCAACACGGAATTTGACCTCTTGATACTGGACCTGGGATTGCCCAAGATGCACGGTCTGGAGGTGCTCAAAAAGCTGCGCGGACGCGGCTCCTCTTTGCCGGTGCTGATCCTGACCGCGGCCGATGCGGTGGACGAACGTGTCAAGGGCCTGGACTATGGCGCCGACGACTACATGGCCAAGCCTTTCAGCCTGCAAGAACTCGAAGCGCGGGTACGCGCCCTGGTGCGGCGCGGTGCCGGTGCTACCAGCAGCACCATCAAACACGGCCCACTGACCTACGACCAGGCCGGGCGTGTGGCCACCATAGACGGCAAGATGGTGGAGCTGTCGGCCCGAGAACTGGGGTTGCTCGAAGTGTTGTTGCAGCGCGCCGGGCGTCTGGTCAGCAAAGACCAACTGGTGGAGCGCCTGTGCGAGTGGGGTGAAGAGGTCAGCAACAACGCGATTGAGGTCTACATCCACCGCTTGCGCAAAAAAATTGAGAAAGGTCCAATCCGGATTGCGACAGTCCGCGGCCTGGGCTACTGCCTTGAAAAGATTGCACCCTGAATCGAATGCTATGATATTAGGAGCTGTTCACGCATATTTTGCGAGGGCTAGCGGCCTATTTTTCCATATGCGCTCCCATCCAAGGCCAGCTGCGTGAAGATCTTCCAGCGCGAGCAGCGCAGCCTGTTTGGCGAGATCCTGGACTGGATGCTGACGCCGCTGCTGCTGCTATGGCCCGTCAGCTTAGTGCTGACCTGGCTGGTGGCGCAAGGCATTGCGGGCAAGCCATTTGACCGAGCGCTGGAATACAACGTGGGGGCGCTGGCGCAGTTGGTCACCATCCACCACAACAAGGCGCAATTTGTACTGCCTTTACCCGCGCGCGAACTGCTGCGTGCCGACGACAGTGACACCGTCTACTACCAGGTACTGGGCACGGCCGGTGAGTACCTGAGCGGCGAAAAAAGCCTGCCCCTGCCGCCCGAAGATGAGAAACCCGTTCCGGGCGAGGTGCGCATGCGCGACGATGAATTCCGCGGTGCCGGCGTCAAGGTCGCCTATACCTGGGTCAAGTTGGATTTGCCCAACAGCAAGCCCGCGTTGGTACAGGTAGCCGAGACCATGGACAAACGCTCGGTGCTGGCCACCGAAATTGTCAAAGGCGTGATGCTGCCGCAATTTGTGATCTTGCCGCTGGCGGTGCTGCTGGTGTGGCTGGCCTTGGTGCAGGCCATCAAGCCGCTGAACCATCTGGAAGAGCGCATCCGCGCCCGCAGCCCGGACGACCTGAGCCCGCTGGATGCCGAGGCTGTACCCCTGGAAGTGGCCCCTTTGGTGTCGTCCGTCAATGACTTGTTGATGCGTCTCAAGGACTCTATTGCCACCCAGAAGCGCTTCCTGGCCGATGCCGCCCACCAACTCAAAACCCCGTTGGCTGGTTTGCGCATGCAGGCCGACCTCGCCCAACGCGAAGGCGCCAATGCCGAGGACCTGAAACAGTCACTGCGCCAGATTGGCCGCTCCAGCATACGCGCCACGCACACCGTCAACCAGTTATTGGCGCTGGCGCGTGCCGAGAGTAGCGGCACGGCCATGAGCCAACAGCCCTGCAACCTGGTACGCCTCACCACCGAAGTGATCCGCGACTGCGTACCACGGGCAATGGATAAACACGTGGATGTAGGGTATGAGGGGGCAGAGCCCGGCGACGCCGACGTAACGATTTTGGGCAACCCCACGCTGCTCAAGGAAATGGTGCGCAACCTGATGGACAACGCCATCAACTACACCCCCTCTAATGCCGACCGACCCGGTGTGATCACGGCCCGCATCCTGAAAGACCCGTTCAGCAAAGTGCTGGTGCTGCAGGTGGAGGACTCGGGTCCCGGCATACCGCTGGCCGAGCGTGAACTGGTGTTCCAGCCCTTCTACCGGGTGCTGGGAACCGAAGCCGATGGCTCAGGGTTGGGACTCCCCATCGTGCTGGAAATTGCCCGCCAACACCACGCCAGTGTCAGCATAGAAGATGGCCGGCCGGGGCAGTCGCCGCCGGGCACATGTTTTACCGTGCGGTTCGGGCAGGTGTGATGTCGCCCCCACGATCACCCACTGCGTGTGGCTCTCTGCCCCCCGAGGGGGCCGCATATCACCTTGGGGCGTATATGGACGCCACCGTTTTGTCAAACTTTCAGACTTTGATG